>NZ_CP144125.1:2504183-3130229 GCF_036429475.1 Halalkalicoccus sp. CGA53
CGGCGGTCGTCCTGCTGGTCGGGGAGGCGCTCTGTGACGTCGAACCGCTCTCGGCAGACTACCGACGGTTCCCGGCGCTCTCGGGCGAGGAGGTCGACCTACTGAGCGCGGCCGTCTCGATCGAGGTGATCCAGTCGTTTACGCTCATCCACGACGACATCATGGACGACGACGACCTCCGACGCGGAGTCCCGGCGGTCCACCGGGAGTACGACCTCGAGACGGCGATCCTCGCGGGCGATACGCTCTACTCGAAGGCGTTCGAGATCATGCTCGAAACCGGCGCGCCGCCGGAGCGAGCGATCCGGGCGATCGAGGCGCTCGCGACGACCTGTACGAAGATCTGCGAGGGTCAGGCGCTCGACGTCTCGTTCGAGGGGCGCGAGGACGTCGGCACCGAGGAGTACATGGAGATGATCGAACTGAAGACCGCCGTACTGTACGGCGCCGCGGCGAGCGTTCCGGGCATCCTACTGGGCGCCGACGACGAGACGGTCGAGGCGCTCTGTGGCTACGGCCTCGACGTCGGCCGTGCGTTCCAGATCCAGGACGACGTCCTCGACCTCACCGTCGCGAGCGACCGACTCGGCAAACGGCGCGGGAGCGACCTCGTCGAGGGCAAGCGGACGCTCATCACGCTCCACGCGCGAGACCGGGGCGTCGACCTGGAGGGGCTGATCGACGCCGGGAGCGTCGAGGCGGTCACGGAGGAGGACATCGACCGGGCGGTCGCCGAACTGGAGGCGGCCGGTAGTATCGACTTCGCCCGCGATCGGGCGGCGTCGCTCGTCGAACGGGGGAAGGGGAGACTGGACGTGCTGCCCGAGAACGAGGCGCGGGCGCTGCTCTGTGATCTGGCGGACTACCTCGTCGAGCGCGGGTACTGAACCCTGACGACGCGCCGTCGACTCTCTTCGTGGGTCCGGGACACCGGTACCGCGTCGAGAAAACGTGGTGTGCGGGCCAATACGGCCCGTCACACCGAGGGGAGTTGGGGGTTGGGGTTGGGTGGGTGGGGTTCGATCACACGGTTCGATGCCATCAACGCAGGCGGGGAATTCGCCCGCGTCAGTTACACGCACGCGATACCCTGTAATATGCTTTGTGTGAGTGGAAAGATTCACGGATCGAACGGTCGGGAGGGGGGTTCCACGCGATACCCGACGGACGGTCGTCCGGCGGCTTTTCCGTGACGCTTTTCGTGACGCATTTGTGTAAACGGGCAAGATACCGACCGAACGTCCAAAATATCTACAATTACATCCCTCGAATCACCATTGAACGCAAAGCTTTTTACCCGAATACTGATAGAGAGCGCTGGCGTGCGACGTTCCGCGGTCGGTCGTTGTCAACCATGCCTGGTCACTCGCACGCTCCTGTCACTCTGCCCACGGCGGCCCGATCCGGCTGCCGTCTTCTCCGCAGCCACCCCCCGACGGGAGTCAACGGCCCGTCTCCCTCGACCCGGGTCTCGAACCCCTGGATCGCTGTAACTGTATGCTCATTAAACGCACAGACATACACGTACAGAGATTATTCGATATGGAAGGAAGATTGATAGTGATCGGTGAAGTACCGACGTGCAATGGCGATAGCCCAACCCACCGACACGTACAGCTGTCCGAGATGCCACGGGAGACTCACGCCGGTACGCGAGTCGTGGAACTGTGAGGACTGCGGGTTCGCCCCCCGCCACGGCGCGGACTGAACCGACCACGAGAACCCGAGAGATCCGACCCCGATAGCGGGATCGGAGAGCGGATCGGTCGAGCTGACGATCGTTCAGCGAGACGAAAAGGAGATACGGGTCCGGACGAACCCGTCTGCTGCTCGGGGAACCAGTGGCGTTCGGCACGAGTCCCACGGAGTCCCACGAGCGTTCGTATCCATCGACCGGTCGCAACCATGATATACCGCGACCGATAGTACGATCCGTGATGTACCGACGGAGATACCTTCTCGGGATAGCAGCGACGGCGGCGCTCGCCGGCTGTAGCGACGACGAGCCCGACGGACCGGACGACGACCCGGAGGACCCCGACGACGGGGACGCCCCCACGGACGACGAGGACGACGCGCTCGACGACGGTGAGGATGCCGTCGACGACGCCGAGGAGGTCGACGACGACCCCGAAGAAGTCGAGGACGAGGAGACCGGCGAGGGGGAAGAAGAGGACGAGGACGAGGAACCCGCCCACGACGACCTCGAGGACGACGACCCCGACGACGAGGAGGAAGAAGAGGAAGACGACACGTACTGATAGGGATCGTCGTATGAGTTCGTAGTTCTTCGATTTCCGATCGAACGACGTCGGTGACACACGTACCCGAGATCGGGTCGGCTACGACGATCCCTACCAGATCGGTCGCGATCCCTCGGCTCTGAGAACGTGTCGCTCCACGAGTTCGAGACACCCGGCCGAACGGCGACGTGGTCCAGTACCGCACCACGTGATCCCGTTCTCGGTACCACCGCGACAGGGCTAAGTTCGGATATAGCTTCTAGGGAGACCGTGCCGATCGGACGTTCAGACTGGCGAGACGGTGTACGGCGAGAGTCCAGGTATCACCATATCCTGGAACTGCTGGAGACGAATCAGGACACGGCGTACTCGGCCAGGGAGATAACCGACCACATCAGTTTCACGACGAACGCGAAACGCTCGCTGATCAGGGACCGTCTCGCTCAGATCCTGGTCGCGAGTATGTTGGAGTATCTGGTGTACGACGGTGTGGTCGAGGTTCGTGAAACCCACGGAGAGAAACACTACTGCCTTGCGATCGAGTGATCACTGTTCTCGTTGTAGTCCGACCCTCTCGGAGAGCCGTCTCCGTAGCGCTCGTCGCTCTGGAGCGGCACCCGGACGGACCCCCGGTGATCTCTTGGTCACCGATCCGTTCGCAGGCGACGACCTCCTCGGCGCCGACGATCTCTCCGGATCAGTGACCGGGACGACGACACTGCATCCAAAATCCGAAGACGTCGCGACGTCCACCGGAACGAGGGAGTTAATAGCCCATCCCCTGTACCGGCTGCATGCGTTGCGGTAACACACCCGATTACGCCAGTAGGGAACCAGCCCATGGCGGGACGTAGCTTCCTGTCGACGACGTCGGACGGTGTCGCGCGACTGGTTGAGGGGGACGACTGGATCGTCGACGAACACCTCGGGGGAACCGACGTCTCCTCGCTGGCGACGGGGCCGGTCGGATCCGGTCTCGTCCTCGCGGGGACCGAGGGCAGCGGTGTCTTCCTGTCCCTGGACCGCGGTGGTGCCTGGGAGTTCCGTGGGCTTGACGGCGAGCACGTGATGGCCCTCGCGGTTACACCGAGCGATCCGAAGCGACTCTACGCGGGCGTCCGCCCGCCGGCCGTCTATCGATCCGACGACGGTGGTAACTCCTGGGTGGAATGTGCGTCGTTTCAGGAGGTCCGCGGGCGGCGCATCTGGCGCTCGCCGGCCTCGCCGCCGTTCACCGCCTACGTCAACGGGCTGGCGGTCTCGCCCGGCGATCCGGATCTCGTCGTCGCGGGCATCGAGTTCGGGGCCGTCGTCCGGAGCACCGACGGCGGCGAGACGTGGTCGAACCACCGGCGGAAGGCGATCCGGGACTGTCACGACCTGGTCTGGCACGCGACCGACGAGAGATGTGTCTACGAAGGCGGTGCCGGGGTTCCCCGTCGACCGGGTGCCCGGAGTACCGACGGCGGCGAGACCTGGCGGAAGCCCGGCGGCGGGCTCGACCGCGGCTACGGCGTGGCGGTCGCGGCCGACCCCGGCGACCCGAACGTCTGGTACGTCTCGGCGTCGACCTCCCCGTTCGCCGCCGAGAGCGACGAAGACCCGAAGGCCGCCGTGTTCCGTCACGAGGGCGGCGACGCCTGGGAGAAACTCGACGCGTTTCCCGCCGACCGGATGCCCTGGGCGCTCTGTACGGACCCCGGACTCCCGGATAACCTCTGGGCCGGACGGGCCGATGGCTCGATCGTCCACTCGGTGGACCGGGGGGAGAGCTGGCAAGCGCTCGAAGGGGCTCTCCCGGAGGTCGAGCCGGCGATGGTGATGCTCCCCCCGGAGCGAGTGTGACGTCGGTACGTCTTCGACCTGGTTTGCAGTGTAGTAATATACGAGGTGCAGTCACTACTCTCTCTCTCTCTCTCGGGACTGCACACTCGAACCGCCCCAGCGAGGAAACACTCGAAGAATGAAGGAACCCTGGACGCAAGATTCGTGATCGTTATGCCCGGCATAGCTGCGGGTGTCGCGGGGCTCGCCGTATTTCTGTCCCTGCACGACGTCTGGACCTTCCCATCCGGTTCGTCGCCCCGATCGGCCTCCTCGTCGCCGTCCATCTTGTTATCGACGTAGTGGTACGTCCCGTAGAGCACGCCGAACGTCAGCGGGACGATCGCTCGGTACAGCCGCTCGTTGTCGAGTATGTCCTGTAACATGGTTGTGGTCTTCTACCGCCAGCGCCCGATCGTCGGGGGAAGCGAGTGACCGACGTCGCCCATCACCTGCGCGACGACGGTGAGATGGCGCTGGCTCTGTGCGGTCCAGCCGCCGCCGTGGACGTAGGTCTCCGAGAGGAGTGCCGGGACATTGATGTCGTGACAGCGCGTCACGAGCATCCCTCGGTTACCCGCTCCACTCGGGGAGACGACGTTGCCCTCCGACCACGCTTCCCGACCGCTAAAGCCGTGATAGCTGTTCACGGCCTCGCACGCCGAACGGGCGAGCCGGCGGGAGTTCCCGCGTCCGTTCGGGAAGATGTTGCGCGCCGGTCCGTCGAGATGCCACGAGGCGTGGAGGTCGAGCAGGACGTCCGGCGACTCGTCCTCAACGCACGCGAAGATGCCCCGAGAGACGTCGGTCCATCCCTCGTTGTCGAGTTCGCGACGGCTCGGATCGCCTCCGAACGCCCGGTTGAGATCGGCCCCACACCCGTCG
This sequence comes from Halalkalicoccus sp. CGA53, assembly GCF_036429475.1. Classification (GTDB taxonomy): domain Archaea; phylum Halobacteriota; class Halobacteria; order Halobacteriales; family Halalkalicoccaceae; genus Natronorarus; species Natronorarus salvus. The sequence goes on from NZ_CP144125.1 coordinate 2,509,136, forward strand.
CGCGTCTCTCGACGGTCGTTGCACGTCCACGCCGGGTTGAGGACAACGAGCGTGCCGTTCCGCGGAGTCCACTCCTCGTCGACCATCCGCTCGGCGGCCCTCGCGGCGGAGCGCTCGTTGCCGTGGATGTTCGCGACGACCATCGTCTTCGGCCCGGACTCGCCGGAGTCGAAGACGTAGACCTCGCCTTCGGCGTCGCTCCCGAGGTCCTCGTTGATCCGGTAGCTCTCCCTATCTCTCGACGGGCTCGAGCCGCTCGATCCGCCGCCGGAGCCCGAGGAACCAGAACCAGAACCAGAGTCACCGCCGGACGATCCAGAGCCCGAGGAGGACTCGCTAAAATTCCCGATCGACCCCCCGTCGATCCGCCGACAGGTCGATGCCCGGACCGTGTTGTCACTCCCTCGATCCACGACCCGATCCCCGCTGTAGGGACGGAATGTGCATCGCTCGACGGACTGGTATTGCCCGCCGAGAACGATCGCGTGGTCCGTGCCGTTACCGAGGTCGTAGAAGTAGCAGTCGGTTATTGACGAACCGAACGACCGATCGAGCCTGACCTCGGCGTCCACGTCGCAGGACTCGTTGTTGGCCTCGATGTAACAGCCCTTCACGTCGATCATGCCGGAGTTCGAGGCCGTCCCACAGAGTCCGTGCAACTCGCTGTGCTGGAGCGTCCCCTGATAAAAGTCGACCGAGAACCCGCCGTCGAGCAGCATCCCGTGACCGCCAGCGAAGTTGACGTCCATCTTCGAGAACCGCGTCGAGTGAGCGGCGTTGTTGTGCGTGCTCGCGAGGTGGATACCGTGTGAGCCGGTCGACTCGATCTTGAGACCGCGGTAGTCGTGCGTGTTGATCGCGCCACTCCCGTCGGACTCGAGCAGCAGGCCGACGCCGTCCGTATCCCGGATCATCACGCGCTCCATCTCGCTGTAGCGCGCCCGCGAGACGAGGACGCCCGGGTCACCGCCCCGGATCCGGAGGTTGTTGATCCCCGCCCCGAGCGGCCGGACGGCTCCGTAGCAGTGATCGAACACGGGGCCGCTCGTCCCGCGGGCGTCGATCGTGCTCGCGTATCCTTGCCCTCGGATGCCGATCGCTCTGTCGTCGATCTCGATGGGAAACGAGTCATTTCGTGCGGAGTAGGTCGGCAGGACCATGATCTCGCCGCCCGCACTCTCCGCGCAGGCGTCGTAGGCGTTCTCCAGGCTGTCGTAGTCGCCACCGTCGCCGACGGTCGTGTACGCCGACTCGCCGCCCTGCCCCGGAGGTCCGCCCCCGAAGTCTATCTCCCCGAGCACGTCGTCCACGCGCTCGACGATCAATGCCTCTAACGCTTCGTCGTTGATTGATATGTCTATCATGGTATGGAATACTGCATCAACCGGTCGGCGTGGCGTGTGGTGCTCGCCCCGGTGGCTCATCGCTACCGGTCTTTATTCCGGATCGTTAGAGGAGAACCAGCCGCTCACAACTTCTTCAGGATTGATCAGTGCTTGAGCTCGGCTATCACTTCGAGGTTCTTCGCCTCGGTCCAGATCTCCAGCCCGTCCATCTGCCCCGAATCGCCGTTTCTGATGTTCTCGGCGGTCATCCCCCGTTGCGAGCCCCCCTGTACGCGCGCTGAGAACCGGTTCGGCGACGCCCATCCCGTCCAACTCGTGTCACTGTAAAGGTTGAAGGAGTCGAACTCGACCGTCATAATGCACCCCTCCCGAACGTCGTCGGCGACGGGCCGATGCGGCTGGAGGTGCGGACCCGCCATTAACCCTGACCTCCCTCGCCGTCGACGAGCTCCCACGCTGGGACGAGGTCCTCGCGTTCCATCCGCTCGAGGGCGTCGTCGAGAACCTGATCGGTCGCCGGGACGTGTGGGTTGTCGGTCGGCCCCTTCTCCGCGGCGATCCGAGCGGAGACGACCAGCAGGTCCGGGTCGGTCGTCGTCGAGGGAGCAGCACCGAACAGTGCCGTGAGATCTCGGTCGACCGTCTGTGCCGTGTTCGACGGTCCGGCGATCTTCCGCTTCTCGACCTTCCGTCCGTCGTTGATCTCGTCGTAGTCGGCGATGTGGCCGTCTCGATCGAGGTTCTGACGCCGGCGACCGAGCAGCGCTCCGACTCGTCGCTTCGTGACCTCAGCCTTCCGCTCGACTGTCTCAGACATCGTAGACCTCCTGGACTGGCGAGCGACGCCGGCACCGCGATCGCGAACACTTGAAGGCGGAGCCATCGCGATCGCCGGTCGAGAGGATCCGACCGCACGCGGGGCAGGTCGGGATCGTCCGCACGTAACGTTCGGCGCTCACGCCGACTCCTCCCGATCGGTGATCCGCTCGTAGGCGAGGACCTCCTCGCGTGCTTCGTGGAGGCGATCAGTCGCGAACGCGAGCGCACCCGCCGAAGCAGCGTTCTCCTCGGCGTCTCGGAGCTCCGCGTACTCCTCAACGAGCACGCCGAGAAGCAGGTCCGTGCGCTCGGCGGTGGAGATCGCCGTCACGCCGAGATCCCTCCCGTAGAGGGTCCGGAATCAGAACGCCAGGGTTGAGATTCTACACTTTTTACAGAAGAATGTGAACAAACGTAAGGATGCTCGCTGGGGGATTTGAACCCCCGTCATCGGCTCGAAAGGCCGATATGATTGGCCGGGCTACACCAAGCGAGCGTACGCACGGATCAGTTCTTGGCAGACGGGTTTAACCGTTCCGTTCCCGTCCGGTTACTTCCCCTCGAACTCCGGCTCCCGGTCGCTCTGGAACGCCGAGAGCCCCTCCCACATGTCGTCGGTGGTGAAGAGATGCCCGAAGGAGACCGACTCGACTTCGAGACCCGCGTCGGTGTCGTCGCGACCGGCGAGCATCGCACGCTTCGTGAACTTCTGGGCGATCGGCGGGCCGGCGGCGAGGTCGGCCGCGAACTCCTCGGCACGCTCGGAGAGCGCGTCGTTCTCGACCAGTTCGTTCACGAAACCGTAGGACTCCATCGTCTCGGCGTCGTAGTGCTCGGCGGTGAAGATGATCTCCTTCGCGCGACCCTCGCCGACGACGTGGCGCAGCCGCTGGGTGCCGCCCCAGCCCGGCAGCAGACCGAGGTCGTGCTCGGGCTGGCCGAAGGTGGATCGCTCGCTCGCGATCCGGAGGTCCGCACAGGTCGCGAGCTCCATCCCCCCGCCGAGACAGTAGCCGTCGATCGCGGCGAGCACCGGCATCGGGAGCTCCTCGAACCGTCCGAAAGCCTTCTGGCCGAGCCGAGAGAGTTCGGCCGCCTCGATCCCGGTTTCGGCCGCCTCGGTCGAGGCGTCGAAGCCCGCGGAGAACGCACGGTCGCCGGCACCGGTGAGGAGGATCGCCCTGACCTCGCGCGCTTCGAACTCGTCGATCGCGTGGTCGATCTCCTCGATCATCTCGGTCGTGATCGTGTTCATCCGGTGTGGGCGGTCGATCGTGAGCCGTGCGACGTCATCCTCGATATCGACGGCGATCGCCTCGTACTCGAAGCTCCCTCCGTCGTCGTCGCCCCCGTAGAACCCACCCTCCTCGGCGGCCTCGCGGAGGTACTCCGCGGGCTCGTACCGCTCGGCCCCGGTCTCTTCCTGGAGCGTCTCGAGCGTCTCGACCAGCGAGTCGAGCCCGTAGGAATCGGCCACCTTCGCCGGCCCCTCCGGCCAGCCGCCGCCGAGCGTCGTCGCCTCGTCGATCGCGCTCGCGTCGGCGACGTCGTTACCGATCAGTTTCGCGACCTCGTTGGCCATGACGGCCGTGAGGCGGGCCTCCACCTCCTCGCTCCCCTCGTCCGGGGGGATCTCCACGCCGTCACCGTCGTAGTCGTAAAAACCCTTTCCGCTCTTCTTCCCGAACTCCTCGGCCTCGACCTTCTCGACGAGCAGCGGACACGGCTCGTAGGCGTCGCCGAGCGTCTCGTGCATGTACTCGAGGACGTGGTAGCCGACGTCGATGCCGACCTGATCCGCGAGTTCGAAACTTCCCATCGGCTGACCCATGTCGTAGGTCACCGTGGAGTCGACCTCTTCGATCGTCGCGTCGTCCGAGTGGACGATCCAGGCCGCCTCGTTCATCAGGGGGACCAGCACGCGGTTGACGATGAAGCCGGGGCTGTCCTTGTGAACTCGTACCGGCGTCTTCCCGAACGCCTCTGCGAGCTCTTCGGTGAGTTCCAGGGTCTCCTCGGCGGTGTGCGCGCCCGAGATCACCTCGACGAGGTCCATTCGTACGGGTGGATTGAAGAAGTGCATCCCGCAGAACCGTTCGGGGCGCTCCGTGACCTCCGAGAGCTCGGTGATCGAGAGGCTCGAGGTGTTCGTCGTGAACACCGCATCCTCGGGGGCGTGGCGTTCGACCTCCCGGTAGACCTCCTTCTTGATCTCCATCTTCTCCGGCACCGCCTCGATGAGGAAGTCGGTTTCACTCACTGCCTCTTCGACCTCGACGACGGGCGTCACCCGCGAGAGGGCAGCCTCTGCCTCCTCCTCGCTGATCCGCTCGCGTTCGGCGAGCTTCCCGAGGCTCCACTCGATCCCCTCGTAGCCGTTCCGGACGAACTCCTCGTTGATGTCGCGCATCACGACGTCGTAGCCCGCGAGCGCCGCCACCTCGGCGATTCCGTGACCCATGTTACCCGCGCCGAGAACGGTTACGGTGTTGATCTCCTCGATATCCATACGCACCACTGTGGCAGGCAGCCAGTTCAACGTTTCCGTTGCCGTCGGAATAAACTCGAAGGAAGTTCATCTCGGGTTACGAACGTTTTTCACCGGGAGCGTGTTCTTCGCTCACATGGAGTTCGGACTCACCGAGGAGCAGGAGGCCGTCCGCGAGGAGATCAGGCGCTTCGCGGAGAACGAGATCGCGCCCGTCGCGAGCGAGCACGACGTCGCCGAGAGCTACCCCCAGGAGGTGATGGACGCCGCCGCGGAGATGGGGCTCACCGGCGCACACCTCCCGATGGAGTACGGGGGTGCCGGCTACGACCCCGTCGAGATGGCGATGATAACCGAAGATCTGTTCGCCGTCGACCCCGGCATCGCGCTCTGTATCACCTCCGCCGCGTTCGGCGCGGACGCGATCATGGAGTTCGGCACGGACGAGCAGAAAGAGCGGTATCTCGAACCGATCGCCACCGGGGAGGCGGTGATGGGCACGGCGATCAGCGAACCCGACACCGGTTCGGACGTCTCCTCGGTCTCGACGACCGCCGAGAAAGAGGACGACGAGTGGATCATCGACGGAAACAAGATGTGGATCACGAACGGTTCCGTGGGCGAGTACTTCGTCGTGATGTGTCTCACCGATCCGGAGGTCGAGGATCGCTACTCGGGGTTCTCACAGATCCTCGTCGAGTCGGATCGGGAGGGGTTTTCGGCCGAGAAGATCACCGGGAAGCTCGGGATCAGGGCCTCCGATACGGCCGAACTCCGCTTCGACGGCGTCCGGGTACCGGAGGAGAACCTGATCGGCACCCGCGGGATGGGATTCCTCCAGCTGATGCAGTTCTTCGACGAGACACGGACGATGGTCGCCGCACAGGGCGTCGGCATCGCGAAGGGCGCCTGCGAGCGTGCCCTCGAGTACGCCACCGAACGCGAGCAGTTCGGCCGCTCGATCTCGGAGTTCCAGGCGATCCAGCACAAGCTCGCGGAGATGCACACGGGGACGGAGGCGGCGCGCAACCTCACGTACAAGTCGGCGTGGGCGGTCGAGAACGAGGGCGGAGAGCTCACCGCGCTCGCCTCGATGGCCAAGGAGTTCGCCTCGCGGGTCGCCGTCGAAGTCGCCGACGAGGCGGTCCAGATCCACGGCGGGGCCGGCTACGTCAACGACTTCGACGTCGAACGTCTGTACAGAGACGCGAAGATCACCCAGATCTACGAGGGGACGACGGAGATCCAGAAAAACATCATCGCGCGCGAACTGCTCGGCAAGGGCTTCTGATAGGGAGTATCGTAGTCGACCGAAGATCTCGGAGTTCGAATCGTGATCATGGTCGTCGTCGCCACCGGCTTCGCCGTGATATTCGCGTGGTGGAGCGGGTTCGCCGAGGCGGGGGTCGGTGAGCCGGCGGAGTCCCCGATCCGTGGCTGACTCGTCGTCCTCTTCGTCCTGGTCGTCGCCTGGCGTCGGTTCGCGGCGATGGACGTGTCCCGAGGCGACCGTCACTCCGCTTCGTACTCCGCCCAGAGGTATCGCGTCGCCATCGACCGGTAGGGTCGCCACCGTTCGGCGATCTCGCACATCTCCGGGCGCGTGAGCTCCTCGCCGTTCCCGTAGAGCGCCGTGATCGCCCGACGGACCGCGAGGTCGCCGAGCGGGAGCACGTCCGGGCGTTCGAGGACGAACAGGAGGTACATCCGGGCGGTCCACTCCCCGATCCCCGTGATCTCGGTCAGGCGGTCGACGACCTCCTCGTCCGAGTACCCGGAGAGCCCCGTGCGGGTGTAGTCGTTCTCCCGGAAGGTCTCCGCTGCGTTGCGCACGTACGCGACCTTCTGACGCGAGAGTCCCGCCTCGCGGAGCGCCGACTCCTCGGCCGCCAGCACCGTCTCGGGGGTCACCTCGCCATCGAGCACCTCGAAGGTGCGCTCTCGCACCGCCGCCGCACTGGCCGTCGAGAGCTGCTGGTTGATGATCGAGATGCACAGACGCTCGTACTCGGTCCAGTCCGGCTCGCGATACGGGTCGTGGCGGTCGACGAGTTCGGCCATCACTGGGTCTCGACGCAGCACCGGGAGGGCCTCGTCCATCATCGGAGGGGGAGACGGGGCGAGCCGAAATAGGCGTCTCGATACCGACGTGGTCCCGGCCGGCGGGTGTCGACCTCCTTCTCAGAACGGCAGCGAGAGCGACAACCAGGACGAGGAGGACGACGGGAACGGCGACGGAGCTACTCCTCTTCGGTCTCCAGTTCGGCGTCCTGGCGGTCGGCCATCCGGCGGACGTCGACCCGGTAGTGTTTGAGGATGTCCCGGCCGAGCAGCAGCGGGTAGTCCATGTGGCTCCGGTCCTCGATGCTCGCGGTGACGGTGTGCTGGTTGCCGCCGACGCCGACGACGAGGTCGACGACGGGTCGGGACTTGCTCGACTTCATGCTCCCAGACCGCACCCGCGTGATCGACTTTATCGGTCCGGCGCCGATCTTCGCGGCGAGTCCGGTGTCGATGCTCGTCCGGCTCGCACCGGTGTCGGACTTCGCCAGGACCGTCTCGGAGCCGCTCGTCCCAGAGACCATCACCTCCTCGGTGTAGCCGATCGTGACGACCTCGTCCTGGGCCTCCTGGAAGGCCTGGGGGGCACACCGTGGCATCGAGTCGTCGAGCGTCGCCGAGAGGTCTCGCACGCGCTCGTCGTCGACCTGGCCGCCGACGCGCTCGATCGCGAGCTTCGCGATGTAGGGCGCCGGCGAGACCTGCGCGGCCTTGTAGAGCCCCCTGAACCCTGCCGTCGGGTTCACCTCGAGGACGAACCAGCCCTCGTCACCCTCGACGAGGTCGACGCCCGCGTAATCGAGGCCGACGATCTCCGCCGAGCGCGTCGCCATCTCGGCGACCGTCTCGGGGATGCGGTCGCTCGCGTTCTCGACGTCGCCACCGAGGTGGACGTTCGTTCGCCAGTCGTTCTCGGGAGCGTAGCGGTTCATCGCGCCGACGATCTCGTTGCCGACGACGTAGACCCGGAGGTCGCGGTGGCGCTCGCCGTCGCGCTCGATCAGCTTCTGGAGGAACGCCTGTCGGTTGCCGACCCGGGGGTTCACCTGCTCGCCCGCACCGACCTTCCAGGTGCCGCCGCCGTGGGTGCCGATCGCCGTCTTGTAGACGGCCTCCTCGCCGAACGCGTCACGGCCGTCGTTGAGCCGCCGGTTGTCGAGCGCGAGCAGCGCGTCGGGGACCTGCACCCCTTCGGCGGTGAGCGCGGTCGCGGTCGCGTACTTGTGGATCGCCGAGAGCACCGCGATCGGGTGGTTGAGGATCGGACGGACGTTCGCGAACGTCGCGGCGAGGCCGAGCTCCTCGGAGGGCGTCTCGGAGTTCGAGAGCAGCAGCCGGTTCGCGATCACGTCGACGTCGGGTTCGAGGAGGACCTCCCCGTCCCGGATCTCGATCGCGGTGTTCTCGTGTCTGAACCACTCCGCCTCGTGGCCGAGGTCCTCGACGGCGTTACAGATCGCTTTCGTCTCCTTGCTCTCGTGCAGGCTGAGCACGCCGACACGGACGGTATCGCTCATATACGCTATCGGACACACGGGGAGTCTAAAAGCGTTATCAGTGCGTCCGCACGTGCCGGATCGCATTTATAGCTCGGGGGCGGAGCCCGAGCCATGAGCGAGGAGACGACCGCCTTCACCTACCACGGTGGGACGGTCGGACCCGGCGAGACGGCCAACGTTCGGTACACGGTCAGCGAGACGTACCTCGGCGACCCGATCCGGATCCCCGTGACGATCATCAACGGCGAGCGGGCGGGGCCGACGGTCTGTCTGACGGCGGCGCTCCACGGTGACGAACTGAACGGCATCGAGGTGGTCCGCGCGGTCGCCCACGAGTGGGCTCACGACGACCTCCGGGGGACGATCGTCTGTCTCCCCGTCCTCAACGTCCCCGGCTTCCTCGCCCAGCAGCGCTACCTCCCGATCATCGACCGTGACCTCAACCGCTCGTTTCCCGGCATCGAGAGCGGGACGAGCGCGAGCCGGATGGCACATCGCATCTACACCAACTTCATCCAGCCGTGTGACTACGTCCTCGACTTCCACACCTCCACGCGCGGGCGGAACAACATGCTCCACGTGCGGGCGGACATGAGCGACGAACGCGTCGACCGCCTCGCGCGCGCGTTCGGCTCGAACGTCATCCTCGACAGCGAGGGGCCCGAGGGGACGCTCCGTCGGGAGGCGACCGAGGACGGAGTCGGTGCGATCACGATCGAGATGGGCGAGGCACATCGCTTCCAGAGAGACCTGATCAACGAGGCGCTCCACGGCGTCGAGAGCGTCTTCGCGGAGTACGGGATGCGGCCCTCGGAGGCGGTGCGCTGGCCCGGCTGGCGCACGATCATCCACGACGACCTGGAGAAGACCTGGCTGCGCGCGGATTCGGGTGGGATCGTCGACATGCACCACGACCGCGGCGCGCTCGTCCACGAGGGCGACGCGATCTGTACGATCACAAACCCCTTCATGACCGAAAAGGACGTCGTCGAGGCCCCCTTCACCGGCCTGCTCGTCGGCCTGCTGGAGAACCCGGTCGTCTTCCCGGGCAACCCGCTCTGTCACCTCGTCGAACTCGACGAGTCGACCAGACGGGTCGTCGAGTCGACCCAGTCGGGCGTCCAGCGCAACGGCGCGACCTGAGTTCGCTGGCTTAGTAACCTCTATACCGCGGGAGGCTAAGGGCAGAGTACAGCATGAGTCAGTCGTACAACCGTGGCCTCGTCGAGGACTTCGGCAGGTGGACGGAGTTCTCCGCCGGCATGTGGGCGTGGATCTTCCACAAGTTCACCGGCTGGGTCCTCGTCGGCTATCTGTTCACCCACATCGCCGTCCTCTCGACGGCGACGGTCGGTCCCGAAACGTACACCGCGACGATCCAGGGCTTAGAGAGCCTCTTCATCGTCCGTGTCCTCGAGGTCGGCCTCCTCGCGGTCGCGGTCTTCCACATCTTAAACGGCACCCGCCTGCTGCTGATCGACCTCGGGGTCGGACTGGACAGCCAGGACAAGAGCTTCTACGCCTCGCTCGTTCTCACCGGCGTGATCGCCGTCGCGAGCGTGCCGACGTTTCTCGCGGGGGTCTTCTAGCGTGTCCGAACACTACTCCTCGTTCGATCGGTCGGGAACGCTCTGGCTGCTCCAGCGGATCACCGCGGCGTTCCTGATCGTCGTCCTCGCCTTCCACTTCTTCCTGTTACACTTCGTGAGTCACGCCTCCGAGATCACCTTCGCCGGGAGCCAGTGGCGGATGCAATCGATCGGCTACTACTCGCTGATGGTCCTCTTTCTCGTCACCGCGACGTTCCACGGCGTCAACGGCGTCTACAACGCGATCGTCAACCAGGGGCTCACCGGCACGCCGCTTCGGGCCGTGAAGTGGCTGCTGATCCTCGCGAGCGCGCTGTTGATCGTCCAGGGGATCCGAACGGCGAACGCGATGGCGGGCATCCCGCTTTACTGATCGGAGACCAACCACCACCAATGAGCACACAGATCCAACGCACCGAGGAACCGGAGATCGAGACGGAAGACGAACCCGAGGCGGAAACGGAGTCGGCGGGCGACCGCCGCCGTCGGGAGAAGGTCGACCGCGAGACTGCCCTGCGGAAGGAGGCCGAGGAACGACTCGACGAGAGCGACGACGACGTCGTGATCAAGGTGTTCCGCTACGACCCCGAGGTCGAGGGGAAACAGGAGCCGCGCTTCGACGACTTCCGCGTGCCGATGGAGAAAGGCACCTCCGTGCTCGACGCGCTGATGTTCGCGCGCGATCACTACGACTCCTCGCTCACGTTCAGACACTCGTGTCGACAGGCGATCTGCGGCTCGGACGCCTTCTTCATCAACGGGCGGCAGAAACTCGGCTGCAAGACTCAGCTATCGGAGCTGGAAACGCCGATCCGGATCGAGCCGCTTCCCCACCAGGAGGTCGTAAAGGACCTCGTCGTGGAGATGGAACACTTCTACGAGCAGATGCACTCGGTCGAGCCGTACTTCCAGACGAACGACTTACCTACTGGTGAGCTCGAAGAACAGCGCCAGAGCCGGGAGAACAGGGAGAAGGTGAAGATGTCGACGCGCTGTATCTGGTGTGCGGCGTGTATGTCCTCGTGTAACATCGCGGCGGGCGACGAGAAGTACCTGGGACCGGCGGCGATCAACAAGGCCTACCGGTTCGCGATGGACGAACGCGAGGGCGAGGAGATGAAAGACCACAGGATGAGAGTCCTCGAACAGGAACACGGCGTCTGGCGGTGTCAGACGCAGTTCTCCTGTACCGTCGTCTGTCCGAAGGAGATCCCGCTCACCGAGCACATCCAGGAAGTGAAACGCGAGGCAGTGAAGCGAAACCTGAAGTTCTGGTGAGCGACGAACGACTGAAGTAACCACGACCTCAACGAAAATCATGTACGAACACGACGTTCTGGTGGTCGGCGCGGGGGGCGCCGGCCTTCGAGCCGCGATCGCCGCCCACGAGGAGGGCGCGGACGTGGCGATGGTGACGAAGCTCCACCCCGTGCGGAGCCACACCGGCGCCGCCGAGGGTGGCATCAACGCGGCGTTGCGCGACGGCGACGACTGGGAGCTGCACGCCTACGACACGATGAAGGGCTCGGACTATCTGGGTGACGCTCCCGCCATCGAGACGCTGGCGACGGACTCCCCCGAGGAGGTCGTCCAGCTCGAACACTGGGGGATGCCCTTCTCGCGCGAGGAGGACGGCCGGATGTCCCAGCGGCCGTTCGGCGGGCTCTCGTTCCCCCGGACGACGTACGCGGGTGCGGAGACGGGCCACCACCTGCTGCACACGCTCTACGAGCAGGTCGTCAAACGCGGGATCACGGTCTACGACGAGTGGTACGTGAGCCGACTCGCGGTGACCGACCACGACCGCCCCGAGGATCGGGTCTGTCACGGGCTGGTCGCCATCGACATCAAGAGCGGAGAGATCGAGGGGTTCCGGGCGCGAAACGGCGTCGTCCTCGCGACAGGCGGACCCGGACAGGTCTACGACCACACGACCAACGCCGTCTCCTGTACCGGCGACGGCCCCGCGATGGCCTACCGAGCGGGCGCACCGATGGAGGACATGGAGTTCATCCAGTTTCACCCGACGACGCTCCCCTCCACGGGTGTTCTCATCTCCGAGGGCGTCCGCGGGGAGGGCGGCGTCCTCTACAACGCGCTCGGCGAGCGGTTCATGTTCGAACGCGGCTACGCGAACAACGACGGCGAGCTCGCCTCCCGTGACGTCGTCTCGCGGGCCGAACTGACCGAGGTGAACGAGGGCCGCGGGGTCAACGACGAGTACGTCCACCTCGACATGCGGCATTTGGGTGCCGAACGGATCGTCGATCGACTCGAGAACATCCTCCACCTCGCGGCGGACTTCGAGGGCGTCGACGGGTTGGAGGAGCCGATGCCGGTGAAACCCGGCCAGCACTACGCGATGGGCGGCACCGAGACCGACGAGCACGGAGAGACCTGCATCTCGGGGCTCTACGCCGTCGGCGAGTGTGCCTGTGCGAGCGTCCACGGTGCGAACCGGCTGGGCGGGAACGCGCTGCCCGAACTCATCGTCTTCGGCAGGCGTGCCGGCCAGCACGCCGCCGGACGCGACCTCGGCGAGGCGAAGATCGGGACCGGGCAGGTCGGCGAGTACGAGGTCGGCGAGGTCGACACGCCGGTGACCCCCGGCGAGATCGGAACTCCCGAGGACGTCGTCGCCGACGGCGGCGAGTCGGCCCGGACCGACGGTGCGGGGGCGCTCGTTGAGGCGGGTCCGGTCCTCGAGAACGCCGTCGAGACCGAGCGCGAGCGCGTCGCACACCTGATGGGGCGCGACGAGGGCGTCCAGCAGGCCGAGATCCGCGAGATGCTCCAGAAGTCGATGACGCGGAACGTCAACGTCTTCCGGAACGAGGAGGGGCTCAAACAGGCGCTCCGAGACATCCGGACGGCCCGCGAACTCTACCGGGACGTCTACGTCGACGATCCCTCGCGCACGTTCAACACGGACCTGATCCAGACGATCGAGATGCGCAACCTGATCGACACGGCCGAAGCGATCACGCTCGGCGCGCTCGCCCGCGAAGAGTTCCGCGGCGCCCACTGGCGCCAGGAGTTCCAGGAGCGAGACGACGAGAACTGGCTCAAACACACGCTGCTCTCGTGGAACGACGGCACCCCAGAGGTCTGGTACCGCCCGGTCCACCTCGAGGGCAGGGAGAAGACCTACGAGCCGAAGATCAGGAGCTACTGAGCGGTCGGTCGACCCGGACTCCCTTCCCGAGTCGCTGCGTTCGGAGACGCCCACCGGGACCACGAGGAGACCGGCTTCGTTCGTCCCCACCCGATCCGTCAGTAACCGGCAACACCTAGGACGGATGGCAGTACCGGCCCGCACGTGTTATGTCGTGCGCTGGCGTACCACGATCGAACAGTCATGGCCCTACCGTTCGACGACATCGAGCCACCGCTCGAGGAGATTTCGTTCCTCGCTCGCTCGCCGAACCGACCCAGGGCGCTCGTGGCGCTCGGAGCGGGGCCGGTGGAACGACGGGACGTGGAGGACGAAACCGGGATCTCGAGAGCGACCCTCGCTCGCATCCTCGACGACTTCGAGGAGCGGGGGTGGGTGACCCGGAACGGCCGCCTGTACGAGCGAACGCCCGTCGGTGAGTACGTCGCCCGGGAGTTCACGGCACTCCTGGAACGTTTCGAACCGGTCCCTGCGCTCAACGGGGTAGCCGACTGGCTTCCCGAGGCGGGGTTCGACTTCGACCTCGGCCGTCTCGCCGGGGTGGAGGTCGTCCGGCCGAGCACGAGCGACGCCCTGGCGCCGACGACGCACATCACTCGGCGGCTCCGGGAGGCAGAGCGGGTCCGAACGGTCTCGTACGCCCACCTCCCCGACGTGATGGACGCCTGCTGGCGGGGAACGGTCGAGGGCTCTCTCGAACTCGAGAGCGTCCTCGATCGGGACGTGCTCGAACGGATCGGGACCGATCCACGAACGGCCGACCGGGCGCGCCAGATGGTCGACTCCGGACGGGCCGAGCTGTTCCTCTACCCGGGGACGATCCCGTTCACCGTGTTCGTCGTCGATGAGATCGTGCTGCTGTGTCTGTCTGGCGGCGAGGGCGCTCCACACGCGGTGATCGAAACCCGAGACCAGGGGGTTCGCTCGTGGGCGACGTCCACCATCGACGAGTACCGTCGCGAGGGGGACCGACTCGAAATGGGGTCGCTCACGGGCTGAGAGCCGCTCGCGGTGCGGGAGGTTCCCGGCGCGCGTCTACATCAGGCCGGAGCGCCTCCCTCCGGGTGGCCTCATGAGCATCACGTCATCGAACGTTCGGGCGGATCACACGGTACCGAAACGGGACGGCAACGTCCACTCGGACTGGAACAAGGGTCGGGAGCCCGCGCTCGTCGTCGACCCCGGCGACGTGGTACGGGTGGAGTGCCGGGAGCCGTTGAACGACCAGATCACGCCCGAGAGCGGCGTCGAGGACCTCCTGGCGGTCGACATGGATCGCGTTCACGCACTGACGGGGCCGATCTCGGTCGAGGGGGCGGCGCCGGGCGACGTGCTGAAAGTCGAACTGCTGGAGATAACCCACGAGGGATGGGGCTGGACGGGGTTCTTCCCCGGGGAATCGGGAATCGGGCTCCTTCCGGAGAGGTTCCCGGAGCCCGATCTGTACGTCTGGGACCTGCACGAAGACACCGGGGTCTTCAGACACGGGATAGAACTGCCGTTGGCCCCGTTTCCGGGCGTCGTCGGCGTCGCTCCGGCAGAGGTCGGACCGCACTCGACGATCCCCTCGCGATCGGTCGGCGGGAACCTCGACGTAAAGCACCTGACCGAGGGCTCGACCGTCTACCTCCCCGTCGAGGTCGAGGGAGGACTGTTGAGCATCGGCGACTGTCACGCCGCACAGGGCGACGGGGAGGTGTGTTCGACGGGTATTGAGGCACCGATGGACGTCACGGTTCGGGTGAGCGTCGAGCGGGGCAGACGGATCCGACAGCCCCAGTTCGAATCGACCGGGCCGTTCGCTCCCGGGGGAGCGGACGAACCGATGTACGCGACGGCCGGGGTGAGCGACGACCTGATGGACGCCGCGAAGAGGGCCGTCTGGCACATGATCGAGTACCTCTCCGACGAGCACGGGCTCTCGAAGGCCGACGCGTACCTCCTGAGTTCGGTGGGTGTCGATCTGAAGATCAACGAACTGGTCGACAGGCCGAACTGGGTGGTCTCGGCGTACGTCTCCGAAGGGCTGTTCGGGGAGGGGTGAGGACGGCGACGAAGCGCACAGCGGTATCGGAGATAGCCAGCCAGAGGACGAGGATCCCCGAGCTACCCGAACGATTGGGCGATCCGTCGTGCCTTCTCCACGATCTCTTCGCTATCGACCGTCAGGTGCACGTCCTCCTCGTAGAGTACCCGCCCGTCGACCATCGAGAACCGGACGTCGTCGCCGCG
This sequence comes from Halalkalicoccus sp. CGA53, assembly GCF_036429475.1. GTDB lineage: Archaea > Halobacteriota > Halobacteria > Halobacteriales > Halalkalicoccaceae > Natronorarus > Natronorarus salvus. The sequence continues at coordinate 2,524,345 of NZ_CP144125.1, forward strand.
AGCCGCGTAGACGAGGTGCGAGTGGACGTCGTGGATCGGTGTCGATCGGGCTCTCTCCGTTCCGAGCCCGATCACGTCCGCCTTTTCGCCCTCTCGAAGCCTGCCGACGTCGTCGAACCCGGCGGCCCGTGCACCGGTTTCGGTCGCCATCTCGAAGACAGTTCGCGCGGGGAGCGAGGTCGGATCGAACGATCGGCTCTTCGCGAGCAGGCTCGCCTCCCGCATCTCGGTGAACGGGTCGAGCGTGTTGTTACACGGCGGGCCGTCGTTGCCGAGCGCGACGGGGATCCCTCGACCCAAGTACTCCTCGACCGGCGCGACGCCGCTCGCGAGCTTCATGTTCGCGGAGGGACAGTGGACGACGTTCGTTCCCGTCTCGGCGAGGATCTCTCGCTCCGACTCGTCGGTGTGGACGCAGTGGGCGAGCAGGACGTCCTCGCCGGTGAGGCCGACCTCGTCGAGCCACTCGACGTTCCGCATTCCAGTCTCGGTCGCGACCCGGTCGACCTCGGATCGGTTCTCGCTCGCGTGGGTGTGGAGCCTGACACCGTACTCGTCGGCGAGGTCGCGGGCGCCACGCAGACACTCCTCCGAACAGGTGACGGCGAAGCGAGGGGTGACGGCGTAGCGTATCCTGTCGGAGAACGCGCCGTGGTAGCGTCGGATGAGTCGCTCGCTCTCTCGCAGACCCTCCTCCGTGTTCTCCAGGAGCCCCTCCGGCGAGTCCCGGTCCATCAGCACTTTCCCGAGCAGACCCCTGATCCCGACCTCGCCGGCGGCCTCGAACGCCTCCTCGGCGTGGTTCACCGAGAGGTGGTCGACGCAGCTCGTCACGCCGCTCTCGATCAGTTCGAGGTAGCCGAGCGTCGCCGCGACCCTCGTCGCCTCGGCGTCCATTTCCGCCTCCATCGGGAGGACGTGCTCGAAGAGCCAGGTGAGCAGCGAGGTATCGTCGGCCATCCCGCGCCCGAGGCTCTGAACCGTGTGGACGTGTGCGTTGACGAGCCCCGGGAGCACGAGGTCGAACGTCCGGCGCTCGTGATCCGGGTATCGATCCAGCAGTTCCTCCGCGTCCCCGACGGCCGCGATGCGGTCGTCCCGGGTGACGACTGCACCGTCCTCTACGACCGTCGCCGAGTCCGCGACGACGGTCCCTCGGATAAGCATACCCTCTCTGTCCGGCGCGCGGACAAAACCCTCACGTATCCGACCGACGGATTTTTTCGTTGCACGGCCGTAGTCCGTCCGAGGAAGGGTAGCTCAGAGGGAGAGCGCCCCCACATACCGTGGGCGGAGGCTTCGCGTGGTTCGAATCCCGCCCCTTCCGCTTCTACGACGAACGGACGTGAGGAGCGAAGCGAGAAACGGAAGGTTCGAATCTCGCTCTACCCTCTACACCTCGCCGCGCTTTCGCCTCCAGTTCCGCACGTGCCGGTTGAGCCCGGCGAGCCACCGCGCCCAGTCCTCGGAGACGTTCTCGACGAGCCCGAAGTACCACGGCGGACGCCAGAACAGCGACTCGACCTCTAACGGGAGCCCGTCCGGGTACTCATCGGTTCTGCACTCCGAGAGGAGCTTCCGTGTCGTCTCTACCCCTCGCTCGGTGCTCAGCCCCTCCTTTTTCACGTGACCGATCGGGTGGCGGATCCACGAGCGTTCCCAGTGGGCGTAGACCTCGACGTGGCCGTCGACCTCGTGGAACATCACGTGTAGCTGGCCGTCACCCAGCACCCATTTCCGCCAGACGTACGAGCCGTCGGAGACGTTGCCGTCCACGCGGATCTTCAGCGCGGAGAAGACGCTCCGGGAGAAGCCGAGTTCCGAGAGCACCGCTGCCAGTTCCTCACAGCTCATCTCGACGGTGCCGACGTACTCGTCCTCCGTGTTGCTGGACATCGCGTACCCGCCGAACGCCCAGCTGAAAGCCCGGTGGATCGGTGGTTTGATCGTCCGCCGCGTGGCGTTCAGCAGGTCCCCTGACTGTCCCATCTCGCTGGTGAGAGGGGAGTGAGCGGCTAACCGGTTTCGGTGTCCGTCCCGGTACGTTCGTTGCTGCTCTGAAATCGTACGGGTGGACAGTTCGTGTCTACCCTACTCGGATTCGTGACGAGGTCCGATGCCGGACGACAGTATTCGGCCAGCCGTTCTCTCGATGATCGAGCCGATACTCTGAATCGCCGTCACTTCGATTGCCGAGTGGGTGTGATCCGTTACGAACGAGTGTACTCCTGGCAGTCTATCAGGAACACGGGGTCCGTTCGGGTAGCGCTGGACGGGTACTCCGCCTCTCCGAGGTGTTCGACCTCGACACGTCCATCGAATACCGACAGCAGGAGAGAGGTATAGTACTCGACTATCGATTCGTCGGCCGCGATCGGCCGTTCACCGATGTACTGGAATCGGTGACTCGCCTCTCCGGGCGGCTCGAAGAAGATCTTGTTCGATCTCGTGGCGAGCTCTCGCAGCATCCCTTCGGCGCTCTCACGTCCGAAGTGCTCACACCAGTGGTGATAGACGGTCAACAGGAGAACGACGTCGACCGGTGGAAGCTCGGATACGTTCTCCGGATCGAGACGCTCGACGACGAATTCGATCCCCTCGGTCCCCTCCCAGGTTCGTTTCGCGGTCTCGATTCGCTCCCGGTCGACATCGATACCGGTCACCGTCAGACCTTCGTTCCCCAACTTCGCCGTGAAAAAGCCGCTCGCGCAACCGATATCGACGGCGGTCTCGTCAGTTTCCGCCAGTTTTGGGGCCATCATCTCCCACCGATCGTCGCTGTCCGTCCGTTTCCGTTCGTGATACGGTCGCTGGTGACGGAGTCCTACGTCCACCAGCGTACGTGCGACGAACCTCCGTGACGAAGCGGCCAGCGGTCGGAGCCCCTCGCGCCGATAGATCCCCGCTGCGTCGGTCAGCAGCGCCACACCTGGAATCCCGAGTCCGAGATCCGGACGCTCTTGCCCCACCGTCTTCTGTGAGGACGATCCGACACCATCGGTGTTCGTCCAGTCTTCGTCGGGGTACGCGGCATCCGGAACGCGATACCGACGCTGGGTCGAAATCACGGCGAGTAGCGCGGTGACTGACCCACCCAACGCCCCGAACAGAACCAACTGCTCGAACTCGGTGACGAGTCCGCCGCTGAGCTGTTCGCTGAGGACGTACCCGACGACGAGCGCGACCGCGATCCCGCCGCCACCGAGCGCCCAGCCCGCGACGATCCAGCGATCCACCCGATTCGGTGAGTGCGTCGCGATCCAGTATCCGCCGTAGACGATGATCGCCGCCGGCGTGACGACGAGAAGGCCCTCGAGCACCCAGATCCACAACGGTTCCGGATGTGTGATCAGGTACGCGAGACCGAGCGATCCGAGACACAAGCCGAGGACCGTCACGACCCACGCGGGCGTGTCGTAGTGCGCTCCCGGGCGGTTCGTTATCTGTGACACGACGTCAGTTTGTCATCCATTCACAAGAATGTTTACACTAGTCCCGAAGTTCGTGTCCCGACTCCGAGTCACTCGCGTCCCCTCGACCGAGACCTTCCCGAGCGCGACCACGACACTTCACACCAGTCCCATCCACACTCGTCGTGAGAACGATATGCCACACCCTCTCCGAGAGAGCCGAGCGGAGCGGTGCGTCGACGTGCGTTCTGTAGTGTTTCGAGACGAGCGTCGACGGGTCGTCGGGTCACGCTCGGCCGTCTTTCGAGACGTTTTTGAAGGGATGTCCGAACTGCTTCGGGCTGGTCGCTTCTTCTCAACTCGACCACGGAAATCCGAGCGAACCCTTCTCCAGCGCGATGGTGTTTCCTAACGCGAGCCTCATCGCCCGGTGCAGCGGCGGCTCGACCGTCCGACGGGTCGCGCTCAGCTGGCCCCTCCGACAGTCCCAACTCGATGGTGGAGGGGAGTGAGCGGCTAACCGATTTCGGTGTCGGGGCGAGGGGCTGTGGAGGCTGTCGAACACCGTCGCGACGAGCCGTTTCCCTCGACGTTCGGATCGAATCTCGTTCGAACACTCGCGTGAACGAGGGTGCGAGGATCTCAACCCATTAGAACGTCGTCACGAAGCGTGAGTTTCGAACGATAACCGCCTTCCTCCGACGGGTGAGCCTCGTTCCTGGCGGGGTGTGCATCAAATCGGTGCAGTTGCTGGAATGCCTGTTGAACGGGCTCAGCCCGCACATGTGACCGATCTCGTGTGCGAGATGGCGGTGAGCCGTTTTCTCGTCCTCGTGAACGAGGACCGAAGCCAAGTCGTCGGCCTTCTCAACGAGTCGGGACCGGACCGACGCCCCACCCCCATGAACGACGATCGGGGGATCGTCATCGTCTTCTTCGTCGGGCGGGCCAGGGGCCGGCTCCTCCGACGCAGTGCCGCAGGAATCGCGTCTACTTTCCAATCCGTCGACACTGACGATCGCGTACGAGACTGACGGACCGAGAGCGCACGCTTTCGGCCCCTCAATCTCCTTCACGATAAAAATCGTAAGCGGTGTCGCATATCCCACGAAGAAGCTACTCGCGCTTCGTGCCGTGTATCGCTTGAAGTACCTGCCGGCTTTGGTGATCTCGTCGCGAAAAGCACCGAAACTACAACGTGTGTACAGCGCCTCCGAGGGTGCAGGGCTCGGTACGGGGAGGATGAACTCGTTGTCGGCCGGTTGCATCCGTACGTTGGCCTCGCGTCTGAATATCTCTCGTGCCTCCTCGATCGACGGCATGACGTCTTCGGGCTCCGCGACGAGCTCGCCGTTCTCGTCCCGCAGGATCACCACTCTGAGACGCATCTTCATCGGCCACCGGATACCTATCAAACCGAGAACGGCGCCCGGGATCCCGATGAAACGATTCACACCCTCCTTGACGAGGTTCACACCCTGTCTGACAACGCTCGATACGGCTCTACCCACCGCCCCCGCCGCCCGTCTAACGCGTGAAAACATGCCTTCGGCCTCTTGCCTCGTTCACACCCTCCCACTGTCGAGTGGTAACGGATAACATGGTATAGTTGCGGAGGATGTCTTAGTTCTTTCTGGCGATATTCATACATTTTGGGACGGTCATTCACTTCGTTCGCGCCACGCTTCGTCTCCATCGTCATCTTCCCGTAGCTCACGAACGGGTTTCCGCGATAAAGCCAGTGGAGGGATTTGAACCCTCGGCCTAATCCTTACGAAGGATTCGCTCTGCCGGCTGAGCTACACTGGCGCTACTCGAAGTAGGCCCGACAGACTGTTTAAGCGTTGTGATCAGGTTCGCACTAGCCGGACGTCGAGACAGACGTTCAGTTCGTGTGGGGCGTACGACCGGACCTCTCTGCGCTCTTCGACGGTCACCTCGTACTCCGGATCGGCAACGGCTCGAATCGCCCGCTCGCCCGGCCCGAACGGGTCCTCGTCCGACTGGATGTCGTAGAAGTGAATCACGCATTCCTCGCCACAGAGCGCGACGGCGCTCTCGAGGAACTCGTCCGCGCTGTGAGGCAGGTTCATGATCACCCGATCCGCCCAGTCTTCATACCGTGGAGCGACCTCGCGGACGTCACCTGAGATCGCCGTGACCCGATCCGCCACGCCGTTCCGGTGGGCGTTCTCCTTCAGGTACTTCACCGCGCGGCCGTTCAGATCCACCGCGACGACCTCCGCGTCCCGTGCGGCCGCGGGGATCGCGAACGGGCCCACACCGGCGAACATATCGAACACCCGTTCGCCCTCGCGCACCTGCTCGGTCACCCGGCGGCGCTCGGTCGCGAGCCGGGGCGAGAAGTAGACCGTAGAGAGGTCGAGCGCGTACTCGAGGCCGTACTCGCGGTGGACCGTCTCCGTGCTCTCGCCTTCGAGTACGTCCCACTCACGGACACGCAACTCGCCTCTGATCTCCGAGGCACGGTTCACGACCGTGCTCACTGGTAGATCGGAGTCGACCACGGCTCGCGCGATCGCTCGCGCACGTTCGGCGTCCTCCTCGTGGAGGATCACGACGTCGCCGAGACGCTCGTAGCTCGGCTCCTCGCCCAGCAGGTCACCGGGTGTCGTCTGCCGGTCCCTCGCCGCCACGTCACGGTAGCTGATCTCGAACTCCTCGATCCCCTCGGGATCGCTCACCGGGATGTAGAGCCAGCCCCCCTCGGATTCGATCTCGTGGTCGGAGTCGAGCAGGCCGCGGTCGGCGAGCGCCGTCCTAGCGGCCTCGCCGCGCTCTCGCTCGACCTTGACACACGGCGTCTCCATACCGGCGAGAACCCCCCATACCGGTTATCGCTGACGGTTCGGTGGCGTTATTCCCCTCCCTCGCTCAGCCCCCGTATGCTCACGTTCATCGGTCTCGGCCTCTACGACGAGCGCTCGATCACCGTCGAGGGCCGCGAGCGCCTCCGGGCCGCCGACAGCGCCTACGCGGAGTTCTACACGAGTCGGCTCGTCGGCACCGACGTCGGAACGCTCGAAGCCGAGCACGGGATCGAAATCGAGGTGCGGGACAGGGAGGGCGTCGAGCAGCACCCCGGGGAGATACTGGACGCCGCCGAGACCAGGGAGGTCGCCTTCCTCACCGCGGGCGACCCGATGATCTCGACGACGCACGTCGACCTCAGGCTCCGTGCGGAAGAGCGCGGGATCGAGACGCGGATCGTCCACGGAACGACCGCGGAGGCGGCGGCCAGTTCGCTCACGGGTCTCCAGAACTACCGCTTCGGCTCGGCGACGACGCTTCCCTTCCCGTACGCCCACGGCGCGGAGGGCGTCCCGTCGAACGTGACGAACACGCTCTCGGCGAACCGAGAGCGCGGGCTACACACGCTCGTCTACCTCGACATCAAGATCGGGCGAGGCCCGGACGGGGAGGATCCCGACCACGAGGAGTTCATGACCGCGGATCTCGCGGCCTCTCACCTCTCCGAGGAGTACGAAGACGTGCTGGGTGTGGCCGTCGCCCGTGCGGGGAGCCCGGATCCGCTCGTCGTCGCCGATCGTCTCTCGGAACTCGCGGAGGGTGAGTTCGGCGGGCCGTTGCACCTCCTCGTCGTGCCTGGTGACCTCCACCACATCGAGAGCGACGCGCTCCGGGCGTTCGCCGGCGCTCCCGAGTCGCTCACCGAACCCGTCTGACTCCGCCGATGGACGAACGCAGCCGGTGGCTCGTAGTCGGCCTCCTCGCACTCGCAATCCTCGTGGCTTCCGTCGTTCCGATACCGGGAGCCGTACCCGAAGAGAGCGCCGGACTCTCGACGAACATGCTCTTTCACCTCGTGGGGTACGCGATCCTTTCGACGGCCCTCTCGGTCGCGTTTGAGACCCGGCGGACGATCGGACGCTCGGTCGCCGCGGCCGTCGTCTGTGCCACCGGCTACGGTGCGGTGATCGAGGGCGTTCAACTGTTCGTCCCGTATCGGACGGGCGACCCGGTCGACGTGGCCGTCAACGCCTTCGGCGCGCTCGTCGGCGCGTGCGCGTGGTGGGTATCGCGGCGGGCGGAAGGACTATGACGGAGAGCGCTCGTGTACCCGACATGTACCACGTGCTCCTCGCGGTCGCCGGGGACGACGAACGCGTCGGCTCACAGATCGAGGCCGTACGCTCGCTACCGGAGGCGGCGAGCGAGGTCGAGGTGACGGTGTTTCACTGCTTCGGGGAGAACCCATCGGGGGCGTCGGTCTCGCAGGTCGGTTCCGCACGCCGGGCGCGAGACGAGCTGGAGGCCGGAGGCGTGACGGTCCACCTCGACGAGTCGAGCGGCGATCCCGCGGAGGCGATCATCGACGCCGCCGAGAGGTGTGACGTCGACGCGATCTGCCTCGCCGGACGGAAGCGGACCCCAGCCGGGAAGGTGCTCTTCGGCAGCGTCACCCAGGGCGTGATCCTCGGCACCGACCGGCCGGTGATCGTCTGCGGCTGATCGGTGCTCGAACCACGACGTACGGGGGAAGGCACTCGGGGAATCGTCGAGAACCCGCGACATGGATCCGGATCGGCTCCGATCGAAGGCCGCGGAGTGGGTCGAGGAGGGGCTGATCACGGGAGAGCAGGCCGACGCGATCCTCGCTCGGTACGAAGGGACCACCCACTCACGGCTCACGCTCGCGCTCGTCGCCATCCACGCCCTCTCACTCGCTCTCGTGCTCGCGACGGTGGCCGCGGGCTATCACACCCGTCAGTCGGCGTTCGTGAACCTCGCGGCGCTCGCCCTGTTCGTCCAACTGCTGCTCGTTTCCGGCGCGGAGATCCCGGACACGGGAGCGTTCGCACTCGTCGCCGTCGGACTCGCGCTGCTCGCGGTCGGCCTCGACCGTGGCCGACGCCGACTGCTCGACGGGATGGCCGGGGGTGAGGGTCGAACCGGCTAGAACGGGAACAGCGAGTCGGCGTTCGGGTCCCGTGGGAGCAGTTCGATCTCGTGGCCGTTCTGGTCGGTCGTGAAGGCGTACATGTCGTCACAGGACTCGGGATCGCGGTACTCCGGGGCCTCGCGCTCCATTAGCGTCTCCCAGTCGTCGTGCAGGTCGTCGAGACGCACGCAGAGGTGGCCCCAGGCGTCGCCCATCTCGTAGGAACGACCGTCGTAGTTGTAGGTGAGTTCGACGGTCATCGCCTCGTCCGCGGCGCCCTCCGGCGCCATGAAGTAGTTCGCGAACGAGTCGGACTCCCAGCGACCGACGTGTTCGTACTCGAACTTCCGAGTCCAGAAGCCGAGCGCCTCGTCGGCGTCCTCGACGCGGATCATCGTGTGGTCGAGACTCCAGAGCGAGCCCTGATCGCGCTGGACGATCTCGATCTCGTGGCCGTCCGGGTCCTTCACGAACGCGTAGCGCCCCCCACAGGACTCCGGATCGCGGTAGTCTTCCACACCGTCGTCCATCAGCCCCTGGTACTCCGACTCGAGCGCGCCCTCCGGTACGCGCACCGCGATGTGACCCCAGGCGTCGCCTACCTCGTAGCTCTCGCCCTCGTTCCAGGTGAGTTCGAGCATCGCCCCCTCCTCGTGCATGTCCTCGGGACCGAGGTAGACGATGGTGAAGCCGTCGCCCTCGTAGCGGTCTTTCTCCTCGTACTCGAGGTGAGTCCGGTACCACTCGAGCGAGGTATCCAGGTCCTCGACGCGCATCATGACGTGGTCGAGCGTGCCGTCCATGCACGCGTCGACGGAACGGAGGTCGAAAAGCGTACCGGAGAGTCCGTGGGGCTCTCAGTCCCTCGATTTCCCGAGCTCGAAACCGTCGGCCGTCGCCGATCCCGATCCGCCCTCGCCGCTCAGCCGGGTCGGTTCCAGGACCCACCGAACCAGACCGAGAGCGAGAACAGGACGACCGACACCGATAGCAGCGCCACGGGTTCGAGCCGGAGGCCGGCGACGAGCACGCTCGTCCCGGCGAGCACGACGCCGAGTCCCAGCGCGACGGTCCGCTGGCGGGCGGGAGTCCGGTACCGAGCGAGGAGCCACCGGGTTCCGACGAGGAGGGCGAGCCCGAGTGCGATCCCGACGACGACGTCGACGAGATAGTGTAGCCCGAGGACGATCCGGGAGAGCCCGACGAGCGCTATGACCGTCACCGCGACGGCGTATCGGTTGCGTCTACGGCTCACAGGGAGGCGCTCTGCGAGCGCGAGGTAGACGACCGTCGTCACGACCGCGTGCCCGCTCGGGAATCCGTAGCCGCTCGCGTACCCCGTCAGTCCGTAGATCGGCCGAGCTACCGCCGGGAGCGCCTCCAGTGCGATCAGCGGCAGGTCCGGCCGGGGCAGGACGAACAGGTACTTCAACGCGAAGGTGAGCGCGATCGCTCCGATCGCAAGCCCGCCGACGGTCGCGATCCGGTCGCGGTCGAACCGAACGAACAGTGCGAGCAGACACAGGGTGACGAACCAGACGTCGCCCAGCTGCGTGAGCAGCGCGACGAGGAGCGCGAGGGCGTCGGGGACGGCACCCTGTAGCAGGTCGAACTCGCCGACACCACGGGACACGATCGAGGTCGCGCCGCGACGGTGTTAGCTGTTTCTCCCGACACCGTGCGGCGACTCCCCCGAGTGAGGTCTCCCTGGCCTCGGACCGTGGTCGGAATCCGGGCCGAGAGACCACACGCTCCCCGCCAGGGAAGGTTTAACCGTTCGAGGGTTGTCTAGTGGTATACCATGTCGGAGTTCGGCGCGCTCTCGCTGGTCCCACCACTGCTCGCGATCGTGCTCGCCATCGCGACGCGGAAGGCGGTGCTCTCGCTCTTCCTCGGGGTCTGGGCCGGCGGCGTCATCATCACCGGGGGGATCGGCCTCGGCCAGACGTTCGACTGGATCGCGGCGGCGATCGGCGAGAGCGTCTTCCACGCCCAGATCATCATCTTCACCCTCCTCCTGGGATCGGCGGTCGCGATGATCTGGCGGCTGGGGGGCTCGCACGCGATCCGGGACTGGGCGATCGAACGGATCGACACCCAGCGAAAGGCAGGCCTCGCCACGTGGGGTCTCGGCCTGCTGCTCTTCTTCGACGACTACGCCAACTCCGCGGTCGTCGGGAGCACGATGAAGGACGTCTCCGATCACCTCCGGATCTCGCGGGAGAAGCTCTCCTATCTCGTCGACTCGACCGCCGCGCCCGTCGCGACGCTCATGATCTCCTCGTGGGTCGCCTTCCAGCTCTCGATGATCGAGGCGGGCTACGAGGCGACGGATCTCCCCGCTGAGGAGGTCCCCGGCACCTTCTCGGTCTTCCTCGAGTCGATCCCGTACAACATGTACGCGATCCTCGCGATCGTCATGGTCGCGATCGTCGTGCTCACCGGTCGCGACTACGGCGAGATGCTCACCGCCGAACACCGCTCGGCGACGACCGGCCTCGTCACCCGCGAGGACGCGCAGCCGATGCAGGACGTCGAGAGCGAACTCGGCGAGCCGAACGTCTCGAACCCGCGACTCGCCTCCTTTTTCGTCCCGATCGCCGTCCTGATCGTCGTGACGATCGGTTCGGCGCTCTGGACCGGTCTCGAGCCGGGCGCCTCGCTCTACGACATGGTCGTGAACGCCGACTACGCCGTCGCGCTCATCTTCGGCTCGTTCGCGATGGTGCTCTCGACCTACGTCCTGGGCTACGTCTACAGCGTCCTCTCGCTCTCCGAGAGCGTCGACACGACGATCGACGGCTTCGGGATCATGCTCACCGCGGTGACGATCCTCGTCCTCGCGTGGTCGATCGGGAACGTCGTCGAGGCGCTCGAGACCGGCGAGTACGTTGCGGGTCTCGCCGACGAGGTGCTCACCCCCGAACTCCTGCCCGTGGTGGTGCTCTTCACCGCCGCGTTCATCGCCTTCTCCACCGGGACCTCCTGGGGGACGATGGCGATCGTGACACCGATCGCGGTGCCGGTCGCCTGGAGTCTCACCGGGGATCACACGATGGTCGCGGCTATGGTCGGGATGGTCTTCTCGGGGGCGATCTTCGGGGATCACTCCTCGCCGATCTCCGATACGAGCGTCCTCTCCGCGACCTTCACCGGCGCGGACCTGATCGACCACGTCCGTACACAGCTCTACTATGCGGTGACCGTCGCGCTCGTCGTCACCGTCCTCATGCTCGTCTGGGGGTTCACCAGGGTCTCGCCACTGCTCCTGCTCCCGCTCGGGGTCCTCGCGCTCGTCGGGCTCGTCTACGGGCTCTCCGAGTTCGATTCGAACCGGCGCGGGATCGAGCCGAGGCAGGTGCGGGACTCGCCGAGGGCGGCGGCCGACGACGACTGATCACCCGCGGTCGAGACCCTGGTACATGCCGAAAGCAGCCTCCGGATCTCCTCGGCGTGAGACCACCGGACGCAGACGACCGTCCCGACCGCCTCCAGCGCGACGACTGTCGGGTCGGTCCGAGACCGTTCCCACCACGTCCGGCGGTTCGCGGGCAGGAGAGCAAAGCGCCGGCTGGCGGCTCCGCTCACCGCCTGAGGATCAGCTTCAGGACGTCTTCGTCCGCGAGGACGTGGTCCTCGCCGACCTGCTGTTCGTCGTGTTTCGCGCTCGGACCCGAGACCCGGGCGAACCGAAAGCGCCGTTCGAACTCGCCGCCGAGTTTCTCCATCGCGTCGCCGACGGTCGACCCCTCGCGGACCACGAGCGGCTCCTCGTAGTCGATCCCGCGACCGGGTTTGTCCATGTAGACCCGGATGAGCCGCAGGTCCTCCCAGAGCCGGTCTTTGAGCGCGTCGAGACCCTTCTCCGCCTCTGCCGAGATGAACGTCACCTCCTCGGGGTCGAGTCCGTGGCTTCGCAGTTCGGCTCTCACCGTCTCGGCGTAGGTCGGGTCGATCAGGTCGACCTTGTTCACGGCGACAGCGGAGGGGAGATACACCCGGTTCTCCATTACGGCGTCGATCAGCAGGTCGATGTCGATCGGCTCCCTGATCGTGACGTCCGCGTTGACGATACCGTACTCGCGGAGCACCTCCTTTACCACCTCCTCGCTGAGTCCGAAGTCGATGTTGGAGGTGATCCGGATCCCGCCACGGCCCTTCTTCGAGACGGTGACGTCGGGGGGTTCGGTGTCCAGTCGGACCTTGTTCTCGTAGAGTTCGTTCCGCAGGCGCTCGTAGCGGTCGATCTCGAACGCCGAGAGCAGGAACAGCACGAGGTCGGCGGTCCGGACCACCGAGAGCACCTCGCGACCGCCGCCACGGCCGCCCGCCGCACCCTCGATCAGCCCGGGGACGTCCATCAGCTGGACGTTCGCCCCGCGGTACTGGAGCATCCCTGGCTGGACGTTGAGCGTAGTGAACTCGTAGGCGCCGACCTCGCTCTCGGCGTTCGTGAGCGCGTTCAGCAGGGTGGACTTTCCGACGCTCGGGAAGCCGACGAGCGCGACCGTCGCGTCGCCGGTCTTCGAGACGGCGTAGCCGTCGCCGCCGCCGCCGGAGGACTGGTTCTCGAGTTTCTCCTTCTTCTCGGCGAGTTTCGCCTTCAGCCGACCGATGTGGCTCTCGGTCGACTTGTTGTACGGCGTCGAGGAGATCTCCTCCTCGATCGCCTCGATCTCCTCTTCCAGTCCCATCGTCACTCCCTCGTCGCCTCGGCGGAAAATCCCTTTCGTTCAGCGACGAACCGTTCCCCAAGGCGGTCACCTCGTGGCCGGCGGTCGGTCGGGGACGGTTCCCGACGGTGAACCGACAGGATAATAGGGCCCCCTCGCAGACGGTAGCACCATGCCGGATCCCGCGCGGCTGCGCGACAGCACGCAGATAGTGCTCCCACGCTCCGCGCTGTCGGGGCTCGGCGAGCAACTGGAGGCGGAGTTCCCCGTCACTCTCTTCTCCGAGGGCGGGAGACGGGTGCGGATCATCGGCAGCCCGGTCGTCATCAAGGACGTGACGGAGTTCCTCGTGCGAAACGGCGTGGCGCTCCCCTAGCCGGAGAGTGCAGTCTGTGGTGGGTGAAGGAGGCCGATCGCCGCGTCAGCGTGCTCCGCACGGGAGACCGTATCGCCCTGTCTGTCGTACTCGACGATGCCGGCGTCGGCGAGCTTCGGGAGGTGGACGTGATAGAGCGAGGTGTAGACCTCGTCGACGGCCTCCGAGTTCGGCCTCTCGGTCCCCGCCGAGTGCTCCGCGCTGGCGAGGACGTCCGCGAGCACGTCGAGTGTGAGCGGCGACCCGTGGTCGGCGAGACAGCGAACGATGGATCGACGGCGTTCGGTCGCGAGCGCACCGAAGATCGCGTCGAGTCCCGACTCCGAGAGCGGGGACTCGTCAGTCAGCTCCATGGCATCGGTGATCCCTCGCCGGAGGAAGGACTGGTGCCTGCCCTCGCAGGCTCCCGTCACGCTCCGGAGAAAGCAAGCCTTAAAGCCGGCGCGAAGGTTCGTTCCCGTATGGCTGGAACGATCGAGGTGCTCGTTCCGGGCGGCGAGGCCAACCCCGGCCCGCCGCTCGGTCCCGAGCTGGGCCCGACGCCCGTGGACGTACAGGCAGTCGTATCGGAGATCAACGAGCAGACCGCGGCGTTCGACGGCACCGAGGTCCCCGTCACCGTCACCTACGAGGACGACGGCAGCTTCGAGCTCGAGGTCGGCGTGCCGCCGACGGCCGCGCTGATCAAGGACGAGGCCGGCTTCGAGACGGGAAGCGGCGTCCCCCAGGAGGAGTTCGTCGCGGACCTCTCGATCGACCAGGTCAGACAGATCGCCGAGCAGAAACACTCCGACCTGCTCAGCTACGACGTGAAGAACGCCGCGAAGGAGGTCGTCGGCACCTGCGTGACCCTCGGCGTCACGATCGAGGGCGACGATCCCAGAGAGGTCGCGGCGAAGATCGACGACGGCGAGTACGACGACGCGCTCGCCGAGGCCCCGGCAGCGTAAGCAGCGTCTGGTTTTATTCGGATTTCTCCCCTACCCCGAGAGGATGATAGAGATCGAGGAGGAGACCGAGATGAGCCGCGAGGAGATCGCCGAGTACTTCGAGGCGCTCGCCGAAGGCTTCCGGGGAGACGGCGAGTTCGAGGTCGTCGTCGGGAAGGCACGGATCGACGTCGATCCGAGCGACCCCTCCGAGGTCGAAGTCGAGTACGAGGACGACGGCAGCGAGGCCGAACTCGAGATCGAAGTCGAGTGGTACTACGGCGAGGAGGACGACGAAACCGGGGCCGAGGGCGACGACGGGGACGAGGAGTCCGAGGAGTAGACGGTTCCGGTTCGACGGGTTTAAGTCTCGCATCCGTCTTCTCGTGAACGAGACAGGCGTAGCCTGTTTCACACCGTAGTAGCCAGACGGCTGCGACTACGGAGGTGAACGATGGCAGATCAGGAACTAGAGGAAGTGGTCTCTCGCGCGCTCGAGGACCGACCGAAACGGAACTTCCGTGAGACGGTCGACCTCGCGATAAACCTGCGCGATCTGGATCTCAACGACCCGTCGAACAGAGTGGATACCAGCGTCGTCCTCCCGTCGGGAACGGGCCAGGACACGAAGATCGCCGTCTTCGCGGACGGCGAGACCGGCGTTCGCGCCGAGGAGGTCGCCGACGAGGTGCTCTCGGGCGACGACATCGCCGACCTCGGCGACGACACCGACGCCGCGAAGGATCTCGCCGGCGAGATCGACTTCTTCATCGCCGAGCAGGCGATGATGCCCCGCATCGGTGCGAACCTGGGGACCGTCCTCGGCCCGCGGGGGAAGATGCCGACGCCGCTGTCGCCCGACGACGACGTCGTGGAGACGGTGAACAGAATGAAGAACACCGTCCAGTTGCGAAGCCGCGACCGGCGGACGTTCCACACGCTGGTCGGCGCCGAGGACATGGAGCCCGAGGAGATCGCCGACAACATCGACGTGATCCTCAGACGGCTCTACGCCGACCTGGAGAAGGGGCCACAGAACATCGACTCCGTCTACGTGAAGACGACGATGGGCCCGTCGGTGGAGGTGGTCTGAGATGGCCGCAGAGGCCGAACGAAAGACCGAGAACCTCCCCGAGTGGAAGCGACACGAGGTCGATGCGCTGACCGAGATGATCGACTCATACGAGTCGGTCGGAATCGTGAGCATCACCGGCATCCCGAGCCGGCAGCTCCAGAACATGCGAAACGGCCTGTACGGCACCGCACAGCTCCGCGTGAGCCGGAACACGCTCGTCGAGCGCGCGCTCGAGGCCGCCGAGGACGACGTCCAGGAGCTGATCGTCCACGTCCACGGCCAGATCGGCATCGTCGGGACCGACGCCAACCCGTTCGCGCTCTACCGCGAACTCGAGGCGTCGAAGACGCCCGCGCCGATCAACAAGGGCGAGGTCGCCCCGAACGACATCGTCATCCCCGCGGGGGATACGGGGGTCGACCCGGGTCCGTTCGTCGGCGAGCTCCAGCAGGTCGGCGCGGCCGCCCAGATCAAAGAGGGCTCGATCCACGTCACCGAGGACAGCACGGTCCTGGAAGAGGGCGAGGTCGTCTCGGCCCAGCTCGCGAACGTGCTCTCCGAACTCGGCATCGAGCCGAAGGAGGTCGGCCTCGATCTGCGAGGCGTCTACTCCGAGGGGACCGTGTTCGCTCCGGAGGACTTAGACCTCGACCTGGAGGCCTACGAGGCCGACATCAAGGCCGCGGTCACGGGCGCGAGAAACCTCTCGATCAACGCGGTCTACCCGACCGAGGCGACCGCGCCGGCGCTCATCACGAAGGCGCTCGGCGAGGCGAAGAGCCTCGGACTCGCCGCGGCGATCGAGAGCCCCGACCTGGCCGGAGACCTCGTGAGTAAGGCCGACGCCCAGGTCCGCGCGCTCGCCGCGCGGATCGACGACGAGGAGGCGTTGCCGGAAGAGCTTCGTGGCCTCGACACCACAGCCGAGACCGACGAGGAAACGCCTGACGAAGACGACGAGCCCGACGCCGAAGCCGAGGCGGAAGCCGACGACGAAGACGACGAAGACGACGAGGGAGACGGCGCGGAAGGGCTCGGAGCGATGTTCGGATAACAACGGAGACAACACCAATGGAATACGTTTACGCAGCACTCATCCTGAACGAGACCGGCGCAGAGATCAACGAAGAGAACCTGACCGCGACCCTCGAGGCCGCGGGTGCGGAGGTCGAGGAGTCCCGTGTGAAGGCGCTCGTCGCCGCACTCGAGGACGTCGACATCGACGAGGCGGTCGCCGAGGCCGCCGCGGTGCCCGCGGCGGCGCCCGCATCGGGCGGCGAGGCCGAGGAAGCCGAGGAGGAGGCCGACGAAGAGGAGGCCGCCGAGGAAGACGACGACGAGGAGGACGAAGAGGACACCTCCGGCGAGGGCCTCGGCCAGCTCTTCGGTTAGAGCGAACCCGATAGAACGCGGATTTCTTCCGACGCGACCCGGTGAGCGGCGGTGTCGTCCGCACGAGTGTCCGAGTGTTCAAGTACGATGGGGCGACCAGCGGGGGCGATGGTCGCGCCCGGTATCGAGGTGTCCGCCGATCCCGGGCTGGCAGGCCCGGCGCTGGCGTTCGTCCTCGGCGGCGCGGCGCTGGGAACGATCAGCGGGCTGATCCCTGGGCTTCACGCGAACAACTTCGCGCTCTTTCTCGCCGGCGTCGCACCGATGGTGCCAGGTCCACCCCTCTTCGTCGGCCTCGCGATGCTCTCTGCGGGCGTCGTCCACACCTTCCTCGACGTGGTGCCCGCGCTCGCGCTCGGGGTGCCCGACGCCGATATGGCCGCAATGGCGCTGCCGGGTCACAGAATGGTGATCGAAGGGCGAGGGAGGGAAGCGCTCAGGCTCTCGGCGATCGGGAGCGGGCTCGCAGTACTGTTGGCGATCCCGCTCGCACTCCCCGTGACGCTCGCGATGGTCCACGTGTGGCCGACGCTCTCGGCGAACATGACGATCGTCCTCGGCTCGGTCGCAGCAGTACTCCTAGTGACCGAACCCACACGGTTCGCTCGTGTCGGCGGCGCACTCTCGTTCGGCGTGAGTGCGGTTCTCGGCTATCTCACCCTCGACATCGCGACCGAGAGCGCCCCGATGGCGCTCGACGGCGGCGACATGCTCGCGCCGTTGTTCGCCGGGCTGTTCGGCGCACCCGTGCTGATCGACGCGATGGGTGGCGCGGGCGTGCCGCGTCAGCGGGGATCGGAGATAACGGTCTCCCGGCGAGCGGTGTTGCTCCCGGCGGTCGCGGGTGCGTGCGCCGGGGCCGTCGTCGGCTACCTGCCCGGTGTGTCGAGCGCGATCGCCGCGGTCATCGCGCTCTTGCTGGTGCCCGGGAACTCCGGCGATCGGGGGTTCATCGTCGCGACGAGCGGGGTGAACACGGCCAACACGATCTTCGCACTGTACGCACTCGTCGCACTCGGCGCTCCCAGGACTGGCGTGCTCGTCGCGTTCAACGAGGCGCGCGTCCCGCTCAACCTCCCGATGCTGCTCGGCGCGGTGGCGATCGCCGCCGCCATCGCGTTCCTGCTCGTGCTCGTGATCGGTGACCGGTACTTAGAGACCGTCGGCTCGCTCGACTACACCAAGCTCTGTCTCGCCGTGTTCGCCCTCCTGATCCTCCTCTCGTTCCTGTTCGCCGGTGCGGTCGGCGTCGGGGTCTTCCTCGTGAGCTGTGTGATCGGATTTATACCGGTTCGGTTCGGAGCGAAGCGAGTACATTTGATGGGTGTGTTGATGGGTCCTATCATGATCGGGATCTGATGGGAGCAACGCGGTTAACAGGTCGAGGGGAGGGACAGACACCGGCAGTAGCCTGTGAAGTATTCTATCGTCGACTGCTGACTAGATACGGGACTAATGTCACGCTCCGAGTGAGCGAGGTGGTAGTTATTCTATCGTGATGACGACATTGGCCGTTTTGTGCCCGTGTTCGACGTATCTGTGTGCTTCGGCGCTCCATTTCAAGGAATTGCGTCTGTCGATAAACGTCGTAGCTCCACCGCTTCGAGGAGTTCTGTGAGCAATCACGGACAACGACGAGCAAGGTGTGGATGATCTCGTGCAGGAAATAGACCACTCTTCGTTCACTAACGGCTGAGACCAACGTGCAAAGCCGAGTGTGATTGGTCGAGTTAACAGCTATGGCACGGGTGGTGTTACTGGGAGAGCGCTCCCGGTCGATGATCACGCCGGAACCGTTCGTCCGGTGGCCCATTCGGTCGGAGATGGTGGTGAGGGATACCACCGGCATTATCACCCAGTGAGGATCGAAAGGACCTCGACGGTGGACAGATTGCGGACGCGACCAGACGTCCAGGAGAGCGGAGCTCTCGTGCGGCCAATCAGAACGCGGAACCCTCTGAGGACGGTGAAGCCGACAGGGATCGCGCTCGCCGAGACCGATATCGCGATGAACGGCGAGCGGACTTGTCTGTATACTGCAATATACGCCGGCACCGAGATGATCCTCGATGTCGCGCTACTCGGTCGACATACCACCGATCCGGCAGCCGTGTTCGTGTCTCGACTCACAGAGAAACACGATCTCTCCGATGCCCACTTCTCGTCTATCAGTTCGGATATCGAGCTTCAACCACCTGCTCAGGTGTGGACTGTCGACTCGACTATACCGACCGACACCTCGTTGAAAGTGGGGTCGGATCCTCACAGTCCGAGTCGACCGCTTCCAGAGTTCGTGGGTGGATATCGAGGCAAGCGTGCGACAGAGAATTGAACGGCTCGTGCATTAGTCCGAGTGCCGAAGCCGCATCGATCACTCGATGGACGAGCACCAACCGAGGTGGTGTGTAACCAGACTGTGCTCCGCTAGCGAATCGATTTTTGTGGGGGTATGGCTATCGTTTCGTGTGAATGTAGGTCACCAACGATCGAAGGCGCCACCGACTTTATACTAGTCAGTACAGCTAATGAGACATTCGGCTCTCTCCCACTTAAATCTATGTCAGACACCCCCGACGATCTCAGTTCGACACCGGTCTCTTCCTGTTGGTTCTCGATCCGCTATCCGTTCACCCCGTCACCCGAAGTGGCCTCGGTGGGGTTCTCATAGGGATCATCGTAGAAGTTCATACTTTCTCGAACGCGAATCGAGCGACGTCGGTGGCGTGTAAGCCTGGGAGATCCAGTCGGCTACGACGATCCCTATCAGTATCCATCTGTCGATCGATGTCCTCCCACGTCTCCGGCGTATCGTCCGAGCGTCCCCCACTCGACGGTGTCCCCCGCACCGACGATCACTCTCGTACGGACGGTCACAATCCTTCACCCTAGAGAGGCTCTCGGGCCGCGTTTTACCGAGAACCCGACGTGTACGTCCGATCTCTCGGATCGAGTGACGGAGCCGGATCGCACTCACCGAAGCAAGCGGTACCGGCGGAGCCGGTTCACACCGTATCGGTGGGATCACGTGGAACAGTTCGGCGTCGGTCCCGTCAGTTCCGAGGACGGTACCCACTCCACGGGTCGAAACCGCGTCCACCGATCCGGTACGCCTGTCATTCCACGCTAGCCGCTCAATACTTACAAGATACCACACACCAAGGTGAGCAATGGACGACCTGACGGGCTTTCAGCGCGACGTCCTCTACGTGATCAACGGACTGGGCGACCCTCACGGTCTCGGGATCAAGGAGGAACTGGAGAAGTACTACACGAAGGAGGTCCATCACGGCCGACTCTATCCGAACATCGACGCGCTGGTCGCGAAAGGACTCGTCTCGAAGGAGGAACTCGACCGCAGGACCAACAGCTACACGCTCACCGAACGCGGTGAGCGCGAGCTTAAGGCGCGCAGGCGCTGGGAGGACGAGTACGTCGGCTCCCTCCTCGCACGTTCGTAGCTTCGGGGGGCTATTCTGCGGGGGGATCCACTCCGTAGAAGATCCACTCGCACGTTTGCTGTGCCAGGACGTACCGGCCTCCGCGATCGACCCGTTTCACTCACCCGACCGGTATCGGGTGCGAGAGACGCGAGTTCGCGCACGTCGTTCGCCAGAGCCGCTCGCGGAGTTCGCCCGACGCTTCGCCTATCGCCTGGTATCTCGATCGTCGAGTCCGTCGACCGAGTTCACTCTCGTGTCGACCGTATCACTCACTCGGTCCGATCCTCTTCGACGTCCCTCGACCGGTATGTCCCGGTGTCGTGTGAGCGACCCGATCCGGTCCCCTCGGTCGGGAAGGTGGAAGGTCCCTGGTATTAGTACGTCGGGTGGACGACCTCTCGAAGGGAGTAACAATGAACGATCGTCCGAGTGTACTCCCTAGATGGTCTCTCGAAGTCCGGGCTCGCTCGAACCCGTCGGAACGAACGGGCTCCGCAGGGCGGTCCTCGACACCGCCCCGCAACGGGTCCATCGGTGGCGGATGCTCGCGAATCGGGTCGGGATGTACGCCCGGGACGCCCGCCGCGACCGGAGCGTGGGACGTGTCGACCCCGAGCTCTTCGACGCGGTCCTCGACCGGTACGCCACGGACACGGTCTTCGTCCACGTCGGGCTACGGGACGTCAAGCGGGCGTTCGCGTGCAACCCCTACGAGTTCCTTATAGAGCGGTTCGACGACCGGTTCGAGAGCGTCCTGAACCCCGGGTTCACCCCGTCGTTTCGCTCTCCGGACGGGATCTACCACGAGCAGTTCTCGACGCCCGCCTTCGGCGCGTTCTCCCGGCTCTTCTTCGAGGACTGCGAGTACCGAACCGACGATCCGACGAACTCGATCCTCGTCCGGGGGCCGTACCGGTTCGACGGCTGCGTGCGACGCGACAGCTGGTCGCCCGAGGGGCCGTTCGGACAGCTCGACCGGGAGAACGTCCTCTACCTGAACGTCGGGACCGACTGGCTGCGCTCCTCGCAGATCCACTACGTGGAGTCGCTACTGGGGGTACCCTACATCGAGACGGTGGAGTACGAGGGGGTTGTCTATCACGACGAGACCGAGTACGAACGCGTCACCCACCGCTCGCACGAGTACCCCTACGACCGCGAGATGCGCTGGAACCGGGCGAAGCTCGAGAACGGGCTGCGAGCGGCGGGCGTGCTCGAGAGCTACGATCTCTCGGGGCTCACGGTCAGGGCGTTCCACGCGCGAGAGCTCCGCGAGTGGCTCACCCCCCAAATCGAAGTCGATCCGTACTTCGTCATCACGTGAGAACGGCTGTACCGAGAGACTCCCGGAGCCCGTCCTGAGAGGAGCCGAGAAACCGTCTGCGAGGAGTTCGTGAGCTCTCGATCCCGCTCTTCTCTTCCGAGCCCTCTCTTCACACCCGTCCGCGGTACCCGGGTCGATCCCTGGCCCTATCGGAGTCGATCTCCCAATTCCGGTCGAGACGTGAACTCGCCGGATCGCGCCCCACGACCGGCGTAGATCTTTCGCGAACTCGTACAGGAGAGACAGCCGTGGACCTCCTTCGTGTTGTCCCCGAACACCCTGACGAAATCCGGCGTGACGAACGCGCCGCACTGAGTACACTCTGGCATGGTTTCCACCGTCACCCTGTACCACGACGACGGGTAAATTAGTATCGTAATGCCACTAAAATAAGTATATCCGACCATACTCACACCGGTTCGGACAGATCCGGGCGCAGACACATTGGATATCCAACTTTACTGGATCGTCCCTCGAACGGCGACGTGTCGTGAGGGTCGGCGAGAGTGTCGACCTCTCAACTCTCCGCCGACGAACCGTCACGATCGGGCTGACACGCGTACTGGCGTAATGGCGGGCTCGCCTCGTCGTCCTCCCGACGGCGTTTCGTGGTGGTAAGACGGCGGAACCCGGAGTCCGGGTGTCACACGGCGCTCGTGGCCGACCCAGCAGAACGGTTCTCGGACGGACCTGTCCGGAGGTGTCGGCACGGCGGCGAACTGTTGGCGAGCGTGAAATACACGCTATTCGGGTCGATCCGGCGGAGAGGGATCCTCGACCGAGGGTTCGGCTGTCCTAGTAGGGTGTTGACATCAATGCCGAGCCAGCCGACGTCGATCGGGGGCGGTCGGCTTCGCGTCCGCCGACCCACTCGTCGATTCGTCTTCGTCCGTCTGTCGTTCTTCGATGTTCCGTCTCACCCGCTCTCCGGTCGGCCGTCCTGCGTCACCGGACACGAACACCGGTCTCTCGGTGGTGCCGACGGTGAGCTTTCCACGCGACGCTCGCTCGACATCGGGCCGTCGTGTGAGGAGTCTCGGCACCGTGTCGGTGTGCGAGGAGTCACTCGGTACTATCATTGGGGAAAATCGAAGGTCCGTCCCAGGACCGTGAGCGATCAGCGGGAGCCGGCCGGCCGTCGGGTCCTCGAGTAGGAGACGGCCGTGTGCAGGAGGATCACCGAACTGAGAATGCCGAGGACGACGAGGAAGACGACCCGATCCGGGAGGTTCGCCACGGGCACGATCCAGAGGCGATTGAGCGCGAGCAGCGCCACGCCCGTGAGCCCACCCATCAGGTAGAGACGGTGCCAGAGGAACGTGTTCCCCGGGGAGATGTCCAGGTAGGTCTCGATCTGCTCGAGCCGGGGGGTCGGTTCGATCGTCCCGCGGGGCTGGTCGTACTCGATGACGCCGTACTCGCTCATCTTCGGAAGGTGTGTCTGGTAGAGCGAGACGTACGCGCGCTTTCGGTCCTTGTGCGAGATGTAGTCGTTGCCGTTCTCCCACTCCGCCATCGCGACGGCCATGTCCCGGAGTTCGACGGGGCCCTCTCGCTCGCTGAGGTATCTGATCACGTACCGCCGTCGCTGGTTCTTCAGCACGTCGAATATCTTGTTCCTGTCCAGCTGATCGGTCGTGTCCAGCCCGAGGAGGGCCCTGTGGTCCGTGGTTCGCGAGCCGTCTCCGCGGACTCCGTTCTGTTCCGTGACCGGCCGGTCCGCTGGCCGGTCAGTTCCACCCTGTTCCGTCAGACGTACGGTGTTCTCTGTTGCCATAGATTCGGGTTCGCTACCCGTTCCTCCGATACACAAGTCAACGCGTTGTCCAATAAAGGGTGGCACTCCGGTTCAAAGCGTGAGAATCGTGGCCGTTCTCCCATCCGCTGCGAGTCGATCTCACCCGTCGAGAAACGTGTGAGCTACCCCCGTCAGGTCTCCTGTCGTTCGATTGTCTACCACCTCGGCTCCCGTCAGATCGCAACTCGTGCTGGACCCGCGAGGGGCGAAGCGTCCGACTACCCGAAGAGGCCGCCGTCGGTGGCGCTAGCGGAGACATAACAATGTCCGGGTGAGCCGAGGCTCGGGGAGAGAATGGAGCGAACCGAGCGGTCGGTGCTGGTGCTCGCGAACCACACCGACACCGGACGCTTCGAGCGACACTACGGCCCGCTCGGGGACGTCACCGACGAGACGCGCTTGCTCTGTCTGAATCCCGACGCCTCGGTCGACTCCGTCGCGTCCACCCCCGTCCCCAGCTTCGGCTCCCGCCGGCTGGGGTTTCTCTCCCTGCTCCTCGTCGCGCTGTACGAGGGCCACCGGGGCGGGTACGACGCCGTCGTCTCCGTCTCGCTCTTTCCCTACGGCTGTTTCGCGCTGGCGCTGAAGGGGCTCTACGGGCTCCCGGCACACCTCGGCATCATCGGGATCGACCTCGACCACCACGCCGAGGCGTGGTACGGTGCGCTCCCGCGCGCGGCCTTCTCCCGGTTCGACACCATCTCCGTCCCGGGGCCCTCTCACGTCCGCCGTCTGCAGGCGATGGGTCTCGCCCCCGACCGGATCCACGTCCTCACGAACGCCATCGACCCCGACGTCTACCGCCCCGACCGGACCGCCCCGACCGAGTACGACTACCTCTGGGTCGGCCGGTTCAGCGCCGAGAAGGACCCGCTGCTCTTCGTCGAGGCGCTCTCGCTGCTCGCGGAGTCGGGGGCCGAGTTCAGGGCGGCGATGCTCGGCTCCGGGAGGCTCTCCGAGCGGGTCGTCGAGCGGGTCGAACGCCGGGGGCTCGCCGACCGGATCGACCTCCCGGGGTGGGTCGACCCACCGATCGAGTACTACCACGGCTCGCGGGTCTTCGTCTCGACCTCCGAACGCGACGCGCTCCCGCTCACGATGCTCGAGGCGATGGCGACGGGACTGCCCTGCGTCGTCCCGCGCGTCGGCTCGATCCCGGACGTCGTGACCCACGCCGAGACCGGCTACCTGCTCCCCGACCGCGACCCGCGGACGATCGCCGACGCGCTCGCAGAACTCGAGGGAGATCCCGAGCTCTACGACCGTCTCGCGACGGGCGCGACGGCGATCCGGTCGGAGTACTCCTACGACAGCGCACGCCAGGACTGGCGACGGATCGTCGGGAGCCTGGTCGACGCCGACCCGTAGCCCCGCGGCGGGTGTCGACCGATAGGCCGTGGATAACAAACCCGCCTCCCGTCGCTGATTCGTCATCGAACGCGACCCCAGCAGCATGTCCGACACACGAATCCTCGTCGTCCTCGGGACCCGCCCGGAGATCATCAAACTCGCCCCGGTCGTCGACGGCTGCCTCGAGCGCGGCGTCGACGTGCGCGTCGTCCACACCGGCCAGCACTACTCGCCGTCGCTCGACACGGTGTTCTTCGACCAGCTCGATCTCCCCCCGCCGACACACCAGCTCGGCGTCGGATCGACGAGCCACGGCGAGCAGACGGCGGCGATCCTCCGCTCGGTCGAACGGATCGTCGTCGAGGGGTCCCCGGATCACGTCCTCGTACAGGGGGACACGAACTCGGCGCTCGCGGGCGCGCTCGCGGCGGCCAAGCTCGACGCCTCGCTCGGACACGTCGAGGCTGGTCTCAGGAGCTTCGACGACCGGATGCCCGAGGAGACCAACCGGGTGCTTATCGATCACGTCTCCGATCTCCTGTTCGCCCCGACGCCGATCGCCCGGTCGATGCTCCGTCGCGAGGGGATCGACGACGACCGGATCGTCGTCACCGGCAACACCGTCGTCGACGCGCTCGTCAGGTACGGCGAGAGGGCCGCGAGGCGGAGCCAGGTCCTCTCCGAGCTCTCGCTCTCCCCCGGTGAGTACGTCCTCCTGACCGTCCACCGCGCGGAGAACGTCGACAGTCGCGAGCGGTTCGAGCGGATCCTCACCGGCGTCTCGCGGTTCGCTCGGGCGGTCGACAGACCCGTGGTCTACCCCGTCCACCCGCGGGCCCGAGAGCGCCTCGACCGGTTCGAGATCTCGCTTCCGGAGCCGATCGAGGCGACCGAGCCGAGGGAGTTCTTCGACTTCCTCACGCTCGAACGCGAGGCGGCCGTCGTCTTCACCGACTCGGGCGGGGTGCAGGAGGAGACCTGCGTCCTCGGCGTCCCCTGCGTGACGGTGCGGGAGACGACCGAGCGCCCGGAGACGGTCGACGTGGGCTCGAACCGGGTGATCGGCATCGACCCCGAGGACGTCGAGCGTGCCGGCCACGAGATGCTGGGTCGGTCGGGCGAGTGGGAGAACCCGTTCGGCGACGGCGACGCCGCGACGCGGATCCTCGAGGCGATCGGGGTCGGGCCGTGAGAAGCGTCCCGCCGAACGGGTAGCCTACCGTGCGTCCTGCTCGTACGACGAGAGCAGCCAGTTGTCGGGACAGAGCAGCGTGAGGCCGTTGACCTGCCAGGCGGACTCGCCCTCGCCGCTCAAGTCGTAGACGAGCAGCGGGGCCTCGTCGGTCGCGCGCGCGAGCGGCCACGAGTCCGACGGGACGAACCCGTACGCCCGCAGGAGCGACGCGGGGAGCGATCGCCCCCTGTGAGTGACTAGGTGACTGTCCCGCGAGTCCCGGAGCACGCGGGAGAGCAGCGCCGACCCGGCCGCCGGATTGCAGTCGGTCGCCAGCAGCGGGAGGACCTCGGCGAGGTTCGTCGTCGCGACGCCGTCGACCTCCCGTCTGCCCGCGACGATCCCCGCGACGGGGACCCCGTCCCGTCGCGCGACGTAGGCCGTGTACGTCCAGTCGGGGTTCCCGAACCGCCAGTCGTACGACGATCGGGTGCGGCGTGCGTGGACGCGATCCGGCCGCATGCGCTCGTAGATGTCGACGAACGTCTCGCTGGGAACGGAGTCGTGGCGTTCGACGGCGATCCCGGTTGCGTCGTAGAGCGCCGAACCGATACGGGTACGCACGCCGGCGTACCGGCCCGCCACCCGTCCCGAGACCCTCCGGAGGGTCGTCGGCACGGCACCCTCGGACTCGGCGGCGAGGATCGGTCCCGGGTCCTGTATCCGGTAGTAGTCCTCCATCGTTCGGGCGATGCGACCGCCCATCTTCCGGTATCCTGGCAGCGACCTCTCGTTGGGATTGTTGAACGCGAACGCAGGCTCGCCCTCGCGGTATCGGTCCATCATCCGACGGGTCATCCGGGTGAACAGCCCCCGGCGTCTGTGCTCGGCGTGGACCATCGTGTCGCCCCAGCGGATCGCCAGCGCCGTCTCCCCGCCCGCGGCCACCTCGAAGGGGACGCAGGGTCTCGCTCCGGCGAGCGTTTCGTCGAACTCCGCGACGAGTATCGGGACCTCGGCGGAGACGGGGTTTGCCTCGTACTTCCAGGCGAACCACCGCTCGTCGACGGGCCCGAACGTCTCGGTGTAGAGGTCGACGAACGCCTCTCGGTCGTCCGTCTCGAACGGTCGGATCGCGTAGCCGTCCGGATCGGTCGTAAGGGTGCTCACGTCCGGATCTCCCCCGGCCGACGCTTTGTTATCCTGCGCTTTCGCCGCCTGCTCGGGGATCGGAGCCGTCGGAGACGGAGCCCGGTCGGTCCGCTCCCGACCTCCTCGCACTCGTGCGCCGACCGGACACCGGATAACGGTCAAACCGTCTGGCGCTGCCGGCAGCCCGATCGGAGGTTGGCTCAGAGGTAGCCGAGGTCCTCCAGGTTCGACTGGATCCGTCGACCGATCTCGGTCGTGTCGGTCGCGTCGTCACGCGAGTGCGTTCGCAGGCCGTCGATTCGACCGTCGAGCCGACCGCGCACCCGGTCGAGCCGCTCGTCCGCCCCCGCGACGACGCGCTCGTCGGCCGCGGTTCCGCGAAGCAGGAACTCCTCGCCGCGCTCGTTCCGGACGTACTTCTCCTCGCCGTCCGTGAGGACGCGCCACCGCGTCACCGGGGTCTCCGTGCGCCCGGTGTGAGGGACGTCCTCCTCGATCAGCGCGTAGCCGTCGTCGGATCGGAGTGTCCGCGCGGGAGCGTTCTCCCGGATCATTCCGGGGAGCCGGCCCAGCTCCGCCGGGTCCGCGATCACGCTCCCCTCGCGCTGGCCGGGGTGTTTGACGACCAGCGGGACGTTCGTTGTGACGTCACGGACGTAGTGGACCGGGTCCGCCGATCGGTCGAACTCGCCGAGGGTCTTTCCGTGGTCGGAGCAGACGATCACCAGCGTCTCCTCGAACGTGTCGACCGCCGCGAGCGTCTCCAGCAGGTCGTGGAGCTTCGCGTCCTGGTACCGGAGCGCCGCGTCGTAGTACTGGAGAACGCGTTCGCGGCGGTCGGGATCGAGGTCGGCCCTGCCGAGTACGTACGCGAGCAGCCGGGTGTTCAGCAGCCGCGGTTCGAGCCGGCTCGACGGCGGGGGGATGTCGAGCGCGCGAAAGGCGTCTGCCGGCGGGAAGTAGGGGCTGTGTGCCTCCATCAGGTTGAGGAAGGTGAACGTCGGCGCCGGGTCGGTCGCCGTCGTCTCCACCCAGCGACTCGCCCGCTCGACCAGGCTCGCCGTAAAGAAGGGTCGTTTGAGCAGGAACGCCGGCTGTTTCGCGGCTCGCCCGATCCAGGTGTGCCACCGCGAGCGGCGCCGGTCGTCCCCCGTGTGGATCGGCGCCCCCGCCTCGGAGGAGATCTCGAGGTCCCACTCGACGAACTCGTCGAACCCCCGGTCCAGCCCGGTGAGGCGGCCGACCCAGGGGTTGTTCGAGAAGCCGGCCGTCCGATACCCCACGTCCGAGAGCCCCTCGGCGAGCGTCTCCAGACCCGCCGGGAGCCTGGTCGTCCGGTCGGCGAACCCGGTCGTCGCCCCGTGTTCGGACGGGTAGCGCCCGCTGAACATCGAGGCGTGCGAGGGAAGCGTCCAGTGTGCCGGCGCGTACGCGTTCTCGAAGACGGTCGCGCGTCGAGCCAGCGCGTCGAGCGCCGGCGTCGTCTCCCGGTCGTGACCGAAGAGCGAGACTCGATCCTTTCGAACGGAATCCAGCACCACGAACAGGACGTCCTGCTGATCGGACATGCCGAACCGGCGACGGGGAGGCCGTTAGTTATGTCCCGTACCTGTTCGCGCCCCTCATACGTCGAACGGACAGGTAGCGCGGGATACCATTCTCGAACGGACGTGAAAGGACGCCGCCGAACCCGCCCACGCACCCGGGGGCGAACGTACCCCCGATCCCACATGTTCGTTTAACCCTCTCTTTCGGCGCGACCGCGCCCGTTCGGACGGCGCTCGCGGGCGTCCGCGATCCCGCCCCTGGTCCGTCCGGAGCCGGTCCGTCCGTCGGCTCTCGAGATCGATCTCCTCGCCGGCCGTCCCCGGGTAGGCCGCGGATAACAAACGTACGAGGCTCCGAGGAAACGACAGTCGACCCCGCACCATGTCCCGTCCTCACCGATCCGTAGCCCCCGCGGTCAGTCCCGGACGCACCGACCGGCTGCCGGTGTCCCCACCCGCCGCCGAGCACGACGTACGCCGCCCGTACGGGGTGGAGACGAGGTCGTGAGCGAACGACACCGACGTGGCGACGCCGACCGACCGACCGTCGAGCGGAGGGCGGTCCTCGCGACCTGTGATCGCACGCTCCGGTGGGCACGCGAGCGCGAGTACGCCGGCTGGGACCCCTACGACGGGTTGAACTCGCCGGTCCTCCCGGACGGACACCCGCTGGTTCGCCTGCTCGTCCTCCACGGGGTCGGACGAGCGCCGGTAAACCTCCGCCCGCTCCTCTTGATCCCGAAGGAGAGGAACCCGAAGGGGATCGGGCTGTTCGCGACGGCGTATCTCGACTGCTACGTGGCGACCGGCGAGCCGGAGTATCTCACGGAGGCCGAGACGCTCCTCGCGTGGCTCGCCGCGAACACCGCACCGACGTCCGAACACCCGTCCTGGGGCTACAACTTCGACTGGCAGAACGGTCGTGAGTTCTACCTGCGGGCGTACGAGCCCTCGACCGTCGTGAGCGTCTTCTGCGGGCGTCCGTTCCTCGAACACTACCGGCTCACGGGCACCGAGCGCTCGCTCGAGACCGCTCTCGGCGTCTGTTCGTTCGTCGAGGAAGAGGTGAACAGACGTCGAGCCGACGGCTTCGACGCGTACACGTACACGCGCTCGGACTCGTTCGTGGTCGTGAACGTCAACGCGCTCGCCGCGAGCTTCCTCGCCGAGACCGCCGCCGAGAGCGGCGAGGAGGCGCTGGGAACGAGGGCCGACTCGGTCGCGGCGTTCGTCGCCGCCCAGCAGGTCGACAGCGGCGCGTGGTACTACTCGAGCCCGCCCGAGCGCTCGCCGCTTACCCACGACAACTTCCACACCGGGTTCGTCCTCGAGTCCCTCGATCGGTATCTCGCCGTCCGCGAGGGCGACCGTGGTGTACGGCGCGCCCTCGCCAGGGGCGTTCGGTTCTACCGCGAGAACCTCTTCGAGGCGGACGGGGCGCCGCGGTTCGAACACGACACGCCATACCCGCGGGACGCCCACGCAGCGGCGCAGGCGATCGTCACGTTCCTCGGCTCCGAGAGAAGGGACCGGGAGATGGCCAGGCGGGTGTGTCGCTGGTCGCTCGAGGAACTCCTCGACCCCCAGGGCTACTTCTACCGGTACCGCGGTCGGTTCCTCGACGACACGACGCCGTACATGCGGTGGAGTCAAGCGTGGATGTGTCGTGCGCTCTCCGCGTTCGTCCGTCGTACCGGACCGCTCCCGACGGGTGAAGCCGACCCATAACAATGGCCGTCCCACCGAATGGATCGATATATCGTGATGGGTTTCGTCGACGTGGATGTACTGTGTGGTTCTCCGCCCGAGGGTCGGCCCGTATGAGACGGCTCGGGGTGGATGTCGGAGGGAGGACTGACACGGAGGGATCGATCGCCGACTGCCAGCCTCGAGGGGGGCGGCCGTGACCGACGTCTGCGTCCACGGCCTGGGGTACGTCGGACTCCCGACGGCGACGCTGTTCGCGAGCGCCGGCTACGGGGTCCACGGCGTCGACGTCGACGAACGCGTCGTTGAGCGGATCCGGGGCGGTCGCCTCCCGGGGATCGAGGAGACGCTCGCCGAACGTGTCGAGGCAGCGCTCGGGCGCGAGCGACTCGGCCTCTCGACGACGCCGGTCGTGGCGGCACACCACGTCATCTGCGTGCCGACGCCGCTGACGGCGGCCGGCGACCCGGAGTTCGCCCCCCTCGACGCCGCCTCGGACGCCGTCTCCGAGGTGCTCCGAGAGGGGGATACGGTCGTCGTTGAGTCGACGGTGCCGCCGGGGACGACGGCGACACGGGTCGGCGAGGCGCTCGCGTCGTCGGGGCTCGCCGCCGGTGGCGAGTTCTCGCTCGCGTACTGTCCCGAGACGGCGCTCCCGGGGCGGATGATAGCGGAGATCCGGGGGAACGACCGGGTGATCGGGGGCGTGACGGATGAGTCGACCGCCGCGGCGGTGGCGCTCTACGGGCCCGCGATCACGGGCGAGATCCACCGCTGTCCCGACCCGACGACCGCCGAGTTCGTCAAGCTGCTCCAGAACACTCACCGGATGGCGAACGTCGCGCTCGCGAACGAGTTCGCCCGGCTCGCCGACGGCTTCGGCGTCGACTCCCGGGTAAGCATCGCGCTCGCGAACACCCACCCACGGGTCGAGATCTTGGAGCCGGGGCTCGGCGTCGGGGGCCACTGTCTCCCGATCGACCCGCTGTTTCTGACGCAGGCGACCGACGGCAACTCGCTGATCGAGCGGGCGCTCGCGGTGAACGACTCGATGGTCGGGTTCGTCGCCGGGCTCCTCTCGGAACACCTCGACGGGCTCTCGGGGTCGACCGTGACGATCCTCGGGGTCTCGTACAAGGCGAACGTCACCGACACCAGGGAGAGCCCCGCGCTCGCGCTGGCAGAGCGACTAACGGAGGAGGCCGCGACGGTTCGCCTCCACGACCCGTGTGTGACCGAGGGGTCGCTCGACCTGCTCCCGCTCGGCGACGCGCTCTCGGACGCGGACGCGCTCGTCCTCGCCACCGATCACGACGAGTACGTTTCGCTCGATCCACGGACGGCGAGCGAACGGATGCGCGGACGGCTCGTCGTCGACTGCAGGGGGCTGTTCGACCCCGCCGAGTGGCACCGACACGGACTGACCGTGCGAACGGTATGACGGGCTCACCACACGACACATGACCACGACCACACGGACGACGGCGAGGTACGCGGTCTGGATCGACCTAGCGAGCCCGTCGCACCCCTTCTTCTTCGACGCGCTCGTCGACGGGCTCTCGGGGGTCGACGTCAGAACGACCGTCAGGCGGAAGACGGAGACGGCAGCGCTGAGCGCCGACCTCGGCTTCGACCACCGGGTGATCGGACGCGACTTCGACGACCCCCGCCTCCGGAAGGTCGGCATCCCGCTTCGCGCCGCCGAACTCGCCGTTCGGATGCCCGACTGCGGCGTCTCGCTCTCCTCGCGGAACGCGATGTGTATCCTCGCCTCGCGGGCCCGCGGGGTCCCCTCGATCCACTTCACCGACAACGACATCACCGCGTACGTCCCCGACCTCACGGCGGAGAAGCTCTACAACCGGATCGAGGCGACGGCGACGCACAACGTCGTCCCGCGGGCGTTCCGCGTCGGGGAACTCTACCGACGCGGTGCGGGCGTCGACCGGGTTCACACCTACGACGGCTACAAGGAGGACGTCTACGTCGCCACGTTCGAACCGGACCCGGCGTTCCTCGACCGGCTGCCCTTCTCGTCGTACCTCGTCGTCAGGCCTGAGGCACTCACCGCGGCGTACATCGACCCGGAGGTGGAGTCGATCGTCCCACGGCTGCTCTCGGACGCCGTCGATCGCGGCTACAACGTCGTCTACCTCCCCCGGAAACGCGGCGACGAGGGCTTCTGTGACGGGTTCCCCGCCGATCGGGTCTACGTCCCGCCCACACCGCTCAACGGCCTCGACCTCGCGTGGCACGCCAACTGCGTGCTCACCGGTTCCGGGACGATGGCTCGCGAGGCCGCCTGCATGGGAAAACCCGCGGTCTCGTTCTTCCCGGCACAGCTGCTCTCGGTCGACCGCGAGCTCGTCGGTGAGGGCCGGGTCTTTCACTCGCGAGAGCCACGGGCGATCCTCGACCACATCGACGCGCTGGACGCGGCCGACCGCCGGCCCGACCTGCGCCGGTCGAGACGGGTCAGGGCCGAGGTCGCGGCACTCACCGAACGACTGGTCGCGGAGGTCGCATCGTGACGGGACGCCGAGAGGGCGGGCCGCGCGCGGCGCTCTCCCGGCTCAGACGTGCGCTCTCCGAGCCCGAGCAGGCCTCCCGGTTCCTCGAGCGGAGGATCGCGGAGCTCGTCGCCCTCGCGAGAGTGCCACGACCCGGAGCGATCGCCGCGTACCTCTTCGCGGGCGCGACGGGGCTCCGTCCGTACGACCGCTACCTCCGGTACCTCGCCTGGCGGTGTGGAGGGACGATCGCTCGAGAGATCGCGGGCTCCGAGATGGTCCTCGACCTCGCCGACGCGGGGCTCTCGCGCGAGCTGTGGCTCTACGGCGTTCGCGAGGAGACCACCGTCGAGCGCTTCGAGGAGGAGCTCTCGATCCTCCGATCGGAGGTCGACGGCCCCGTCGGCGTCATCGAGATCGGTGCGAACCTCGGCTACTTCGCGCTCGCGGAGGCGCGATCGCTCGGCGAGCGCGCGGAGATCGTCGCGTTCGAACCCGATCCCCGGAACCGGTCGCTGCTGCGCGAGACCCTCGCGAGAAACGGGCTCGGCGACGTCACCGTCGAGCCGTACGCGCTCGGCGCGAGCGACGCCGACGCCACGCTCTCCGCCTCGACACACTCGAACCGGAACCGGATCGAACCCCGACGCGAACACCGGGGCCCCCTCTCGCTGACGGGCGAGACCCGGGAGGTGGCGATGCGGTCGGTCGACAGCTATCTCCGCTCGACCGGCCGTTCCCCCGACTCCGTCCACGTCGTCCGGATGGACGTCGAGGGCTACGAGACGGAGATCCTGCAGGGGATGCGCTCGCTGTTCGAGGCCGAGGGCCCCCTCCTGCTCTTCGTTGAGGTCCACCCGGGCCTCCTGAGCGAAGTCGAGTTCGAGCGGTTCGTCTCGACGCTCTGTGACCACGGCTTCGAGCTCCGGTGTGCGATCTCCGAGGGGATCTCCGCGCGACCGTTCGACGGCACGCTCGACGTCCCCGACCTCCGTTCGATCCCCTCCGTGGGGCGATCGGGGTTCAAGCTGTTCGTCAAACGGTCGGGGGAGTAGCGCCCGCTTACTCGCGTAGGGGTCGAAGAACTATGGCCGGCGCACGAGAGCTTCACCGGTAGCAGCCGATCGACTCGACGCGCCGCGCGACCCGGGGAGGGCGCTCTCCGGGGTCGATCGGTTGGAGAGACCCGACATGAGCTACGACGACTACCTCGATCGGAAGAAGTTGATCCTCACGGTCGCGACGACCGGGGCGATCCACGGAAAGGACGCCAACCCGAACCTCCCGGAACAGCCCGAGGAGATCGCCCGGGAGGTGAGACGGTGCGAAGAACTCGGGGCGGCGATCGCCCACGTCCACTCGCGCGACGAGTACGGCGAGAACGACTACGGGCGGATCCAGGAGGTCAACGACGCCATCAGGGCCGAGTGTGACGACGTCATCATCCAGAACACCACCGGGGGTCAGAGCGCCTACGAGAAGCGCGTCCAGGGGATCCGGACCGACCCCCTCCCCGAGATGGCCTCGCTCGACATGGGGCCGTTCAATCGCGATCGCCACATCATCACCGAGCACACCCGACACAACATCGACGCGCTGGCGACGGAGATGCAGGAGAAGGGGATCAAACCCGAGCTCGAGGCGTTCAACAACGGCCACCTGAACGAGGTCTACCGGCTGATCGAGACGGGGCTCTTAGAGGAACCCTACTACATCAACCTCATCTTCGGCTACGGCACGTTCTCGATCCCGCACCCGCGAAACGTGCTCACGCTCGTCGAGAGCCTGCCCGAGGGGGCCGAGTTCAACTTGCTCGCGGTCGGCCCCCACCAGCTCCCGCTGACGACGCTCGCGATCCTCCTCGGTGGCCACGTCCGGATCGGGATGGAGGACAACCTCTACTACGAGCGCGGCGTCAAAGCACGGAGCAACGCCCAGCTGGTCGAGCGAACCGTGCGGATCGCAGAGGGACTGGGTCGCGACCTCGCGACGCCGGAGGAGGCCCGCGAGCTGCTCGGCATGCGGTGACCGGGGCGATGGCCCGGCATAACAACGGTCGGCTCCCCGGTAGGGTAGAGTATGGTCTGTCCGTATCTCGAGTACAGGAGCCACGACGAGCGCAACGAGTTCGAACACCCACGGGCGTACTGCACGGCGACCGAGGCGTTCGTCTCGCCCGTCAAAGCCGACATCTGTAACGACCGCGACCGCTTCT
Organism: Halalkalicoccus sp. CGA53; assembly: GCF_036429475.1. Taxonomy (GTDB): domain Archaea; phylum Halobacteriota; class Halobacteria; order Halobacteriales; family Halalkalicoccaceae; genus Natronorarus; species Natronorarus salvus. The sequence goes on from NZ_CP144125.1 coordinate 2,559,341, forward strand.
CGCACACCGAGCACTGTTCGATCTACCGGGAGTCCGCCGACGACTGATCTCCCGCCTCACCGCGCGTCCCGTTCACAGAACGAGAGCGCCCAGCTCCCGGGATCGAGCAGTCCGTACCCGCCGACCGACCACGACGGCGCCCGGCCACCCGTGAGGTCGTAGACGACGAGTTCGGTGGGACGCGCCACGAACGAGAGCGGCGCCACGTCGTCCGCGTGAAAGCCGTACCGGGAGAGGACGACGCCCGGGACCGCCCGACCGCTGTACGCGAGGAGGTCCGCGTCGGCGTGATCCGCGACGATCCGGGAGAACAGCGCGGAGACGGCGTCGACCCTCGCGTGGTTCTCCGCGAGCGGGACGACCTCGACCAGCGTGACGAGATCCACGCCACCGACCGAGCGCTCGCCGGTCACGACAGCCGACAGGGGTTCGTCCCCTCGCTCGGCGACGTAGGCCGTGTACCGCCACTGCGGGTTCGCAAACCGCCAGCGGTAGAACTCGGCACCGCGCTCGGCGTGGACCCCGTCCGGGGGTGCACGTCCGTAGAGCCGCGAGAGCGTCTCCACCGGTATCGACCGTTCGCGGCGCACGGAGAGCCCCGACGTCGGCGGCGCGAAGCGCTCTCTCGCGCCGAAGTAGGCCCTGGTGAGCGGTCGAGCGACGCGCTCGCCGCGCGAGAACAGGTCGCCGCTCCCGTCGAGCAGCGCGACCGGGTTCTGCACCCGATACCGGACGGGCGTCCGGCCGACGACGCGCCCGCCGAGTTTCCGGTAGCCCGGGAGCGAGGCGTCGTTCGGGTGGTTGAAGCCGAAGACGGGTTCGACGTCGGTGTAGTACTCGAGGCACCACCGCGTCGTCCGCGAGAACAGCCCCCTTCGTCTGTGCTCGGGATGGACCATCGTGTCGCCGAACCGGATCGCAAGCACGCGCTCGTCGCCGGCGGTCATCCAGATCGGCACGCACGGACGGGCGGCGACGAGGTCGCCACCGCACTCCGCGATCACGATCGGGACGTGCGAGACCGCGGGGTTTTCGACGTACTTCCAGTCGAACCATTCCTCGCTCCCCTCGCCGAAGACGGTGTCGTAGAGGCGCTCGAACGCCTCCCTGTCACCGGGTTCGTAGAGTCGAACGGCGTACTCCTCGGTACCGGGATCGCTCGAACTCAGGGCGTCAGTTTCGGCCATACTCCCCGCTCCCGCGACGTTCGTATTGTTATCCGTCGCCTTCTCGGCCCGCTCCGATCGCTTTCACTCGACCTCACGGGGATCGTTCCCCTCATAAGCGGGCGATAACCATACCCTGTGGGGGAGAACGGAAGGGTGAACTCACGTGAGAGTCGGGCAGTCAGGGAGCGAGAGCAGGACGATTCGCGGCGCGCGAGCCGGTCCGCCGCCACGTCGGGGAAACGGTGAGAAGGGGACGGTAGTCCTCTCGATCGACGCGGAACTGGCCTGGGGGTTTCACGACCTCGACCGCCTCCCGGAGCGCCGTATCCACGCCGCGCCCGATGCCTGGTACACGCTCGTCTCGCTGCTTGAGGAGTACGACCTGCCCGCGACCTGGGCGATCGTCGGCCACCTCTTTCTCCCCGAATGCGACGGGACGCACGCCGACCACCCGCTCTCGCCCGGCTGGTTCGAACGCGATCCGGGCTCGGAGACTGGCCGACCGGCCTGGTTCGGTCGCGACCTGATCGATGCCGTCCTCGACGCGAAGGTCGACCACGAGGTCGCCTCCCACTCCTTTTCACACGTCGAGTTCGGCCACTCCGAGACGACGCGCGAGGTCGCGGCGACGGAGGTGGGAGCGAGCATCGACGCCGCGGCCGACCTCGGACTCTCGCTCCGCTCGTTCGTCTTCCCGCGAAACGACGTCGGCCACCGCGACGTCCTCGCGGCGTACGGCTTCGAGAGCTACCGGGGGACGCGCCCCGGTCGCTGGTACGACGACGTACCGGCGCCCCGCCTCGGGAAGCTCGTCGACGCGGCGCTCGTCCGCTCGCCCCCGCCGCTGGTCGCACCCGAGCCCGACGAGTACGGTCTGGTCGACGTCCCCGCGTCGCTCTGTCTGTTCGGTTTCGAGGGGCTGGTGCGCTCGCTCGTCGAACCGGTCGGCGGCGACCCCGTCGTGCGACAGGCGAAGCTGGGCATCGACGACGCCGTCCGGTCCGGGGGCGTCTTCCACCTCTGGCTCCACCCGAACGACCTGGTCGGGAAGCGAGAGCGCGAGCGCCTCCGTCGCGTCCTCTCTTACCTCGCCCGACGGCGGGCGGACGCCGATCTGACGGTGAAGACGATGGCCGAGGTCGCGGCGGAGGCGCGACCGTAGGACCGCGAGACCGCGATCACCCGTCTTCGGTGGTCGTCGACGCCCCCTCGGCCGGGTCGTCGTCCGCCGCGTAGTAGAGGTCGAACTCCCCGTTCGTGTGGATCTTCTGCAGGCCGACCTGGCTCTCGACGGCCGCGAAGTCCTCGCTCCCGTAGCGAAGCCCCTTGAACGCCTTCGCCTCGCGGTGTTCGTCGATCTCCGTGACGACGACGTACCTGTCGCCGTCGAAGTGACTCGATATCCCCCCGTGGAGCGCCTCCCGCGGCACCTCCTCCTGGTTGAGGTCCGTGCGTCCCCCGCCGTGGATCGCGTCGGTGTACCGTGCGGGACCTCCCCGGATACCCACGAACTCGACTCCCTCCTGCTGGTTGTCGAACGCGACCCGGTGGCCGTGCATCTGCTGTTCGGTGACGTGTGGGGACTGCAGGTAGACGTACGGCGAGGGGAAGAAGACCACGAGCGAGAGGACGAGCAGGCAGGCGAAGAGCACGCCGACCGCGCCCGTCACGTGCGCCCGAGAGAGCCGGGTCGAGGCGAGCCGGATCGAGAGGACGACCCCGACGGCGCCGAGCACGGTGACGAACAGCATCTGGAGGCCGAAGACCCGGAAGTACATCTCCGAGAGCGTGCTGACGTAGTAGAACGCGAAGACCGGGACGAGGCTCGCGAGCGCGACGCCGAGATAGAGCACCCCGGGTCGGTCGACGCCTCCGAGCGAGAGCCGGTCCCTGAAGAGCACGAGCCCGACGGCTAGCGCGGTGAGCGCACAGAACAGCAGGCTGACGGCGAACAGCTTGAGGAACACCTCCTCGACGGTCGCGCCGATCGCGGCCAACGACGCGCTCTGTGTTCCGACGGACTCGGCCGCCTGCTCCGTCGACCGTCCGGTGAGGTACTCGATCACCGAGACGGTCGCCCGGTAGGCGATGCCCTCGAAGAGCCCGTGGACCGAGCCCCAGAGGACGAACCAGCCGGCGAGGAACACCACGTGACCGCCGACCGACGGCTGTCTCAGCCGCGCGGCGACACGCGGGAGCAGCCTGACGGCCCACTGGAGGGCGACGATCGCGACGAGCACGACGAGGACGTGGGCCGCTAACTGCGGGTGGTAGATCACGAGCGCGGCCGAGAAGACGACCATGAGCGCGGTCAGCGGTCCGTGGAGGGGGTGGTCCGTCGACGTCGAGAGATACCGGACGAGCAGGTAGACGAGCGCCGTCGAGAGGAGGATCGTCTGGGTCATCGCGTGGGTGTGGGGGTGCGTGCTCATGTGGGTGATCGGGAGGAGCAAGAACGCCGAGAACGCCCCGACAACGACGCTCTCGTGGCCGGGGACGAGCGCCGCCACGGTGAGCGGGACGAAGAGGAAGAAGACGACGACGAAGCAGACGACCATCACCAGCACCGACCGGGTGAGCGAGAGCCCGGTCAGCAGGCGGATCGTCACCGCCACGCTGTGGATCCCAGGGTAGAACAGGTCTGCAGAGGTCATGGATCCGGTCTGTAAGTCCCGCGCCCAGCCGAGGTGGGTGAGCGAGTCGTACATCCCGTAGAAGTGGTAGTTCCGCAACAGGGGGAGGGCGAACGCGCTCACCGTCGCGAGCCCGCCCAGACCGACGCCGGCGAGCCGCAGCGACGCCGGCCCCGCCGAGAAGGAGACGAGCAACGAGACGGCGAGCGCGAAGCCGAGGCCGACCCAGAACCCCGTCGGACTCTCGATGTAGGGCGAGAGCTCGTGGGCGGTCGCCGGCGAGAGGTACGCGACGGCGATCGCGCCGGTCACCGCGAGGTAGCCGAGCGCGAGCGTCGCCGCCGTCTTGGCCCACCGGTCTCCCTGCCTAATCATCTCTCTCGTCTCACCTCTCGATGGCTTCCCGTACACACTCGACCGAACCCCCTTGTTATCGACCCCTTACCGCGGGTCTGTGTGCCGGTTTCCCTCGCGCTCAGCTGATAAGCGTCATCGGCTCACGGGGGTCGACCATCCCGAAGAACGAGGCGGCGACCAGCCAGACGAGCAGGCCGAGACCGACGACCGCGAACAGCGCGAGGATATTCGTCGCGAGCGGGACCGACAGCCACACGACCGCGCCCATCGCGAGCGCGATCAGGGAGACATGAGCGAGCGAGCGCGCCATCCGCGCGAGATCGAGGCCGAGTTCGGTGTGGATGACGTAGACGTTGAACGCCACCATGAGCCCGAAGCTGAAGACGGTCGCCGCCGCCGCGCCGACGATGCCGACGACCGGGATCAACAGCAGGCTGAGAACGAAGTTGAGCACGCCGGTCGCGCCCTTCGCGATCGCGCGGGCGCGGGCACGACCGAGGTAGTCGAGGCCGTCGTTGGTGATCTTGTCGATCGCCTGGAAGAGGACGAACCCGCTCAGCACCTGGATCGCGGGGACCGCACCCAGGTACGCCGTCCCGAAGACGTGACGCACCATCGGCTCGGCGACGAGGACGAGGCCGACGATCCCGGGGAGGTAGAGCAGACAGATCCCCTCGAACGTCGACTCGTAGAGGCGGGCGGCGCTCTCTAGCTGCTCACCGGCCTTCCGCTCGCCGTAGGTTGGCGAGACGGTGAACCCGAGCGCCTGCGCCGGCGCCATCACGAAGTCGGCGATCTGTTTCGCGAGCGTGTAGTAGCCGACGGCGACCGGGGTGAGAAAGAAGCCGATCAGGACGAGGTCGACGCGCTTGTAGAGCACGTTCGCGCTCCGAGTGACCGTGAGCGGGACGCTGTACTCGGCGATCCTGCGGGGCAGATCGTAACCGATCGCGGGCGCCCGCTCGTACGCCGAGAGGGTTCGGTGGAGCATGACCAGCCCCACGACGCTCGCCACCGCGTACCCCGCGATGTAGCCGAAGAGCGCGCCGAGTGCGCCGAACCCGACGGCGACGAGTCCGAGGACGAACCCGAGCGTGCCGAGGTTCGTCACCACGACGACGATGGCGCTGAGATCGACGCGGTTGAACCCCTGGAAGACGAGGTGGAGGTAGCCGTTGAGCGCGCTGAAGACGATATACCCGAACCCCAGGAGCAGGAACGGGGCGAGCGCGGGTTCGCCTATCGCGCGCGCGATCGGGCCGCTCGCGGCCGCGACGACGATCGCAGTGATTCCCACCGTGACCGCGTTGTAGCCCATCGACACCCGGACGATGTGTGGGACCTGCCCCGGGTCCGTCTCCCTGTACTCGGCGACGTAGCGAGCGGCCGATTTCGGAAAGCCCAGCTGTCCGAACAGCAGCGCGACGCTGAACACCGAGATGGCGAGAAAGAGCAGGCCGTACTCACCGGGGGTGAGAAAGAGGCGGACGAGGACGATCACGAGCGCCCCTTGGACGACGACGCGAACGATGTCGGCGACCAACGTAGCCTTCAGTCCCTCGATAGCCCCGTCGCTCGGCGCCATCTACGAGTCGCTCCCCGACACTCCGATCCACGTTCCCGCTCTCGATCGGCCGATGCGGGCGTTCGCCGTACGGGGCCGGCTCACCGTCACTCGCCGTCCAGCAACGGCACTCGGCTCTCCCCATCCGCGGCCGTCCGGAGCTCCTCCATCAGCCGGATCGTCCACCACGACTCGGTGAGCGACACCGGCGGCTCCCCCCCTTCCTCTAGCGCCCGCGAGACGAGGTCGAACTGGTAGAAGTGTGGGTTGAGCGCCTTCTTTCGCTCCCAGTCGCCGTGTATCGCGCGTTCGGCGACGGCGCGGACGTTCGCCCCGAGGCCGGCGAGCTGCTGGGTCGCGATGTCGACGTTCCGCAGCGCTTTCGCGGCCGACGAGCGCGCGTAGTCCGAATCGACGGTTCTCACCGTCTGGAGGATCATGTCCGCGACGACCGAGCGGTCGTCGCCGTGGACGTGGATCTGGCGTTTGGGCATCCCGCCGGCGATCATCGTCGCGCTGCAGAGCACCTCCTCGTCGGTGACGTAGCCCAGCTGTGCGCCGTCGTAGGCGAAGCCCCGGTCGTACTCGGTCGAGAGCGCGACCCGCGCACAGATCGCCCCCTCGCTCCGCGGGTAGCCCCCCGTCGAGAGCGTGAGGTAGATCGGGTGGGGAAGCCCCTCCTCGAACTCCCCGCCCAGGAGGTCGAACACCCAGCTCCCGCGGTTCGCCTCGTCGGGTCTGGTGTGGCCGCTGTAGACGAGGTTCACGCCCCGGAGCGTCCCGAGCGCCCCGGTCTCGAGCAGCTCCTCGACGCGTCGCATCGCCGGGTCGAAGCGGTGCTGGTGGACGGGGATCACGGGGACGCCGTGGGCCGCCGCGAGCGACTCCAGCCGTTCGAGCTCCTCCAACGTCTCGGTGACCGGCTTCTCGATCACCGTCGGGATCCCGGCCTCGATCGTCCGCTCCGCGATCGGGAGGTGGGTCCCGACCGGCGTGCAGACGTGCACACAGTCGAGATCGAGGTCCGCTATCATCCGATCGACGTTGGTGTAGGGGACGATCGAGTGTTCCCTCGCCGCCCTCGTCGCGCTCTCCCTGTTCACGTCACAGACGGCGAGCAGGTCGGTCCGCGGGTTCTCCGCGAGCCCCGAGAGGTGACTGCCCGAGACGGTTCCGGCGCCGACGACTGCCGTACGTAGGCTCATCACTCTCCCTGCGTGTATGACCGGCATTGTTATGCCGCGAGTACGGCACACGCGAGCCCGGATCGGGCGGGATCGACCGGGAGTCGGAGGAGCCGGCCGTCGTCGCGGTCGGTGTTGTACGGGTTCAGGACCACCCCGCGCTCGCGGTCGGCGTCGAGGTAGACGTACGCGCCCGCGGACGGGGCGAGACCTCCGGGATTCACCCGGTCGACGAGCGCGCGTCTCCGACCGTAGGAGACCACTTCCGTCCACTCGGTGTACTCGTTCGCGTCGGAGGCGGCGACGACACGAACGCGGTCGGTCGCGGTCGTCCCCCGCTCCTCCGGGGGTGCCGTCGAGTCGGGTCCGGACTCGGCGCTGGTCGAGAAGACGGCCCACCGCTCGCCTCCTGTCTCGACCGTCGTCGCGTAGAACACCGACCCGTCCACGGCGTGAACGACCTCCGGTCGCCCCTCCGAGAGCGCGTCGCGATCCAGCCGAAAGAGGAGGTTGCGCTCGGCGTAGACGCTGTCCATCCCCCAAAGCACGGACTCGGGAGTGAACGCGAGGTCCACCGCCCGCCACCGCTGACTCCCCGAACCGACCACCTCGAACGAGCCCCCGCGAAGGCGGCCGATCCGGCTCTCGCGGTCGGTGTCGCCCGTCGTGATCCAGAGGTCGCCCGTGTAGGGGTCGGCCCGCACCGCGTGTACGTGGCGAACGTCGGGCAGCGAGAGGGCCGTCTCCCAGCTCCGCCCCTCGTCTTCCGACCGGAGCACCCTCGGTACGGTGTCGATCGCGAGCGGGTACTCCCCCAGGTAGACGTCTCCCTCGTGGTGACAGAGCCCCGTCGGGAGGAGGCCCTTCGGACCCGAGGAGGGTGGGAGCTCGCGCGAGACCGCCCAAGACCGCCCGCCGTCGCGAGAGACGAACAGCCACCGCCAGCTCGCGGCGAACAGCAGGTCGGCGGTGATCGGGAAGAGCGTGAGGCTCGGGAACCGCCCGACGACCGGAGAGAGCAGCGCTCTCCCACGACGGTCGGTCGTGAGCCCGTAGACCGGCCGTCTCCGACCCCGCTCCGGGTTCGGCACCCGGCCGACGCGCTCGAACCCCTCGCCTCCCTCGCGCTCTCCGAGGATCGACCGGCCGACGCTGGCGTAGATCCGGCCGTCGACGATCCCGCCGAGTTTCATCTCACGACGCCCGGCACCCGGCCGAAATCGGCTCGGCCCGCAGCGCGATCAGGTACTCCGAGAGGGCGTAGGCCATCCACGCCTGACACCACCGCATCAGCGTGTAGCGTTTGGTGTAGAGCCTGTGTTCGCGGAAGTAGAACCGGCCGCCGCCGCCGTAGAGATGGCCGAGCGCCCAGTCGATGATCCGCTCAACGAACTCGAACTCGCCGACCTCGCTGAAGACGATGATCCCCTGGGCGACGGCGTGGATGTCCTTCGGATACCGCCGGCGCTCGTCCCAGTTCGGCGCGCCGTCGGAGGCGAAGAGCGTCTTCCTGTAGAAGGCGACCGCCCGGCGGATCGCGTCGGTGTACCGGTCGGCGCCCGTGATCGCCTCGTAGCGCAGCAGACACTCGATGATGAAGCCGTTGTGGTGGTTGTCCATCGAGAGGTGCGAGCTCTCGGGCGGGTCGCGGTAGTACCACCCGCCGTCGGCGGTCTGTCGGCTCACGATGTAGTCGAAGAGCGCCGTCGCACACTCGATGAGCTCCTCGCCGCCGAAGCGGGCGTAGACGTCGACGAGGATACGCGCGCCGATGCCCACCGCGTTGACCGTGTAGTACTCCGTAGTGTTCGAGGGGACGTATTTGATCCGCGCGCCGTCCTCGCGTTCGGTGTACTCCAGGTCGGTGAGGACGAACTCCGCGGCGGTCCGGGCCATCTCACCGTACGTCGGATCGAGGTGTTCGCCGGCGAGCAGCCCCTGGACGGCGAAGCCGGTCGAGACGACGTCCGGGTCCGCGAGCGTCCCCATCCGGTCCGGGTGCTGGATGCGGTGCTGGTGCGAGCCACAGAACCCGCTGTAGCCCGGGGTGCGGTTCTCGACGAGCCAGGAGAGCAGGTCGTCGGCCTCGCGCTCGTAGCACTCCCGGTCGAACAGCCGCGCGGCGTTGACGTTCGCCATCGCGAACAGCCCCGTCCCCTTGAAGCTCTGTCTGGGGATCACCCCCGCGTACGGCCTGAGGTTGATCGGCGCCCGTTTGATCGTCTCCTGTACCGCGAGGTTCAGCCACCGGTTCTCGACCGGGACCATAGCGAGGAGCTCGCTGCTCATCCCGTCGGCGTAGTCCCAGCCGGTGTACTCGCGCTCGCGGGCGTAGCGAAGCGTCTCCGAGAGCAGCTGTGGCGCGTGAGAAGGGCCGGTCACGGTGCCGTTCCTCGATTCGGACCGGAGGGAAACCATCGCCGTTCCTACGGGTGGGGCGGGCCCTTGTTATGACTCGCCTGTGGGGACGTCGGACGGGGCGGCTCCCGTAACGGGGGAGTAATTAGGTGGCTGACCGCCGTAGCGGGAGGGGATGCGCTACGTGCTCTTTACGAACACCCCCGCACACGTCCATCTGTATAAACACGTCGTGCGGCGGCTCCTCGATGGAGGTCACCGGGTGCTGGTTCTCGCCCGCGAGTACGGCTGTACGCTCGACCTGCTGGAGTACTACGACCTGCCCTATCGTTCCTACGGGCGGTGTGACACGACGAAACGGTCGCTCATCCGCAACCTCCCCGAGCAGTACGCGACGCTGATCAGGGAGACCCGCCGGTTCGACCCGGACCTCATCTTCGGCATGGGGTCGTACTCCGCGCACGCGGGCCTCTCCTCGGGGACGCCGACGGTGCTCGTCCTCGACTCGGAGCCGACCGGCCTCGACCACCGGCTCTCGACGCCGTTCGCGCGGACGATCCTCACCCCGCACACGTTCAGGAAGGACCTGGGCGAGAGCCACTACCGGTTCACCGGCTACAAGGAGTGCGCGTACCTCCACCCGGAGGTGTTCAGCCCCTCGACGAACGTCAGGGATCGGCTCGGCCTCGGGGAGGAGGTGCCGTACGCGATCGTCCGGTTCAACGCCTTCGGCTCGCACCACGACGTCCACGCCCGGGGGTTCACCGACGAGCAGCGCTACGCGCTCATCGACCACCTGAGCGAGCACGCGACGGTGTTCGTCTCCGACGAGGGCTGTGGCATCGACCTCGAAGCCACGGAGGCGAGACCGTTCGACCTCCACCCCGCAGAGCTCCACCAGGCGCTCGCCGGGGCGCGGCTGCTCGTCGCGGACTCGCAGACGATCGTGACCGAGGCCGCGCTCGTCGGGACGCCGGCGATCCGCTCGAACTCGTTCGTCGGCGACGACGACATGGGAAACTTCATCGAACTCGAACGGAACGGGCTGGTGAGAAACCTTCGAGAGTTCGACGCGGTCCTCGAGGCCGCGACCGCGTTCGCGACCGATCCGGCGCTCGGGGAACGGGTCGGCCGCCGGCGGCTCGACTACCTCGGGGGGATGGTGAACCTCACCGACCTCCTCGTCGAGGTGGCCGAGGGCGGCGGCGAGGTCGAGGGCGTGCGTGGGATCCGGAGGGACTCGCCTACTCCGGGCTGCCTGGTCCACTGATCGGGGCGATACCGGCCTCCTTCTCCACGCTGTGGACGACCGCGACGATCGCGAACCCGAGGACGCCCGCGGCGACGAGCACCTGCGAGTGCTGGGTGAGTTCGAGGACGAGCGCGCTCGCGCCGACCGCGTAGAAGCCGACCATCGCGAGGTACCACGTCGTCCACGACCGACCCTCCTCGTCCCCGTCGATGTACGTGTCGAGTTCGTCGACGCGCGGGCCGAGCTCGATCCGGTGGCGCTCTTTGTCGTGTCGCAACACCCCCTTCTCGACCAGTAGCGGGAGGTGAGTTTGATAGAGCGAGACGTGAACGCGACGGTACTGTCGGCGCTCGACCGCATCCGGCTCGATGCCGTTCTCCTCGGCGGCGATCGCCGTGACGAGCGCTTCCATCCCGCAGCGACCCCCGTTCCGTTTCAGATACCGGATCGCGTGCCGCCGCCGCGAGTTCGAGAGGAGGCCGAATATCTCGCCCTGTGTGAGCTGGCGCTGGTCGAGCAGCATCGGTTCGAACAGCCTCTCGGCGCCCCGCTTCGCTCCCCAGAGGAGTCGTCGCGAGCGGTCGGCGGCGGTCCCCGTTTCCTGGTCTTCGGTGGACATGTATCCCGGGTAGAACCGCCCGTGAAGTTGTTACGTTGATACTTCTGTTCGCACGGTCGCCCTACTGATGCCCTGGCTTGGGGCCGGCCGGAGTGCGGTCCCCGTTCGCGGGGCTGGGCGACCGGGGCAAGCGAGCTATAACAATGCTCCGGGAGAGGAGAGCGCTGGGTATGCGACGAGCGACGCCCGGAGACCGGCCAGACGCCCCGGGCCTACCGATAGGGGGTCGGAACTGAATGTACGAGGGACGCACGGTCGGGATCGTGATCCCCGCGTACAACGAGGAGGGGTTCGTCGGGCGTGTCATCGAGACCGCCCCGCCGTACGTCGACCGGATCTACGCGATCGACGACGGCTCCTCGGACGGCACCTGGGACGAGATCAGGCGTGCGGCGGCACGGAAGAACCGGGTCGTGGGGCAGGCGATCAGCGCGGACGGCGGTTCCGCGACGCTCGACCGGCAGGTCGTCGCGCTCCGTCACCCGACGAACAGGGGTGTCGGCGCGAGCATCAAACTGGGCTACGAACGGGCGCTGTCCGACGGCCTCGACGTCGTCGCGGTGATGAACGGCGACGGCCAGATGGACCCGGAGGCGCTCACGCTCCTGCTCGATCCGCTCGCCGAGGGCGAGGCCGAGTTCGCGAAGGGAAACCGCCTCCGCTCGCCCGACCACCGCGAGGGGATGAGCCGGTGGCGACTGTTCGGCAACGCGCTGCTCTCGTTTCTCACAAAGGTCGCCAGCGGCTACTGGAAGACGATGGACCCACAGAACGGCTACACCGCCATCTCGCGGTCGGCGCTCCTCCGGCTCCCCCTCTCCGATCTCTACGACCGTTACGGCTTCTGTAACGACCTGCTGGTGAAACTCAACGCCTGCGAGGCCGAGGTCGCCGACGTGTCGATCCCGGCCGTCTACGGCGAGGAGTCGAGTACGATCCGCTACTCGACGTTCGTCCCCGGGCTCTCGGTCCTGCTCGTACGGAACTTCTGGTGGCGGCTGACGCGGCGGTATCTCGTTCTCGACTTCCACCCCCTGGTGTTCGGCTACGCGATCGGGCTGTTCGCGACCGTCGTCGGCGCCGTCGCGACCCTCCGATCCGTCCTCGGCCCCGATCGGGGCGACTCCCGTCTCGTCTCGCTGCTGCTCGCCGTGGTCGGGGCGCTCTCGGTCGTCGCCGCGATGGTCCTCGATATGCGCGAGAACGAGCGCCTCGAGACGAGGATCGACGGGGCGGAGGGGCGGGTCGACGGGGTCGAGCGATGAAGCTGCTCACCGTCCTCGGGACGCGCCCGCAGTACGTGAAGGCGTTTCCCGTCTGTCGTGAACTCGACGGGATCGACCACGTCCTGATCGACACCGGCCAGCACTACGACGAGACGCTCTCGGGGGTGTTCCGGGAGGAGCTCGACATCCCCGTCGACTACGACCTCGACGTCGGTTCGGGAAGCCACGGCGAGCAGACCGCGACGATGCTCGCGGAGATCGAGTCGGTGATCGAAGCGGAGGAACCCGACACCGTCCTCGTCTACGGCGATACGAACTCGACGCTCGCCGCCGCGCTCGCGACCGCGAAGCTCCCACCGACGCTCGCACACGTCGAGGCCGGCACGCGCAGCTACAACCGGTCGATGCCCGAGGAGCTCAACCGGGTGATGGTCGATCACGTCTCGGACCTGCTGTTCGCCCCCACCGACACCGCGGTGAGAAACCTCGGGAACGAGGGGATCACCGAGGGTGTCGTCAACACCGGCGACGTGATGTACGACGCGCTGTTGCTCGCCCGGGAGTACGCCGGGGACCGGGGGGTCTTCGAGGAGCTGCCGGTCGACCCCGGCGAGTACCTCCTCGCGACGGTCCACCGACCCCGGAACACCGACGACAGCGAGCGCCTCCGGACGATCGTCTCGGCGCTCGCCGACGCGTCGCTCCCGGTGCTCTTCCCGGCACACCCCCGCGTGCGAAACCGACTCTCCGAACTCGGCGTCGATCTCGGGGCCTCGATCCATCCCATCGAGCCGGTCGGCTACCTCGACTTCGTCGCGCTGCTCGACGGTGCCGAACGGGTCGTCACCGACTCCGGCGGGGTGCAGAAGGAGGCGTTCATGCTCGCGACCCCCTGTGTGACGCTCCGCGAGGACACCGAGTGGGACGAGACGGTCGAGCGGGGCTGGAACCGGCTCGTCGGCGCGGACGGGCCGGCGATCGCCGAGGCGCTCGACGCCGAGTACGAGCGTGCCGACGGCCCGCCGCTGTTCGGCGACGGCACCGCCGCGCGAGCGATCGTCGCCGCCCTCGAGCGCGGCTGATCGGGATGGACGACCCGTACCCGTTCGCGCTCTGTCTCACCCACGACGTCGACCGGCCGTACAAGACCTACCAGTCGTGGTACTACGCGCTCAGAGAGCGCTCTCCCTACCACCTCCGGACGGCGCTCACCTCGGAGAACCCGTACTGGCGTTTCGAACGGCTGATGGCGATCGAGGAGGAACTCGGCGTCCGATCGGCGTTCTACGTGCTGAACGAGCCGCACATCCTCACGAAACCCCCGCGTGCGCTCTCCGATCCGACCCGCTGGCTCGAACACCTCGGCCGGTACGATCCCACGTCGCTGGAGATGGCGGCGGCGATACGGAGCCTCGACCGGGGCGGCTGGGAGATCGGACTCCACGCATCCTACGACTCGGCGGGGAGCGAGTCCCGACTCCGCGAGGAGAAACGGGTCGTCGAGGGGGTCGTCGGCCACGAGGTACGCGGTGTGCGCCACCACCACCTCCGGATCGAGGGCCGGGAGACGTGGGAGAAACACGCCCGAATCGGTCTGCGCTACGACACGAGCCTCGGGTCGGCGTCGAGCTACGGCTACGAGCACGGCTACCGCCCGCTCCGACCGTTCGGCGACGAGTTCCTCGTCTTCCCGCTCACGCTCATGGAGGTCGCGCTCCCCGACGTCGCGGCCGCCCCGGAGCGGGCCTGGTCCGTCTGCGAACGACTGCTGGCGGAGGCACGCGAGAACCGGGCTGTGTGTACCGTCCTCTGGCATCCCCGCTACTTCGACGAGCGGGAGTTTCCCGGGTTCACCGAGCTCTACCGCCGTCTCGTCGACCGTGCGCTCGCGATGGGCGCGTGGGTCGGCCCGCCGGGCGAGCTCCACGGGAGACTCGTCGACGGCCCGATCGCGGACTGTTGACGGTGTGACTCGACGGTCCGATGGCCGGACGAACGCTCGGTTATTGCCCATCGGCGACCAGTAGTATCGTGTGCACAGGAACATCAGGCTCCGGGATCGGTGGGGCTATCGGACCGTCGTCTGTCGGGAGTGTGGCTGTCGGGTCACGCAGTCGACCCCGTTTCGGATGCAGATGTCGATCATCTACTGCGACCGCTGTGGCGTGCGGATGCACTGAGGGACCTCCCGATCGGCGACGGGACACGCGCCGCGCCCGAGGACGCCGAGGACCGTCCCGACCGATCACTTCGTGTACGCGCTCTCGAAGCGTCGACCGTAGATCCGCCGCGGGTTCCTCGCTCGCGAGTAGCGCACCTGCGCGGGGACCGTCGACACCCGTGTCGAGACCGAGGTGGGGAGCGGACCGTTCGGAAGCGTCGAGACCGCCGTTGGGTTTCGCGACGCCGGCCGTCGACTCCCTCCACCGAACGCCTGCCGGTTGTGTTCGTACAGGAGCCGTATCGCGTCGTGTGCGTCGAGCACGGCCGGTCGAACCGCCTCGACGGTGTCCTCGACGGCCCGCTGAACCGTCTCCTGGAGCTCCTCTCCACCCGATCCGGGATCCGGATCGTCGCCCCCGGCGGTCCGATCCGTGTCCTCGGAGCCGTCGCCGCCGCTCCCGCCGGTGAGGTCGTCGACCTCGGCTCTCAGTTCGCGTAGCTCCGTCAAGAGCCGCTCCAGATCGACGGCCTCCCAGAGCTCCCGCAGCTCGATCGCGTCCTTCATCCCGAGGAGGTCTCGCACGTCTACCGACTCC
Organism: Halalkalicoccus sp. CGA53; assembly: GCF_036429475.1. Classification (GTDB taxonomy): domain Archaea; phylum Halobacteriota; class Halobacteria; order Halobacteriales; family Halalkalicoccaceae; genus Natronorarus; species Natronorarus salvus. The sequence goes on from NZ_CP144125.1 coordinate 2,574,462, forward strand.
CCGCTGACGACCTTTCCAGGGACCTCGCTCGAACTCAGCAGTTCGATCAACACGTCCGAGTCGACGACGTCCGGAACCTCCCGTAGGTCGACGCTCTCGAGGAGGTCCTCGATCTCCTCGACGACGTCCCAGATCTCCTCGACGATCGCGGCCGCCCCCTCGTCGTCCGTGTTCTCCACGACGGCGGTTTTGAGCTGTTCCACACCGTCGACGACCTCGGGGAGTCGGTCCGCTACGCGTGTGCTGGTCGACCGATCTCCGGTTCGCACGTCACTCATCTCTCCACCCCTCCGACCCCGGACTCCCTCGGACGCCGATCGCCGGCGTGTTCCGTCTCCAGCACGTCGGCGACGTCGCTCTGTCTGTCGGTTACACCTGTCTTACCCATCTCGTTCGTGTCCCCTCGCGGTTCGTGGACGCCTTCGGCCGACACACGTCGGTCCGACGGCCACTGCCCACTCCCCGTCGGGACAGTGTACGCTCTCTGAGAGCAACTAGGTAGCGGTTGCGCCGGTGGTCGATCCGCAGTGGTGGGGAACTCCACGGTCGACCGGTCCCCGGATCGGCGTTCGTTCGACCGTCGATCCGGACGTATCGGTGCCGTACGGGGACGCGGCTGGAACGCGGAGGCGGTCCGCGGTTTCGAACGCGGTGCTTGCGGACGCCTGCGACGGGGTAACGTCGAACAACGTGGAAGGGATCTCGAGGTGAAGAGATGAGTCAAACACGACCGAACACGTCGAGTCTCGCCGAGGTACTGGACAGGATCCTCGACAAGGGTGTCGTCATCGACCTCTGGGTGCGGGTCTCGCTGGTCGGCATCGAGATCCTCACGATCGAGGCACGGGTCGTCATCGCCTCCGTCGACACGTTCCTGCACTACGCGAAGGAGATCTCGAAGCTCGAACACGCGATCGAGGAGGGCGACTACGAGTCCCTAGAGGAGATCGAGCTCGAAGCGAGACCGTCCGGCTGATCGACGTCCCGTTTCGACTTCGATCGGGGGAACCGCGTGCCGAAATACCCGAACCCCGACACAGTGAACGGACACCGACACGGGATGGAAGACGATCTCGCTCGACGACGGTACGTACGATCGGATGAAGGCCGCACAGGAGGAGGGTGAGAGCGCCTCCGACGTCGTCCGGTGGAGCCCCGGCGTCCACCCCGAGGACTACTGGAGTTCTCGACGCCGAGAGCGCGGACGCACTCTCCGAGGCCGTCGAGGAGGGGCAACGCGTCACGAGCGCGACTACGAGGACCGGGTCGAGCGGATCGGCGGCGTTGAGGTCCGGGGCTACCGAGACGGTCTTCCGCTCGGACCGCACTGACCCGTCGTCCCTCCGGGTAAGGCCCGGATAACAAACCCACGTTCGGGGGAGAGTGAGGTGATGGACGTCGAACGCGTCGACATGGCGGAGTGGAGGCGGCTGCTCCCGGATCGGGGGGTCGAGGTGTTTCACACGCCCGCGGCGCTCTCGGTCGTCGAGGAGTACGCGACCGGCGAGTTGCAGCTGCTGGCGGCGAGAAGGGGCGAGCAGCCGGTCGGCCTCTTCGCGGCAGTCGTCCGCGAGACGCCGCTCGGGAGCGCCGTCCTCTCGCCTCCACCGGGGCTGGGGATCCCGCGTCTCGGACCGGTGCTCACGCCGACGAGCCCGAAACAGCGAAAGCGAGAGCGAGCGGCAGAGCGCTTCGCCGAGGGCGTGATCGAGCACTTCGGCGTCGACTCGCCGCGGACGCTCTTTCGCGTCCACTGCACTCCCGAGTATCCCGACCCGCGGCCGTTCGCCTGGGCGGGCTTCGACGTCGGCCACGCGTTCACCTACGCGCTCGACGTGACAGCTCCACTGGAGGATATACGGGCCGGGTTCAGCAAGAGCCTTCGACGGGAGATCGACGACGCCGACGACCTCGGGATCGAGGTCACTCGAGAGGCTGGGGAGGTCGCCCGGGCGATCTACGAGGACACCGCCGCCCGGTACGAGGCGCGAGGGGACACGCTCGCGCTCGGGTGGGAGTACGTCCGGGACCTCCTCTCCGCCCTCGGGGACCGTGCTCGCGTCTACGTCGCCCGCACGCCCGAGGGGGCGTACCTGGGCGGGATCACCGTCCTCTACGGGCCTGACCGGGCGTACTTCTGGCAGGGGGGCGTCGCCGAGAGCTACGAGGGCACGGGCGTGAACGGGTCGATCCACTGGCGGATCGTAGCGGACCTGGCGACCGATCCCGAACTCGAGGGTGTCGAGACGTACGACCTCGTCGGCGCGAACACCCGCCGGCTCTGTCGGTACAAGGCGAAGTTCTCCGCACCGCTCGTCGCCTACCCCACCGTCGAGTCGAACGGGGTGGCGATGGCACTCGCGAAGCGGACGTACGGACTCGTCTCCTAGTACCGCCACCAGAACACGAGGAGACCGGCGACGAGCGCGCCGAGTGCCACACCGACGACGAGCGGCGAGGTCCCCTCGCCCTCGTCGAGCGGGCCGACCTCGACCGTCGAGTCCTCGGGCGGCTCGCCGGTCACCTCCACCTCGGCGCTCTGGCCCTCGACCTCGATCGTGTGCGTGCCGGGCACGTCGATCCGCTGGGTGAACGTCACGAGCTCGCGTCCCTCCTCCTCGACGGTCACCTCCCGTTCGTCGACCACCTGGTCGAACACGTACAGGGATACCGAGCCGGTCCCCGCGACCGGGCCGGTGTTCTCCACCGTCGCGCGCACCTCGACGCTCTCCCCGGCCTCGATCGTCGTGCGATCCAGTTCGATATCGGTCGCCGAGAGGGCGGGATCGTGGGTGGCGACCGCCACGGTCGACGCTCCGTCTTCGACGCTCGCCTCGAAGAGATAGCGCTCGCCTGTCTCGCCCGCGAGCTCCGCCTCGGTCGCCCCCCAGCCGTCGGCGTCGTCGTAGAGGACGACCGACTCCGGATCCGCCGCGTCGAGTGCGGACCGGTCGACGCTGAAGCGCACCCGCACGTCCCCGATCCCGCCGGACTCCTCCTCGATCGCGAGGTACGCGTAGCTCTCGACGCCGTCGCGCTCCGCCGGCGAGTCGTCGAGGGGGGACTCCTCGACCGTTTCGAGGCTCACCCGTGCGTCGAGACCCGGCTGGGAGACGAACAGCCGCTCGAACTCGATCGGCTCGCGGGGCACGCTCGGGATCGCCGCGTCCTCGATCACCGGGCCGTTCGGCGCAGCCGGGGGCCGCAGCGCCACGTCGCCGCTCCCATCGATCGAGCCGGTGATCGCCCCGTCGGACCGCTCGTAGCTCACCGACGGCCCCGCACAGCTCCCCGACCTGACGACGAACGGCTCCGAGAGCGAGGCGAGCGCGATACGCTCGGGGCTCTCGAGGCTCCCCGAGAGGACGTGGATCGCACCGACCTCGCCCTCCCACTCGGCGTACGTCTCCTGCTCCTCGCCGTAGGCCGGGTCGATCGTGATCTCGAAGCGGTCGTCGAGCCCGCCGGTGTAGACGCCGCCGTCGGTCCGTCCGTCCTCCCAGAACCAGGAGACCTCCGTCCAGACGTCGCCGTGGACCCAGACGTCGTCGTAGCCGACGTCGTCGTCCTTCACGACCCACTCGCCCTCGGCGGGCAGGCCGACGATGTCGTAGGTCGTCACGCCGCCTTCCGTCCCGCCGCCGAGGCGGTCGTGGACGATCACGAGGCTCAGCCCCTCCGGCCCCTCGTGGAGGAAGATCGTGCTCACGTCGTCGCGCTGGAGGTCGACGGTGCCGTGTGAGCTGTAGTCGTAGTCCTCGTCGTGGGTCTGGTGGCTGCGGTAGTCGTAACGCTCCTCGGCGCTCACGTCGGAGGAGAGCGGCGTGATCGCCTGACACTGCTCGCCCTGCTCGACGACGTAGCCCTCCTGCTGAGCGGCGGCGGGCCCGATCCCCAGCGACGCGCCGGCGCCCACGAGGCTCGCGACGACCACGACCGCGAGGACGACCGTGCCGCCCGCCTGGACGCGCGTCATCGACGACCCGACCTACCGCGTCGGTGGCCCGGTGTGGCCTCCGGAGTTCCTTCGTACGCCATACTCGGGAGCTACCGTCGACCCGGCATAGTTATCCATCGACTACCCCCCGGAACGGCCCGCCTACTCGACGGTGACGCTCTTCGCGAGGTTCCTGGGTTTGTCGATCGGCCGGCCGAGTAAGTCCGCAGCGTGATACGAGACGAGCTGGAGCTGGACGTTCGCGAGCAGTCCCGCGAGGTCGGGGTGTGTCCGCGGGATGACGAGCACGTCGTCGACGCGCCCTTCGATCCGGCCGTCAGAGGGGGCGGCGACGGCGACGACCGACGCGCCCCGGGTGCGGGCCTCCTCGACGTTGTTGAGCAGCTTCTCGTCCTGTCGACCCGTGAAGACCGCGAAGACGACCGTCGACGGCGTCACCAGCGCGAGCGGGCCGTGTTTCAGCTCGCCCGCGGCGAACCCCTCGGCGTGCTCGTAGGAGATCTCCTTCATCTTCAGCGCGCCCTCGAGCGCGACAGGGTAGCCGAGCCCCCGCCCGATGAACAGGAACCGGTCGCCGGTGCGGTATCGCTCCGCGATGCGCCGGCTCGTCGAGGTGTCGAGGATCCACTGGACCTGCTCCGGCAGCGCCTCGATCGCCTCCGTGTAGGACGATCGCTCGCCGGGCTCGTCGGCGAGCCCCTCGACGATCGAGAGCAGCGCCAGGATCTGCGAGGAGAACGTCTTCGTCGCGGCGACGCCGATCTCGGGGCCAGCGCGGATGAACACCGTGTCGTCACAGACCCTCGCGGCACTGCTCCCGACGACGTTCGTCACCGCGAGGGTGCGTGCGCCGGCCGCCCGTGCGCTCTCGATCGCGGTGAGCGTGTCGGCGGTCTCCCCGCTCTGGGTCACGGCGATCACGAGCGTGTTCTCGGTCACCGGCGGCAGGCGTACGGGGTACTCGGACGCGAGCAGTGCCTGCGCCGGGATCCCCCGCGCGTTCAGCAGGTACGCCCCGTAGAGCGAGGCGTGAAACGACGTCCCACAGGCGACGAGCTGGACGTTCTCGACGTCCGAGGCACAGGGTCCGCCGTCGGCACGAAGCGCCCGCTGGCTCGACAGCGCCTGTCTGAGGGCGGTCGGCTGCTCGTGGATCTCCTTCAGCATGTAGTGGGCGAAGCCGTCCTTCTTCACGTCCTCGGGTCTCCAGGTGACCCGCCGACGCTCGGCCTCCAGGGGAGCTCCCTCCGAGTCGGTGAGGCGGTACCCCGACTCCGTGACGACAGCGACGGTGCCGTCGTCGAGGAAGACCACCCGGTCGGTGAACTCGAGGAACGCGGGGACGTCGCTCGCGAGGTAGGTGACCCCGTCGCCGACGCCGAGGACCAGCGGCGATCCCTGGCGCGCGGCGAAGACGGCGTCGTGACCCCGTGCGATCATCGCGACGGCGTAGCTCCCCCGGAGTCGGGAGACGGCGCTCCGGAACGCGGCTTCGATCGGCTCGCCCGCGGCCAGTCCCTCCTCGATCAGGTGGGGCAGCACCTCGGTATCGGTCTCGCTCGTGAACCGGTGATCCCGCTCGCGGAGTTCCGAACGCAACGAATCGTAGTTCTCGATGATCCCGTTGTGGACGACCGCGACCTCACCGCGACAGTCGGTGTGCGGGTGGGCGTTCGCGTCGCTCGGCGGCCCGTGCGTGCTCCAGCGGGTGTGTCCGATCCCGACGACACCCTCCCGCCTCGTCCCCGAGGTCGCCTCGACGAGGCGCTCGACCGCTCCCTCGGCCTTCACCACGTCGAGTCGTCCGTCGCCCCCCACCGCGAGCCCCGCCGAGTCGTAGCCGCGGTACTCGAGGTTCCGGAGCCCATCGAGCAGCTCCTCTGTCGTGGCGCCCTCGCCGACCCGGGCGATGATCCCACACATCAGCCGCTCCCCTCCGTTCGCGCCTTGACCGTCGCGGATCGCCGCACTCGTGTCGCCTCGGCGTGGACCTCGGCAGTGTGCACACGGCTCATGGGGTCGGTTCTCCGAGGCCGGGCGTTGTTATGCGTCCGTTACACCCGGACGGCCGTCGAGGGTCGCGCTCGGCGCTCTCGGAGTACCGTCCGGACCGTGCTAGTCGGTAGGTTAGCGCATCTGGCTCGCTCGACCGCTCCCGATAGGCACAGGATTACTTCGGTCGCTGGGGTACTCTCGCTCCCATGGCGGAAACCGACCTCTCCCCGCGGGCGGTCTGTCCCCTCTCCGTCGCGTGTCGACTGGGGGGCGAACGGTGGCGCCGATCGCGCGATCGGCGCTCGCTCGTCGAGTTCGTCTCGGAGAACCCCGACGTCGATCTCGACTCGCTCGACGGACTCTCGACGATCTCCGTCACGGACGGCGACGCCGACCCCGGGGAGGTCCTCGAGACGGTCCGGGCGATCGCATCGGCGGGACTGCTCCCGCTCACCTACGACGACGACCGGTTCGAGGGACTGAACAGGCTCGTCGCGTGGCTCCTCTCGGCCGGTCACGTCGAGTCCTCCTCGCACGTCCCGTACTTCGAGATCCACCACGGGATGGACTACGAGCGCCTCGACCGCGCGTTCGTCCGGATCGGCCACGGCTACGAGCGCGCCGAAGCGACCTCGAACGGGTCGTCGGTGGTCCGCCCGCGAGAGGCGGCGTCGGCGCTCGGCCGCGTGTTCCTCACCCTCGGGGTGCCGGAGGGACCCCATTCCTCCGCACGTCGGCTCCCACCGTATCTGGAGCGCTGTCCGCCCCCGCTCCGCACGACGTTCGCACACGTCTACCTGAACAACCGCGGGCGGGAACGAGAGGGCGCGATAGAGGTCGTCGAAGAGGGTCCCGAGGACTACCGACGGGCGCTCGCCGCGCTGTTCGGCGAGGTCTGTGACGCGCCGGTGAGCGTCGTCGACGACCGGATCGTCCTCTCGCCGATCGCCGTCGGCCGACTCCGGGGCCGGCTCCCGTCCTGATCCGACGCGTACGCCGAGGTCCGGGACGGGGATTTCTCGACGCCAGTGACCATCTACCGGCCTCGATGACCGTTCCGAACGGTTACCGGTTCGGCCCCTATAAAAGTTCAATAGATTGATCGGAACGGGGAGATTACAACAGTATGGGTGTCATCGGTTCGCCTCCATGATCAGCCGAAACCGCGCCCCGTCGTCGCATTTCTTTCCCTCTCTCCCGGTGCGGTGCCAACGTCAGACACACGTCAGACGAGTGGTTACCGAACTGTCACCTTTGGGCGGAGGTCGATCCCACGGACGTCCGCGAACTCCGTCATCTCTCCGCTTCGGTCGGTTCGTCTAGGGATACGTCGGGCCTCACGAACGCGTTCGCACCGGCGGAGAGCGCGGCACCCTCGCCGAATAGCCCGTCGCGATCACCGCTTCGACGACGGGTCTGTCGTTTGATACCACAGGTCGTTCGTCGATCGCTCTGGGCGGTCGTACCCCGCACCTACCCGGTCCCGGCTGTCGGTTCGTTCGCGCCGCTCCGCGGAGGTGCCGGCCAGCTAAAGCCGTCATTTGTCGGACAGGGGGTGGATAACAATACGACGCGCACGCCACTGTCGCGTTGATCGACTCAGTGCTGCACGCAGCGGCACGGGAGACACCACATGCCTACGACGAACGTACACCGACGCACACTCCTCGCCGCAGTCGCCCTCGGTCTCGCGGGCTGCGCGGACCTGGGGGGCGACGACGGGGAGGAGGAACCGGAGCCGGACGACGAGCGATCGGACGACGAGAGCGACGACGAAGAGGAGGACGTCGACACGGAGGAGTCGGAGACGGACCAGGAGGACGAGGTCGAAAGTGGGGGCGAGGACGCCCCCCTGATCGACTTCCGTGACCTAGAGCAGTGGGAGCTGATGGCCGGCGAGCTGATGCCGGATCGCGAGCACTACGTGACCGGCGAGCTCTCGGCGAACCTCAACGTGGACAGCGGGACCGAGTGGGCCCGTCTCGAACGGCAGGGACTCGGCCTGGACATGACCGGGTCGATGCCGAACGTCGTCTGTACGATCGAGGCGCCCGACTCGATGGACCAGGCGATCGACGTCCTCTTAGAGGATACGGGCGGAAACCGGATGCGCCTCCGCGCGCGGATCCGCGACACCGCGGAGGACGCGCCGTTTCGCTCGTACGACCTCGGGATCAACGACTGGAACGAAGAGGGGTCGGTCGACCGCACCGCGATCGACTCGCTGCGCATCCAGTCGCAGTTCAACGGTGGGGAGTCCGGTCGCGTCTGGGTCGACTCGATCGACCTCCAGCCCCTGCCGGAGACGCCGCTGATCATGATCCAGTGGGACGACGGTTTCGAGTCACAGTACACCGAGGCGCTCCCGATCCAGGAGGACTACGACATCCCCTCGAACACGTTCATCAACACGGTCAACGTCGGGAGCAACGGTCGGCTCACGCTCGACCAGCTGGGGGAGCTACAGGACGCCGGCTGGGAGGTGAGCAGCCACATGATGCGCCACGACAGCTTACTCGACCTCGGCCCCGAGGAGCAGGAGGTCCAGATCCGCTCCGCACAGGAGTGGCTCGTCGGCAACGGCTTCGAGACCGGGGCAGACTACTTTGCGTACACCTACGGCGAGTACGACCGTTCGGGCTACGAGCTCGTCACGGAGTACCACTCGCTCGCGATGATCGGTGGCGAGCCCTCCTACGGGATGCCGACCAACCGCGGCCACGTCGGTCGTTCCGGCGAGCGGACGTTCGAGGAGGCGCGCGCGTACGTCGATACGCTCGTCGAGTGGGGCGGGATCGGCGCGCTGTTCTGGCACCGGATCCCCGACGAGACGCCGCACAACGAGTTCGAGAGCATCATGAACTACATCGACGGCCGACGCGACGACGGCGAGCTAGAGGTCATCACCCTCTCGCAGCTCGACGAGCTGATGGGCGAGGACTGACCGACGCCTCACTCTCTCGCTTCGTCCTCGAACGCCTCGATCCCGGGGAGCTCCGCGACGCCGGGGTGCTCGCCGACGTACTCCGCGTCGGCGACGCTCTCTCGGAACGCCTCCACCGTCGGATACTCCCGGATAGTGAGCACGCGACCCTCCTCGACGGCGAAGACGATCTCCTCGACGTCCCCGTCCCGGTAGTGGTCGGCCTTCTCGGGCGACGGAGCCCCGTCATCGGTTCCCATACCACTTTCTCGCACGCTACCCAGTTAGTTTTTCCCCTTCCCCTCCCCGAGAGTTGCCATTGTCACCCTCCGAGGACAGATACGCCGGCGACAGGTCGTCTCCGCTCGTCCCCCGTTCCTCCCCGGCTCCCGTCAGCCCTGCGCTGATTCTCCCCCAGATACACGTAACGATAGACATGAGCGGGCGGCGGTGGGTTCAACGGAAGATACACAACCGCTCGCTAGGAAATAAAACGATCTAACGTTTATCGGTTAGATAGAAAACAAACAGTCAGAAAGTCGGAAGATTCATACGGTGACCTCTCAACGGTAGCTCCATGGGTCGCAACAGAGAGGGCACCCAGCAGCAGAGGTACCGTACGCGGTCGAACAACTCCGACGACAGCGGTCTGGTAGGTCGCCGGTCGTACCTGATGATGGCGGGGGCGGCGGCCGCCGCCGTCCTCGGTCCGAGCGGCACCGCGAGCGCGGACTCGGACGACGAGCACCCGGGCTTCGAGTTCGGGACGACGCTCGACGCCGTCGACGACCTCGGCCTCGATCCCTCGGGCGACGACGGGATCGCGGGCGGCGTCGAGGACGCACTCGACGACGGCGTCGTCATCGAGTTCCCCGACGGCGAGTATAGAGTAGAGGGGTCGATCCGCTCGGACGACTCGCACGCGGGGGTCCGCGGCGCGGGCGACGTCACGTTCGTGATGGACTCGGGCGTCGACGAACTGCTCCGCGCGGACGGCGAGAACTTCCTGTTCGAGGGCATCGACGTCGACCAGTCCTCGGACGGGTCCTGCGCCCGGCTCCGGATGAACGGCTGTACGAACTCGGTGATCCGGGACGTCCACGTCTTCGGAACGGGCGACGCCCAGACGCACAGCCACTACCTCCAGCCGGGCGATCCGGAGGAGGACGGCGTCTCGATCGTCGAGAACTACCGCAACACCGCGGGCAGCATACTCGGCACCTACCGCGACGGCGAGGGTGGGTGTTCGATCCGGCGGGATCACGTCGGGACGGTCTACCTGCGAAACTGCCACTTCCAGGAGATGTCGAACAACGCCGTCTACGCGAGCCGGACGCCCGGAGCCGTTCGCGTCGAGGGCGGGACGTTCGTGAACAACGCGATCTCGGGCGTGCGCATCTCGAACGAGGGTTCCTACGTCGAGGGCGCGACGTTCGTCATCGACTACGACCGGCTCGAGAACAACGACAGCGGCCCGGGCAACAGCACGCGCGCGATCCGCTTCGAGTCGGGCTCGGACTTCGACTTCGACGGCGCGGCGGCGAGGAACTGCGACGTCTTCGTCCTGAACGGCCAGACGAAGGCGGCGGTCGACAGCCACCGCTCGGGCGGCGCACACACGATCGAGAACTGCCGGTTCCAGATCGAGGAGGACGGCACGCCGGCGATCCTGGCCGAGGAGTCGGAGGACCCGCCGCACGACGACATCGAGATGACGATCCGCGGCTGTCACTTCACCGGCGAGGGCGACGGCGCGACCGCGATCGACATCAACGGCGACGGCCGCGACGGCTCGGTCGTCGAGGACTGCTGTATCCAGCTCCCGAACGGCGACGGCGTCGACGTCGACGACGCCAGCGTCAGCGTTCGGAACACGAACATCAACGTCGGCGGCGCGGAGATCGACGACGGCGGCTCGGTCAGCACGGAGGGGATCACCACCGACGAGGCGTGTCAGATGCCGAGCACCGACGACGAACCCGGCGGCGGTGGCGACGAGGACACCGAGGACGACAGGGAAGAGGGAGACGACCGAGACGTCCTCCAGTTCGACGGCGAGACCGACGCGTGGGGGGACTACGCGGTCGAGGTCGGCGACGAGATCAAGCCCGACGACGACGCCTCGGAGTACGGTCAGGACTACGAGGTCGTCGACGACGGTCTCGTCGTCGGAGAGGTCCGGGGCGGCGTCGACGGCTTCCGGGTCACAGGCGGTATCGAAGCGCTGGAGGTCTGGGGCGACGACGAGCCGACCGTCCTGCTCAACGGCACCGAGATCGATCCCGACGAGTACCCCGATACCGGTGTGGCCGACGAGAACGGGGCCGCGGGAGGAGGCGACGACGGCGATACGACGGAGGACACCGAGGAGTCCGACTCGTTTCTGACCTCCGGCCAGGACGACGGACCGTCGGGTGCAGGCGGCGACGACCGGCCGCGGGGCCCGTACCTGAGGACCGACCGGGTCGAGTCGCGCGAGAACCAGTGCTGATACTGTCGGCTGTACGTCGTGACGGATTCTCGCCGCCACGGGGTCGGGAGAACCTTCACACAGTCACAGCCGACAGTACGAGCCGGCACGGACGGCACGACCGTCCGTCTCAGCTCCACCCGCGGCCGATCGTGTAGACGCGGTGGCCGGTCCCGTCGAGCGCGAGCGCGTCCCGGCCGTCGACGACGAGCAGCTCGTCGAAGGCGCCCCAGTCGATCGTCTCGAACTCCGCGTGCGCCGTGACGAGCACCGCGGCGTCCAGATCGTGGGCGTGGAGCTCCTCGACCGTGACGCGCTCGCCGTGGAACCCGCTCGCTTCGGCCCGTCCCAGCACCGGATCGACGGTGAGAACCCTCGCCCCCCGCTCGGCCAGCAGCCGGGCGATCGGCCGGGCCGGGGTCGCCCGCGTCTCCGCGATCCCGGGCCGGTAGGTCAGCCCGAGGACGGCGACGGTCGTTCCGGGGAGCGACCGTCCCTCAGCCACGATCGCCTTCGAGAGCGTCTCGACCACCCGCTTCGGCATCCCGTCGTTGACCGACCGGGCGGTCCGGAGCAGGCGGCCGAGCTCTCCGCCGTTCCCGTCGAGCAGGAAGTAGGGGTAGTAGGGGATACAGTGGCCGCCGACGCCGGGACCGGGGGTGTGGATGTCACAGAACGGCTGCGTGTTCGCTACGGCGATCGCCTCTCGCGCGTCGACGCCGAGGCGATCGCCGTAGCCCGCAAGCTCGTTCGCGAGCGCGATGTTGACGTCGCGGTAGACCCCCTCGAACACCTTCACCGCCTCCGCGACCCGCGCGCTCGAGACGCGGATTACCTCGTTGTCCGTGATCTCGCCGTAGACGAGCGCCGCGGCGCGCGCGCTCTCCTCGTCGACCCCGCCGACGACCTTCGGGTACGCCCCGCGGATGTCGGCGAGCGCGCGCCCACTCTGGGTGCGCTCGGGACAGAACCCGAGACCGAACTCGCCGCGCGAGAGTCCGCTCTCGGCTTCGAGCAGGGGGAGTGCGTCGTCCCGGCAGGTCAGCGGCGGGACCGTGGACTCGACGACGACGAGATCCCCACGGCGCAGGCCGCTCGCGACCGCCGAGAGGGTCGTCTCGAGGGCCGAGAGGTCCGGGGCGTTCTCGCGCGTGAGGAGCGTCGGAACGACGACCACGTGGACAACTGCCTCCCGCGCGGCGACGGCTGGATCGCCGACCGCCGAGAGCGCGCCCCTCTCGACGGTTCGCTCGACCAGGTCGTCGAGCCCGGGCTCGTGGTCGACGTGGCTCCGGCCGGCGTTCGTCGCGGCGACCACGGCCGGGTCGACGTCGACGCCGATCACCGACCGGCAGACGTCGGCGAAGACCGCGGCGAGCGGTAGCCCCATCTTCCCCAACCCGTACACCCCGACGGGGACCCGCCCGGCGAGGAACGCCCGTCGCTGTTCGTCCGGGCCCTCGTCGCTTCCGTACAACCGCGTGACACTCGTCGTTTCGCTCATGGCTCTCCGCCGGCGACCGGCCGCCGGTTCGTCCGGAGGTCGGCCCCGAACGGGTTTGTTATTCCACCGTTTCCCGGGGTCGGTCGCCACCGTCTGAGCCGTCTCGACCCGCCGCTGGTGCGTTAACGGCCGGTTAGTGGCGGTGCCTGCGTCCCCTCTCTCCCACGGACCCACCACGCGGGGGACTCGGTGGAGGGTCGTCCGGTACGTCCGGGTGAACGTCGGTAGCTTCCCTATTACTTTTATATGATCTGACGTGCAAGTGACTAGAGCCGTCGGATCGCGTCGACCGGTGGGGACGTCCGGGTGGGCGACCGCACCGTGTCGAGGGAACCGACGACCGGGGTTCACGCACATGGGACAGGACTCGGTGGACGGGGGGACGAGGAACAGGGGGGTCTCGACCGACTGCGCGAGGCTCTTCGACGTGCTCGGTAACGCGTGTAGCCGCCGGATCCTCACCGCGGGGAGGGAGCGGTGGGTGAGCGTCGACGACCTCCTCGAGGTCTGTGAGGCCTCCCAGACGACGATATACCGCCGCGTGAACGACCTCATCGAGCTGAACCTCATAGAGGAGTCGGTCCGGTTCACCGACGACGGCCAGCGCCAGCGGACGTTCCGGACGAGCGTCACCGCCATCTCGCTCTCGCTCGGACCGAACGGGTTCGAGGCGCGGGTCTCCTCGAGTCCCGACGCGTCGGCGTTCGACGAGCTGCTGCTCGACGAGGCGACCCTCGACGACCTCGAGATAACGCTGAGCGGACGCGACGTCCGCTTCAGGGTCACGGCCAACGGCCGCGAGAACCACTCCCCGACCGATCGACGGTGATACTGACGGCTGGAACTGCGTAACGGTTCTCGCTACCACGGGTGGCGATACTCTCGGACGACGTACAGCCGACCGTACGACTACCCGACATCGAATCCCGCCTTCTCCCGCCGCCCCTGGGCGACGAGCAACAGGACGACCACGAATCCGAAGAGCAGCCAGAGCGCGAACGCGAGTGCGACGAACGACATGGTTGGTCCGGTCCGGCCCGGTCGAGTCGAGATAGAACCCCCGACAGCAATGGTATGACGCCGTTGACGGGCGATGACGGGCGAGTAGCTACCCCTCGCCGTCGCTCCCGTCGCCCTCGGGGACGACGTCCACCCAGAGGTAGAGCTCGCGGTACGGCTCGTCGCTGCCCTCGATCGAGAGGGTGTAGTAGAGTCTGAGCCGCTCGCCGGTCATCTCCGGGGCGACGTCGTGTTCGATCGTGGTCGACTCGCCGTGTGAGAGGACGAGTCGCAGCTCGGCGAGGCGCTCGCGCTCGAGCACCGTCACCTCGCCCCCGTCGCTCTCGACCCGTTGGATCTCGACGTCGACCTCGTACCCGAGCGGCCGCCGCTCGTGGTTCTCGACGCCGAGAAGCAGCGTCTCCGGCTCGCCCTCGACGAGTTCGGCCGGGTACTCGCCGGCGACCGGTCCATCCGGTCCGTCGGTGAGGAGGTAGAACTCGGTGAACCGTTCGCCGTCGTTCGGGACCGCGACCGCGAACCCGAGCGTCGTCACCGCGAGCAGCATCGAGAGGACGAGCAGCACCGAGAGCGGGTTCTCCCGCGCAGCGGCGAGCCCGTCGGTCGCCCCGCGGAGCCACCGTCCGACCGGGAGGTCGTAGCACTCCTCTCGGGGGAGCCGGAGCCGGCGGAGCAGTCCGGCCAGCAGCGCCGCGAGGACGAACGCGTCGATCGCGTACAGCACGGTCGTCGTCGTGAGCGGCGCGGCGACCGCCACGGTGAGCACCAGCACGAGCATCGGCACCACCGCGAGGCTGGTCGCGAACGAGAGCGCAAGCCGCTCCGCGTGGCCCAGCCCGCCCGCCTCCCTCCCTCGCGGGGCGACGAGCGTGAGCAGTGCGTAGCCCGGGAGGACCAGCGCGAGAACGAGCCCGAACCAGACCGAGAGCGGGTCGAGACCCGCCAGGACCGCCCCGTTTCCGGCGGCGAGGAGGAGGCCGAGCACCGGAATATCCCTCGGAACCCGCCCGGCAACCCCGCTCACGGCTCCGGTCGGGAGTCGGTTCGGCTCTCGCTCCTCGCGGCTGCCGGACATCGTCCCCACTCCGCAGAGTGTGCGGTTCGTTATTGTGCGTCTACCGCCGTCGAGCGAGTGAGATCTCGCCGACCCACCGATAGCGTCCACATACTAAGCTACGGGCGCGGCGTACGGTGTGCGGGAGTCGGCGATCCACCAGCCTGTGGCGGTGGCGTTCGATCCGACACCGTCAGATCCCAGTCGTCTGGCCGTGGAACCGGGTTCCCGTCCGACTCCCTCCCCGCTTTTTCCCGACCGCTCGCGCTATCGGTGACCCTCGGGGTCGTCCGGGGCGCTGAGGCCGACGTGCTGCGGGCCGATGTCGGGCCGGCTGAGCAGCCGGTTCAGCTCCTGTTCCGGCGGGCGCTGGTAGGCGGAGCCCAGCAGATGTTTCACCGTGGTCCGGCTCACGTACGGGATCGACGCGGTGATCGTCTCCAGGCCGTCGCCGCCGTCGAGGTAGCGCGCTCTCACGTACTCGCGGACGGCCTCGGAGCCACAGAGTCGCTCGGTGAGCGTGATCTCGTGGACGCGTGAGTGGTGGATCGCGAGCCCCTCGTCGGTCCGGAAGAGCGCCGCACACGTCGGACAGCGGTAGCGCGTCCGGCCCTCCTCCAGCTCCACTCGCTCTAGGTACTCGTACACGGGGACGTCCTCGTCGATCGGGAAGGGGCACGCTCCCGGGAGACGAGAGGGGTTTTCCTCGGGCATACTCGGCCGTTCCCTCACGGGCGGCGGGCAAAAGTACTCGTTGCCTAGGCACGCGACCGGGCGGGGTCGGCCCGCTCACGACCCTCGCTCGCGGCCGTACGGTCGGTTCGGGATACGGAGTCGACTGCCCTCTCCCGGTAGGCCGACCGATTTCGGGCGGTCGTTTTCACGGGCTGAGACGACGCGTCCTCTCCCCAGATACGGCAACTAACCAACACTACTAACCCCTCGGGAGCCGTACCTACACTATGGACGACCTGACGGGCTTCCAGCGCGACCTCATGTACGTCATCTGTGGGAGCGGCGAGCCCCACGGACTCGCGATCAAGGGCGAGCTGGAGGACTACTACAGCACCGAGATCCACCACGGCCGGCTCTACCCGAACCTCGACGCGCTCGTTCACAAGGGGCTCGTCGAGAAGGGCCAGCGCGACCGGCGGACGAACTACTACCGACTGACCGAACGGGGAGAGCGCGAGGTCGCCGCCCGTCGTGAGTGGGAGAACCAGTACCTCACCGGAGAGCTGACCGCCTGATCGTTCGTAGGGATCATCGTCGCCGATCGTCCTTCCGGGCGTACAGATCACCGGTGTCGTTCGTTTCAGGGTCGAAGAACGGTGTGTTTCTCCGACGATCCCTCTCAGTACCTGAGTCGCCTGTACGCCCCGGCGAGGAGCCGGGTGTGGGCTCGACCCCACTCCATCTCGTAGTACGGTCGCAGCGCGGGGTTGAACTTCGCCTTGTAGCCGTTCAGCCGCCTGGTGTCGGCGTCGACCAGGTCGTACTCGGCGAGGCCGTCGTCGACGGCGTCGGTGATGATCCGCCAGTCGAGCAGGTCGTTGACCGGCAGCTCCACGTCGGGTTTCGCGCCGCCCTGCCACCGGTAGACGGTGCGGTCGTCACGGGGGGCGAGCATCCCTCCTATAAGCTCCCCGTCCCGATAGCAGGCGTAGGGGCGGAACCGTTCGGGGGTGAGCCCGTCGTAGAGCGCCGTGACGAACCCCGGATCGAGCGGGTAGGACTCGCCCTGATCTCGGTATCTCGCCGCGACCTGTTCGACGATCGCCCGGATCGCCTCCCGGTCGCCGACCTCGATCCGACAGTCGACGTCCTCGTCACCGCGGACGTTCCGTCGGGCGTCGCTGCTGAACGTCGACAGTAGCTCCTCCCGCGAGCGGGTCGTATCGAGCGAGTAGGTGTGTTTCGGCCGGATCCGAAAGCCGTTCCACGAGAGCGGTCGCGGGTCCGTGTACCGGGTGCCGCTCCGGAGGTGGACGTAGGCGGGGCCGTAGACCCGGTGGAGCCACTCGGTCGCGGCGTCGACGAACACGCCGTGGCGCCGCTCGGCCTTCGAGGGTTTGCACCCCGGTGGGGTGAGCAGCGCCGGACCGAGATATGGGAGGAGGAGGTCGGGTGGGGGCGAGAAGGCGACGGTCGTCCCGGCGACGGTCCGCACGAACAGCGGGAGGATCCCGACCGGCTCCTCGCCCCGGTAGCCGACGAGGCGGTGGAGCGCGTCGCCGGTCTCCCCCCGTATCGCGTCGAGCGCGCCCGACCGGTGAAAGACCGTCGCCGCCGAGCGCTCGACGTACCGATCCCAGCGCTCGTCCTCGACCTCCCGGATCTCGACCGTCATCGGTCCTCCAGGTAGCCGAGGTCCGAGAGCCGCCGCTCGACGTCGCGGCTACTCCCGTTCCGCACGGACCCGGCCGGCCGGCGCTCGTGCCAGTCGCCGTCGTACGCCTCGGTTCCGACGGGGTCGACCACCGGGAGCACCTCGCCGTCCATCGCGTCGGTGCGGGCCACCCCGCAGAGCGCGAGAACGGTCGGCGCGACGTCGACTAGCCGGGCGCCCTCGAGCGACCATCCCGGCTCGATCCCCTCCCCGGCGATCGCGACCGTCCCTTCCAGCGTGTGGTTCCACGGCTCGCTCGGCGGCGCGAACTCCCCGCCGCCGAGGCGTGCGGAGAGGAACTGTTCGAACCCGGCGGGGACGGTGACCACGTCGACCGCTCGCCCCACCGCCGGCCCCTCGAAGTACGCCTCGCGCGGGCCGACCTCGTCGAAGACCGGCGAGCCGTCGGGCGTCCTGACCGCGGCGAGTTCGTCGATCAGCTCCCGTCTCACGGCCTCGTACCCGCCCTCGGGGACGACCCCCGCCGGCTCTCGCCCCTCGACGTTGAGACGGACCCCACACTCGATCCGCGAGCGCATGTACGCCGTCGACCTCGCGAAGTCCACCTGGTCGGTTCCCGCCCTGATCGCGTCGCGCGGGATGACCCGGAGCGCGAGCTCCGTGAGACCGAGGCGGTCGAGAAGCGCCTCGAGGCGCTGGCTCGTCACGCCCACCGACGCCGCCGCGCGCATGAGACGGGCGCTCCGGGGGACCGGTCGCTCGGCGTCGGTCCCGGAGGCATCGACGAGGCGTTCCCTGAGCGTGCCCCACGACGGCATCCCGTCGAGGCCGCCGCGACGGGTCGCGACGTAGCCCCGCCGGCGGAGGAACTCGTTGACGCGGAACTCCTCGCGCTCGTACGGCCCCATCCCGTGGTCGCTCGCGACGACGACGGTCTCGGGCGCACAGCGGTCGTAGAGACGGCCGACCTGCTCGTCGACCGCCCGGTAGACCGCCCGGACCGCCTCGGAAGCGCCAGCACACTCGTGGAAGACGGTGTCGGTCACTTGGAACTGGACGAAGCAGAACGCCGGGTCGTACCGATCGACGAGGTAGCTCGTCGCGTCCCCGCGCATCCGGATCACCTCGCGGTAGCCCTCGACCCGCTCGTCGGTGCTCTCCGCACCTGTCCGCGGGTAGACGCGATACCCGCCGATCGCCGCCTCGATCTCGTCGAGCAGCCCGTCCGGGTGACAGGCCGGGCCCTCGGGAGCCGTGTAGCCGGGAACCACCGCGCCGTCGATCTCCGGTGGGGGGGCCGTGACCGGGACGTTGACGACGACGCTCGAGAGGCCGTGGTCGGTGAGGATCTCCCAGAGCGCCGGCGTCCGTACGTCGCTCGCGGTGACGACGTCCCAGTCGTAGCCGTCGAACGCGAGGAAGTCGAAGACGCCGTGTTTCCCGGGGTTCGTCCCGGTGTAGAGCGTGGGCCAGGCGCTCGCGGTCCACGGTGGGATCTGCGAGGCGAGCGGTGCCGCGACGCCGGCCTCGCGGATCGCCGCGATCCGTGGGATCTCGCCCGCGGCCGCGAGCGGGTCGAGGACCCGAGAACAGGCGGCGTCGAGTCCGATCAGCAGTGTTCTCATGGAGACGTGTCACCTCGCTCACCCGGGCGCATAGTTATAGCTCGGTTACGACGGTCGAGCGGGCGGTTCCACGGGCGCGCCCGCGTCCGGGATACGGTGGGTGGACGGCCGGAGACGAATGGTTCCGGGCACCCCGCGACGCTCGTTCGTCGAGCGCCAGTCGAGCACCCGGTAGCGTCCGACTACCCTCCCCGAACCGAGAGTAACGACTCGCTTACTCCGTTCTCGATCGGTGGCAACGGCGCTCCCGCTCGCGAACGACGGCCCCGTTCGGAAGCCGGACCCCGGTCGTCATCGCCGCCGTACCGGTTCGGTCCCGGTTGTTCGCACTCCGGACTGTTCCATTCATTGATGTGTGCGGCGAATTCGAGATACCGTTTTAATATCATTAATTTACGGTGAGTTGATGTCAAACGGTTCTCAACGGACGAAAACCTTCTATACCCAACGATCGACGGAGATGATGGTGGAATGCATGAGTGATCCTCTGAACCCATCCGACGAGACGGCGTCCACGGGGCGGGTCGCGTCCTCGCTCTCGCACGGGACGGTCTTTCGCGTGCTGTCGAACCAGCACGCCCGGTACGTGCTCTATCACTTCATCCGGAACGACGACCCCGTCGAGGACGCGGACGCGCTCTGTGCCTCGGTGCGATCGATCGAGGCGCGCTGCGAGCCGGACGCCGACCCCTCCGGGGCCGGCGACCGCCGCCGCCTCGTCGAGGAGTGGCTCCCGCCGCTCGTCGAGGTCGGCGCGATCGAGTACGACGGGCGGAGCGGAACCGTCAGGTACTGGAGGCAGCCGACGCTCGAGGAGTACGCCGCCCACGCCGCCTACCAGGAGCTGGGCCGCGAGGCGTTCTCGTAGCCCTCGACGGTCGCGTTCTACGGGTTCGTATGCTTCCTCTACCCTCCGTACACCTCTGCATAGTAATCGTACGGGGGCCCCAACGACAGGTCGTAATGCGGAGGAGACACTACGCGAAGGCGATGGCTGCCGGGCTGCTCGTACCCCTCGTCGGCTGTGCCGACCTCGGGGGCGACGACGAGGAGACGCCGGAGGAAGACCTCGGGGAGGAGCCGGAGACGCCCGACGAGGACGACGAGGAGGGTGAGGGCGACGAGGAGGGAACAGACGGGGAGGAGGAACCGGACGAGGACGAAGACGACGAGGGAGAGGACGACGAGGAGAGCCCTGTCGACCGCGGGGCGCTCGAACAGCGGGCGTACGCCGAGGTCGCGGAGCTCGCGGAGGGGATCGACGAGCTGAACGACGACGGCGGGGAGGACGGCGGGACTGAGGGGGGCGACGAGGAGGCGGACGGAGATCAGGACGACGCGGAGGAGGGCGACGACGGGACCGAGGGGGGAGACGAGGAGGCGAGCGAGGAGGGCGACGGAGAGGCTGGCGAGGAAGGCGACGAGGAGGTGGTCGGCGAGAACGAGGCGGAGCCGGAGGAGGAGGACGACGGCCGCCCATCGGGGACGGTCTACGCACAGGTCGACTACGACGGCGAGTGGGCGATGGCGTTCTCGACGCACGACCGGACGATCTCGGTCGTGGACGAGGGCTTCACCACGTTCGAGATCGACGACGACCCGACGGTTATCTCGGTCGTCGCACAGAAGGCGGACGACAGCGCCGACGAGCTCACGACCAGGGTGATGCTCGACGGCGACATCGTCACCGACGCGACGACCGGAGAGCCGTTCGGTATCGCGCAGGCGACACACTCCTTCTTCGACGAGGAGTGAGACGGACCGCTGTCCGTCCTGCTCTGACCGAGAGACAGGTACCGATCTGAGCGGTGACCAGGTACAGCAGTCCGTATGACCTGGATCAGCGAACGACGGTCACCGGGACGGGCGCCCTGCGGACGACAGTTTCGGCGACACTGCCGAGGAGGGCACGGGAGACGCCCGACCGGCCGTGACTCCCGATCACGATCTGGTCCATCTCACTCTCCTCGGCGTACGCGAGGATCTCGCGGGCTGGCGAGCCGACGACGGTCTCCGTTGCGAGGGCCCTCCCGTCGAACTCCTCGGCCGTGGTTATCGCGTCGAACAGCCGCGTTGCCTCCTCGCGCCCGCTGCGAACGACGGGATCGAAGTCGTCGGTCACCTCGCCGCCGACGACGCTCGCCGCCGGGTCGATTACGTGCAGGAGGGTCGTCTCGGCGTCCGGATAGTGCGTCGTCGCGTGTTCGACGGCCCGCCTCGCCGGATCCGAGTCGTCGAGGGGTACCAGGATCCGCATACGCGCCGTTCGACGTGCGGTCGCATCAACCTGTGGGCGCACGTTCATACAGACTGCTGTGCCTGGTACCGTTCGAACCGAGAGGCGGGTACCGGTCTGGCCGGTACGGACGTACAGCAGTCCGTATCAGCGCCCGTCGAGGTATCCCATCGCCACCTCGTCCGGGACCTGCTCGAACGAGCGGTAGAACTCCCCGACCGATCCGAACGGCGAGGGCGTCTCGAGACAGACGACGGCGTCGACCTCCTCTTCGAGCGCCGAAAGCGTCTCCGTCGGGGCGACCGGGACCGCGAGCGTCACGTGCGCCGCGCCCGCCTCGCGGACCTGTCGGAGACACGCCCGGGTCGTCGCGCCCGTCGCGACGCCGTCGTCCACGACCACGACACGTCTCCCCGAGAGCGAGAGCGGCGGCTGGCCCGCCCGGTAGCGTTCGGCCTTCTCGCCCGCGCTCGCCACCGCCTCGCGTCGCCGACGGTCGAAGGCCGTCCGGTCGAGCCCGAGGTCGGCGACGAGCGGTTCGTTCGTCCAGTAGGCCCCGTCGCTCGCGGCCGCACCGACCGCCAGCTCCGGGTTCCACGGCGCGCCGATCTTCGTCGCGACGACGACGTCGAGCGGGACGCCCAGGGCGTCGGCGACCGCTCTGCCCAGGGGGAGGCCGCCGCGCGGGATCGCGAGAACGACGTCTCCGGGGACCGCTTCGTCCCGGACGGCGGCCGCGAGGCGTCGTCCGGCCGCCGCTCTGTCCTCGAACACGGTCACGTCCCCCTCCGCTCGATTCCCGGTCGATCCCGGCCGACGTCGCTCACCGATCCGACGGCTTCCGTTCTCCCGGTCATGGGGGCCACTACGGTCGCCGAGACTATCAACCCGCCCGCTCGGCGCGATCGCTCGCGGGGTCACGAGAGCGCGAGAACCGTGACGACGGGGGGCGGGGCCACGGGAGCTCATCCAACCGCCGCGGGCCCCTCTCCCCATCAGAGGCAGCTCCGGCCCGACCGTCGACCGACCGAAGCCCGCTCGCACTGGGACAACACCCAGCGTTCTCACGCTCGCCGGCCAGCCGTAAATAGTTGACTAATCAACCACTCCGGGTCGGATCCGGGAGCCCCGAAAGAGGTATGCTTGTCGTGGTGGCAGGTACCGTATGGCACGGACGATCCTCGTTCCGGTGGACGAGTCGATACAGGCGCGGGCGGCGTTCGAGTTCGCGGTCTCGGAGTACGCCGACGACCGTCTGGTGCTCGTCCACGTCGTTGACCCGATCGACGCGATCTACGTCTCCGAGCCGAGCGTCTGGAACGAGACGATGATCGACCGCCGCCGCGAGCGCGCCGAAACGCTGCTCGCCGATCTGGGGGCGATCGCGGGGGAGGCGGGCGTCGCCGTCGAGACCGCGATCGAACGCGGTGACCCCTCACGGGCGATCCTGGCGGCCGCCGCCGACACCGACGCCGACCTGATCGTGATGGGAAGCCACGGTCGGTCGGGCGTCTCCCGCGTCCTCCTCGGCAGCGTCGCGGAGACCGTCGCACGCCGCTCGCCGATCCCAGTGACGATCGTCCGGTGAGCACCGATCGGCGCCCACCACACTCTCACGAACTCGCGAGCGCGGTCACGACCGGTCACCGTCGAGAGCCGGGCCTCCGAACCGAGGATCCCTCCGAAGTCGCGATCGAACACGCCCGTCGTACCCTTCGTGCAGCCGCTTAGAGCGACGTCATTTCCGCCCGCCCGTTTCCCGGGTCGGCCGCGATCGAGGGGTTTCTGCCGGAACGAACGCCTCGGACGAGCGATCTCGTCGGCCTCGGACGGGGAGAATGATAGCCGAGAAAGTACTACTCGGTCGGACGGGTCTCACGGAGCCCGTCCCCGTACGCGTGTTGGATCGACTTCACGTTACGAACGCACTCGTGTCACGGGAACGGCTCCCCTGTCCGTGAATTTCGACGTACGTATCGAGGAGGGAGAACGTCCGGCGATCCGATGACCGAACTCGTTTCGCCGGGGTTTCGAACCGGTGTCCGACGTCCCGCCGATCAGTCCCCGGTGCTCGTCTCCTTCCTGCCGGTCAGCTCCTTCGGAACGAGGCGGTAGAACTCGAAGGGGACCGTCCGCGGGTGTTCGTCGAACACGTCGAACAGTGGGATGTGGACGCGGTCGAGACCCCGAAGCGTCCGGGTCTCGATCGGTTCCTCGGTGGTCGCCTCCAGACGACCCCGGGCGACGACGCTCCGCCAGCGTCCTCCCTCCTGTCCGTAGGTGACGAACGAGACGGGTCTGTCGGCGGGCGATCCCTTCGCAGTGTCGGGGCCGACCGCGAGCCGGAAGTAGAACGTCGCCTCGCTCGCGTCGTAGCCGTAGGAGACGGGCACCGTGTGCGGGCTCTCCTCGCCGTCGGTCGCGAGCGAGAGCACGCCGGTGCCGCCGTTGCCGAGGAATTCGTCGCGTTCTTCCGCGCTCATCTCCGTGGACGGTATCCGACTCATGTCCTCTCGGAGGAGGGCCGGCGGGAAATAGCTGCGCCCGATCCGACGGATGGAACTATGGCGCTGACCGACGACTGTCGAGCATGGCTCGTCGAATCCTCGTCGCGATGGACGGCTCGCCACAGGCCGACGCCGCGCTGGAGTACGCCTGTACCGCTCTCACCGACCCCGAGATCACCGTCCTGTTCGTGGTCGACCCGTTCGGCTACTACGAGGCCGGGTTCGGCGCATCGGAGGGGTTCGGGGAGTGGGTCGCACGCCTCGAGGCGCGCGCCGAAACGCTGTTCGAGCGGAGCGAGCGCCGCGCGGATGCACACGGCGTGGAGATCGACACCGCGGTCGAACGGGGCCGACCAGACCGTGCGATCGTCGAACACGCCGTGGAAAACGGGTTCGACGCGATCGTTCTCGGCGCACACGGCCGGAGCGAGCGCGAGAGCGTGCTCCTCGGGAGCGTTGCGGACACCGTGGCCCGTCGTGCGCCGATGCCAGTGACGGTCGTTCGGTGAGAGCGGAATCACACTGGGGGATGCGGGGCTGAGACTACCTGCGTTCGTTCGATCACTCGCCTCGTCTCTAGGCCGGTGATGCGGACTGCTGTAGCTGGTTACCGCTCGGATCGGGAGGCGGGTACCAGTACGAGCGGTACGGACGGTCAGCGGTCCGTATGATAGAGCGCGACCGTGAGGTGGTGTTCCTCGGGAGCGAGAACGTCGGGAGCGTCGTGACGCCGCTCGCGTCGGTCGGCGCACGTGTGGCCGCCGGCGAGACGTACGACGTCCACATCGTTCGCCATCCCGATCCGTCGAGACTGGACGGACTCGATCCCCACCCGGCGTTCTACGGCCGGTGACCCCCTCGAAACGCTCGATCCGGTGGCGTGCTCTCGACTCCCGTAACCTGATCGGTGGGTAACTATTTGGCCGCGGCGGTCGTGATCGGAACGAACGCGATGTACGACAGAATCCTCGTTCCGACCGACGGGAGCGAACCGGCCAACAGAGCGGTCGAGCACACGCTCGCCCTCGCCGAACAGTACGGGGCGACGGTCCACGCGCTCCACGTCGTGGACACCAGTCGGTACGGCGAGCCAGCGCTGAGCAGCACCGAGATCGTCCTCCACGAACTCGAAGACCGCGGTCACGACCTGCTCGACGAGATCGCCGATCGGGCCGACGACCGTGGACTCGTCGTGGAAACGAGGCTCTGTCACGGTCGCCCACACCGGGAGATCACGGACTACGCCGACGAGATCGGGACCGACCTGATCGTCCTCGGCTACCAGGGTCAGTCCCACGAGCGAGAGGGCCACATCGGGAGCGTCGCCGAGCGCGTCGTCAGACACGCCGGCCGTCCGGTGCTCACCGCGTAGTCGGCCCTCGGACGTCGTCGGGATTCGCCCCGTCGGAGGCTCAGCCTCCCGCCGACCCCTCCGGCTCGTTCCAGCCGCCGGCGTCGACCACCTCGAACAGCTTCCCCCGGTTCTCGTCGTCGGGGTTCTCCGGGAACTGGTCGCGGAGCTGCTGGAAGTCGGACTCGGGAAGGACGTCGTGGACGAGGTCGACGACGCGGGCGTGGTAGGCGGCGACGGACGGGCCGGCTCCCTCGATCTCGCCGACGCGCGAGACGAACTCCTCGCAGCCGAAGCGCTGGCCGTGGTCGTGTACCTCGCCGGTCGTCTATCAGCGGATCACCATCGGTAGCGATGCGACGAGGCCCGCCGTCGCTCCCTTTGGGATCCGCCGACCGAGCGTCACGAACGTCGCGCGGACCGTCCGTCCCGTGTCCGGGAACGCGAGTCGGTGCTGTATCTGGCCGGTGAACTCGTCGAAGTTCGATGCGTTCGCGTGCGAGCACAATCACTCTTCGAGAGCGTTTCACCTCGTGAGAACGCGAGCGGATCGCGTCCTGTCGGCGAACACGTCGAGCGACAAACGTTTTGTTCCGACGGACTCTATCGTGTGTATGAGTTCGCTCCGCTGGGTGCAGATGAGCGACGAGGAGATCGCAGCGTTCCTAGGCAACGGCGGCACCGGCGTGCTCTCGTTCGCAACGGAGACCGACCGAGCACCGCTGTCGATCCCGGTCTCCTACGGCTACGACGCCGCGTCCTCGCACTTTTACTACACGCTCTCGCTCCTCCCGGGAAGCGAGAAGGAAGCACACCTCGACGGCCCGGTCTCGTTCGTCGTCCACCGTCACACCGACGACGGGTGGCGGAGCGTAGTCGCCTCCGGCACGCTCGAGTCGATCTCGGATTCGCCGTACGACGCGACGGCCGTCCAGCGAATGTGGGCAGTCCGGATCCCGGTGGTCGACGTCTTCGACCGCCCGCCGGAGGAGGTGACCTTCCGGAGCTTCCGACTCGTTCCCGAGCGGCGCACGGGACGGAAGGAGGTCTGAGTGGGGGTGTGACGACCGACGGGAGAGGTGAAATCGAGTGCCGGAACCGACCCGTCTTGTTGGCGTGAAAACATCTAATAGCACGGAGCGTGATTCGTTCGTTGAGGGTGACTGGGATGGACGCATCAGACCGAACTGCGCACAGCGCGGTTCTCTACATTCGATCGGTGGCACCGACTGGTATCAACGACGTCCAGCAGCGGGCGATCGAGCGCCTCGAACGGCTGGTGGCCGAGGGCACGCTCGAGTCCGTCGACTACGAGGTGTGGGGCCACAGCGTTCCGACCGACAGCTCGGAGCTCCCGATCAAACGCCGGTACGACGAGTTCGCCGACTGGGCCGACGAGCACGGCTACACGCTCTCGCCGGCGTTCCACGTCCGCGAGACGAAGACGATCGTCTCCGACTCCACGTGGACCGTCGTCAGCTTCCCCCTGCTCTGTCTGGGGATCTACTCCGATCGTGACGTCGAAGCCGTCTTTCCCTGCTCCGACGACGACCGGACTTACACGCTCCAAGACGGCCTCCACGCGCTCGAGTCCCGGGAGTCTCTCGAGCGGGAGGACGAGCGGGACCGGACGCCCGTCCCCATCGGCGGACGGTGACGCCGGTGGGCGACCGACGACCACGCGAGTGGCCCCACACCCCCTCTCCTCGTTCCTGGTCGTTCCCGGACCGTCGGTCGCCCGGCGCGAAGAACGCGGCCGAGGCGACCCGCTGGAGCACTGCGGCTCGCGAACGTGCGTCCCCGAACGAAACTCGTGGACGGCACTCATCGCCTCCGCTCACGAGTCTCTTTCATCTGCTTTGCTCAGAAAGTGTATCCATCGTGTGTGACGGTACTGCTTAGTCCGGCACCGCCTCGACTGATGTTCGTCGATCGAGTGGCAAGTTCGGTCGCTGATTGTGAGAATAGTGCACGAATACCTCAACTCATCGGCGTGTACTCGCCCGGCTGCTTACCTACGGATTGTGGAAGCAGCCGACTCCACACTTCAGGGTGTGAACCCACTTTTCGATGAGGGTCCGATCAGTAGAGTCGACCAGATCGTTCGATCCTAATCGAGCAGGGAAGGTCTAGTCTCCGAACCGATCGACGAGAGATGTCGTTTTCGAGAGATCGTTTTTGGTCGATCTATGGAGAAACTAAGCTGCCGGATCTGAACCATACCGACCGTACAAATCGGCATCGAGG
Source organism: Halalkalicoccus sp. CGA53 (assembly GCF_036429475.1). Lineage (GTDB taxonomy): Archaea > Halobacteriota > Halobacteria > Halobacteriales > Halalkalicoccaceae > Natronorarus > Natronorarus salvus. The sequence goes on from NZ_CP144125.1 coordinate 2,601,702, forward strand.
ATCGTTTTCGTCTCGGAGTGTATTGTAGTGAAAAATCAAGATCACCTGCCGTCTATCGTGACAGCGGGTCGTTAAACCCGACCCGGTCAGCATCGCCGCCCTCAGAAACTTACGGTTTCCGATGGGCTACGCGAGAGCACCGCTCTCGTGAACGACGGCTGGTCCGACACACTGTCGGTCGGCCGATCTGGATAGGTGGACAGTCGAGCGAGCGGTCACGAAGGCTTGATACGATTCGTGGAATACAATAGTTTCCAGCGACCGTATCACGCGCCGACGGAAGAGGTCATCTGAAGCGGCCACTAGCGATACAGTGGTGCACTCGAGACGAACTCCCCATCCGAGAACTCGAGCGGTTCGAGCGGGCCGAGAGCTACATCCTCACGCTCACGGAGGTCAGCAGCGACCGGTTCCGAGACGAGCAACGTATCCGGTTCCATCGTGCTCGCGATCCGGGCGACGCGGAGTTCCTCCGGGGAGTCGACGCCGGTCATCGAACAGGAGAGTATCAGTGCCGTAACGTCGTCGGGCACGACGAACGGGACGTTCGCACGGCGTGGCTCGCCGCTGGTCACGATGTTGATGTACATGTCCTCGAAGTCGATCTCCTCTATGACGTCCCGGTGGAGGAAGTCGGCGAGGCCGATCCCGATCGCGTTCCCGTGAGAGGCCTCGGAGAGCGACCGCGCGTACACCCGGGTGATAGAGGGCGAGTCCGGCTCCGACTCGCCGTGGAAGTAGTACCGACCGAGGACGTTCGTGTCCATCCCGGTCCCCGATCTGTCCTTCCCGAACTCGTCGACGACGAGCAGGTCCAGGTCCTCGATCGGGAGGGTCGGAAAGAGCTCGCGTGCGAGGTCCAGCAGTTCCGGTTCGCGGGTAGAGATCTCCCTCGCGTTCACCCCCTCGACGTGTGCCGCACGGTGGTCTGCGTTCTCGACGAGCGCGATACCGCCGACGATCGGCGTCGCCTCGAGGAGGACGTCCGTTCGGTCCCGGATGACCGTCGCGAAGTCGGTCGCGATGGCGGCGTTGTGCAGTGACTCCGCTCCCCGGTGTTTCCCCAGGCCGATGACGGCCATCTTCGAGAGGCCGCTCTCGATCGGGCCGTGGAAGTCGGTGTGCGGTTTTATCCGGTTCGCCAGAAGCACCGCGTCGGCCTCGAGCGCGTCCCGAGCGGCGTAGACGGTTCGCCCGAGGTCGTCTTCGCCGACGCCCTCGACCGCCATCGACGACCTGATCTCACAGCCAATCGACTCCGGCGTGATACCGAGTGCGGCGAGCGTCTCGACCTGACCATCGGCGGTCGCGCCGCCGTGGCTCCCCATCGCCGGGAGGACGAACGGCTCGTACCCCCGGGACGATAGCTCGTCCACCGCCGTCGCGAGAACGGCCGGCATGTCGTCTATCCCCCGACTGCCGGCGGTGATTCCGACCTCCGCACCCTGTGGGAGCGTCTCGAAGGCGTCGATCGAGTCGACCGCCCGGCGCGCCGAGGCCTCGAGGTCCTCGACCGACCGCACATCGCGCGTCCGCTCCGCGACGGCGAAGCGGGGGAGGTCCTCTACGGTGACGTCACCACCCGAGCGCAAGGCGTCGGCGTCTGGGAACTCTACGTTCACACCCATCGAACGGGGCGCCTCCTCAAAAAGGTCGTGTTCGGTCGTGTCGAGGTATCTCGCCACCGCAGAACGGCGTGCACCTGCACGGAGTGGCCCTTCGGAGAGCGGCCGTGGGTCGAGACACCGGAGCCCACTGCATTCACACCGTCTATCCGCCTTCTTCGGAAGTCGGCGTGTGCACGCGGATCGTTTCATCAGCTTCGTTTCACGTTCGTATCGACGAACCGGTGGTCTCTCGCCGAAGTCGGTCCTCCTACAGCCGGTTCGGTCCGATCAGCCCTCCTCGTCGCTCATCACCGTGACGGTGGGACAGTCGCTCTCGAGGAGGACCGACTGCGTCACGCTGCCGAAGATGGCCTTCCCGGTCGGCGAGCGCTTCCGACCGCCGATGACGACGAACCGCGCGTCGGAGTCCTCGGCGTGTTTCAGGATCTCCTCGACCGGATCCCCGACCTTACCGACGGACGACACCGAACTCCGGTCACGACCGTCGAGGGTCGTTCTCACGAGCGTTCTCACGACGTTCGCCGCGCTGTCTTCGTGCTGACGGACCGAGTAGTCGGAGAACTCGTCGGTCCCCTTCAGCGAGCGCTGGTAGGACTTGAACTCCTCTCTCGGTGCGACGTGGAGCACCTCGAGCGGAACGCCGTAGGTCACGGCCAGATCGTAGCCGACCTCGATCACCGAACTCGAGTGCTCGCTACCGTCGACCGCCGCCAGGATGGTCATAGCTCCACCGTCCTTCCGTCGGGCCTTAGTATTTTTGACTATGGTAGTTGCGCCCTCTCCGGCCGAACGAAGATCGGTACTGACTGCATTCGTCTCGGCGGTAGGTGTCGATACTGTTGACGGCGTTTCACCACTCGACGGGACGGTCTCGCCGGCGTCGCTGCTCTCGTATATAGCCTTCACGGTCGCCATGTCGACGAGTCCGTATTCGCCGTCGGGGTGCGGTCTCTCCTCGGAGAGGACGCTGCCCGCCAAGTACTCGAACTCCTCTTCCATCTGGTCGACCCGTTCGACCGGGTGCGAGGCCGTCGTCCCGGCGCGTGAGAGGGTCAGTGAGCGTTGCTGACGGTCGTAAAAGGCCGGGTCAAGTTCGATCTCACCCTCGGTGCCGGTGACCCGGAGGAAACTCGAGTGGTGGGCGTTCTGGCTCGCCGAACAGGCCGCGCGGACGTCCGAGTCGAACTCGACGGTGAACGCGGCGAGCTCGTCCGGTACGTCGGCGAACGCGTCGCTCTCGACCCCCGTGCTCGCCTGGACCGCGACCGGATCGGCGTCGAGGACGAACCGTGCGGTGTTGATCGGGTAGACCCCGAGGTCCATCACCGAGGTCCCGTAGCCAGTGAGGTCGGGGTCCAGCCGCCACTTGTCGGGATCGGGGATCACGTCGAGCAGTACCTGCGACATGTGCTCGTGGACGAGCACCGGGTCGCCGACGAAGCCGTCGGCGACCCGGTTCTCGCATCCGTCTGACCGCCGGTTCGGTCTGCATTCGGTAGGCGACAATCAGCGGGACGCCGTGGTCGGAACAGACGTCGACGACGGATCGGGCCCGATCGAGGCTCGCTTCCATCGGTTTCTCACAGAGGACGGCTTTCCCCAGTTCGGCCGCCGTCTCGACTAGGACAGGTAGAGGGCGTTCGGGGTACAGACGTAGACGGCGTCGTACGCCTCTGTGGCCACACCGTCGTGGTACTCGTCGTAGGTGATGGCGTGGTCGATCGTCCCGTGTTCGCCTGCGACCGTCCCTGCCTTCTCCGTCGAGCTACTGACGACCACCGTCGTCGTACGGTGCTCGCTCTCCTCGACCGCTGGGTCGCCTGTTCGCGCGTCCACCAGCCGAGACCGATCATCGCGACCCGCAACCGACCCGTCACGCTCTCGCGTCGCCAGTCGCGTTCGGTGAACTCCTCGAAGAAGCGCTCGAGATCCATCGTCCGTGACTACCCGGCGGGCCTGGAATCGGGTTCCTCTCGGTCCCGCGTCTCGACCGGTGGCGGCGCGTACGCCAGCGGCGTCTCGCCCGTCAGCCCGACGAGCACGATCTGACCCCTTTGTGGACGGCCTCGACCGAGGTCTCGAGGCCCGGGGGCGACCGGTCGTGTCGAGGACCGCGTCGAACCCGAGGCCCTCGTACGTGACCGGGGACGTGCTCACCGTCGACGACGGCTTCGACCGAAGCGAGTTCTGACGCGCCACTCACACGGACAGTCGATCGGGACGGCTCCGAGAGGAAGCTATATGCCGCCGTTGGCGAACCCCTTCCCATGCAGATCACGGCCATCGAGACGCTCACCTTCGATCCCGAGAGCGACCTCACGGAGACCGAACGCGACGTCAGAATTACCATGCTCCGCGTTCACACGGACGAGGGGGTGATCGGCCTCGGGGAGACGTTCCCGCTCGCGGAGATGGAGTGTGCCGCGCTCCACGGGCCGATCGCCGATCACGTCCTGGGACGCGATCCACGGGAGATCGAAGGCATCCGTGACGACCTCACGACCTACTTCAACTACTACGGACACGCCGGGGCGGAGTTCCGCGCGCTGAGCGCGCTCGACATCGCTCTCTGGGACTTCAAGGGCAAACTCGCGGACGAACCGATCTACGAACTGCTCGGCGGGAAGTCACGTGAGCAGATCCCGACGTATAACACCTGTTACGACCGTCAGTACGACTTCATGGAAGAGCCGGAAGCGCTCGCGCGTTCGCTGCTCGGGGAGGGGATCACCTCGATGAAGATCTGGCCGTTCGACGGGTTCGCTCCGAAGACACGCGGACAGCGGATCTCGAACGAGGACCTCCGGACCGGGCTGGAGCCGATCCGGCGGATCCGGGAGGCCGTGGGCGATCGGATGGAGATCGCGGTGGAGTTCCACGGCCTCTGGGCGCTGACGCCCGCGAAACGGCTGGTCGACACCGTCGAGGAGTACGACCCCATCTGGGTCGAGGACGTGATCAGGAAGGGGAACCCCGAGGCGTACCGACGGCTCGCGCGGGGGACGTCGGTCCCCCTCTGTATCAGCGAACGCCTCGTCGGCCCCTACGAGTTCGCGCAGGTCATCGAGACCGGCGCGGTCGACGTGGCGATGCTCGACCTCTGCTGGGCCGGCGGTATAACCGCCGGGAAGGCCGTGGCGACGATGGCCGAAGCCGCACACCTGCCCGTGGCGCCACATAACTCGGGTGGCCCGGTGCTGCACTTCGCGAACGCACACCTCTCTGCAACGATCCCGAACCTCTACGTGATGGAGGCGATCCGCGACCGGTACGACGGCTGGCACCGTAACCTCGTCACGACGCCGCTGGCGGCCACCGACGGGTACCTGCCGATCCCCGAGGGACCCGGACTCGGCACCGAACTCGATACGTCGCTGCTCGACCATCCCGACGTAGCCGTGAGGGAGACGTCGCTCTGACCGGGAGAACGCCGAGAGGGGCGTTCATCCATACTGAACGTCGTATTCTCGCCGAAAGTGACACACTGGCCGTATTCGGGCTCTGAACGGTCGTCCGTGTACAGGACCGATCCCGTTCACACGAACGGGGTCAGGATAGCCGAACGGCGTTTTTACAGCCATACTGCTGTAAGGGGGATCTGGGCCGCTCCCACGGACGAGACGGTTGTACGTGAGAGGGGGGAGTAGAACGGCTGTTCGGAAATGCTGAAACCCGGCTTCGAACTCGCGTTCGATCGATTCCATCGGTAGGCGACGGTGATCCGCGCGCGCTGGTCACGGGTCGGCGAGAGCTCCGTGGCGGCGAGATCCTCGCGGAGTTGTGCCGGCGGTCCGGCGATGACCGCCGGAACGCAGGTGAACCGGTCGTCGAGCGCCGCGTGCCAGCCTTCCGGACGGTCCTCGCGAGCGTACCTGCCCGTCAGGACCCCACCCTCGAGCGGTTCGTACGGACACACCGCGCGGTCCCGATCGGCGCGAAACACCACCCATTGATGTACGATGGACGAGACGCTCGAGACATGACAGAGCACGTCCTGATCAGCGACTCGAAGTCGACGACGGTCGATCACGACCTCCAGCGCGACGTACTGAGGCGGTACGACGTCACGGCGAGTTCGGCGATCACCCGGACCGAGGACGCGCTTCTCTCCGAACTCGGCGACGCGTCGGGGCTCATCGTCGACGCCGGCGTCCCAGTCTCCGCCCGCGTCATCGAAGCAACGCCGTCGCTGGAGGTAGTCGGTCGGGCCGGCATCGGCGTCGACAACGTCGACCTCGAGGCCGCGGCCGACCACAGCGTCACCGTCGTCCACAACCCCACGTACAGCATCGACGAGGTCGCGACCCACGCCCTCTCGCTGCTGCTCGCGTGCGTTCGCAGGCTCCCCACCTACGACAGACAGACGCGCGGCGGCGGCTGGGACTGGTCCGAGGGGAGCCCGATCGGGCGGCTGCAGGGGTCGACGATCGGCTTCCTCGGCTTCGGGAAGATCCCCCGTCGCCTCGCCACGATGGTCCAGGGCATCGGCTGCGAGCTGATCGCCCACGACCCGTACCTCCCGGCGAACGCCGTGCGGACGCACAACGTCGAGCCGGTCGCCTTCGACGACCTCCTCGCACAGGTCGACCTGCTCTCGATCCACGTCCCCCACACGGGTGAAACCGAACGCATGATCGACGCCGACGCGCTCGCGGCGATTGCCGACGACGCGATCATCGTCAATACTGCCCGCGGTCCCGTCGTCGACACCGACGCGCTGGTCTCCGCACTCGAGACCGGGGAGATCGACTTCGCAGGCCTGGACGTGGTCGACCCGGAGCCGCTCCCGGCCGATCACGCGCTCTTCGACCTCGAGAACGCGATCGTCACGCCGCACGTCGGCTGGTACTCGGAGTCCTCGCGCCTGCAGCTGAGCGAGGAGATCGCCGACGACGTCGGCCGTGTACTGGTCGGCGAGACGCCGCACAACGAGGTCTCCGCGGACAGCGAGTGGGTGTGACTCGAGCGGGCCGCCTCGCCTCCCGACTCGAGAAGCGGCGCCCGTCCCCAGGGAAGCGCTTTTGGTACGACCCCGAGAACCGGGGGTATGTTCGACGACGTCGAGACGGTCGTAGACCTGAGCAACCCGATCGAGAGCGACATCCCCACCTACCCGAACTTCCCGAACGTCCGGGTCGAGACGACCGACTATGCGGCAAGAGACGGCTTCACGATGGAACGAGTCGAGATGCAGAGCCACACGGCGACTCACGTCGACGCGCCGCGTCACTTCATCCCCGAGGGGAAGACGCTCGACGAGTTCCCCATCGAGACGTTCATGGGCGAGGGTATCGCCCTCGACCTGACGCCACTGGAGCCCGCGGAACCGATCGAACCCGAGCATATCGAGCCGTACACCGACGAGATCGAACCGGGCGACGTCGTGATGCTTCACACCGGCTGGGACGACCACTACGGCTGGACCGGCGAGTACGTCATGCGCTACCCGTTCCTCTCGGGCGAGGGTGCGGAGTACCTCGCGGAACTCGAACCCAAGGCCGTCGGCATCGACACCCCGAGCGTCGCGGGCTGGGTCGACGAGGTCCCAGCACAGGGTCCGGTCACCGACATCGGCCCTGACGAGTCACACCTCCCGCTGCTCGAGAACGACATCATCCCGGTCGAGGAGCTGCGGAACCTCGATCGGGTGCTTCAGGGGGCCGACAGCCGTCGAGCGTACTTCTTCTACCCGCCGCTGCGGATGCAGGGCGTCGGCGGCTGCTCGGCGCGGGCGTTCGCCCTCCTCTGAGGCGACCCCTCATCGGTCGACCAGTAGCTCGACCGGGTGGGTCGGCCGCTCGCCGACGAGCGCCTCGATCTGGTCCGTACAGGAGGTCCCGCTGGCGACGACGCGCCGGTCGCGCTCTGCCAGTAGCTGCTCTCCCAGGAGCGATCCGACCTCCATGCTCAGCTCGTAGTACTCGGACTTGTAGCCGAACGAGCCGGCCATCCCACAGCACTCCGTCCGGCTCGTCGCGACGTCGTAGCCCAGCCGTTCGAGGACGGCTACCGTGTACGCCTCGAGCCCGAGCGTCCGCTGCTGACAGTGTCTGTGGTAGATGACCTCGCGGTTCCCCGAGCGTTTCGCTCGCAGCGCCGTTCCGTCTCCCTCCGATCCCTCGAGGAGCCCGTAGACGTACTCGAAGAGCTCGTAGCTGTTCTCGGCCAGCCGCTCGTGGCGCTCGGCCGGGAGCAGGTGCCCGTTGTCGCGCCGGAACATCGCCAGGTCGCTCGGCTCGACGACGACGACGTCCCACCCGTCTTCGATATAGGGCTCGAGGACGTCCGCCGCGTCTTCCGCCTTCGTCCTCGCCGTCTCGATCATCCCCTGCGACAGCGGCGCACGTCCGCTGGCGGGCACGTCGGGAACGGCGACCTCGCAGCCGAGCGCCTCGAGCGTCTCGACCGCGCCCTTCCCCCGGTCGGTCTCGATGTAGTTCGTGTAGAGGTCGGGGTAGCAGACGACGCGACGGACGGGCTCTTCGGCGTTCGTGGGCTCGCGTGCCTCGAACCAGTCCCGGAGCGTCTCCCGTCGGAACGCGGGGAGCTCGCGCTCGGGCTCGACGCCGACGAACCGGTCGAGTGCCCACCGGCTCGGGGGAGCGTTCGCGAGCCAGTTCGAGACGGGCGCCGTCGCGCTGGCGACCCTCGCCACCGTCTCGAAGTTGCCGAAGAAGCGTTTCTGCAGGTCCAGACCCGCCGGCTCCTCGTCGGGAACGAGTCCCTCGAAGACGAAGTCGAACCGACCGGGGTCGGCCCCGCGGTTGATCCGATCCCGCACCACCTCGTTGATCCACGGGATGTCGATCTTCACCGGACACTGGTTGACACAGCGCGAACAGCCCGTACAGAGGTCGTTGAACGCGGCCGCCGAGTCGAGCCCGTGGACCCCCGCCTCCCAGCCCGTCCCGATGCCGCCGGTGTACGTCTCGCCGCCGAAGGCGTGGCCGCCGACGCTCTGGAAGTTGGCACAGGAGTTGAGACAGGCCGAACAGCGCACGCAGTAGAGCGTCTCCCGGAGGTGAGGGTCCTCGCGCATCGCCATCCGACCGTTGTCGATCAGTACCAGGTGAAACGACCGCTCGCCCCCGTCGAACGGGGGCGTCGCGATCGGCGGCGAGAAGACCGACGTGTACGACGAGAGCGACTCGCCGGTCGCCGAGCGGGCGACGAGTTCCATGAACGGCCCCAGGTCCGAAAGCGTCGGGATCACCTTCTCGACGCCCGCGACCGCGATATGCGTGTTCGTCGCCTCGACCGTCTTCCGGGCGTTGCCCTCGTTCGTGATGAGCGCGATCGAGCCGGTTTCGGCGACCACGAAGTTCGCGCCGGTCATCCCGACGTCCGCCTGTCGGAACTTCTCGACGAGGTGGTCCCGCGCGAACGCCGTCAGCTCCTGGGGCGTCTCGAGGGGCTGCTCGAGGTCGAAGTGGTCGTTGAACAGGACCGCGATCTCCTCGGTCGACTTGTGCAGGCTGGGCCCGACGATGTGCGAGGGCGACTCCTCCGCGATCTGGATCACCAGCTCGCCGAGGTCCGTCTCGACGACCTCACAGCCGATCGACTCGAGCGCTTCGTTGACCTCGATCTCCTCGGTCGTCATCGACTTGCTCTTGACGACGACCTCCGCCCCGGCATCTCGACAGACCGACCGGACGTACTCGTTGGCGTCGGCCGCGTCGCTGGCGACGTACACCTCGCCGCCGTTTCCCTCGACGCTCTCGGTCAGCGTCTCGATCAGCTCCGGGAGCCGTTCGATCGACTCCTCCTTTATATCTCGAGCCAGCGTCCGGAGTTCCTCGTGGGCCTCCCCCAGCTCCTCGATCGCCGCGTACCTGCTCTCGTTGAGGTGACGCGTGTTCTTCGCGACCGTCTCCCCCTCGCTTTCGATGAGCCCCCTGATCCGCTCGCGTTTCGCCCTCCTCGCGTCCGCGGTCATTCGTCGATCACCACCACGTGCATCTCCGAGGGACCGTGGACGCCGACGACCGACGCGCCCATGTCGCCGGTCGAACTCCGCCCGGTGACGAAGACGACGTCGTTCGCCCCCGTCGCGAACCGATCCGACAGCCGGGAGAGCGCGATCGCGATGTCCGGAACGACGTCGGACCGTCGCAGGACGGCGACGTGTTTCGGCGGATAGAGGCTCACCGGACCGTCCCAGCGCTCGGTGGACGGGACGACGACGCTACCGTACCCCGCGACGCCCACGATCCCGGCGGTGACGCCCGTGTCGGCGCTCGTGATCTCCTCGGCGGTCGGATCGACCGTCACCCCGTCGGGGGCCTCGATCCCCTCGAACGCCCCCTCGGTGCCGACGGTGGCGCCGACCAGTTCGGACCCGATCGCCGCACTCGCGTCGCTCCGATCGACCACCTCGGCCGTCACCGCGTGGCGAGAGAGGTTCTCGACGAACTCGTCGAGAAGGCTTCGATCCCGGTCGGTCTCCCGCGTGGAGCTCATCGTCCGGCACCGATCGTCGCAGGTTCGACCACCCGTACGCCGGTCCACGTCGTGAGTGAAGGGGTCACGGTATCTGCGTAGCGGATCGGGATCGGACCCGTTAAAGCTTCCCCCGACCGTCGTCCGCCCGCCCTCGGTAGCCCACGTTCACCGTCTTACTGATCGTGAAGCAGTCTATGCCGGCCCTCCCTCCCGAGAGGTCTCGCTCGCGTCGACCTCCGGACCAGCCGTCTCACCAGGACGTGATCCCCACGTCCTCGAGCACCCGTTCGAGCGGGATCTCGACCCGTCCGCCCGTGTGGTGTGAGAGGTAGAACCCGACGATGATCTCGAGCGACCGCGCGGCCTCGACGCCGGGCGAGCGGTTCTCGGCCCGGCCGTCCAGCAGGTCGACGACGTGGGAGGCGGCGTTGACGAACGCCCCCCGGTAGTCCTCCTCCCACGTCCACGCGCCCTCGATCCCCGGGAGCGGCTCCTCCACGTGCTCGCCCTCTACGAGACGCCAGTAGCGCCACTCGCCGTCGTCGTTGTTCATGTAGAGTTTGCCCCCCGTGCCGACGAACTGGAACGTCATCGACGAGATCTCCCGGGGGAGGGTACAGTCGATCGTGACGAACGTCCCGTCGTCCATCACGACGAACCCGCCGCCGCCGGCGTCGTCGACCATCTCTCCCACGCCGAGCGAGTCGATCGCCTCGTTCTCGCCCGTGATGTAGCCCGAGACGGACTCCGCCCGGGCGTCGAGCAGGTAGATCAGGGTGTCGATCAGGTGTGTCGAGTTCCTGAGCAGCTCCATCCGGAACTGCGAGCTCACGGACCTCACCTCGCCGAGGATCCTCTCCTTCTGGACGAGCGACCGGAGCGTCCGCAGCTTGTCCGTGAACCGAAACGAGTGGTTGACGAGGAGTTCGGTGTCCGTCCGGTCGCAGACATCGATCATCTCGCGGGCGTCCGTCGGTCGGGAGGCGATCGGCTTCTCGCACCAGATCACCGACGGGTCGGCCGTCGACTCGGCGGCGTCGACGACGTGCCTGTGGTGGAGGAACGACGGCGTACAGACCGAGACGACGTCTAACTCCTCCGCCGCGAGTAGCTCTCGGTGATCGTCGTACCGTCGGTCGGCGTCGATCCCCCAGGCGGTGCCGAAGCGCGCCAGTTTCTCCCCGTCGACGTCCGCGATGGCGACGAGTTCGATCCCCTCGGTCTCGTCGTAGCCACCCGCGTGACTCGCCCTGACCTTCGTCCGCCCGATCTCCTCGGCGTCGTGCATTCCCAGGATACCCATCCCGGCGATCCCGCCCGTCCCGATGATACCGGCCGTGTACGTCATGTCTCTGTTATCTCCTGTCGTCGTCTCTCACATCGACGGCCCGACGCGGGTGATCGCGAACTCGGTCAGGCCGTGTCGCTCCGCACAGCTCTCGGCCCCGTCGAGTACGTCGAGGACGCGCTCGGTGAACGCCTCCGGCGTGGTCGAGCGGGCGTCGACGTCGATGTCCCCGGAGAGCACCCGGTAGGTCGTCCCGTCACCCGTCACCTTGAGGACGGGGACGATCGGGTGACCCGACGGGATCCCCTCCGCCGTCGCGTGGACGACGAGCTGTGCCCCCGCCGCAGCGAGGCCGGTCGCCGCCTCGGCGAACCCCGAGGGTGCGTCGACGATCCCGACGCCGGCGTCGTGGGTCGCCCGCTCGCCGTAGGCGAGCACGTCCCGGATCGGGAGCCCGTCCCACGGGCGCGAGAGCTCGTCGAACGAGCGCCGGGCGGCCCGTCGTCGGAGTCCAGCGGTGCGCGCTGGCGTCCGTCGTCGGGTCTCGAGCAGTCTTCGATACTCCTCCCGGACCGCATCGTCCGCCGCTGCCACCGCCTCCTCCGCGTGGGGCAACAGGCGTTCGGTCCCGGCGACGACGACCCGACCGCCGGCGTCGACGACCCGACGAGCGAACGAGCCGACGAGGGGGTCGGCCGTCTCGATCGTCGAGTCCTGTACGTCGCTCCCGACGATCCCGACGGTCAGGTCCGCGAGCGAACCCGTCGTCTCCCGGCGTCGTTCCTCGAGGAGGGCGGTCGCCTCCTCGACGCCGCGTTCGATCGTCCTGTCGGAGCCGCCCTCGGACTGGATCGAGAGCTCCCGCACCGAAACGCCGAGATCGGCGAGCCGCGTCGCGACGTCGCCGCTCTGGATCTCCTCGCAGCCCAGCCCGACGACGACGACGCCGGCGACGTTCGGGTTGGTACCGATACCGGTGAACGTCCGTGCCGTCTGGTCGTTGTCCGCGCCGAGCTGGGCGCAGCCGTGGTCGTGGGGCGCGCTCACCGCCGTGGGCACCCGCGCGGCGATCCGGTCGGCGACGATGTGCGAGCAGATCACCGACGGCAACACGAGCAGCCGGTTCCGGACGCCGATACGGCCGTCGGCTCGCCCGTAGCCGGTGAACCGTGCCGTCCCGTCCGTCGCCTCCCCACTCGGGGCGTCCCGGGTCTCGGTCTCGAGTGTCATCGCCGCTCGCCCTCCGTGACGGCACCGGAAGCGCTCGCGACGTCGCCTCTCCCACGCGTACTCTCGCAGTTGTGCGTGTGAACCCAGGCGCCGGGCTCGATTCGCTCGGTCGCCTCGCCGATCACCTCGCCGTACTTCCTGACGCGGTCGCCGGCGTCGATAGCGGTCACCGCGACCTTGTGACCGAACGGGACCGGTTCGCGGAGCGCGACCGACTCCCCCTCGCCGAGCGCGATCTCCCGACCCGACTCGAGGTCCTCCAGCGCGGTCGCGACGGTGTCCCGCTCGGTCATCAACAGCGCGCACTCGTCGAGGACCCGTCCCTTCATCGTGCCTCACCCCGGAGCCCGACGAGCTCCTCGGGCTGGATCTCGTTGATCGCGAACTCCTCGAGCCGTCGGTACTCCGCCTCGGTGGGCCGCCCGCTCGCGACCTCGAGCAGCAGGTCGAACAGCCGTTCGCCGACGCCCTCGAGCGACTCGCCCGAGATGACCGTGCTGGCGTCGAAGTCAACGTTGTTCGAGAGCCGTTCCCAGGTCTTTGGGTTTCCGGTGACCTTGATCACCGGGGCGATCGGGTTGCCGGTCGTGCTGCCGCGCCCTGTGGTGAAGGCGATCACCTGCGCGCCGCCGGCGACCTTCCCGACGACGCTCTCGACGTCGTACCCCGGCGTGTCCATGAGGACGAGCCCGCCCCCGGTCGGGAGGCGTTCGGCGTACTCGACCATCCCCTGTACCGGCGTGGTCCCGCCCTTCGAGATCGCGCCGAGGCTCTTCTCCTCGATCGTCGTCAGCCCGCCCTCCTGGTTGCCGGGCGTGGGCTGTGCGCCGCGGAGGTCGACGCCCATCAGCTGTGCCATCTCCTCCCGCATCGCGACGCGCTCGAGCAGCCACTCCCGGGTGGTCTCGTCCGCACACCGCTCGGCGAGGATGTGCTCGGCGCCGATGAACTCCGGCGTCTCGCTGAAACAGGCGGTGCCGCCCGCCTCGACGAGCCGGTCACACGCGTTGCCGACCGCGGGGTTCGCCGCGATCCCACTGGTGGCGTCGCTGCCACCACACTCGACGCCGAAGACGAGTTCGGCGGCGTCGGCCGTCTCCCGTCGTGCGTCCTCTACCTCCGCGACGAGCGACCGTGCGGTGTCCGTCCCCACCTCGATCGCGGCGCTCGTCCCCCCGACCTCACGGATCGAGAGCGTCTCGACGGGTTTTCCGGACGCGGCGATCCGGTCGGCGAGCGCCTCGACGTCGATCGCCTCGGTACCGAGCTCGACGAGCAACGCGGCCCCGACGTTCGGGTTGCGGCCGACGCCCGTGAGCACGCGCTGGGTCTGCTCCCGTGCGACCTCCGGCTGGTTCGCACCCATCTGGTGGGGCGTCGCCCTGACGCGGTCGCCCGCGTCCGCACCGATCCGCGTCGCGAGCGCGCTCGCCGAGACGGACGTCGGGATCACCGCGACGTGGTTGCGGACCCCTACCGAGCCGTCCGACCGGCGAAACCCGGTGAATTCGGCCATACCGTCCACGTGACGGGCAGAACGCATAGTGGTTGTGGATGTGACCCGATCGAAACCGCCGACGGCTCCGTCCGTACGTACCGACCGCCGCTCCGGCCGTACTCGCGAGGGCGTCGGCTACAGTGACCGGCGGAGGATCGTCTCGAGGTCGTCTCGTTCGAGCCGACGCGGGTTGCCCACGAGCAGGCGCTCGAGCTGCATCGCGTTCTCAGCCAGCGTCCCGACCTCGTCCTCTCGGACGCCCAGTTCGGCGAGCCCGGACGGGATACCGACGTCGTCGCTCAGCCGACTGACGGCGACGGCCGCCTTCTCGGCCGCCTCGTCCTCGCCGGCGTCGTCGACGCGCTCGCCGAGCAGCGCGGCGACCTCCGTGTAGCGCTCGAGGGCACTCGGGGCGTTGTACCGCATCACTTCGGGGAGCAGTAGCGCGATCGTCAGCCCGTGGGGGGTGTCGTGTTCACCGGCGACCGAGAGCGCGGCCGCGTGCGTCGCGCCGAGACCGGCGTTCGTGAACGCGACGCCGGCGAGAAAGCTCGCCAGCGACATGTTTCGACGCGCATCGACGTCGCGGCCGTTGTCGACCGCCCGGCGGAGGCTGTCCGCGACGAGTCCGATCGCCGTCCTCGCGAACTGGTCCGTGACGGTCGTCCGTCCGCCGTAGTCGGGTCGGTCGATCGGGTCCTCCGGTCTCGGTTTCGTGTCGAACCGTCGCGTCACGTACGCCTCGATCGCGTGCGAGAGGGCGTCCATCCCCGAGAACGCCGTGTGGGACGGCGGAAGCGAGATCGTCAACAGCGGGTCGACCAGCGCGAGGTCGGGGTACTGGTAGCGACTCGAGATACCGACCTTCAGGTTTCGGTCGGGCAGGGAGAGGACGGTGACGGGGGAGGTCTCCGACCCGGTCCCGGCGGTGGTCGGGACGGCGATCGTCGGAACCCCCGGACCCGGGACGGCGCTGCCGCCACCGATCGGCGGGGCGACGTACTCGAGGATCTCGCCGCCGTGTCTCGCGACGACGCTCGTCGTCTTCGCCACGTCGATCGAACTCCCGCCGCCGACGCCGACGATCAGGTCCGGGACGACGTCGCGCGCTCGGTCGACCGCTCGCTCGAACACCGCGACCGACGGATCGGACTCGACACCGTCGAACACCTCGCACGAGCACTCCGTCCCGAGCGAGTCCGTCACCCGGGAGACGATCCCCGCGTCCACCAGCCCCTCGTCCGTGACGACCAGCGCCGAGGAGGCGTCCCGCTTCCTCGCTTCGGCGGCGAGTTCGTCGACGGCACCGGTACCGAACGTGACACTCCCCGACATCTCGAACTCCCAGACCGAATCGGCTTCGTACATCGCAGTACGTACCTCGCGAGAGCGACCGAAAAACGTTTTCGTGGCTCGGCGTCCCGATCAGCACTTATACAAGGGTACGTGGAGTACGGCCGGCCGATGGTAACGATCGACAGTGCAGTCGTAACCGGCGGGCTCGGCGAGTCGGGCAGCTGGGTCGTCGAGAACCTCGCTGGCCAGGGCGTCGACGTGACGTGTGTCGACCGGGTGGGTCCGAGCGGTGAGGCTCCCGAGAACGTCTCGTTCTATCGGGCGGATCTCACCGACCAGGGCGAGGCCTGGGAACTCGTCGAGTACGCGCGACCGGACGCGGTGATCCACTTCGCGAACATACCCGCCATGGGGATCCGTCCGGGTGGGCGGACGTTCGGGAACAACGTCCTGGCGAACTACAACGTGATGGACGCCGCGGGACGGGTCGGCGCGGAGGTCGTCTGGGCCTCCAGCGAGTGCACCTACGGAACGGTGTTCACGGAGACGACCGAGCTCCCCGAGTACTTCCCGATCGACGAGGAGCACCCGGTCGGCGCGCCCGATCCGTACGGCACGTCGAAGGTGGTCGGCGAGGAGATCGGACGGATGGTCACCCGCAGGTACGGCGTCCCGGTCACGTCGATCCGCCCCTCGTGGATACAGTACCCCGGCGAGTACTTCACGACCGAGATCCGCGAGCGCTTCGACCCCGAGACCGCCGCGGTTACGGGCGACCGGAACACCCACGTCCCGAGCGGGAACTTCTGGTCGTACGTCGACGTCCGCGACATCGTCTCGCTCGTCGACGCCGTCCTCGACGCCGACACCGACGGTCACGAGGCCTACCTCGGCGTCGCCGACGAGAACTACCTCGGGCGGCCGACCGCGGAGACGATCGACGCCGTCTTCGGCGGCCTCCCCGACGAGTGCGACCTCGAGGGCGAGGGGTCCGCGCTCTCGAACGCGAAGGCGAAGGCCGACCTCGACTGGGCGCCGGAACACACGTGGCGGTCGGCGCTGGACGAGGACGTTCCGTCGCCGTCGTTCGCGTAGTTCACCCGCCGCGCCCTCGAACCACGGTTCAGAGCGAGACGCGGGAGGCGAACTCCGGGACGCCGGAGACCGACGGCCGCAGTCGGAAGAGGTTACCCGCACCCTCGTCGTCCCCGCTCGCCTCGTACGTCGCGGTCGTCACGTAGAGCTCCTCGAACCCCTCACCGGCGAAGAGCAGGCTCGTCACGTTCTCGGCCGGGACCTCGTGACGGCGTTCTTCGGTTCTATCGGGAGCGTACCGGACGACGCGGCCGCCGCCGAACTGTGCCGACCAGACGGAGCCCTCCTCGTCGACGGTGAGCCCGTCGGGCATCCCCTCACCGTCGGGGACGTCGACGAACACCCGCCGGTCGTCGATCGCCCCGGTCTCGACGTCGTAGTCGAACGCGTAGATCGTGTTCGTGTTCGACTCGGTGAGGTAGAACGTCTCCCGGTCGGGCGAAAAGCCCATCCCGTTCGGCAGGTCGACCCCCTCGAGGACCGTCGTCACCGTCCCGTCGGTGTCGAGGCGGTAGAGCGCGCCGAGGCGGTCGTCGGTCGGCATCGTCCCGCCGAAGACCCGTCCCTCCGGGTCCGCGACGACGTCGTTGAACCGCGACCCCTCCTCGCCGGGGATCGAGTCGACGATCGGTTCGAGCGAGTCGTCGTTCGCGATCCCCTCCTCGGGCGGCTCCAAGCGCCGGACCGCACCCTCCTCCATGAACAGGAGGAAGGAGCCGTCGGCCTGGATCGTGTATCCTCCGATGACGCCCCCGTCGAAACACCGATCGTACGCCCCGATCGCGGGGTCGTACCGGAACAGCTCCCCGGCCGGGATGTCGATCCAGTACAGTCGCTTCTCCTCCGGGTGCCACATCGGCACCTCCCCGATCTCACACCGACAGTCGGCCACCGTCTCCACTCGCATGGTACGCGGTGGATCGCGGCAGGGGCGCATAAATCACCCGGCGACGTGTGGGTTCCGTTCGTGGAGGGATGGGTCCGGCGCGATTCGACCGACGGCTCTCAGCGGAGCGAGTTCGACCGGACGATGCCCGCCCGGTCGAAGTCGACCCGGTCGCCGATCGCGATCGGCTCGTGGATCCGGGGGTAGTCGTGCGAGGCGGCGTGTTCGTGCAGCACCTTCGGGTCCGCGCCGACGCCGCGCCACATGTCGTAGTGCGAGGGGAGCAGCCGATCCAGCCGGAGGTCGTTCGCCGCCTCAATCACCTGGTTCTCGTCCATGTACCACCGCGTCCGTTTCGTCTCGCCCTCCTCCGGGAAGTGGATGTGGCCGACCGTCCCGAACGCCAGGACGCCGAGGTCGATGTCGAACTCCTCGCCGATATCGAGGAACTCCTCGGCGGGCTTGCTGTCCCCGCCGTGGAAGAACGTCCCGGAGTCGTGTTCGACGACGTACGAGAGCGGCTCGATCGCGTCGGGGTCGTTCGCCCCGCGGACGTGGATCGTGAAATCGCCGACCGCGAACTCGTCGCCGACCCCGATCACGTGGCGCTGGTCCTCGGGCGTCCTGACGTCGCCCTCGTAGTCCGGCTCCTCGAACGCGGAGCCCGGGACGTAGAGGTCCGCGCCGAGCTCCTCGGTCAGCGGCCCGTACGAGGGCGGGTGGAAGTGGTCGATGTGCTCGTGGGTGACGCACACCGCGTCACAGAGCGTCGCGTCGGCCGGGTCCATCGGCACCGGGATCATCCGGACGACCCATGGCGGCTGTCCGTCGTCGAAGTACGGGTCGATGTAGATCGTCGCCTCCGCCGAGCGGAGGACGAACGCGTTACAGCCCAGATACCAGAGCGACGCGCCGTCGGGGTCGGTCGCCTCGATCTCCTCGCGCACGAACCAGTCTCCCCACGTTGAGTGGACCATGTGCCACGTTGCCTGTACGCTCACATAAACCTGCGTGCGGGTGGCGGGGACCGTCCTCGCAGCCGCATCGGGAAACCGCATGCGGTGGGTATCGCCTCCCCGGGACACCCGAAACTATTACTCCTATCCGGGGAATCACGGGGCATGGGACGACTGAACCCAGATTTCGGCGACGAGACCGTGGTCATCACCGGGGCGACGTCGGGGATCGGCCGCGAGACCGCCCTCCGGTTCGGCGACGCCGGGGCGACCGTCGTCGTCGGCGACATCGAGAACGAGCCGAAGGACGCGGACGTGCCGACACACGAGGCGATCGAGGACGGGGGTGGGACGGCGACGTTCCAGCGGACGGACGTGACCGACCACGAGCAGCTCCGCGATCTGGTCGAGACGGCCCGCGAGTTCGGGGGGGTCGACGTGATGATCAACAACGCGGGGCTCTACATCGGCGGCTCGGTGCTCGACCTCGAACCCGAGGAGTTCGATCGGATCCACGCGGTCAACGCGAAGGGTGCGTACTTCGGGATCCAGGCGGCGGCCAACGACATGATCGACAGGGGGGAGCCGGGGTCGATCGTCAACACGGCCTCGATCAGTTCGAGCTACGCACAGTTCGACCAGGTGCAGTACGACTCGACGAAGGGTGCCGTCAGGATGATCACTCGGGGGTCGGCGCTCGAACTCGCCGAACACGGCATCCGCGTGAACGCGGTCGGTCCCGGACAGATCGCGACCGAGTTCATCGAGGGCTGGACCGAGGAGGCCACCGAGGCCGCGAAGTCCGGCGACCTGATCAAAGACGTCCCGCTCGGACGCGCCGGAACGCCCGAGGACGTCGCCGGGGCGTACCTCTACCTGGCGAGCGAGGAGGCGAGCTACGTCACCGGCGAACTGCTGTTCGTCGACGGCGGCTGGCAGGTCTTCTGAGTCGAACCGCCCCCGAATCGGTGGAGAGACCCCGCCGAGAGGTCGCCCCCGTACCGGGGGAGTCGGCGCTCTCGAAACGCTTAATGCGTCGGTCGGCGAGGCTAGGCCGTAGGGTGATATCACATGACTATTGAGGACAAAAACGTCGCGATCATCGTCGCCCACGAGTTCGAGGACATCGAGATGGAGTACTGCCTGCTCCAGCTGGACCACGAGGGGGCGAACGTCACGCTCGTTCCCGTAGAGGCGGGCTTCAACGCCCGCCACGGCTCGGCGGACGCGCCGATCAAGGGCCGGTTCGGGACGCCGTGTCCGCCGATCGTGATGCAGGAGGGCGTACGCTACTCCGTAAGCGAGTTCGAGGACCTCGACCTCGACGAGCTCGACTGCGTCCTCTACCCGGGAGGCTTCTCGCCCGACCACCTCCGGGTCGTTCCGGAGGTCGTCGAGTTCACGAAGGAGGCCTACGAGGCCGGGAAGCTCGTCGCCGCGATCTGTCACGGCCCCGAGGTTCTCATCGAGGCAGACATCGTCAACGGGAAGGACGTCACCGCGTGGGAGTCGGTGAAGACCGCGTTGCGCAACGCCGGCGGCGAGTACCACGACGTGCCGTACGTGAAGGACGGGAACGTCCTCACCGGGCGGTGTCCGGACGACCTGCCGGACTTCTGTGCGGGGATCGTCGAGGCGTTCGCGGCCGAGGAACTGCAACAGCCCGCCGACGACTAGTCGGAGGCGGTCTCCACGAACGCTCGACCACGAACGAACGCCCCCCGTCCGACCCGAACCGAATGCGTACCACTACCCCCGTCCACGAAACGGACCCGTGCGGGCTCCGAGCGTAAGCGATGGCCGAGAACGCACGGAACCGCGTGAACGCGGCGACGACGGCGTTCACGGTCGTCGACGGATTGAAACAGCTAGAGGGTGCCGGCGTCACCGAGCTTTCGGACTACCTCGAGATCCCGAAGAGTACGGTCCACAGCTACCTCAGCACGCTCGAACGGGAGGGGTACGTCGTCAAGGACGGTGGGGAGTACCACGTCGGCGTGCGCTTTCTCGAGTACGGTGCGAGCGCACGGCGCCGGGCCGACATCTACGAGGCGGCGAAACCGGAGGTCGACCGCCTCGCCGAGGAGACGGGGAACCTGGCGAACCTGATGGTCGAGGAGCACGGCTGGGGCATCTACCTCCACCGGGGGATGGGCGAGCGCGCGGTGCGACCGATCGACACACAGGTCGGGACGCGCGTCCACCTCCACTCGACGGCGATGGGGAAGGCGATACTCGCACACCTGCCTGAGGGACGCGTCGAGGCGATCGTCGAGGAGCGCGGGCTCCCGCAGATGACGCGACGGACGGTGACCGACCGAGAGGAGCTCGCGGCCGAACTCGAGGCGATCCGCGAGCGAGGGTACGCCATCGACGACGGAGAGCTGGTCGAGGGGCTTCGCTGTGTCGGCGCCCCCGTCCTCGGCGACGCGGGCCACGTGTTCGGGGCGGTGAGCGTCGCCGGACCCGCCCGTCGGTTCGACGGGAGCTACCTCGTCGAGGAGATGCCCGAACGGGTGATGGAGGCGGCGAACGTCGTCACGCTGAACCTCACCTACTCGTGAGGAGGGTGGACGGCCGTTCCGTCATGCTGAATACTTATGTATCATCCCGATAGAGGGGTGCGTATGGCAGGAACCGCACGCAACCCCGTCAAGTCGGCCCGGACGACGTTCGCCGTCCTCGACGGGCTGAAGGAGCTGGACGGTGCCGGTGTCACCGAACTGGCCAACTACCTCGAGATCCCGAAGAGTACGGTCCACAGCTACCTCAGCACGCTCGAGGAGGAGGAGTGCCTCATCAAGGAGGAGGGGGTCTACCACATCGGCGTGCGATTTCTCGAGTACGGTGCACACGCCCGACAGCGAACCGACGTCTACGAGATCGCGAAACCGGAGGTCGACCGCCTCGCCGAGGAGACGGGGAACCTCAGCAACCTCCTGATCGAGGAACACGGTCGGGGTGTGTACCTCCACCGGGGGGAGGACACCAGGGCGATCCAGGTCAACACCAGGGTCGGAACGCGCGTCTACCTCCACTCGACGGCGCTCGGAAAGTCGATCCTCGCGAACCTGCCCGAACGTCGTGTCGAGACGATCCTCGACAGACACGGCCTTCCCGAGGTGACTCCCAACACGATCACCGACCGGGCCGAGCTCGCGGCCGAGCTCGAGGAGATCCGCGAGCGGGGGTACGCCATCGACGACGAGGAGCAGGTCGAGGGACTGCGCTGTATCAGCGCCCCGATCGTGAGCGCCTCGGGTCGGGTCCTCGGCTCGATCAGCGTCTCGGGGCCGACCCACCGGTTCAAGGGGACGTACTTCACCGAGACGATCCCGGACAGCGTGATGGAGGCGGCGAACGTCATCGAACTCAACCTGACCTACTCCTGAGGCCGGCGCTCGACGGTCGCCGGGAGCGGATACCGCGTCGGTTTCCGGGAGTACTGGCGTGGATCGGTTCCGGTATACAAACGACGTTCGGCAATAGTGAACGCTCTGATGACAGTCATACGTCTGTAACGGTACTGGAAGGCGTGACATGGACACCGTTCCCACACCGGTTCGAAGGACGGCCGGTCGGCAATCCTGAACGGGTATTCGTTTCCCTCGAAGACCGGTACCGACGTCGACGGGCTCCGGACGGAACGACTTAACCTCCCCCCGTCCGACGGTCCACTCGATGGCTCCGACGATCACACGGATAGAGTCCACCGAGTTCAGCTACCCGCTCGAGGACGTCGGCTTCTCCTCGTACGGGTTCGACCCCGTCTACGAGCCGGGAGCGGTGACGGATCGAAAGCTCTTCGCGATCGAACTCCACACCGACGAGGGCGTCACGGGCGAGTACGTCGGGGGGAACTCCCCCGGTGCCGCTCAGATCAACATGTTCGCGGACTATCTCGTCGGCAGGAACCCCCTCGAGCGCGAGAAACACTGGAGCGAGATCAAACGCGCGCTGCGAAAGTACGACCGGATGGGGATCGGCCCCGTCGACATCGCCCTCTGGGACCTCGCGGGGAAGTACTACGACGCGCCGATCCACGAACTGCTCGGCACCTACCGGAAGCGGCTGCCGGCCTACGCCTCGACGTACCCCGGCGACGACAAGGGTGGTCTCGAGACGCCCGAGGACTTCGCGGAGTTCGCCGAGGAGTGTCTCGAGATGGGGTATTCGGGCTACAAACTCCACATCTGGCCGGACGAACTGCGTAGTACGCAGAAGATCGTCGACGCGGTCCACGCGGTCGGCGAGCGCGTCGGGAGCGAGATGGACCTCATGCTCGATCCGGCCTGCCACCTCGACACGTGGGCGGACACGCTCAAGGTCGGTCGTGCCTGTGACGAACAGGAGTTCCTCTGGTACGAGGACCCGATGAAGGACGCCGGGATCAGCCAGCACGCCCACCGGAAGCTCCGCGAGACGATCGAGACGCCGATCTTGCAGACCGAACACGTCCGCGGGCTCGAGAGTCACACCGACTTCATCGCGAACGGCGCGACCGACTTCGTCCGCGCCGACCCCGAGTACGACGCCGGCATCACCGGCGCGATGAAGATCGCACGCGTGGCTGAGGGGTTCGGCCTCGACGTGGAGTACCACGCCCCCGGCCCCGCACAGCGCCACTGCCTCGCCGCGACCCGTAACGCGAACTACTACGAGATGGCGCTGGTCCACCCGGACTGTGCGAACACCCAGCCCCCCGTCTACGGGAACGACTACTCGGACATGCTCGACGCGATCGACGCCGATGGAACGGTCCCGGTGCCCGACGGCCCCGGACTCGGGGTCGAGTACGACTGGGAGTACATCGAAGAGAACGCTACGGGGAGCGTCCACGTCTACGAGTGACCATGGAAGGAGACCTCGCCACTCGACTCGCGGCCCCCGGGCCCGTCGTGGGGAACTGGCTCTCGCTCGATAGTCCCACGATCGCCGACGTGTACGCCGAACTCGGCGCCGATTTCGTCCTGATCGACACCGAACACACGCCGCTGTCGCTGGAGACGGTCGCGGAGTGTGTCCGTGCGGTCGACGCCGCGGGCACCGAGACGAACGCCGTCGTCCGGGTGCCGGACGCGAACCCGACGACGATCAAGCGCGTCCTCGACCTCGGCGTGGACGGCCTCATGGTCCCGATGGTGGAGACGCCAGCCGACGCGAGGGCGGTCGTCGAGGCGACGAGATACCCGCCGGAGGGGATCCGGGGCGTCGGGGTCGGGCGGGCGAACCGGTACGGACTGGGGATCGAAGAGGCGCTCGAGTCGGCGGGCGACCGACTGACGACGATCGTCCAGATCGAGACCGGCGAGGGCGTCGAGAACGCCCCCGCTATCGCCGCCGTCGACGGCGTCGACTCGCTGTTCGTCGGGCCGGCCGACCTCTCGACCTCGTTCGGGTCGTTCGGCGACTGGACGGACGAGCGGTTCGAGGAGTCGATCGACCGGGTGATCGACGCGAGCCACGATGCCGACCTGCCGATCGGGACGCTCGCGATCGGCGACGAGCAGCTCGAGCGGTGGGCGGGCTACGGCTTCGACTACGTGATCGTCGGCTACGACGTCGGCTACCTGATCGATGGGAGCCGACGGGCGCGCGAGACCTACCTGGCGGCGATCGACGAGGACGAGTCCGGAGAGCGATAGCCCGCTCGATCAGTCGATTCGGTAGGCCTCGACGGCGTCGCGGTCGAGGTCGACGCCCAGACCCGGTTTCGACGGTATCGAGACGGTCCCGTCGTCGTCGACGAACCGCCGAGTCGTGAGCTCCTCGCGCAGTGGGTTCGGCGACCGGTCGAACTCGAGGGGCGCGTCGTTCGCGAGCGTCGCGATGTACTGGAGGCTCGCCCCGATCGCGATCGGCGTCCCCCAGACGTGGGGGACGATGGCGACGGTCCGGGACGACCGGACGCGGTCGGCGAGCCTCCTCGCCGGGGTGATGCCGCCGACGTTGCAGAGGTCGGGCTGGGCGATGTCGAGGGCGTCGGCCTCGAGGAGCCGGTCGAACTCGGCCGGCGTGTGACACTCGCCGCCAGCGATCGGGACCGAGAGGGTCCGTCGGAGGTCGGCGTATCCCCCGAGGTCCTCCGGCCTGACCGGCTCCTCGAACCACCGGACGTCGTAGGCTTCGAGCCGTTCGCCGACGCGTCGGGCGGTCGGCCGGTCGTAGGCGTAGTTGGCGTCGACCATGAGATCGACGTCCTCCCCGACCGCGTCGCGAACGCGGCGAACGAGCTCGAGGTCTTCGTCCGGGCCATAGCCTAGGAGCTGGAGGCCGACCTTGAGCTTGAGCGCCCCGAGCGCGGCGTTCTCGGTCGCCTCCTCGACGATCCGTCGGTACTGCTCCTCGAGGTCCTCGACCGGCTTGAAGTAGTGGCCCGTCGCGTACGCGCGCGTCTCACTTCGCTGGCGGGCGCCGATGAGCGACGCTACCGACCGTCCCTGGAGTTTTCCCGCGAGGTCCCAGAGGGCGACGTCGACGCCGCTGATCGCGGGCAGCGGAACGACCGACTGGTAGGCGGCCCGGCAGACGTCGTACATCCGGTCGTAGAGCCGCTCGACCGCCATCGGATCCTCGCCGAGGACGACCGGCCGGAGGAGTTGCTCTACGGTGCCGCGCGTTCCGGCGATCGGGCCCCAGCACTCGCCCCAGCCCACGGTTCCGTCCGAACTCTCGATCCGGACGAGCAACGCGGATCGGGTGTCCACCCACTCCTGGGAGTAGCCAAAGGGCTCGGAGAGCGGTGCCTCGAGCGCGACCGTCTCGACGCTGTCGATCTGACTGGTCGTCATGAGCGCGTGGACTCGCCGGAGGGGCGAGTAGTTTTCGTCGGACAGCCGAGTGCCGAACCTCACGGCGATACGGACCCCGGAAAGAGCGAAACGTCGGCGGTGGCCGCCGCCGTGACCGGTGAGCTACTCGTACTGTGTGAGGACCTCGGGCGTCTCGTCCCAGCCGTACGCGTCGGGCTGCGTCGTCAGCTCGCTCGTGTCCGCCGGGTAGTGGAGCTGTCCCTCCTGGTCCCAGCGGAAGCCGGCCTCCCCGAGGATCTCGATCGCCCGGTCGGTGTCGAACGGGTCGGGCGAGACCCGGTCCTCCGGGGCGACCCAGAACTCGAGGCCGGGGGACATCGGCGTGTTCAGCAGCTCGCCGAAGCCCGCCGCAGCGACGTCGAGCCACTCCTCGCGGTCGAACGTGTGACCGACGGCCTCCCTGACCTCGTAGTACTTGAACGGGCCGTCCTCGCGGTCCGGGTGCATGTTCATCGTACAGTAGTGGATCGAGGTCATCAGCGCCCCGCTGATCTCGATGTGGTCCAGCTGTTCGAGGCGGTCGAGCTGGTCCGGCGGGAGGTCGTACGGAACCATGTCGACGGTCTCGTCCTCGACGGCCGACGCCGCAGAGGCGGCGTCCGCGGCCTGGACGCGCACCACCCGATCGACGTTCGGGGCGAACTGGTGGGCGTCGTGTGCGTCGAGGACGAGCTCCTCGCCGGGGTCGTGGCTGTTCAGCATGAACGGGCCGCTGCCGATGAACATCTCCTCGTCCTGGTCCCAGCCGCTCGGATCGTCGACGTCCTCGAGGATGTGTCTCGGGAGGATACCGGAGTCACGCCCGGCCAGCGCCCGCGAGGGGAACGTCGCGTCGGGCTGGCTCATGTTGAACGTGACCTCCAGGTCGCTCTCGACGACGACCTCCTCTAGGTTCCCGATGACCCCCCTGAGACCGGCGTTGTTCTCGGCGCCGTACGTGTACGTGAACTCGATGTCCTCCGCGGTGACCGGCTCCCCGTCGTGGAACTCGAGGCCCTCGCGCAGCGTCACCTCGTAGGTGGTGTCGTCGGGCTGTTCGACCGACTCGGCGGCCCACGGCGCCGGCAGGAACTCCTCCTCCGGGGTGGGGTGCATCAGCCGGTCGAAGATGAGACGACCGTAGTCGCGGTCCGCCCGTCCCCGCTCTGCCGCCATCGGGTCGAGCGTGGTGAGGTCCTCCTGCTGTGCCGTCCGGAGCTCGCCGTCGTCGGTCTCGATCTCGACCATGTTCGTGATGCCGGCGAGGCCGTCCTCTAAGTACTCGTGGACGTTGCTCACGCGCTCGGAGTTGTACGGCATCGCGCGGTCCTGGACGAGGATCGGCACGAGGACGTACTCGTCGACGAGGTACTCCTGGGCCTGGTAGACGAGTTCCTGGCGCTCGTCGTCGTCGACCGCCGCCGCCTGCTCGCTCAGCAGCTCCTCGAACTCCGGGTTCCAGTGGTTGGCGTTGTTCCCGCCGCCCTCCTCCAGCGCGGCCTCCGAAGCCGCGTCGCGGATCGGGCGGTCGGGGTCGAACGCGTCGAGCCACCGGAGGTTCATGATGTCGTGGTTCCGGGCGACGAACGTCTCGTCGAGGTGCGCCTGCAGCGCCCGGACGTTGTACTCCATCTCGAAGCCGATGTCGCGGAGGATGTTCGTGTGGACCTCGGAGTAGTAGTGTCGGACCGGGAAGTCGGCGTCGAGCGCCTCGTGGATCGCCGAGACCGGCTCCCCCTCCGGCTCCTCCTCGACGTACTCCTCCGGGAAGTCGGCGTCGACCTCACCGCCGTCGTCCTCGCCGTCGTCGTCGTCGTCGCCGTTGCCACCGAGACAGCCGGCCGTCGCCATCAGTCCCGCCGCGCCGATCGTCCCGGTCCCCTTGAGGAACCGTCGGCGTGACGTCTCACTCGCGTTCTGCACACTGCGATAGTCGGTCATGATCTACCCAGTAAGTGAGTGGAAACCGGGGTATATATAAATAATTGTATAATTCCGCCGGTAGAATTAAGAAAGTTACTTTCGGGTCGGATCAGCGACACGATAGGCGGCCACCGGTTCCCGACGAACAGGCCACAAGAGGGACCATCGGAAGGATGTCGGGCCCCCGCGGTCCCGGTTCGGACGTTCCCCGGAGAGCAGGGAAACCCGTCCGAGAAACGCGACGTGTGACCCCCATCGGGAACGTGCCGGATAGGCGACTGTTCCGCGAACGGTGGGCGGGAGGAAACGGCCGCGAACGGGCGTTCCACGGCCGCTTTGTTCCATATTCTAAATCTATGCAGATAGGTGGATTTAAGTAACCTCCTGGATTGGGTCTGGTTAGCGTCGATCACTCATGAGCCAAGGCATGCAGAAATATGTGGCACGGCGGATAGGCCAACTCCTCGTGACCTACTTCGTCTTCCTGACGCTGCTGTTCGTCATCTTCCGGATCGCTCCGGGGGATCCGACGACGATGTACCTGCTCGAGGGGATGACCCCCGAGCAACGACAGGAAGTCCTGGAAGACCTGGGGCTGGATCAACCGTTGCACGTCCAGTACGTCGAGTTCCTCCGGCAGCTGGTCGCGCTGGACATGGGACACTCCTACCGGTACGGATCGCCGGTCTACGACATCGTCGCCGTTCGGTTCTGGAACACGATCCTCCTGATGGGTCCGGCGTTCTTCATCTCGTACGTGATCGGCGTCACCGTCGGCGCGTTCATGGGCTGGGTCAGGGGAACGGCCAAGGAGCAGGCCGGCGTCGTCCTGACGCTCATCGCCCGCTCCTCGCCCGAGTTCTGGATCGGCATCGTCCTCCTGATGATCTTCCCGTTCGGCCTCGGTTGGTTCCCCTCCGGCGGGATGCGTGCGCCCGGTACGGAGGTGAGCGTCTTCTACCAGCGCTACTTCGCCTGGGACTTCCTCTATCACCTGTTCCTCCCGCTGCTGACGGGGGTGATCTTCTACATGGCCACGCCGGCCCTGCTCATGCGCAGTAGCATGATTCAGGTGCTTGACGAGGACTTCATCGAGATCAAGAAGGCCGAGGGGCTTCCCGAGCACGTCATCCTCTACAAACACGCGGCTCGAAACTCGATCCTCCCGATCACGACCGTCATCGCGCTCGTCGTCGGGATCTCGCTGGGGGGATCGCTGGTCATCGAGACCGTCTTCAGCTGGCCCGGCATGGGCCGTGAGATGGTCGACTCCGTCCAGTTCAACGACTACGCGATCGCCCAGGCGATCTTCTTCCTCATGGGGAGCGTGGTCATCTTCATGAACTTCGTCGCGGATCTCACCTACGTCTACCTCGACCCCCGGGTGAAATACGAATGAGCACCTCGATCACCGACCGCGTACTTGATCGCGTCACGACCGACTCCGGAGAGGGCTTTCTCACCCGGCGACGAATCGAGCGGTACCGAAACGACATCGCCTCGGTCGGCGGCGTCGTCCTGGGGGACAGACTCGGGAGGATCGGCGTCGTAATCCTGCTGTTCTTCCTGTTCATGGCGCTGTTCGCCCCCTTCCTCGCGCCCCACGACCCGGCGGCGGTCCACCGGGGCGAGGGTGGCGAGGTCCTCCGGACGACCGGCCCCTCGATGGACCACCCGCTCGGGACCACCAACTACGGTGAGGACGTCCTCTCGCAGGTGATCATGTCGACGCAGGTGTCGATCATGGTCGGGCTGTTGGCCGCGTTGATCGCCGTCTTCATCGGCGCGAACGTCGCGCTCGTCAGCGCCTACTACGGCGGGACGATCGACGACGTCCTGATGCGGATCGTCGACGTGGCGTACGGGCTTCCGTTCCTCCCGTTCGTTATCGTCCTCGTGTTCATCTTCGGGACGAACATACAGAACATCATCCTCGTGATCGGGCTCATCCTCTGGCGCGACTCTGCGAGGGTGATACGATCGGAGGTGCTCTCGCAGAAACAGCGGCCGTACATCGAGTCGGCGAAGGCGGTCGGCGCGAGCGACATCCGGATCATGTACCGACACATCTTCCCGAACGTGCTCCCGCTCGTCGGGCTCTACATGGCGTTCGCGGTCGCGTACGCGGTCATCTACGAGGCGAGCCTCGCGTTCCTCGGGTTCGGCGACCCCGAGCTCTGGTCGTGGGGACAGATGCTCTTCCAGGCGTACCACTCGGGCGGTATCCGGTTCGCCTGGTGGTGGGTACTGCCCGCCGGGATCTGCATCATGCTGCTCGTCGCGTCCGTGTTCTTCATCGGACGGAGCCTCGAAGAGATCACCAACCGGGAGCTGAGACACTGACATGCTACAGATCGACGACCTACACACGCGGTACAGGACGGATGCGGGCGACGTACACGCCGTCGACGGTGTCTCGTTCACCGTCGACGAGAAGGAGACCCTCGGGCTGGTCGGCGAGAGCGGCTGTGGCAAGACGACGCTCGCGAAGTCGATCTTCGACCTGCTGCCCAGGAACGGATCGGTCGTGCGCGGCTCCGTGAACCTCGACGGGACCGAACTCACCGAACTCACCGAGAAGGAGCTGCGAAAGCGGATCCGCTGGCAGGAGATATCGATGATCCCACAGACCGCGATGAACGGGCTCGATCCCGTCCAGACGGTCGGGAAACAGATCATGCAGGTGATCCGGGTCCACGAGGGCGTCTCGAAGGCGGAGGCGCGCCAGCGTGCGCGCGAGCTGTTCGAGGAGCTGGGTCTGGAGCCCGACCGGATCACCGACTACCCACACCAGTTCTCGGGCGGGATGGCCCAGCGGGCGATGATCGCCCTCTCGCTCGCGCTGAGCCCGTCGATCGTGCTCGCGGACGAGCCGACGACCGCGCTCGACGTGATGATCCAGGACCGGATCCTCAAGCTCATCAACGAGATCCAGGAGGAGTACGAGATGGGGATGATCATGATCACCCACGACATGTCGGTCGTCTCCGAGACGTGTGATACGATCGCGGTGATGTACGCCGGCCGTGTCGTCGAGTACGCCGACGCCCGCACCGTGATCAAGAACCCCCGTCACCCGTACACGATGGGGCTCAGGAACGCGTTTCCGGACATCAGCGAGGACTCACAGGACCTCGTCTCCGTCCCCGGCGAACCGCCGGACCTGGTCGATCCGGAACCGGGCTGTAAGTTCGCCCCGCGGTGTCCGTTCGCCGTCGACGAGTGCTGGGACGTCGACCCCGAACCCCAGGAGTTCGACGACGGCCACATCGTCGAGTGCCACCGGGCCGACGAGGCGGAACAGCTCCGCGAGGAGGCGGCCGACAGCGAGACCTGGCTGGCGATGGCGAGCGACGACGCGAGCGGCGTGGTGGTGGAAAGCGATGACTGATCCGAACGCGATGATCGAGGCGAAGGGGCTGAAAAAGCACTTCATGGCGGACGACGACCTGTTCACCCGGCTGTTCGGCTGGGGCGAGCCGAAGCTCGTCAAGGCCGTCGACGGCGTCGACCTCACGATCGGGAAGGGCGAGGCCGTCGGGGTCGCCGGTGAGAGCGGCTGTGGCAAGACGACGCTCGGAAAGACCCTGCTCAAGCTCTACGATCCCGACGGCGGGAGCATCCACTTCGACGGCTACGACATCACCGACACGACTGAGATCGAGGGGATGAACTTTCGGACCGAGGCGCAGGTGATCCACCAGGACCCGTACAAGTCGCTCAACCCGCGCTTTACCGTCTACAACTGGGTCAAAGAGCCCCTCGACATCCACGGGATCGGCTCGGCGGAGGAGCGGGAGGCGAAGGTGATGGAGTGCATCGAGATGGCGGGGCTCCGTCCGGCGGAGGCGTACGCGAACGAGTACCCCTCCGAGCTCTCCGGCGGCGAACGACAGCGCGTCGGCATCGCGCGGGCGATCGTGCTCGACCCGTCGTTCCTGGTCGCCGACGAGCCGGTCAGTATGCTCGACGTGAGCGTCAGGGCGAGCGTTCTCGGCCTGTTACAGCGGCTCCAGGACGAGCTCGGGCTCTCGATCATGTACGTCAGTCACGACCTCTCGTTGCTGAAACACACCTGTGACCGCCTCGTGATCATGTATCTGGGTCGGGTGGTCGAGGAGGGTCCCGCGAGGGAGGTGATAAACGATCCGAAACACCCGTACACGAAGGCGCTGGTCTCCTCGACGCCGATCATCGACCCGGACACCCACCGAACGGCGATCGAGATCGAGGGGGAGGTGCCGGATCCGGTCAACCTCCCTCCCGGCTGTCGGTTCGCCCCCCGTTGTCCGGAGGCGATGCCCGAGTGCGAGCAGGGCGAGCCGAGGATGTACGACGTGGGGGACGAGCAGGTGGCCCGCTGTATCCTCTACGACGACGAGCTCACCGACGGGACGGGGAGCAAGCTCGAATCGGGATTCAGCTCCGCCGAACCGGAATCCACCGCCGAGAGCGACTGAGACGGCGACCGACCGTCGTCCCCGACAGTACTGTTATTAGACCCGACGACGATACCCCCGGAATGGGTTCGACAGCGTACGATTTCACCGACGAGGTCGTCGTCGTGACCGGTGGGAGCTCCGGGATCGGTCGAGCGATCGCCCGGCGGTTCGGCGACGCCGGCGCGACCGTGATCAACGCCGACCTGCGAGCGGGGACGAAAGACCCCGGCGAGGAGGCGCCGACCCACGAGGCGATCGAGGATTCAGGGGGAACGGCGACGTTCGTCGAGACGGACGCGAGCGATCCCGACGATCT
This sequence comes from Halalkalicoccus sp. CGA53, assembly GCF_036429475.1. Classification (GTDB taxonomy): domain Archaea; phylum Halobacteriota; class Halobacteria; order Halobacteriales; family Halalkalicoccaceae; genus Natronorarus; species Natronorarus salvus. The sequence continues at coordinate 2,633,496 of NZ_CP144125.1, forward strand.
GGGTACCGTCGTCGAGGCCGCCAGCGAGTTCGGTGGCGTCGACGTGATGATCAACAACGCCGGAATCTACGTCGGAGCGCCGTTCCGGGAGGTCACGCGGGAGCAGTTCGATCGGCTCCACGCGGTGAACGCCAGAGGGGTCTACTTCGGGACGCAGACGGCGGCCAACGACATGATAGAGAGGGGAGAGCCGGGATCGATCGTCAACACGGCGTCGATCAGCTCGAACGTCGCCCAGCCTGGGCAGGTCCACTACGACTCGACGAAGGGTGCCGTCAGGATGATCACCCGGGGTGCGGCGCTCGAACTCGCGGAGCACGGCATCCGCGTCAACGCGGTCGCGCCGGGCGTGATCGCGACGGAGATCATGGAGGGGTGGTCACAGGGGGCGGTCGACGCGCTCGAGAACGAGGAACTCGTCAAGCAACCCCCGCTCGGGAGAGCCGGCGTGCCAGAGGACGTGGCTGGGCCTGTCGTTTTCCTCGCGAGCGACGACGCCGAGTACGTCACCGGCGCGCTGCTCGACGTAGACGGGGGCTGGCAGGTCTTCTGAGACGGTTCGAGCGCGTGTCGTTTCGGACACTCAGTCGAACGAGACCTCGAACTCCTCACGTGCGTCTGGGTCGACCGCGTAGCCGTGACCCGGCGCGTCGGGGAGTTCGACGTAGCCGTCGGCGACCGTCGGCGGGGTCTCAAGCACCGGGGCAACGTCGTACTCCGGGATGTACTCGACGATCCAGCCGGTCGGGACGGCGCTCACCAGGTGGGCGCTGATCGCGTAGTAGAAGTGCGGGGCGAACGGGAGGTGTGAGGACGCCGCCCGCCGTGCGACGTCGAGTTGGCCGGTGACGCCACCGCCCCGGACGAGGTCGGGCTGGACGACGCCGAGACCGCCGTTCTCGATGAGAGAGTCGAACCGTTCGGGTCGGTAGAACATCTCCCCGGTGGCGAGCGGCGGCCGAATGGCCTCGGCGACACGGCGGTGGCCGTCGACGTCGAACTCCGATATCGGCTCTTCGACCCAGGCGAGGTCGAACGAGTCGAGCCGTTCGACGGCGGTGATCGTCTCGTCGACGGTCCACGCTTGGTTCGCGTCGACGAACAGGTCGGCGTCCGGCCCGATAGCCTCCCGGACGGTTTCGAGCCGGTCGACCTCCTCCACGAGCGGCCTGTTGCCCACTTTGGTCTTGAAGGCGGTGAACCCCGCCTCGACCTGCGACTCGAGGAGCTCGCGGAGGGTTTCTAGGTCGTGGTGGGCGTCCATGTTCGAAGCGTACGCACGCACGCGCGGGTCGGAGCCGCCGGTGAACTCGTAGAGCGGTCGTCCCGCCGCCTGTGCCTTGAGGTCCCACAGGGCGACGTCGATCGCAGAACGCGGCCACGCGGAGAGTCCGAGTTCGCCGTAGTAGATCGTCCGAAGCCTGAGGTCCGCCCGAATCGCCTCGGTGTGCCAGGGGTCCCGACCGACGAGGAGGTCGGCGAACTGGGAGTCGACGAACCGTTCGAGCAGGTCCGGACCGTAGCCGAGCGATCCCATCCAGCCGGTGCCGACGGAGCCGTCGTCGGTGGTGAGTTCGACGACGACCCAGTAGACGTCGGTGATCGAGAGGCGTGAGTCGCCGACGGTTCGACCGATCGGGAGCCTGAGCGTGTACGTCTCGACGTCCGTGATCTCCATGCGCTACTATTCACTCACTCCAGCATATACTGCGCCCTCCGCCAGAGCGGTGGTAGGTGTTCTGTAGCTGTACCCCGCGAGGCCGACGCGTCGAACGGTGAACGGTCGCGAAAGCGTTTTTATCCGCTCGGCGGTAACCCCCATCCGTGAGCCACCCGGACGACGGCGACCCGGAGTTCGATCTCCTCGGAGTGAGCGATATCGAGGAGACCGAGTGCCAGATATCCGGCTGTGACCGTCCGGGGATCGTCCCGCGGAACGTCCGTGGCGACGACCCGGAGGAACCGGTCGCGAAGCACTACGTCTGTCGCTATCACCACCGGCTGTTCCTCGGCGTGAGGGTCGGCCTCGCGATCGGCCTGGTCGTCGTCCTCCTCGTCGTGTTCTTCAACATCCTGTGATGGTTTCTCGGGGGCCCGAGGACGGCGTTCGACGGTTCGACACCTCGACGGAGCGTCGTGGTGCGGTCGACGGGTCACGGGACTCCGGAATCCGATACGCTTTTACCCTCAAGTGTCACAGCCACCGGTATGGACACGTTAGATCACGTGATGATTCGGGTCGAGGACTTAGACGAGTCCCTTGAGTGGTACCAGACCCACCTCGACTACGAGGAGAAGGGCCGATGGGAGGCAGATACCTTCACCAACGTCTTCCTCGGTCCCGAGGACATGCACGAGGACGGCGCGAAACTCGAGCTCACGTATAACCACGACGGCCGTTCGTACGAGATGGGAGACGCCTGGGGACACATCGCGGTACGGGTGCCCGAGGGAGAACTGGAAGAGCGGTACGAAGAGCTGATGGATGAGGGCGTCGAGGACTACCGCGATCCGGAGTCCTGCGGTGGGCGCTACGCGTTCGTGAGGGACCCGGACGGCCACGAGATCGAGATCGTCAAGCGCGATCAGGGCGCGCTCTGGAGCCTCGATCACACGATGATCCGCGTCGAGGACGCCGACGAGGCGCTCGCGTGGTGGACCCGGAAGCTCGGCTACGCCTACACGGGAAAGCGCTGGGAGGCCGATTCGTTCGCGAACTACTTCATGGCACCCGTCGGTGCGGCAGAGGAGGAGATGACCGTCGAACTCACCTACAACTACGACGGCCGCTCCTACGAGATGGGCGACGCCTGGGGGCACCTGGCCGTTCGCACCGACGACCTCGACGAGGCGTGGGACGACCTCATGACGCGGGACGCGGAGGACTACCGCGATCCGGAGTCGTGTGGTGACCGCTACGCTTTCACGAAGGACCAGGACGGCCACGAGATCGAGATCGTCACGCGGGACTGACCGCCAGCGCTCGATCGGTTCTCCCCGCACGGTTCGAGCCCGCGAGAGTCGGATCGAACGGCGCACGACAGGATTAACACGGTTCGAGCGACAGGAAGAGACGTATGTCCGCACCCGATCCGTTCTCCTCGTTCGCCGACCGGGACTGGCAGACGAACGATCCCGGCGAGCCCGTCCGACTCGCCATGGTCGGCCTCGGCTGGTGGGTTCGTGACGAGGCGATCCCGGCCGTCGAGGCGGGCGAGTTCTGCGAGACGAGCGTCGTCGTCAGTAGCTCGCGAGAGAAGGCCGAGCGGGTGAGAGATGAGACGCCGACGGCCGAGCACGCGATCACCTACGAGGAGTACCACGACGGCGTCGCTGCCGACGGCTACGACGCCGTCTACATCTGTACCCCGAACGCGACCCACCTCGAGTACGTCGAGACGGCGGCAGAACTCGGTAAGGACGTCCTCTGCGAGAAACCGATGGAGGCGTCGGTCGAGCGTGCCACTCGAATGGTCGAGGTCTGTGAGGATCGAGGTGTAACGCTGATGGTCGCCTACCGGATGCAGACCGAACCCGCCGTCCGCCGTGCGCGAGAGCTGATCCGAGACGGTTTCGTCGGCGACCCGATCCTCGTCCAGGGGCACATGTCGGACTCGCTGCTCGATCTGATCCCCGATCCGGACCAGTGGCGCCTCGACCCGGAGCTCTCGGGCGGCTGTTCGCTGATCGACATCGGCATCTACCCCCTCAACACGACCCGGTTCCTGCTCGACGCGGAGCCGGTCTCGGTCCAGGGGAGGACCGTCTCCGTTCACGACGCCTTCTCCGAGGTCGACGAGCACGTCACGTTCCAGATCGCCTTCACCGGCGACGTCTCGGCGATCTACTCGGCGAGCCACAACGCCTACGGTACGAGCTATCTCAAGGTGCTCGGCTCCGAGGGCGAGGTCACGCTCGAACCGGTCTTCTTCCCGTGGGACGACCGCGAGGTGGTGCTACGTCGGGGTGCAACCGTCGACCGGATCACGTTCGAGCAGGTCGACCAGATGGAAGAGGAGTTCGACTACTTCGGCCACAGTCTGCAGAGCGGGACGGAGCCTACCCCCGACGGCCGACACGGGCTTCGGGACGTGCGAACGATCGAGGCGGTCTACGAGTCGGCCGAGGAGGGACGCTGGCGGTCGGTCCCCGCCGACGACCGACTCACCTGAGCGCCTCGGGGACGAAGAGATCGGGGTCGGCGCACTCGATGAGGACCTCGTCGTCGTACTGCGAGTGGAGCAGGACCGAGAGGTGGCCCGCCTCCCTCGCCTCCTCGAGCATCCCCTCGGCCTCGTTCGGGAGGTAGTACGACTGGAACCCGATCACCCGTGCGGGCTCCTCGATCGAGAAGAACAGCCCCAGGAGGACGAGGCTCCCGACCCGGGAGGCGTAGATCTCCGCTCCGTCGAACCCGCCCGGGTCGATCAGCGACTCGACCTCCTCGACCTCGCCCTGTGGGAGGAGGACCGCGAGGCCGGGGAGGTCGTCGCCGTACTCCGAGGCGAGGACGGTCGTCACCCCGGGGTGGAACAGCGTCGCCTCGTAGCCTGCCTCCTGGTACTCCTCGAGCGTCGCGACGACGTCCTCTCTGAGCTCCTCCCAGTACGAGCCCGCCATGACCGCCGCCTCGTCCGGGTCGTTCGGAACCATGCCCTACGGTCGCCCGGGTGGTGGAAACCCCTTCCGGTGAGCCGCCGACAGAACTCACTCCCGGTTGCCCGCGACCCGCGCGGCGAGTTCGACGGCGTCGATCATGCTCGTCGGCGAGGCGATCCCCTCCCCGGCGATGTCGAACGCCGTCCCGTGGTCGACGCTGGTCCTGACGATCGGCAGCCCGATCGTCATGTTGACGCCGCTGACCTCGGCGCCGTCGGAGAAGCCGAGCATCTTGATCGGGATGTGCCCCTGGTCGTGGTACATCGAGACGACGCAGTCGGCCGCCCCGCCGGCCGCGCTCACGTAGACCGTGTCGGGCGACTCGGGACCGAACGCGTCGATCCCCGCCGCCCGCGCTCGCTCGACCGCGGGCTCGATCTCGGCGGCGTCCTCGGCACCGAGCAAGCCGCCGTCGCTGGCGTGGGGGTTGAGCCCGGCGACGGCGATCGTCGGCTCGTCGATCCCGAGCCCGGAGAGCGCCTCCTCCGTGACGGCGATCGTCTCGTAGACGCGTTCGGTCGTGACGAGGTCACACGCCTCCCGGAGCGGGACGTGCGTGCTCACGTGGGTGACGCGGAGATCGCCCTCGATCAGCATCATCGAGTAGTTCTCCGTCCCGGTATACTCCGCGAGCATCCCGGTGTGCCCGGCGTGCGTGCTCCCCGCGAGCTTCGTCGACTGCTTGTTGATCGGCGCCGTCGTGATCGCGTCGATCGCGCCCGCCTGCGCGAGTTCGATCGCCCGCTCGACGTACGCGAGGCTCGCGGCGCCGTAGGCCCGGTCGACGACGCCGTACCCGAGGTCGTCGACGTTCGCCAGGTCGAGGACGTCGATCGAGTCTGGGTCGCTGCGGACGGACTCGACCGTCTCGACCGCACGGATCGCGAGCGGCGACTCGCGGGCGTCGACCGCCGCACGCATCACCGAGCCGTCGCCGATAACGACGACCTTCGCGACCTCGACGAGTCTCGGATACGCGCCGACGATCACCTCCGGACCGATACCGGCGGGGTCGCCCATCGTGATACCGACCAGCGGCGCAGTGTTATCCATCGTGCCGAGATAACGACAGCAGCGCCATATAGATTGTCCGCTCGTCGCCGAACGCGCCCGCCTTGGTGACGAACGGCGTCCCGGCGGCCGGTCCGTCCGCGATCCGTGAGACCGGGACGCCGCTCGTGATCTCCCGTCCCGTGAGACTGACGCCGGTAGCGCCCAGCGATTCGAGCAGCCGCGTCGCCACCGCACCGCCGGTCGCGAACAGCCCGCCGATCTCACCTCTATCGGCGACCGTTTTCGCACTCCGAGCGAGTACGGTGGAGATCCGATTTCGCGTCTCGGCTTCGGTCAGCCCCGCATTAGAGCCGGCCGCAAGCGTCGCCTCCACGTCCGTCGCTGAGGTCGCGGCCGTGAGCACCGCCACGCCGTGTCGACCCATCGCGTCGGCCGCCCGGTCGGCCGCCTCGCGGGCGGCCGATCCCGGGTCGCGGACCGAGAGGTCGGTGTTGACGACGACCACCCACCCCTCGTCCAGCGCCCCGAGCTGGTCGAACGTCCGGGGACTGGCGCTCCCGACGACGCCGAGGACCCCTCCCGCGGTCGCGGGCTCGAACCGAACGTACCGCGCGAGACCGCCGCTTCCGACGTACAGTACGGTGAGGTCGGGACGGGATGCCGCCGCCGCGAGCGTCTCGAGGTGGCCGTCCCTGGCCGCGTCGCAGACGACGACCGTGGGGTCGTCGCCTCCCGTACCGGCCTCCAGCAGCGACGTGAGGTGGTCTCTCACGCCGTCGGCTCCCCGTTCGACGGTGGTGAGTGGGAGGTGGTCGACGGGATACCCGAGATCGCTCAGGAGGGTGGGGACGTGCGAGTCGGCGACCGGGCTGTCGGGATCGCGTCCGGCCGCCGTCTCCGCGACCGGCCGTCCCTCGACGACGTGGACCCCACCGACGGTCACGCGACCCGTGGCGGGGAACGCCGGCGCGACGAGGACGAGATCCGCATCCGTCGCCTCTGCCGCGGCACCGATCTCGGCGACGAGGTTTCCCCGGAGCGTCGAGTCGACCTTCTTGTAGACGACGGCGTCGGGGTGAGCGTCGATCGCCGTCGAGACGCGGTCCGCTGCGGTTTCCTCGCTACGGTACCGGGAGTCCGTGTTGTGAACCACCACGTCGGAACAATCGACGCCGTCGTCGTCGGTCACCCTGACGGTGGTCTCGAACCCCCTGGCCGCGAACTGGTGACCGGTGTCGGTCGCCCCCGTCAGATCGTCGGCGACGACCAGGCCACGAACCGGGTCGCTCCCGTCGGGATCCCCTCCGGTCGAGTGGGTCCCCGTCATCGGACTAAAACGTCGCTCAGCGGGATCTCCGCGTCGAAGCTGACGGCCTCGAACCGCGAGGTGGGCCACTCGCCCGTCGTCGTGAGGACCTCGTACCCGTCTTCGGTCACGAGCGCCGTCTCCTCGCTCTTCGCACCGGGGAGCGTCGGGTTCCAGGCGAACGTCATCGGCAGCCGCACAGTCGTGTCGCTGTCGGGGGCGGCGATCCACTCGCGCATGGCGAAGCCCGCTGCGCCCCCCTGGTGGTGGTTTCGCCACTCTTCTGGGTGGCCGAGTTCGTCGTAGGCGTCCCGGATCGCGTCGAACACCTCCCGCGCGAGTTCGACGTCGGCCGCCGTCAGCGGCCGTCGGAGCGACGAGACGTCGACCCGTCGGAGCCCTGGGACCTCGAAGTCCGCCCCCGCCGGCGCCGGCGAGCGTTCGGCGACGGCCTCGGCCAGCGAACCCTCCCACCAGTCGAAGGCGTCGACCGTCACGTCGTCTGGAAGCTCCTCCTCCCGGAAGCGCTCGCGTTCGTTGGTGGCCGTGACGACTTCGAGAGAACTCCCGTCGTAGCCGGCGGCCGCGACGCCGACATCGGAGCCGACGTCGACGACGTTGCACCCGCGGGTCAGCCAGGCGAAGGAGTTCGATCTCGCGAGCCAGATCGCCTCGAGGTCGCGTTCGTCGAGAAACGCGTCCAGTCGGTCGAGATGCGCGCTGTCTACCATGGAACCCCGATGGATGCCGGCAGGCTTCACCGTTTGGACCGAGCAGGTCCGGTCCGAGGCCCGCCGCTCACGGGTCGGCGGTGGCCCTCGTCGGTCGTCACCTCGGGGAGAACCATCGCGGCTCGACTACGACCGTCTCGTGCTGGTCGGTCGCCCCTCACGGTGAGGATGTCGTCTCGGAGGGTGCCGATCCTCTCGATCTCGTCGCCCTCCACGAGCGTGAACCCCTCCTCTGTACGGGCGACGTCCACGAGAGCTTGGCTCTCGTACAGCCATCGGAAACCTTCGGTTTCCGAGGGCGGTTTCGCCGTCACGGGTCGAGATCGATTAGACTGCTGTCACGATTGACGGCGACAGACTTTGCACAAAAATTACAATATTACCCGCCTTTCGGTCGATCCCTAACGTCGCAGTCGTCGGGCGAGGAGCCACCGACCCAGCCGCCACGTCCCGCATTGACGCCCCGAGAAATACGATCTCTCAGAGACGGTATTTCTCGTCGGTGGCTACGGCTATCTGACTGCACTCTCTCGGTTTGGTGGTGAACGTTCGGCCCGACTACGCCGACCGAAACCCCATCGAAAAGTGGTCTCACACGTCGAAGAAACGGGTCGAGCGGTCCTAGAACACGTGGGTGGGCAGTCGGGCGAGCGTCAGCGGGATTATTGTACAGTTTTCACACTACTACGACACGTAACGACCGCATCAGTCACTCGACGGACAGACGCCAGCGGATGGTGAACCGGACAGTTCCCGAATCTCTCTCCTAACGCGTACGAACGGAGGGCAGAAGCCCACGAGTACCGTACGCGATCCGGATCCGGACTGCGCACCGATCACGCACGCCAAAGGATAGTCTACATACAAAAACGTAGGGTAAAAGTAGGTCGGCCCCCACGAGAGAGCTATGAGACGACTGCCCTCCCGACGGACGTTCCTCGGCGCGATCGGTGCTGCCTCGGTCGGTCTCGCCGGCTGTTCGGACGGGAACGGCGACGATCCCGACGACACCGACGACGACGATCCCGACGACACCGGCGACGACGATCCCGACGACACCGGCGACGACGATCCCGACGACGACGAGGAGACGCCGGAGGAACCGGAGGACGTCACCCCGCCGGCGATCGGTCACGGGACGCTCGTCTCCGACTTCAGCGAGGACCTCGAGTCCTGGATCGCCATGACCGGCGACGGGGTGGTCGACGGCGACGAGGAGGCGGCACTCGTCGGCGAGACGGCCGCGCTCGTCCGCGGCGAGGGGGAACGAGCGGGGGTCTTCCGGGCGTTCGACGAGTTCGACGCCGCCGACCAGCACGTCTCGTTCGCGGTCAGCCTGGAGGAGCCGATGGGCGGACACGTGAACGTCGAGATTCTCGCCCCGTTCCAGAGCGACAGCGTGATCACCCGCCGACGTATCCCACGGGAGCTCGACGGCTGGATGCGCATGGACGTCGGCTACACGCAGGACCGCGGCGAGCCCGACTTCGGGAGCATAGAGGAGATGCGGATCTGGGTCGACGCAGCCGACGGTGGCGACGACGACGAGGAGGTCGACGACGAGGTCGACACCGACGACATCGTCGAAGACGACGCGGAGGAAACCGACGACGAGAACGACGTCGACGAGCCCGAGGAGATGGACGAGACCGTCCGGTTCCTCGTCGACGACCTCCGGAGCACGCCGGCCGCCGACCGCGGTCAGGTGATGTTCACGTTCAACGGCGGGTTCGAGTCCCACTACACGACGCTGTTCGACGTCATGCAGGACCGTGATTTGCAGGGTGTGATCGGGATCGTCCCGCCCACGGTGAACGTCGGGGGGCGGCTCTCGATCGACCAGATGCGCGAGATGCGCGACGCGGGCTGGGACATGGCCTCGTTCCCCCTGCGAAACGACGCGCTCCCGGAGATGGAGTCCGAGGAGAAGCGGCAGGTGATCGAGGGCGATCAGTCCTACCTCGAGGGCCGCGGGTTCGAGGAGGGTTCGCGGACGTTCATCGCGCCGTACAACCGCATCGATGCGGAGGCGCTCGAGGTCGTCCGCGAGGTCCACGACTGCTCGATCACGTTCGGCGGCTCGCTGAACGCCGCGCCACCAGCCGATCCGCACATGCTCTCGCGGATCAACGCCGCGGACTTCGGACCGGTCGAACAGTTCACCGGGCTCGCCGAACGGCACAACCAGCTGCTCGTGCTCAGTCTCGACGAAGTGGGCGACGACGGCGACCTCGACGAGGAGGAGTTCGAGGACCTCCTCGACTTCCTCGAGGACTCCGAACTCGACATCCTCACCGCGAGCGAGATGCTCGACCGACGCGACGAGCTGCTCTAGTCCGACGGGCTGCTCCGCCCCGACCGTTCCCGCGGAGGCGTCGCCGACAGGGACGGAACCGACTCATAGGGATCATCGTAGCCGACCGGATCTCCCAGGCTTACACGCCACCGACGTCCCTCGATTCGCGTTCGAGAGAGTATGAACTTCTACGATGATCCCTATCAGTCCTCGACCACCGTCCCCGGCGTCCGTACCGTCCCGGGCGAGGCCGGTCGCTCGGTCCGCCCGCCGAGCGTCTCGAAGTCGAAGTTCTCGAACTCGCTCGGAGCGATCCCCTCGACCGCGTAGACGTAGAGCGCCGTCTTCGCGATCCCCCAGATCGTCTGCCCGAGGACGTAGGCGGTGACGACCGCGCCGAGGACGAGGACGGCCGCGAGGGCGATCCCGGGTCCGGCGAAGACGGCCGCGACGGGAGCCGAGACGGCGAGTGCGAGCGCGACGAGCGCGATGCCGATCAGCGTCACGACCAGCGTGATGCCGAAGCCGGCACCGATCGTCTCGCCCCACGTCTCCCGAAAGGTCGTCGCGCTCCGCGTGAACATCGAGGTGACCGAGACCTCCTCGAAGACGATCACCGGGACGACGAAGAACGTCATGATCGACCAGCCGACCGAGAAGACAGACCGGAGGAGTGCCGCCACCGGGTTGTCCGACTCCTCGAGGGCCTTGAGGAGGACGCTCACCGTCGCCGCGATCGCCGCCCAGGTCGCGATCGGGACGATCCGTCCCCGCACCGCCCGGAGACACTCGAGCACCCCGGGCTCCCTCCCGTGGAAGGCGTCGTTCGCGCCGTAGACCAGCGCGGCCGAGAAGTACGTGCTGAAGAAGGTCGTCACGAAGTAGAGGACGAAGAGCACGAGGTACTCGATCCCGCTCCCGAACAGGTTCGCGACGAGCAGCGGAAACAGGAAGAGGACGAAGAAGAACGCGCTGAACAGGCCGGCGAGCAGCGGGAACGCCAGCAGACGAGGGTGGTTTCGAATGACGCCGAAACTGTCCTTCGAGAGCGTCCAGCCGGTCTTCAGCCGGTCCACGAACCCGATCCGTCTAGTATTACTGGAAGATAACATGTAATACGACACTCTTCCACCAGGTATTAGTCCTTCCCCCCTCGGGGTGATCGGTCGTCGATTCGATCCACCGTACGGACCACCCAGTCCGTCGTTTCCGATCACTTGACCCCGGTTCGTGCCGCGACTTCGGTTTCCCGTCTCCGCCGGACTCCACCGTTCGAACACGTCTCGGGAGAGAGATCAGTTCCGGAAACTGATCGGACGGAGAGAGGACAGCACTGCGAGAACGGGACAGCATCTCCGCCGTGAGGACGGCCGCCGGGACGCCCACGAAGCGGGTGTGCGTTCGACCCGTCGGGCGATCGACTCCGGGTCGTCGCCGCGACGGAGGGCAACCCTTTTTTCGGGGGCGTGTGGTGTGAGAGTGATGACTGCGGACACGGACGAACGGGTCTACTACGTGATCAGCGACCTCCACATCGGCGGCGACGAGCAGTTAGAGGAGGTCGAGTTCCTCGACGAGCTGCTCGCGTTCCTCCGGCGGCTCGAGACGACCGACGAGGACGCCGAGCTGGTCATCAACGGCGACGCGTTCGGGCTCTGGGAGTTCACGAGCGTCGAGGGGATCGAGAAGTTCGACGTGCTGGAGGGGACCTACCCAGAACTGTTCGAGCAGTTCGAGCGGACCGGCGAGAACGTTCGTATCACGCTGTTGCCGGGCAACCACGACCACGAGCTCGCCGCCTACGACGAGTACGTCGAGCGCTTCGCCGCGTACAACGTCGAGCTGGTCCAGGAGCAGTCGATCGGCCGGCCGGTCGGCGAACAGGCGATCCACTTCGAACACGGCCACCAGCAGGACCCGAACAACCGGATCGAGGAGTGGGGAAACCCCTACGCGACGCCGCTCGGCTACTACTACAACACGCTCGTCACCAGCAGAGCGGGCCAACTCTCCGACCGGGGGCGGTACAACTGGTTGAAGGACGTCCAGGCGGTGACGCCGACCGAACGGATGCCGATCTGGCTGCTCTCGAAGTACTTCTACCGGGAGATGAACCCGCTGCTTCGCTACTCGATGGTCCCGTTTCTCCTCCTGTTCAACGTCAGTGTCGTCCTCGCCCTGCTCGCGGGGCTGGACCTGGTCGGTCTCTGGTCGGCGCCCGTCGATCGAACGACGGCGTTCCTCGGACAGTTCGGCAGGGCAGGGACGGCGGCCTGGTTCTTCCTCGCGCTCAACGTCGCCGTCGCCGGCCTGCTGGTGCTCGTCGGCATCCCCCTCTACTTCATCAGGCGGGACATCCGACGGACGATCGACCGCTTCGGGGTGTTCGAGACCGACCTCACGGTCGACCCCGAAGCGCCGTATGAGGAGGCCGCCCGCGAGGTGTTCGCCGACGGCGAGACGACGATCTTCTGTTACGGTCACACCCACAGACCGTCGGTTCAGGAGGTCGACGGCGGACTGCTCGTCAACACCGGGACGTGGCTCAAACGCCTCCACAGACGGGACGGCATCACGGGCATCCTGCCCCCGGTCTTTCACCCGTCGTACCAGCTCGCCTCGGTGCGTATCGCCCCCGAACCGGAGGGCGTCTCCGTCGCGTACGAGCGGATCAAGAAGCCCAGTCCGGCCACCGAGGAGCTGACGCGCACCGAGCGGTTCTTCACCGTCGGCCGTGAGCCCGTCCCGGAGCTACCCGACCGCCACGTCGTCGAGAACGGGGCGAGCGATCCAGCCGTCGAGTCGATCGGCGAACGCTCCGTGTAGGAACGTAGAACGCTCCCTGTAAACACGTAGGTTCTTACGCGCGCCCCCGAGAGTGGTCGTATGGACGGCACCGGCACGGTCGAACGGGTCTTCATCGCCCCGGACGCGGGGGCCGAGATGCGCGAGCGGACCGACGTCGAGGCGGTCGCGGGGAGCGGGCTCCGCGGCGACCGATACGACGGTGCGATCGAGACGGGGACGTTCGTCGACTGGGGGTCGGAGGAAGAGCGTCCGACCGGCTACGACCTCACGCTGATCGAACGGGAGGCGATCGAGGCGGTCGAGCGCGAGACGGGCATCGAACTCGCCCCCGGTGAGCACCGCCGGAACGTCGAGACCCGCGACGCGGCGCTCGATCACCTGGTCGGGAGCCGGTTCCGGGTCGGCGACGTGGTCTGTCGGGGGAACCGCCTCTGCGAGCCGTGTGATCACCTCCAGCGGCTCACCGCTGACGGCGTGTTGAGCGCGTTGGTCCACCGCGGCGGGCTCCGCGCCGACATCGTCGAAGGGGGGACGATCCGTCCCGGCGACGAGATCGTTCCGCTCGACTGAGGGAGCCACGGGTCGAGCGTCGAGCCCGCCCGGGGAGTCGTCGGGTCGTACGACGGGACGACGGCCAACGTTCGCCGGTTCCCGCGCCCCCTTTTGCACGCGAGCGACCGACGAACGCACGATGGGTTCGTTCGACGCCACGCACGAGACGGAGCGAGGGTTCGGGCTCTCGGGTCGCGACGTTCGGGTAGTCGGCGGGGCGAGCGTGCTGCTGGGGATCAACGTCTCCCTGATGTACGTCCTGGTCGTGACGCCCCTCTCCGCCGTCAACGACTCCCTCTTCTCGGTCCCGATCGTCGGGGTCGTGCTCTACGGCGTGGCGATCACTGGTGGTCACGTCCTCGCCGAACGCGGTGTGAAACGCGGATCGACGGGCGTCGCGCTCGTCGGTGTGGTCCTCCTGCAACTCGCGTTCGGGACCTTCGGAGCGGGCGTCCTCTCGTTCGTCCCCCGCGAGGGACAGCTTCCGGTCCTCGTCGTGACGGCGCTCGTCGTCACGACACTCACGGCCGTGATCGGGGCGTACGTCTACGCCCGCCCGAAGACGTTCGAGGGGTGGGGAGCCGCCGCCACCGTCGCGTTCGTCGGTGGGGTCGTGGCCATCGCGATCGGATCGTTCGTTCTGCCGCTCCTGCTGGTCGTCGGCTTCGGACTCGTCCTCCTCGGGTTCCTGCTCCGGTTGGGGTGGGAGATCTGGCGGGTACGGGATCACCGGAAGGCCTCGGTCACGCTCCAGACGATCGGCGTCTACATCGCCGTCGCAGGGATCTTCGTGCACGTGTTACAGCTCGTGATGCGTGCGCTGAGTCGGCGGTGATCGGGTTCGGAGTCGGATGGAGTCCTCCGACCGGTTACTCGCGGGAATCTCCCTCGTGGAGGCCGGAGATCGCCCGGAAAGCGCCCTCGTCCTCCCACGGGACGCGGCCTCCGTCACGACGAACGCGACCCGGCTCCCGTCGAGCGAGTGGGCGACACCCCGAGAGCCGCTCGAACGGTTCGGGCCCCGGCGGCCGCTCGCCGTGACTCCCCGGAGAGCGCTCGAGCGTGACGCCGATCCGATCCGTTGGGTGCCGCACTACCGCGCCCCGCTACAGCTCCAGCGCGTTCGAGAACACCCCGTAGTTCTGGTTGCCCACGACCTCGGTTCGGTGGTCGCCGTCCCGGAAGAGGTGAAACACCGGCGTTCCCGGTACACCGGCGTCGATCGCCGCACCGACGTCAGTCGAGATGCGCCCGCTATGGGCCCCGTTCTCGACGTCGGATCGGACCGCCTCGGCGTCGACACCCGTCCCATCCAGGAACGAGACGACCTCGTCGAGGACGCTCCCCTCGGACAGCGAACCCTGCCGGGAGAAGAGGTGACTCTTCAGCTCCCAGAACGCCGACTCGCTCCGGTCGTACGTCGCCCAGAGCGCCAGGATCGCGGTCTCGGCCCACTCGGCGGTCGAGGGGATCCCGCGCCAGACGTAGGAGAGTTCGCCCGCGTCCATGTGCGAGCGGAGCTCCCGGTAGGCCCCCTGCTCGAACTCCGCGCAGTTCGGACACGACGGGTCGTCGAACGCGACGATCACCGCCTGCGCCGCGCTCGGCGACGGCCCCCGGACCGGCGACTGTCCGATCCCCTGCGCCGACGGGTGGTCGGGATCGATACCCTGGCCCTCCCCGTCGTCTTCCTCCTCTTCCTCGTCGCCGTCATCGTCCGCGTCGCTTTCGTCCTCCGAGTCGTCCGTCGTCCCGTCGTCGTCCCCTCCCTCCCCTGGCGTGTCCTCTTCCGGCGTCTCGGTTTCTTCTTCCGGGGTCTCGGTCTCCTCTTCAGGGGTTTCCGGTTCTTCCTCCGGAGTCTCCGTCTCCTCTTCTTCCGGCGTCTCGGTTTCTTCTTCCGGCGTCTCCGTCTCCAGGTCGGGCGTCTCCGTCTCCTCTTCCGGCGTTTCGGTCTCCTCTTCAGGGGTCTCGTTTTCTTCCTCAGGTGTTTCGGCTTCCTGCTCGGGCGTCTCGGTTTCCGATTCGGGCGTCTCTGTCCCCTCCTCGCCGGAGTCCTCGGGTGTTTCCGCCTCGGGGGGCTCAGTCTCCCCGTCGCCGGTGTCGTCCGAACTCCCCTCGGACGTCTCCGGAGTCTCCTCCCCGCCCTCCGACGGCTCCTGGCCGTCGTCCGTCGTTTCGTCGGCCTCGTCAGCGTCCTCGCGGTACTCCTCTAGGTCACCCGCGTCGATCGGGTCGAAGTCACCGTCCCCGTCCTCGTCGGCACAGCCGGCCGTCGCAGCCGCCACACCCCCCGTCAGGAGGAGGAACGTCCGCCGCCTGACAGATACGCCGTCACGTACCGTTCGCCACTTCGGAAGGTCCTCGCGTCTCACTGGACCTACCCAGAGCCTTCGCGGGGATAAGTTGGCTCCCTGCCGGAGATACTGCCGGCTCACGCGCGATCACCCTCGAATCCCGTATCGACGCCCCGGACGTCGCGTCGGGCCCGGAACTGCGATCGGGCCGGTAGCTCTCGAGACGTGGATAGAGAGGGATATCTCCGAGATCTGGATCGACCGGTACGAGAGAGGGACCGTGCTCGGTCCGGCCATCGCGAGTCTCCGGCGGTTCGAGTCGCTATCGGATGCCCATCGCCTCGATCTGTTCCTGGTACCGGTTGCGGATCGTGACCTCGGTCACCTGCGCGACGTCGGCGACCTCGCGCTGGGTCTTCTTCTCGTTACAGAGCAGCGACGCGGCGTAGATCGCCGCGGCGGCGAACCCCGTCGGCGACTTGCCCGAGAGCAGCCCCTTCTCGGTGGAGACGGAGATGATCTCGTTGGCCTTCGACTGGACCTCCTCGCTCAGTTCGAGCTCCGAGGAGAACCGTGGGACGTACGCCTTCGGGTCGACCGGGCGCATCTCGAGGCCGAGCTCCTGGGAGATGTACCGGTAGGTCCGGCCGATCTCCTTTCGCTCGACGCGCGAGACCTCGCTGATCTCCTCGAGACTGCGCGGGATACCCTCCTTCCGGCAGGCGGCGTAGAGACAGCCGGTCGCGACGCCCTCGATCGACCGCCCACGGATGAGGTCCTCCTTGAGCGCGCGACGGTAGATGACGCTCGCCACCTCGCGAACCGAGCGCGGTACCCCCAGCGCGCTCGCCATCCGGTCGATCTCGCTGAGCGCGAACTGCAGGTTGCGCTCGCCGGCGTCCTTCGTCCGGATCCGCTCCTGCCACTTTCGCAACCGGTGCATCTGGCTTCGTTTCTCGGCGGAGATCGATCGGCCGTAGGCGTCCTTGTTCTTCCAGTCGATCTGTGTGGTGAGCCCCTTGTCGTGCATCGACTGGGTGATCGGCGCCCCCACACGGGACTTGCTCTGGCGTTCGGTGTGGTTGAACGCCCGCCACTCCGGGCCACGGTCGATGTTCGTCTCCTCGACGATCAGCCCACAGTCCGAACAGACGAGCTCGCCCTGATCCTCGCTCTTCAGCAGACGACCCGTGTTGCACTCCTCGCACAGCCGCTCGTTCTCCGTGGTCGCTGTCGATTCCGCCCGTTCCTCACCGCGCTCGTGCTCACGGATGGACTGTGTCACTATAGTCAGCTAGAAATTTCCCAGCCGCTTAAAGCCTCGCAATACCGAAAGGAGCGTCGAGACGAGCGAAGCAGGCTCGTCGAACTCTCCTCCTCCCTTCCGTGAGCGGCCCGAACGCCAGCGTCCGCCACGGTCGACCCCCCGGGTCCGGCGACGACACACGGCACTAAGTGGGCGAGTCGCGAGGGTCGTCCGCGAACGAAGAGATGCCGTCCGGCCCGGACGGCCCTCCGGTCGTCGGGAACTACCTCGCGTTCGTCCGCGAGCCGCTCGAGTTCATGACGCGCAGCGCCAGTCGCTACGGTGACATCGTCGCGTGGGAGGAGATCGACGGTCCGATCTACCAGCTGAATTACCCGAGCACATCGAGCACGTCCCCGTCCGGAACAACGAGCACTACATCAAAGGCGAGAGCTTCCAGCGGCCGCTCCAGCCGCTGCTGTAAGTCCATGTGAGATCGTACCGGGAGGGGATGAGGCGAACGACGACGTTCGACCCGCTCGCGACCGTGGCTCCGGACGCCCCCGACCGCAACAGCCATCTGCCGTCTGTGTGAGGCGTAGCCATGCAGATCGACGAAGACCGTCTCCGCGAGGACATGCTGGCGAACGGTTCGTTTGGGCGCGTCGAGACCGAAGAGGGCCACGGTCGGACGGTGCTACTGGGGTCCGACGCGGACCGGGAGGCACGAGAACGACTCGTCGCGATACTCGAATCGCTCGACATCGACGTCCGTATCGACGCCGTCGGGAACGTCGCGGGGCGGTGGGCGCCCGACGGCTGTGACCCCGACCGGGCGCCGGTCGCGATGGGGAGTCACCTCGATTCGGTCCCCGAGGGAGGGATCTTCGACGGGCCGCTCGGCGTCTACGCTGCGGTCGAGGCGGTCCGGGCGATGCAGGACGCTGGGATCGAGCCGGAGCGACCGATCGAGGTCGTCTCGTTCACCGAGGAGGAGGGCCAGCGATTCGACGTCGGGCTGCTCGGCTCGTCGGTCGCCACGGGCGAGCGATCGGTCTCGGAGGCACTCTCGCTGGCCGACGACGCGGGGACGACGCTGAGAGACCACCTGGAGGGGATCGGGTTCCACGGCGAGGGGCTCGTCGACGCGAGCGAGTGGGACGCCTGGCTCGAACTCCACGTCGAGCAGGCGACGCAGCTCGAGCGGGCGGGCGTCCCGGTCGGGGTCGTGAGCGCCATCACGGGGATCACGAACTGCGTCGTCGAGATCGAGGGCGAGGCGAACCACGCGGGCGGGACACGGATGGACGAACGGACCGACGCGCTGGTCGCCGCGAGCGCGTTCGCCGAAGACGTCGAACGGATCGCCCGCGAGGTGAGTGTGACCGAGAGCGAGGCCGCGGTCGCGACGGTGGGGTCGCTCTCGGTCGCGCCGAACGCGAGAAACGTCGTTCCCGGGTCGGTACGTCTCACGATCGACGTCCGCGACGTCGATCGGGCGGTGATGGACGAGGTGGTAGACAAGGCACGTTCGAGCCTCGCGCGCATCGACCGCGAGCGCGGGACCGAATCGACGCTCACGCGCTACCGGACCGTCCTGCCGACCCCGATGAGCGAGCGGTGTCGCGCCGCACTCACCGACGCGGCGGACCGGCACGGGATCGAGCACCTGGAGCTTCCCTCGGGTGGCGGTCACGACACGATGGCCGTCGCGTCGGTCACCGACGCGGGTCTCCTGTTCGCCCCCTCGAAGGACGGGATCTCGCACTCGCCCCGTGAGTGGACCGACTGGGAGGACTGCGCTCGGGCGGCGCAGGTGCTCGCCGACGCGGCTGCGAGGCTCGCGGGCGCGACGCCGGACGACGGAGCCTGAGTCACGCTCCCTCGGGTGCGAGACGGTCGGCCTCGGTACGACGGCCGGTCAGGCCTCGCCCCGGCCGGATCGCCCCTCCCCGCCGCCCATCCCGACGCGCTCCCCGTCGGCGTCCTCGTCCTCCTCCGTCTCTGACGACGGCTCTGCTCCGTTGCAGGCGACCACCCGGAGCGAGAGAACCGTCGACTGGCGGTAGAGCGCCATCCTCGTGGGCGGTCCCGTTCCCGCGTCACGCCGTGTTCGCGATCGGTCGGTGCCACCCGCCTCAGGCGAGGTGCCTCCCCGGTCGGCACACCACCCGTGATCCCACGTCATCCGGGTGGCCCATTCTCGGGGCTTCATGTAAACGTTGTTATGAATAGTGCAGCGGGTGGCGATATCGAACTCAGAGGGGTGCGTTCTCGTCGGAACGCATGTCAGCGTCGGGGGATAGCGAACGGCGCTACGCGCCCCCATTCTCCGGCACCCTCTTCGAGGACGTCCGGTGACAGGAACCGATACGGGATCTGATACGCGGAGCTGTGGCCGATCGGATCGACCGCGGGCGCTCACGGGAGCCGGCCGGGTGGTGCCGAGGCAGGCGCTTCTGCGTCCGAAGGACAGGATCACGTCCGTCACCGGGCTCCGAGATGAGAGGCGACCCGTCGTTCGAAAACCTCCCGTGGCTAGAGGAGGAAACCGGCGCCCGAAGGCCGTGCCGGTATCGTCGTATCAAACAGCGAAAACTACTTGACCGAGGAGTCTGAAACGTCACAATCATGGCACGTACCGACGGACCTGCGGAGGAAACGGGGGGAGGTCGCGACGCCGTCACCACGCGGCGAACCGTACTGACGACGGGGGCCGCGCTCGGCGGCGTGACCCTCGTGGGGTGTATCGGGGACGACGGCGACGACGACCCGGCCGACGCCGACGACGACCCGGCCGACGCCGACGGGGAGGTGGCGGACGACGCCGCGGACGACACGGACGACGCGGACGACGGCGACGACCCGGAGGGGGACGTCCAGGTCGCGATCATCTCGAGCGACGCGGGCTTCGGGGACAACGCGTTCAACGACAACGCCGTCGAGGGGCTCGAACAGGCCGAGGACGACTTCGGCATCGAGATCACCCGGGTCGAGGAGACCGAGACCGCAGAGTTCGCCGCGAGACAGGAGGAGCTCGCCGCCGACGGCTCGTTCGACCTGATCGTCATGGTCGGCTACCAGCACTACGAGGGACTGGTCGAACACTCCGAGGCGTACCCCGACCAGTACTGGATGCTGATCAACGACCACGTCGAGGGCGCGGAGAACGTCTCGGGCTGGATCGAGATGAACAACGAGATGTCGTTCCTCGCGGGCGTTGCGGCCGGCACGCTCACCCGAGAGGAGATCGAACACGGCGACAGCGAGACGGACCCCGACGAGGGCGTCGTCGGCTTCGCGGGGGGCGAGGACATCGACCTGATCAACGCGTTCGAGCAGTCGTACGTCGAGGGCGTCGAGTGGGTCGACGACGGCGTCGACGTGCTCACCGGCTACGGCGGGAGCTTCTCGGACTCGGAGGCGCTCTCGGAGGTCGCGAGCTCGCAGTTCGACGACGGGGCGGACATCGTCTGGCACGCGGCGGCCGCCGCGGGTGCGGGCGCGTTCTCCGCCGCCCAGGACAGCGGCCGGTTCGCGCTGGGCGTCGACAGCGACCAGTCGGTCGCCGACGACCAGTACGCCGACGTCATCCTCGGCTCCGCGATCAAGGCGCTCAACGAGGCGACGTACATGGTCACGGAGGCGGTCGTCGAGGACAGCTGGGAGGACGTCTCCGGCGAGCAGAACCTCAGCATCGAGAACGAGGGGATCGACTTCGTCGTCGGCCAGGAGTTCGAGGGGGAGCTGCCCGACTCGCTCGACGAGAACATCGAGGCGGCCAGACAGGCGTTCATCGACGGCGAGATCGACCTCACCTGCGGCCCGACGGGCTGCTGACAGGGGGTCGACCGCCGCATGTCTTCAGAACGCCTGCCGGTACGGCGACCGACCGGTCGGAGATCCGTCGAATGACGCGACACGCACTGGCCGCACCACCGGCGGAGGGACGGACGTGAGCGACGATCGACCCGCGGTGCGTCTGGAGGGGATCACCAAGACGTTCGGCGACGTCGTCGCGAACGAGGCCGTCGACTTCACCCTCGAACGGGGGGAGGTCCACGCGCTACTCGGCGAGAACGGCTCCGGAAAGACGACGCTGATGAGCGTCCTCTACGGGCTCTACGACCAGGACGAGGGGACGATCGTCGTCGACGGCGAGCCCCGTACCTTCGACTCCCCGCAGGACGCGATGGCGGCGGGGATCGGCATGATCCACCAGCACTTCCAGCTGGTGGCGCCGATGACAGTCCTCCAGAACGTCGTCCTGGGCACCGAGCCGACGCGGAGCGGGCTGGTCGACGAGGCGGCGGCGAGAGAACGGATCGAGGAGATCTGTTCGCGCTACGGCTTCGACGTCGATCGATGGCTCGACACGCCGGTCGAGGAGCTCGACCTCGGGACGCGCCAGCGCGTCGAGATCGTGAAGAGCCTCTACCGGGGCGCGGAGATACTCGTCTTCGACGAGCCGACGGCGGTGCTCACCCCGCAGGAAGTCGACGGGCTGATGGGGCTGCTGGAGGACCTCCGGGGGGCCGGTCGGTCGATCGTCTTCATCTCGCACAAGCTCGACGAGGTGCTCGCGGCGGCCGACCGGATCACCGTCCTCCGGGACGGGCGGGCGATCGGCACCGTGAACGCGGCGGAGACGACCGAGTCCGAGCTGGCGCGGATGATGGTCGGCAGGGACGTCCTGTTCGACCGGCGGCCCCGGGAGACCAGTCCCGGAGAGCCCGTCCTCGAGGTCGAGGGGCTCCGCGTCGACGGCGACCGCGGCCGCGAGCGGGTCGGCGGGGTGAGCGTCACCGTGCGAGAACGGGAGATCCTCGGCATCGCGGGGGTGCAGGGCAACGGTCAGACGGAGCTGGTCGAGGCGCTGACCGGGATCAGACCCGTCGCCGCCGGTACGATCCGGTTCGAGGGGAGAGAGATCACCGACACGAGCCGGCGCGAGCGCATCGAGGCCGGCATCGCGTACGTCCCCGAGGACAGACAGACCGACGGGCTGGTCCAGCGTTACGACCTGGTGCGTAACGCGCTGCTCGGCAACCAGACGATCACGCCCTACGCCCGGGACGGCTGGCTCCACTGGCCGAGCGTCGCCGAACACGCCGAGTCGATCGTCGACGAGTTCGACGTCCAGACCTCCGGAACGGGCGCCGCCGCGAGGTCGCTCTCCGGGGGCAACCAGCAGAAGTTCATCGTCGGACGCGAGATCGGCCACGACCCCGAGCTGATGGTCGCCTCACACCCGACCCGCGGGGTCGACATCGGCTCGATCGAGTTCATCCACGACCGGCTGCTCGAGCTTCGCGACGAGGGACTGGGCGTCGTCGTCGTCTCCTCGAAACTCGACGAGGTCCGGAAGCTCTCGGATCGGATCGCGGTCATGTACGACGGCGAGTTCATCGACACGGTCGACCCGGAGGCGGTGAGCGAGGAGGAGCTCGGCCTCCTGATGGCCGGACACACGCTCGGGGACGGATCGACCGGGAGCGAGCCCGACGTCGAGGTGGAGCCGTGAGCGGCGATCCCCCGAGCGGGGGTCGGCTGCGGTCGACGCTCGACCGGGCCGCCGACCGCATGCTGGACGCGTCGGTCTACGAGCGGATCGGCATCGCCGTGGGCTCGACCGGTCTCGCGCTCCTCTGTGGGCTGGCGATCGTGGCGCTGGCGGGCTACGATCCGGCCCGCTTCGCCACCCAGCTCGTCGTCGGCTCGTTCGGGAGCGAGCGGGCGTTCGCGCGGACGCTGCAGTTCACGACGCTGTTCATCCTCGCGGGCGTCGCCGTCGCCATCGCGTTCCGCGCCGGCGTGTTCAACATCGGTGTGCAGGGACAGCTGATCTTCGGCGGTATCGCCTGCGTGCTCTCGATCGTCTGGCTCGCGCCGTACCTCCCCGACGGGACGGCCGGCGGGGTCGTGTTGATACTCGTGGGTCTGGTCGCCTCCGCCGTCGCCGGCGGGCTCTACGCGGCGCTTCCCGGTGCGCTGAAGGCGTACTACGGCGCGAACGAGATCATCACGACGATCATGCTGAACTTCGTCGCCATCGGGGTCGTCGGCTGGGCGGTCGACGGACCGCTCCGCCCGGACGACGCGCGATCGGTTCGCACCGAGTACCTCCCCGAGAACGTCGGCTTCCCCCAACTCCTCTTCGAGTACCCGAGCTTCTCGCTCGTCGGGCTCGGCCTCGCGCTCGCGGTCGTCGTCGTTATCTCGGTGGTCGCGACCCGGACGAGCTTCGGCTACGACATGATGACGAGCGGCTACCAGCTTCGGGCGGCGACCTACTCGGGGGTCGACGCGAGACGGATGATCGTCCAGACGATGACGCTCTCGGGGATGGTCGCCGGGCTGGTCGGTGCGGTGTTCGCGATCATGGTCCAGGGCTACTTCATCGATCCCTCCGGGCTGGGCACGTACGGCTTCGACGCGATCGCCGTCAGCCTGCTCGCCGCGAACAACCCTCTGGGAGTGGTCCCCGCGGCGCTGCTGTTCGGCGCGCTCGACTCCGCGAGCTCGCACGTCCAGATCCATAGCGAGGTGCCCGTCCAGCTGATCGACGGGATCGTCGGCCTCGTCGTCCTGTTCGTCGCCGCCCCCGAACTCTTCCGGATGATCGCCGAACGGACCGGCCTCGGGGGTGATCGCCGGTGAGCCTGGCGGAGCTCTCCGCCCGGCGGGGCGTCCGCCTCGGCGGGCTCGGCCTGCTCGGCGCGGTCGCGCTCGGTGGCGCTCTCGTGGTCCTGTTCGACGTCCCGCTGGGACGGATCGTCACCGTCGGCTTCGTCAACCGGACGCTGCTGGCCGCGTCGCCGATCGCGCTCGCGGCGATCGGCGGGCTCTACGCCGAGAAGAGCGGCGTGTTCAACATCGGCCTCGAGGGGTTCATGATCTTCGGGGCGATCAGCGCCGCGGCCGTGCTCTACGGCCTGGGCGGGACCGATCCCACACAGCTCCACGTCTGGGGGGCGGTCGTCGCCGCGGTCGCGTTCTCTGTCGCGCTCACCGCCGGCTACGCGGTGCTCCTCATCCGGTACAGGGCCGACCAGATCGTCGCGGGACTGGCCGTCTGGTTCATGGGCCTCGGGTTCGCGCCCTTCGCCGCCTCGCTGATCTGGGGGACGGTACGGAGCCCGGGGCTCACGAGGGTCACCCACTACTCGCTGCCGTACCTCGTCGAGTTCCCGGTCGTCGGCCCGATCCTCTTCCGGCAGTCGCCGTTCGTCGTGCTCACCGCCCTCCTCGTCGCCGTCTCCTGGGTGGTTCTCTACCGGACGAGATACGGCTACTGGATCCAGGCCGCCGGCGACAACCCGGAGGCGCTCGACACCGCGGGCGTGAACGTCAACCGCGTCCGGTACGCGACGGTGATCTTCTCGGGCGTGATGGCCGGCCTCGGCGGGGCGGTGTTGCTCGCGCACGCGGGGAACTTCATCGGGACCGGCGACACGATGGTCGACGGCCGCGGCTGGATCGCCATCGTCGCCTACCTCTTCGGCAACTACAACCCGCTGGGTGCGGCCGCCGCGGCGCTACTGTTCGGCGGCCTCGACATGCTTCAGGTGCAGTTCCAGACGGCCGACATCGCGGTCTCGGGTCGGCTCATGGGGCTCGCCCCGTACGTCGGCGTGATCGTCGTCCTCACGATCTGGGGGAAGACGCGGATGCCCGCGTCGGTCGGCGAGCCCTACGAGAGCGAGGACTGATAGGGATCGTCGTAGCCGATCACTCCTCCTAGACGGACACATCACCGGTGTCGTTCGGTTCTCAGTCGAGGAACGACGAGTTTCTCCGACGATCCCTCTGAGCCACACGGTCGGCCGTCCCGGTAGTGCCCCCGTCGAGTCCGTACCGATCGCCCCGACCCGGGCCCGTGAATCAGTCGTCGGCCGGCGTCGACTCCGTCTCCCACTCCCGGTCGATCGCGTAGCGGATGTAACCCTGCGGTCGCTCGCGGTTCTCCGCGGGGACGGGGTCGGTCGCGAGGCTCACGCCGACGAACAGCACGGCGTTGACGATCAGCCCGTAGAAGCCCGGCGTGAAGTTCGGCGCGCCCGTGGGGAGTGTGAGGACCCCGAACGTGAGCACCGCGGCGACGGCGACGCCCGAACCAAGCCCGACCAGCGCACCCTCCCGCGAGGCGCGCTCCCAGTAGAGCGCGCCGAGGACGATCGGCAGCGTCTGGGTCAGGCCGTCGAAGGCGACCAGCGTGACCATCACGATGATGTCGACGTCCTGGATGGCGATGACGTACGAGCCGATCGCCAGGAAGAGGACGAGGACCTGTGCGATCCGGGTCTTTCGCCGCTCGTCGACGTCCCTGTCTGCGATGGTGTTCTCGTACCAGTCGCGGGTGATGAGCGAGGCCACCGCGTGGAGCATGGCGTCTTTCGAACTCATGGAGGCGGCGACCGCGCCGGCGACGACGATCGAGGCGAACCAGACGGGCGTGAACTCGTAGAGGACAGCTGGAATCGCCGAGTCCGGGTCCGCGAGGTCGGGGAAGTGGATCACCGCGCCGACCGCGAGGAACGCGAGCGGGAGGTAAAAGAGGAGGAGGTAGGCCCTCCCACCGGCGGCGGTCCACTTGAGCGTCCGCGGGGAGCGCGCGCTGTAGTACCGCAGGAAGATGTGCGGGGACATCGCGACGCCGACGTCGGTGACGACGACGAACGAGAACAGGAACCCCGGGGTGAGCGTGTCGATCGGGCTGGGGAGGACGAGATACTCGGCGAAGTTCGCCTGGAGGTCGGCCCAGAAGTCGCTCGGGCCGGTGGGCGAGGAAGACGAAGATGAAACCCGCGAGCCACATCGCGGCGAACATGAATACGCCCTGGACGGTGTCGGTCCAGGCGATCGAGCGCATCCCGCCGAGCCAGACGTATATCACGCCGATGACGAGCAGGTAGGCCGCGCCGAGTTCGAAGCTGACCGCTCCCTCGGTGGCCGTCTCGAAGATGACGCCGCTGCCGATCATCTGTATCGCGATGTACGGGAAGGTGAAGACGATGAAGACGAAGCTCACGAGCAACGAGAGCGTCTTCGAGCCGTAGAAGTCCTCGAGGAGGTCAGAGGGGGTGACGTAGTCGTGGCGCTTGCCGAGCAGCCAGACGCGCGAGCCGACGATCCAGAGGATGAGCCCCGAGAGCGTCACCCAGGCTCACGCGAGGATAGTGAACGCTATGACGATAGCCCGATAGTTCCGGTCGACAGTGGACGCGATCAGGGAGGAACCGAGAGGGTTCGGGGTTCGGTTCGGACCGCATCTGGCCGCCTTCAGCGTCGGCTACGTCGTCTTCTCCTACGCCTCGGTGCCGGGAGTGGTGATGGCCGAGTTCGGCGTCGGCTTCACGGCCGTCGGGCTGCTCATGAGCGCCGCGCTCGCCTCGTTCGTCGCGGTCCAGTTGATCGGCGGACGGCTCGTCGACGACCGGCCGACGCTCCCGGTCTTACTGGGCGTCGTCGTCGTCAACGCGGCGCTCGCGGTCGCGCTCGACCTGAGCACGACGTTCTCGGGGCTTATCGTCCTCCGCGGGCTCTGGGGGTTCGCGGGCGGGCTCGCGGTCACCGTCTGTGCGACGCAGATCTCGCGAGTGTACACCGGCTCGACGGCGACCTGGCACCAGAGCGTCAACGGCGGGATGTTCACGTTCGGCGGCGCCTCGTCGTTCGTCGTGACCCCGGCGGTCGTCGGTACCACGGGGTGGTTCGGCGTCCACGCAGTCGGCGCGCTCGTAGCGCTCCCGGCGATCGTGGCGCTGTGGGTCGATCGACGGGCCGCCGGGGAGACCGCGCCCACAGGACAGGGAGTCCGATCGCCGGCAGGCCCCGAGACCCCCCGGTTCGCGACGCTCCGAAACCGTCTCGTCCTCCTCGCCGCCGTCTGTAACGTCGCGACGCTCGGGGCGTACATCACCCTCTCGACGTTCGTCACCTCGTACTTCGACGACGTCGGCGTGATCGGTCCGCTGAACGCGATCGCCCTCCTCGTGGCCTCGCTCGGTCGCGTCGGTGGCGGGGTCGCGATCCTCCGACCGGGACTCGACGACGGCCACGTCATCGCGGCCGCGTCGGGTGCCGGTGCGGTCGGGCTGTTCCTGATCGTGCTGGTGGGGGATGGCTCGCTCCTCGTCGTCTTTCTCCCGCTGCTCGCGCTCGCGGCCGTCTCCCTGCCGTTCGGTGCGATCTTCAAGATCACGGCTGGTGCGTCGCGTCGTGACGGGACGGCGGTCGCGATCGTCGTCGCCGCCGGAAACGGGGCCGCGATCGTCCTCCCGGCGGTGACGGGGCGGCTCCGGGACCTCACCGGCGGGTACGACGGCGCGTTCGTCCTGCTCGCGCTGGTGAACGCCGTCGCCGCGTGTGCGGGGATCGCGATCGCCCGCCGGACCTAGTACCTCGTGTTCCCTCGATCGAGAGCGCGCCGCCCGGCCGCCGGGGTCGGAGCGCCTGCCTCGTTCCGTGGGTTTTAGACGGGGTGTCGTGATTGCCAGGTATGTCTCGGTCATCGACCCGCCACCGGATCGGGGTCGACGTCGGCGGCACGTTCACCGACGTCGTGACGGTCTCCGACGGCTCGCTCCACGTGACGAAGACGCCGTCGACGCCGGCCTCGCCGGACGAGGGTGTCGTCGACGGACTCGAACGGACGCGCGAGGACCTCGACCTCGGGTACGGGGACGTCGAGTTCTTCGCACACGGGACGACCGTCGCGACGAACGCGGTCCTCGAACGCGAGTGGGCGCCGACCGCGCTCGTCACGACCGAGGGCTTTCGTGACATCCTCGAGATCGGTCGGCAGGCACGCCCGGACATCTACGACTTCGACGTGACGAAGCCGGTTCCGATCGTCGAGCGGAATCTGCGCTACGAGGTGACCGAACGGCTCGACGAACGTGGCCGGGTCGAGGTACCGCTCGACGAGGAGAGCGTGCGGGCGGTCGCCGACCGGCTGCGGGAGCGGGAGGTCGAGAGCGTCGCGATCTCGCTTCTGTTCGCCTTCGAGAACGCGGATCACGAGCGGCGGGCCGAGGAACTGCTTCGGGAGGCGGGGAGCGAGACGTCGTACTCGCTGTCGAGTGAGGTGCTCCCGGAGATCAGGGAGTACGAGCGGACGCTCGCGACCGCGCTCAACGCGGCGCTGAAGCCGGTGATGGACAGCTACATCGGCCGTCTGGAGTCGGCGATCGCGGAGCGAGAGATCCCGGCCACGCTGCAGATCATGCAGTCGAACGGGGGGGTCATCGGGGCGAAACGGGCCCGACAGCGCCCGATCAACACGCTGCTCTCCGGCCCGGCGGCGGGTGTCCAGGGGGCGGCGCACGTCGCCGGCCTCCTGGGTGTCGAGGACGTCCTCACGATGGACATGGGCGGGACCTCGTGTGACGTCTCGCTCGTTCGTGGTGGCGAACCCGTCGTCTCGACGGAGGTGGAGGTCGGCGAGTACCCCGTCGGGGTGCCGATGATCGCCGTCCACACGATCGGTGCGGGCGGTGGCTCGATCGCGTGGATTGACGCGGGCGACGCACTCCGCGTCGGACCGCGCTCCGCCGGGGCCGATCCTGGCCCGGTCTGTTACGGCCGTGGCGGCGAGGAGCCGACGGTGACCGACGCACAGCTCCTGTTGGGGCGGCTCGATCCCGACGCGTTCCTCTCGGAAGACCTGGAGGCCGACGTCGAGCGCGTCGAGCGCGTCGTCAGCGAGCGGATCGCCGACCCCCTGGGGATGTCGGTTCGGGAAGCGGCCCAGGGGATCCTCGACGTCGCCAACGCGAACATGGAGCGGGCGCTCCGCGTCGTGAGCGTCGAGCGTGGTCACGACCCGCGGGAGTTCGGTCTCGTCGCCTTCGGCGGCGCGGGACCGCTGCACGCCGCCTCGCTCGCCGAGGAGCTCGACGTTCCACGGGTGATCGTCCCCCGAACGGCCGGCGTACTCTCGGCGCTCGGGCTGCTGATCACCGACCTGATCCACGACTTCAGCACGTCGATGGTCCGCCGACTCGAGGAGGTCTCGCCCTCGGATCTGACGGCGACGTTCGAGCGGTTCGAGCGGGAGGCGGCAGACCGGCTCGCGAGCGAGGGGATCGACGACGAGCGGATCGAGATCGAGCGCGCGGTCGATCTCAGATATCGGGGGCAGTCGTTCGAGCTCACAGTCCCGCTCTCGGGGGCGCTCGAGGAGGACTCGCTCGCGGACGCGTCCCGTCGCTTTGACGAACGGCACGAACGGCGCTACGGCCACGCCTCGCCCGACGAGCCGGTCGAGCTCGTGACGGTGCGTCTGCGCGCTCGTGGTCTCGTCGAGACGCCGACGCTCGCCGCGGCCGCCACGGGTGACGAGGCGGCGGACGCGGTCCGGGACGAGCGGGCCGTCGTCTACGACGGCGAGGCACACGAGACACCGGTCTACGACCGCGAGCGGCTCCCGGTCGACTCGACGGTCGAGGGTCCGGCGATCGTGGAGGGAACCGAGAGCACCGTCGTGATCAGACCGAGTCAGTCGGCGACCGTCGACGAGTACGGGACGATCACGGTGGAGGTTCGCCGATGAGCGACTCCGGGCGGTCGGGCGGAGGCGCCGAGAGGCGGGAGACGGGGATCGACGCGGTGACGCTCGAGGTGATCCGGAACGCCTGTGCCGCCATCTCCGAGGAGATGAACGCGAACCTCATTCGGACGGGCTACTCGCCGAACATCAAAGAGCGCCGGGACTGCTCCTGTGCGGTGTTCGATAGCGAGGGGAAGATGATCAGCCAGGCGGAGAACATGCCCGTCCACCTCGGGGCGATGCCCTTTTCGGTCGAGGCCGCCCTCGACCGTTACCCACCCGAGACGCTCTCGCCGGGCGATGCGGTGCTGCTCAACGACCCGTTTCGAGGGGGGGCACACCTCCCGGACCTCACGCTCGTGACACCCGTCTTTTATGAGGGAGAGATCGTCGCCCTGGCCGCGAACCGCGCCCACCACGCCGACGTCGGCGGATCGACCGCCGGGAGCGTCGCGGCGGACTCGACGGAGATCTACCAGGAGGGGATCAGGATCCCCCCGGTCAAGCTCTACCGGGAGGGTGAGGTCTCGGCGGACGTGATGGAGATCGTCCTCGCCAACGTCAGGACGCCCGACGAGCGCCGCGGCGACCTCCGCGCCCAGCAGGCGGCGAACGAGACCGGCCGGGATCGACTTCGGGGACTCGCCGAGACGTACGGTCCCGACGGGCTTGAGGAGGCGATCACGGAGATCCAGCACTACGCCGAACGCCGGATGCGTGCCGAGATCGACCGCCTGCCCGACGGCGTCTACGAGTTCGCGGACGTGCTCGACGACGACGGTCAGGGAACCGAGGATATCCGCATCGAGGCGGCGGTGACGATCGACGGCGACTCGATCGGGGTGGACTTCGATGGGACCGCCGACCAGACCGAGGGTGCGATCAACGCCGTCTTCGCCGTCACCGCGTCGGCGACCTACTACGCCGTCCGCTGTGTGACCGATCCGGACATCCCGCCGAACGACGGGGCCTACCGCCCGGTCAAAATCGACGCGCCGGAGGGTACGGTGGTGAACGCCTCGTTGCCGGCGGCCGTCGTCGGCGGCAACCTGGAGGTCTCTCAGCGGGTGACCGACGTGATCCTCGGCGCGCTCGCGGAAGCGGCACCCGAGCGGGCGATCGGCGCGTGTCAGGGGACGATGAACAACGTCACGTTCGGGGGGACCGACCCGCGGACGGGGACACCGTACGCGTTCTACGAGACGCAGGGCGGCGGGTTCGGCGGACGCGCGAGCGGCGACGGGATGGACGGCGTCCACGTCCACATGAGCAACACGATGAACACGCCCGCCGAGGTGCTCCAGACTGCCTATCCCCTCGCCGTCGAGCGGTACGAACTCCGCCCGGACTCGGGCGGAGCGGGCGAGTTCCGGGGCGGGCTGGGCCTCCGCCGGGACATCGAGGTGCGGGGTCACGAGGCCTCGTTCAGCCTCCTCGCGGACCGTCGGGTCCACGCACCCTACGGCGTCCATGGCGGTGGCAAGGGGGGCCGCGGGGACGACAAACTCATCCGGGACGGCGAGGAACGAGAGCTGGCAGCGAAGTCGACACACCGTCTCCGACCAGGCGACGTCGTGAGCATCAGGACCCCGGGCGGCGGCGGCTACGGCGATCCGGCGGATCGGGACCCCGAGTCAGCGAGGCGGGACCGAGAGCTCGGAAAGGTTTCCTCGAACGCGGCCGACGATACACGCGAGTGAGTGGTCGGTAGCGTGGCGACCGAGATCGGGTTCGAACGAAGAGAGCCCCAGAGGGTGCCTCTGACTGTTCCGAAAGGACGGGGCAAACGGTATCCCCTCGGCAAGGGGTGCTAGGACGAGACGCGACATAACTGTTTATATTCTATCAACACTCTCCGTCCGGAGATGTCCGATCGAGGTCAGTTCGCCGCCTCGACACGACGTGCTATCGAGACGAGGACGTCGGGCGGGACGGTGTGGGGGAAAGGCGATGTAGGTGGGGCCAGTGTGGACGAGGGATCGGGCGACCCCGAAGGGGGAACGGGAAACCGACACGATCGCCACCAGTAGACGTTTCAGTGCGGGGAGCGAGCGCTAACCATGTCAGAAACCACGGCGTTCACGATCGACGGGGAAGAGGGCTCGACCGATCGCCTCTCGATCCCGACCGGGCTCCTCGAGATGCTTCGAACGGGGGAGGAGTCCTCGGCGGAGATAGTCGGCGACCTGGCGATGCTGACCTGTGCCCAGCAGATCCACGCCATCGCCCACCACACGGAAGGCGAGCCGGACGAGGAGCTCGTGGCCGTCGAAAAACGGACCATGGAGCTCTTCGAGGAACGCTTCGGCGCCTCCTATGAAGAGGTCACCGGCCACGCACACTGAGCGTCTCGTGACGGGTATCGAGCGGCTCCCTGCCCGTGCATCCTGCGACGTTAAGCGGTGTGAGCGAGTAGCACGTCCGTGAACCCGTTTTCATCCCCCATCGGCCCGTCGACGGCGAGACCGGTCGAGGAGATCCTCGACGGCGACCGTACCGGCCAGTTGAACGTCCTCACGCTGCTCGGCCAGTCGCTCTACGAGGCCGAACGCGGGAACGACGACCGCGCGCTGCTCTACTTCGGGACCGCCCTGCTCGCGCTGAAGTACAAGAAGGCCTCCTACGCGCTCCAGGGGGCGCTCGTCGTCGACCGTGCGTTCGGCGAGCTCACCGGCCAGCGACCGCTGGAGGCGCTTCTCGACGAGTTCGGCAGGTAGTCACTCGACCGGGGACGACCGGTCGTCCCCGGCGAGCGGTTCGTAGACGTACGAGCGATCGATGTCGACGTCGTAGAGGAGCGTCCCGGGGGGCATCCGCCGGAGTCGCCAGGCCAGATAGAGGTCGACGATCGCTCCGGAGCCGTTCAGCACCAGCACGAACGCCGCGGTGATCGCGACGAACGGGATCGGAACGATCAGCAGCGGGACGCAGACGGCCGTGACGAGGACGAGCGGTGCGAGGCCGACGCGGAGGAGCGCCTCGCGCTCCTGAAACTGGCCGAAGGCGCCCGCGTAGAACGCCCCCATCGCCGGGGCGACGCCGTAGCTCACCTCGTGGCCGTAGTGAGCGAACACCGCGCCGTGGACCAGTTCGTGGACGACGGCCGTGAGGACCAGCGCGACGAGAACCGGGACGCCGATGGCGATCAGGTCGACCGAGTAGGCCGTCGTCTCGCCGTCGACCGTCACGTCGGTGAACGCCGCGAACAGCGCGGGACCCTGCAGTTCCCAGAGGAGGCCGACGACGCCCGCGAGCGAGAGGACGCCCAGGAGAGACGAACCGACCAGCACCACCACCGTCGGATAGACGAACGAGTAGGGATCGGCGTAGCCATCCGGCGCCGGGGGCGCACCGTGTGGGTCGGTCGGCCCGGACGTCCAGTGATCGGTCTCGGACACGGTCCCGACCACGCTCCGTACCGATAAGTACGTTCGATCGGCTACCTCACGAGGTCGTCTCCCCGTGCAAGGGGAGTTCCCCTCCTCGCGAGGTCGGTAGCGACCGATCAGTCGTCCTCGAACCCGCTTCCCACCGGCGTCGGGGGCTCTCCGGTCTCGGCGACGGGGTCTCGGTCTGCCTCCCTCTCGATCACGCTCTCGGTCCAGGTCCCCCTGAGGAGGTACGCCCCCGCGATGAGGACGATGACGACGTTGGTCAGTGCGTCCCCGACGAAGACCCCGGTCGCGTCCATCCCGAGGGGTTCGGCGAAGCCGTAGGCGAGCAGCGGCCGGAGGACGATGAAGCCGATGATCGCGAACGTCATGGCGACTCGCGTGCTGCCGCTGCCGCGAAACGCCCCCTGGACGATGTAGAAGACGCCGAGGAAGACGAACGAGAGACTGACGATCCGGAGATACTCCCCACCGATGGCGGTCACCTCCCCGGCACCCGATCCGGTGATGAAGACGCCGACGATCGGGTCGGCGAAGGCGTAGACGAAGGCGCTGAACAGCAGCAGACAGCCGGCGATGAGCGCGGCACCGGCGAGGACGCCCCGCTTCGCGCGGTCGACCTGTCTCGCCCCGAGGTTCTGGCCGACGACGGTCTCGACCCCGCGCGCGAGTCCGAGCGCTGGGAGCACGACCATCGAGGTGACGCGGGTCCCGATCCCGTAGCCGGCGACCGCGGTCGGACCGGCCAGCGCGACCAGCGCGGTCAGGATCGTCACGCTGAACGCCTTCGTGCTGATCTCGATGCTCGCGGGCGCGCCGATCGTGACGAGCTGTTTCACCGTAGCGAGTTCGAGCCGGAAGTCACCGGGCGCGAGCTGGATGCCGACCGACCCCGAGAGCAACAGCCAGATCCCGATCCCGGCGGCGAGCCCCCGCGAGAGGATCGTCGCGAACGCCGCACCCTGGACCTCCCACCCCGCGAAACCGGTCGTCGCGTACAGCGAGGCCTCGAGCGCCTCGAGGCCGAACCACGCGAAGACGACGTTCTCCTCGAACCCGAGGATGAAGAACGGATCGATGACGACGTTGAGCACGACGCTGAACGTCATGAGGTAGAGCGGCGTCCGGGTGTCACCCCAGCCCTGGAGCAACGACTGGAAGACGAAGAAGGCGAAGATGAAGGGCATCCCGACGAACTCCGTCCGGGTATAGACGAGCGCGTAGTCGTACTCCAGGGTACCGGGTTCGGCGCCGATAAGCCGGAGCAACGAGGGCGTGAGGAGGAAGCCGAGGAGTGCGAACAGTATCGAGAGCGCGAAGACGAACGTGACCGTCTGTCCGGCGACGCTCGTGATCCGATTCAGGTTGCCCGCACCCTTGTTCTGGGCGACGAGCACGGTCCCGGCGACGTTGAACCCGATCGCGAAGCTGATCACGAGGAAGATGATCGCCCACGAAAAGGACAGCGCGGAGACCGCCTCCTGGCCGAGACGACCGACCCAGAACGTGTCGGCGAGGTTGTAGCCGACCATCAGCAGGTTGGTGAGGACGATCGGCACCGAGAGCACGATCAGCGGCCAGACCAGGTTCCCGTTGATGACGTCGACCGACCGGTTCGATCCTCCCTCGCTCACCCGACCACCCCGGATTCTGCCCCGGCCGTCAGTAGTCGACGTTCGATGTAGGCGAAAAGCTCCTCACGGATCCGGGCGGTCTCGGCCGCGTCGGTCGTCGCCGCCTCCTGCATCGCACCGTGGACCGTCGCGAGCAGCATCGCGGCGACCCGGTCCGGCTCGACCTCGCGGAACGTGCCCTCCTCGATCCCCCGACGGACGACCGCGGCGAAACGCTCGCGGAAGAACCTGTCGTTCCGGGTGAAGTGCTCGCGGTAGGCCTCGTCGGTGGCGGCCTGCGCGCGGAGTTCGACCATCGCGGCCCTGAACTCGGCTCGCTCGGGGTGGATCGTCTCCGGGACCGCGTGGTCGACGATCCCCCGGAGGTGTTCGCGTGCGTCCCCATACTCGCGATCGGGGATCGTCTCCTCGAACCGCTCGAGCATGAACGAGAGGAACTCGAGCAAGAGGTCGTCCTTCCCGTCGTAGTGGTGATAGAGCAACGACTTGCTCTTCGGGAACTCGTCGCCGATCCGCTGGATCGTCAGCCCGGCGTAACCGTGTGCTCGGAGCGCGCGGTAGGTGGCCTGCATGATCGCCTCGCGCGTGTCGGCCGGTTCGTCGTCGAAGAGTCCTCCCGAGCCCATTGATTGAACGTTCATTCAGTCCCTGACGATAAGACGGTTGCGATCCGGACTCCCGCGTTCGTGCCGTCGGCCGTCACCCGTGACTCCGTGTGACCGGACGCTTGATAGGGGGCCGCACCGACCCCGGTACCGTGACCGAACGCCACCCGACCGTCGATCATCGACTCTCCGACGACGAATCTAACGTTCACTACGACTGGTCCGCCGAACGCAAGCCCGCTCTGACGGTCGCTCCCGGCGAGACCGTCCGCTTCGACTGTCGGGACGCCTCGAACGGCGAGATCGGGCCCAAGACGACCGTCGAGATGCTTCGCTCGCTGACGTTCGAGGGGCATCCGCTCACCGGTCCGGTTGCCGTCGAGGGTGCGGAGCCGGGCGACGTCCTCGAAGTCGAACTGCTCGGCTTCGAGGAGCGCGGACACGGGTTCACGTACTTCTACGAGGGGGACGCCGGGAAGGGGCTGCTCCCGGACGCGTTTGACGATCCGGGGTTGTACGTCTGGGAGATCGATGACGGCGTCGCCGAGTTCGTCGACGGGATAGAGGTACCGGTCGACCCGTTCCCGGGGTGTATCGGTGTCGCTCCCGCCGCGGACGGTGTCCACGCGACGACACCTCCACGGCGGGTCGGCGGCAACGTCGATATCAAACACCTCACCGCCGGTTCGACGCTGTACCTCCCGATCGAAGTCGAAACGGGGCTGTTCTCGATCGGTGACTGCCACGCGGCTCAGGGCGACGGCGAGGTCTGTGTCACCGCGATCGAGGCGGCGATGTCGGTGACCGCACGGCTGGATCTCAGAAGAGACATGTCGATCGAGGAGCCACAGTTCCGGACGACCGGGCCGTTCACCCCGACAGGGGTCGACGAGCCGATGTTCGCGACGACCGGTATCGCCGACGACCTGATGACCGCGAGCAAAAAGGCGGTCGGTCAGATGATCGACCATCTCCACGACGAGCGACGCCTCTCTCGGGACGAGGCGTACATCCTCTGTTCGGTGGCGGTCGACCTGAAGATCAACGAAGTCGTCGATGCACCGAACTGGGTCGTCTCGGCGTATCTCCCCGAGAGCCTCTTTCCCGGGTAGGAATCGATTGGGTGGCCGGGATCGTGACTCGTGCGGAGCGATCGACGACCGGCAGACGAACCGCCGATCGACCGCGTACTTCCCGTCGACTGCGTGGATCTCCACGGCGTTCGGATAGGTGGCCGGAACGATCACGCATCGGTCGGATCCTACAGCGGTTTTCGAGTCGAGCGTTTCACACCAACTCGGCTGTGAGCATCGAACACACGTGTCGTCCGCGGGCGAGTGGAACGACGAGAAGCCGAGCGTCTCCGGTCGAAGGACTCACTGTAGAGGTACGAGTCCCGACACTACAAAGAGGTGTCTATGGCCTTTTCGAATAGGGGTCCGGTCCGGACTTTCCACTCGGAGACCGACGCCGTCGAGGGACCCGAATCAAGCCCTGACCATCCGAATCTGCGGGAGTAGCTTCCGACTCAGCACTACGTAGGCCAACCCGAACGCGATCAATCCGAACGCACTCATCCAGAGTGCGAGCGTGAGATCACCCGAGCCAGCCAGCAGGAAGGTATTGTATTCGATCACGAACCCTGCGAGGGTAAGCACACCAGCGACGAGTGAATAGCTCAGTACGAGCGCGACCTGCACGAAGAGTTCTATCGCCTGGGTTTTCATAGACCACCGTGGGGATACGGAAGCATAATCGTACTGTTCCCCCGTCACACTCGTCGGGACGTCAGGAGCGTACGAACCGGGAACGACGAACCCGAATCCGACTCGAAACCGGTTCGGGAGCGGATCCCCCTCGGTGTGATCTCTCGACGGTACACCGAGTACGTGCGCCGTCGGCGAACCCGGACTCGAACGTGGGACGAGACGTTCGTTTGCTGCGAGCGCCAGTCAGATCGACGGTCGCGGAGACGGCGGCGTCGCCGAATCACGGGATCGATTGACGCTACGGCAGGGACTATCACCCCCGACCGACTCTCACCGCGTATGAACGGGGAGTCCGTCGATCCGATCGAAGCGACCGTCGGTGACGTCCACGCGGCGTTCGAGGCGGGGACGATGACCGCGGTCGGTCTCGTCGACCGGTACCTGGAACGGATCGACGCGTACGACGACGAGCTCCGGTCGATACTGGCCGTCAACCCGACTTCTCGCGAGTGGGCGGCCGAACTCGACGCGACCTTCGAACGGGAGGGGCTCTCCGGTCCGCTCCACGGGATCCCGATCGTCCTGAAGGACAACCACGACACGTACGACCTGCCGACGACGGCAGGATCGGAGGCGCTCGCGGGCTCTCGCCCCGACGAAGACGCGTTCGTGGTGGAACGACTCCGCGACGCCGGCGCTATCGTCCTGGCGAAGGCGAACCTCCAGGAGCTCTCGTTCGGGGTCGATACGGTCAGTTCGCTGGGCGGCGAGACGAAAAACGCCTACTCGCTGTCGCATCGACCCTCGGGATCGAGCGGGGGGACGGCCGCGGCCATCGCCGCGAACCTCGGTCTGCTCGGAACCGGCTCCGACACCTGTTCGTCGGTGCGGTCCCCACCGGCGTTCAACGCTCTGGTCGGAGTTCGGCCGACGACGGGCCTCGTGAGCCGAACCGGTATCGTCCCCCTCTCGACGACACAGGACACCCCCGGGCCGATCGCCCGGACGGTCGAAGACGCTGCCCGGATGCTCGACGTCCTGGTCGGCTACGACCCGGCGGACCCGACCACCGCGACGGGCCACGACGCTCGGCCATCCGGCGGATACGTCTCCCACCTCGACGAGCGGGGACTCGAGGGCGCTCGGATCGGCGTCGTTCGGTCGTTCTTCGGGCTGTCCGACGAATCACTCGACCTCGAGGAGGGGGCAGCGACGGTGACGGAGATAACGGAACGAGCGATCGAGGAGATGGTGGCTGCGGGTGCGACCGTCTTCGATCCCGTCCGGGTCGCCGACCCGGAACGACTCGACGCGGCGCGCCTCGTCGGCCTGGAGTTCGGACGCGATCTGAACCGGTATCTCGGCGGGCGTGAGGGGGTCCCGAACACGCTCGAGGCCATCGTCGACTCCGGGAAGATCCACCCGTGGATACGCGAGCGCATCGAGGACGCCGGGATCCTCGACGTCGACGCCGAAACCGTAGGAGAGAGTCGGGAGTACCTGAAGCGACTCGCGCTCCGGGGGGAGCTTCGCGTCGATACCCTCGCGAGGATGGCGAACGAGCGGCTGGATGCGCTGGTCTACCCGCCTTCTGCCGTTCCACCCGTTGCGCTCCCCGAGCGTCAGCCGTTCAGCGAGATGCGCTGTGAACTCGCCGCCCACACGGGACTGCCTGCGATCGTCGTGCCCGCAGGGTACACGGATGGAGGACTTCCCGTCGGTGTCGAACTCCTCGGCCGATCGTTCGGGGAGCCACGCCTGTTCGAACTCGCGTACGCCTACGAGCAGGCATCGGGACACCGCGACCCCCCGGAGGCGTACGGTCCGATCGGATGACCGTTCTCCCTCGCTACCGGAGGATCGAGCGGATCGAACGGACGATACCGGTGTCTTCGCCCGGGTCCGAGCCATCGGACCCGGTCACCGCGGTCTCTCCCCGGAACTCGTCCTCGATGTAGGGTCCGAACAGCGAGGCGAGCTCCGTCGGGACGACCGTTCCGCGGGACTGTTCGTACTCAATCACCCCGTACTCGTCGAGCTTCGGGAGATGAGACTGATAGAGCGCGATGTAGACCCGCTGGCGCTGGCTCGAACTCAGCGCCTCTACCGTCGTCTCGTTCTCCCAGGCCGCGATCGCCTCCGCGATGTCGCGCATCACGTAGGTCTCCTCCTCGTGAGTCAGGAGGTAGCTCAACACGGCCCGTCGACGCCCGCTCTGTAGCAGGTGGAACACGTCGTCTCGCTCCAGACCGGGACGGTTATCTGGGGCGGGGTCTTCATCAGGGATCGTTGGAACGCTCATGGTCTCACTAACGTATACGATATTCTGATAATATAAATGTCGCGTACCGTTCATCACGTTTCGGTCCTCACTAAGAACCTGTTAGCCGGTGCGTAGACCCGGACTGCCCGCCCCGAGAGCCCCTCCCCTACGTATCCGATCACGTGTGATGGGCGATCGTCGACTGAAAGTGGTCGGATCCAGTGTACTGGATGGAAGACACCGCAGATTTATAAGGATAGAGATGTGAATACTCCCCGAACACTAGGACTGTTCACGGACCCCAGAGCGCGTACGCGCCGACCGCGATCAGCGTTCCGAAGCTGACGATCGCCCCGGCCGCGAGGACGGTGTCGAACCCCGCGAGAACCGCGACGGAGAACACCGATCCGAGGACGCTCACCCCGATGACGAGCTGAAACGGCCAGCGGTCGGGCTCCGGCGAGCCCATGTGCGCCTTGACGTCGGCCGACTCCTCCCGGAGTTCGACACGCTTCGTATCCGTATCGTAGTCGACGATGTCGAGCGCGTCGAGCTTCGGGAGGTGTGTCTGGTGGAGCGAGACGTAGACGCTCTGTCTCAGGTTTCGTGGCGGTGGATCCTCGTTGCTCTCGAGGGTCGCTATCCGCTCCGAGAGCTCTCGGATCGTCGCCGACCCACCCCGTTCGTCGAGAACGGTGATGACCGCGCGACGACGGTCGTTGCGCAGTATGTCGTGAATCTCGCCTTCGTCGAATCGTCGCGCCGAATTCATCATTTGTTTTCCCTTCGGAATGCGGACAGACGACGCTGTCCCCTCCCCCTGGTTCCCCATTCATCGCCATGAAGTATCATTCTTGCCGATGGTTACCTTCGAACGGATCGATACATTAATCCGGAGCGACGATCTGTAATCTCCCGTTAGCGTTCGACAACCCGAGAGAACACGCGACGACGATCGGCCTGAACACCGATCGAAGAGCGCGTGTAACTCGGCCGCCATCGGATCCGTCCTCCTCTTCGGCCTCGTTCTCGTTGGGGTCCGTCTCCGAACTCGTATCATGCGATGGATCGATCTCCCGAAAGATTAGACTGCTGGCGTCCCAACCAAGTCCTCTCGAGCGTCACCCATCGCTCCATCACGGGATTCATCCCGTGTTCTCCTCGCGTTCTCTCACGGTCCTCCGATCGGCCCAGCGATCGCCACGACCTACAAGCCGTCGGAGCAGGGCCAATCAGGGTTCCAGCGCTTCCTCGCTGCCCAGGAGGTTCATCCGTGACTGGTAGGTGTGAACCACCGCGCTCGTCGCGAAGAGCGCGACCAGGATGCCCGCGAGCGAGAGCCCAGCGAGCCCGGCGAACGGGCCGACTCCCGCCCAGGTCACCAGCGTGAGAAGCGCCGCGACTCCCGACAGACCGAGGTAGTAGTGCGACCACGGGACGTCGTTTCTCGGAGCGTACTCGAGGTACATCTGAACCTCGCGGGCGCCCTCGGTTAGCTCCACCTCCCCACGTCGCGCGTCGTACTCGACGATGTCGTACTCGTCGAGCTTCGGGAGATGTGACTGTCTGAGTGCCGTGTAGACGCACTTGCGCGCGGAGGAGTCGAGTCGCTCGACGGTGGTGTCGTTCTCCCAGGCGGCGACGTGATCGACGAGCTCGCGGAGCTGTACTGACTCCCCCTCCCGGTGTTTCATGTAGTTGAGCACCTGCTGTCTGCGGTCGTTGCTCAACACCTCGAAGATGTCCTCTCGTCTGATCGTAGGGGTCGTCGGTGTCTGTAGCTCCCCGGCGTCCGTGGCGGATACTGTGTCAGTGCTCATGGTCTCCCCACCCCTGCCCACGCAAGGCCAGCGGTCACCTGAACTGTCTGTTCCCGATCTAATAACTAATGACATTGTACCCCGTCTAAACGTCGAATTAAGCGTAGAGATGGCCCGACCTACCGATTTGGATCGCACGGCGTTCGAGTCGGAGAGGCGCCTCGAAGGGGCGGTTTTTCGAACCCTTACGGGTATGGGTGAGCGTGAAATCGAATGGTATCGGTACGTGACAACTACGTGTACGTTCGTGCCGGTATGGCGTCCGTGCGAGAGCGGATCCCCGAAATCCCTTCCTCATACTCTCACGAACTCCGATGCTACTCGCGCGTGAGGAGCTACGACCGATCGGTCGGGGTAGCGCCCGAGCCCACGAGCAGGGATCGAGATGACTCCTTCGAGGACTTCGTCGACGTGGCGACCGGCTCGGACCGTCGGACGAGCGAGGACGGGGAACGGGGGTGTGTTCTTCGTCGCCAATGGCGCCGTCCTCTACCGACACGAGCCGGCGATCGGTCCCGAACGGTCGGTAGACCGCTCTCCGGCCGCCGGAGCGACCGGTCCGGCGTCGACTTCACGGACCCGTCAGTCGCCGGTCGCCGCACACCGATTGGGGCCGAGTTCGAGTTCGATCGCCTCCTCGCTGTCGGCCACCTCGCGCCGACCCGTGTTGATCTCGATCACCCGTTCGTAGTTCGGCGGTTTCTCGGGGAGCCGCGCGGTGATCGCCTCGACGAACTCCTCTCTGTCCAGTTCGAGCAGCCCGAGGCCGGTTCGGAGGTCGCCGATCGTCACCGTGATCGGCTCGCCCGGCGAGACCACGCCGTACTCCCCGTCGTTGCTCACCGAGAAGTGCCCCGGGAGGAGCGCGACCGTGTCCGGTTGGCTGAGGAGCGTCGCGTGCAGCGAGTCGTAGAGCAGCGCCGCGCCCTCGCGTGCCTCTCCCTCGCCGAACTGGAGTTCGGTCCTCCCTACCGAATCGACGAACAGCGTATCGCCGGTGCAGACCGCCTCGTCGGCCACGAGGTAGCTCACCATCTCGCCGGTGTGGCCCGGCGTGAAGAGCGCCTTGATCGGTACCGAGCCGACGGTGACGACCTCGTTCCGTCCCAGGGGATCGAACTCGTACGCGACCTCGCGTTCGGTCGCCCGCTCGCCGAGGTGGTAGCTCGCCCCGATCTCCTCTGCCAACGCCCGTCCGCCGGAGATGTGGTCGGCGTGGACGTGCGTGTCGAGGACGTGGGTGATCTCGTAACCGGCGTCTGCCGCCACGCTCACGAACTCCTCGGTGTGTCGCGTCGCGTCGATCACGGCTGCCTCACCGGCCGACGCGCAGCCGACGACGTAGCCGAGACAGCCCTTCGCGCGGCGCTGGACCTGGATGATCTCGACGTCGGGGTCGTGTGTCGGGACGACGGCCACCTCGTAGATCCGGCTCCAGCCCTCCATCCCGTCCTGGACGAACGCGACGTTCTCGTAGCCAGCGTCGGCGAGCGCGTTCGCAAGCGACGACGAGGACTTCCCTTTCGCACAGATCGTGATCACCTCGTCCTCCGGGGTGAGCCCCGTCTCCTCCTCGAACGCCCCGGCGTCGAACTCGTGATCGGGGGTGTGACGGAAGTGTAATGCGCCGGCGACGCGCCAGCCCTCGTAGTCCTCCGTCGCGCGCGTGTCGACGAGCGCGAACGACTCCTCGCCGTCCTGGAGCTGTCGGAGCTTCTCGGCGGTGATCGCCCGTGGCATACCGACGCTACGTCTCGGAGGGTGAAAAAACCGCTCTCAGGCGAGCCACTCGGCCGGCCGGGTGTCGTAGTCGATGTCGTCGGCTTCGATCTCGGCCACCAGGTCCTCTGCGAGGTCCGCGACGTCGAAGTTCGTCCCGTCGTACCGGAGGATGATCCCTCGTTCGGTCGGTTCTGGCTCGCGGTTTCGCCGTCGGGCTACTTCCACGTCCTTCTCGGAGAGCTCCTTTACGATCGTCATCAGGTTCACCGGCCGGCCCCAGAGCTCGAACAGCCGTTTGAGCGTCTGTCTCGCCTGTTCGACGTCGAGGGCGATGCCGTTGTACCGATGTCCGAGGAGCAGTTCGTTCCGGTTCTCGTAGTTCGCGTCGTGGACGCGGATCGTCGGTTTCCCGAAGTTGGTGAACTGCAACAGCAGCTTCTTCTTCACGTCCTCGTAGTCGGTCGATGTCGCGCGGTAGTCGTTGGTCGCGTGGGCGTACTCGTAGGTGAAGTAGTGGTTCTCGTCGACGAACTCCTGGGTGAGGAACTCGTCGATGAACGTCACGTCGTTGTGACCCTCGCGCACCTCGTACATCCGGTTCCAGCCCACGGCGTGATCGACCGCCGAGAGCGCCTCCTCGACGCTCGCGTACCGAGCGTCGTCGACGATGTACCGGCCGATCCGCTCGAGTTCGGACTGTCTGGTCCGTTTGAGGAACCCACGGTTCTGTGGCTTCGCGAGCGAGTAGTGTCGGAGCGCCAGCCCCTCGTAGGTGAGCAGCTTCCAGGGGTAGCGATCGACGTCGACCTCGCCGGCCTCGGCGCGCGCGAGCGCCTCGGCGTCGACGAGCGCGTCGTCGACGTCGTGGAGCGCCGCCAAGCTGTCCGAGCCGATCCGGGAGATCGCCTCGGGGGGCGAGAGCGTCTCCAGGACCGAATCGACGTCGACCACGTCGTGGAAATTCCGCCACGTGACGCCCT
This sequence comes from Halalkalicoccus sp. CGA53, assembly GCF_036429475.1. Lineage (GTDB taxonomy): Archaea > Halobacteriota > Halobacteria > Halobacteriales > Halalkalicoccaceae > Natronorarus > Natronorarus salvus. The sequence continues at coordinate 2,677,080 of NZ_CP144125.1, forward strand.
CGACGCGCAGCAGTCTGTCGATCACCTCCCGGCGGTTCGTCGCGTTCTCGAGGTACTCCCAGAGCTCCTTTCCGAGCTTGTAGGGGTTGAGTCCGGGCGAGCCGAGCACGCGCGCCTGGTGGTCGGCGTACGAGAGGAACTCGTCGGCCTCGGCGAAGCCCTCCTCGCCCATCATCATCGACTCCCAGTACGCAGCCCAGCCCTCGTTCATCACCTTCGTCATCCGCTGGCCGGCGAAGTAGTACGACTCCCGGCGCAGGATCTCGACCGTCTCGCGCTGCCACGGCTCGAACTCCCTGGCCCGACCCGACTCCTCGTCGTAGCGCTTTCCGTACTCCCGGAGGAAGGCGAGCAGGTCCGAGACCGGCTCCTCGGGGAACGTCCCGCCGCCCTCCTCTTTCCGGTGGCGTTCGAGCCACTCCTCGTCGAACACCTCGTGTCTGACCGCCTCGGAGAGCCCGAGACCGTCGAGCGCCTCCTCGATGTCCGCCGGGTCGACCTCGCCTCCCTCTACGTCGAGGTCCCGCGAGAACGAGGCGTGTTGGTCGATCACGTCCTGTACGCAGAGTACGTCGTCGATGAACCGCTCGACGTCGTTTCGGTCGATCTCGGGGTCGTCGATGAACGACTCGATCCGCCGGGCGTGTGCCGAGAGCATCGCGGCGGCGTCGACGCCGGCGCTCCCCCGTTCGGCGGCGAACAGGCCGAACCAGCGGTTGTTCGCGAAGAAGTCCGAGTGCGCCTCGACGTGGGTGATCACCGCCTTCTGGTCGGCCAGCGAGTTCGACTCCTGGAGGAAGGCGTTGGCGGGGTCGTCGTTGTTGACGATCTCGAACGCTTTGCCCCCGAGGAACTGGTTGGTCTTTCGTTGGCGGTCGAACTTCATCCCCCAGCGCCAGTGGGGATAGCGATCCTGGAAGCCGTCGTAGGCGATCAGCTGGTTCATCTCGTCGTTGTCGACGATCCAGTAGTTCACCGGGAATGGTTCCAGGCCGAGTCTGTGTGCGAGCGCCGCGGCCTCGCGCACGGGCTCCTCTAGCTCGTCTGCGATCCTCCGCGTCCTGTGGCGTCTGTCGATCATCGTCCGTCCTCCGTACTGAGTATCTCGTAGATCGCGTCGATCACGTCGTCGGCGCCGGTGACGTACGTCACGGCGACGTTCTCGCGGTCGCCGAGGCGGCGTTCGACCTCCTCGGCGTGGGTCGCGTTGATCGCCCCGCCGGAGGGCTGGGTCTCCACGTACGCGTGGAGGTTCGCGTCGATCCGCTCCATCATCGGGATCACCTTCTCCTCGGTGTCGTTCGAGGAGTTCTCCGAGTCGCCTGCGGCGAAGACGTAGCGGTTCCACTCGCTCCAGGGGTACCGTTCGTCGAGGATCTCCGCGGCGAGGTCGTACGCGCTCGATATCTTCGTCCCGCCGCCCGATCGAATGCCGAAAAACTCCTCGCGGTCGACCTCCCACGCCTCGGCGTCGTGGGCGATGTAGACGAACTCCGCGGTATCGTACTTACCCGTTAAATACCAGTCGAGTGGGGTGAACGTCCGCTCGACGAGCTCGCGTTTGTCCTCGCGCATCGAGCCCGAGACGTCGCGGATGTTCACGACCACGACGTTGTGCTGGGGGACGGTGACGCGCTCGGGGTATCGGTAGCGCTCGTCCTCCCTGCGGAGCGGGACGTGGCCGAGTCCCTCGCGTCGGATCCGCTCGGTGATCGGCGTGCGCTCGACCGCCTCGCGCATCGCCTCGACGGAGGGCCACCGGTCGCGCTCGTCGTCCGCTACGCTCCTCTGGATCTCCTCGACCGCCCCCATCGAGATGGGGACGTGCTCCTCTCGCAGGAGCCGGAACGCTTCCTTCGCGCTCATCCCCTCGACGCGGAGCAGTTCGCGCACGTACTCCTCGTCGTAGTCCATCGCGAGCTTTCGTTTCAGGCCCTCCTTGAACAGCCGCTCAACGTCGAGCGTGCTGTCGGGGCCGGCCCGGGTGAGGTCGGTGTAGTCGCCCTCCTCCTCGGTCTCGACGCGCTTTCCCTTCGGCTCGAGGTCAAGGCCGAGACGCTCGTCGAGCTCCTGGGCGAACTCCTCGGGGTCCATCGCGTAGTACTCGTGCTCGCCTGCCTCCTCTCCGGGGTCGCCGTCGCCCTCGTCGTCGCCAGGCTGTGGCTGGCCGACCGGATCGCCGGGCTGTGGGGTGCCGCCCTGGCCCTGGCCGACGCCGCCCCTGTCCCGGACGTCGTAGGCGAACTCCGGGAGGTCGACGATCTTGATCGGGATCCGGACCTGGGTCGCGCCGCTCCTCCCGAGGTCGCCGTACTGAATGAACTCGGCCAGGTCCTGTCGTTTCGCCTCGCCGACCGCCCGGTAGCGGTCGAGGTCGTCCCTCAGTCCCATCGGTAGCTCACCTGCCCCATCACGTGGCGGCTGGTCAGTTCGGCCGACGCCTCGGTGTAGTCGAACAGCTCGACCATCGTCTCGATCGTCCGCTCCTTGATCGCCGCGGTCTCGGTGTTCGCCGGTGGGTCGTCCCAGAGCCGCGGTTCGAGGTCGTCGTAGACCCGTGCGACGTCGTCCCAGTCGTGGCTCTCCAGGACGTCTCTCACGACCGGGATCTCGAGGACGTTCACGTCCTCGATCCGGAAGTCCTCGGTCCGGTGTTTCCAGGCGTGACGGTTGAGCGCCGTGACGATCTTCTCCCGGCGGAACCGGGCGACCGGCGTCGTCGGCTCGGTCCCGGCGTAGTCGTCCTCGTCGAACCGGCCGAGGTGTTCGATCTCGAAGACCTTCATCTTCAGCGGGTCGGGCTCAACCTCGCCGCGGTCGGTCGGTATCGTCTCGTCGGTGGTCCAGGCGTAGACGTGCTCGACGTACTCGGAGACGGTTTCGGCCTCGACGCGTTTCTCGTCCATGATCGCGTCGACCACGTCGGTCTCCTGACGCTCGAAGACGTAGTTCTTCACCGGGACGAGGCGCTCTTCGAACTCCGACCGTTCGGCCTCGGAGAACACCGGTGCGTCGGCCAGCCCCTCGACCATCGCGTTGAGCACGTCACGCGGCATGAGGACGTCCTCGACCGCCAGTGTCGGATGGTCGCGTTCTGCGCGCTCGCCGAGCAGCTCCGCGATCACGTCACGGGTGAAGGTCACCGGAATGCCGTGGACGCCGTCGCCGGCACCCTCGCCGAACGGGAACTCCTCTTTCTCCCGGCGCTCGTCGCCGTCGGCGAGATACCCCCGGTCGAAGACGATCGCCTTCTCGATCAGCGAGAGCCCGTCGGGAAGGTCGCCGTCGTCGAGCCTGGAGACGACGCTGTACATCGCCGCCGCCTCGATCGCGTGCGGGGCGAGCTCTCGCTCCCGCACGGCCCCGTCGGCGTCGCTCACCTCGACGAACACCGGCGCGCGGATCCGACGCTCGCGTTCGTCCTCCGGGACCTCCCAGACGCTCGTCTCTCCGGTCAGCTCGCGGTGGAGCAGCTCGCACTCGAGCGAGAGGTTCGTCAGGTAGCGGAACTCGTGTCGATCGAGTCGCCGTTTCAGCGCCTTCAGCGGGTCCGTTCCGTTGCGGTCGGCGTGCTGGTTCAGCTGGTCGTCGAGGTCCGGGTTCGAGATGATCAGTAGCTGCGAGTCGACGTCCATCCCGATCCCCTTGTCGAGTTTCACCTGTCGCTCGTCGGGGACGTTGAGCAGCTTCTGGAGTAGGTCCGCGTGCTGGGTGGCGTCCTCAACGATCGTCAGTAACCCGTTACCCTGGCTGAGCACGCCGTCGTAGCTGAACGCCTGTGGGTTCTTCCTGCCCCTCGAATCGAGCTTCTGGAGCATCCCCGCCATCCAGCTGCCGACGAGCCGCTCCTTCGGACTGCCGTCGTCCTCGGAGTGGAGCACGCCGATCCCGCGGCCGACGTCGACGACGTAGTTCTTCACCCGGAGGTGTCGCGGGTCGGTGATCGCGGAGAACAGCTCGTGTTTCCCCTCCCGTCGGTAGTGCTCCTCCAGGTAGTCGTAGGCCTCGCGGCTGAACGGGTCGAGGTCCGTCGGCAGCCTGACCGGGACGTGATCGCCCGACTCGTCCTGTAAGTCGGCGAGCAGTCGCGCCCTCGTCTCCGGGGGGAAGACCGACAGTGGGTGGCTCTGGACCGGGCTCTCGTACCAGTTCGACTCGTCGACCGAGGGGGAGTCGCCGTACGAGAGCGAGGGCGAGCTGTCGGCCGTCACGACGTTCCACTCGACGGTGTACCGTCTGCCCTCGGGCGTCTTCGAGTACTCTCGCAGCCCGTTGATCAGACACCGCTTGAGTTCGGATTTCCCCGTCGCAGTCGGCCCGTCGAACCAGACGATCTTCTCCTCCTTTCCCCTCCCTGCGGCGATCACTCGGAGGTCGTCGACGAACCGGTTCAGCACCTCGGTGTTGCCGAGGACCGCGTGTTCGCCGTCGTTGGCCGGGTCGTCGAAGAAGCGATAGCGCTCGCGCTCTTCGCCCTCCTCGACGACGGGCCGTGTTCCTCCTGCCTCGATCGCAGAGAGCAGATACAGCGAGGCGTGGGCGGCGATCGATGGCTGTGAGAAGACGCGATCGACGTACTCCGCGAGGCTCATCGGCTCCTCGTAGGCCTCCTCGAGGGCCGCATCCGCGTCGCGGACGTACTCTGATCCCGTCGTCATGCTAGTCCTCGAGTTCCGATTTCGCGACCTCCGCGCCGGCGAACTCGAGCACCTCGAGCGCGCCGGCCCTGGAGTAGCCCTGATCGATCAGCCCGTCGACCCAGCTGTTGCGCTCGTCGTCGTCGAGTTCGTTCGCGCTCACCAGCGCGGAGAAGTTGATGTTGTGTTTCTTGTCGTCCCAGAGCTTGCGCTCGAGCGCGCGACGCAGGCGGTCGTTGTCCGTCGGGCTGAACCCCTCGCCCTCGCGCGCCCTGCGGGACACCCAGTTCGATACCTCCTGTCGGAAGTCGTCCTTTCGGTCCTCTGGGATCTCGAGTTTCTCCTCGACGGCTCTGAGGAACGTCTCGTCGGGCTCCTGGTCCCGCCCGGTGAGGTCGTCCGGCACCGTGTCGTCGTCGATGTACGCCATCACGTGGTCCATGTACTTCTCGCCCTGTCTCCGGATCTCGTCGACGTCGTAGGCAAGCGCGTGGCGGACGTCCTCGATGGCGCGTTCTCGGTACTCCTCGCGAACGAGTTCGAGATAGCGGTGGTACCGCTCGAAGTTCTCCTCGGGGATCGAGCCGTGGTTCTCCAGGTTCGTCTCGAAGTGACCGAACACCGCGAGCGGGGAGAGGTGGGTGCGTCCTCGGTGCATCGAGTCCATGATCGCCTCGGCGATCTCGTCGCCGATGAACCGCGGAGAGATCCCCTCCATCGCCTCCGCGATCTCCGCCTTCTCGGCGGCTTCCTCGCGGAGCTTGCGCACGTCGACGTCGTCGCCGTCGCTCGTCTCGCCGTTGTACGCGAGCGCCTTCTGGACGATGCCGACCTCCTCCGTATCGGGCTCCTCGATCCGCGTGAGAACGCCGAAGAGTCCGGCCATCTCGAGCGTGTGCGGCTCGACGTGGATGTCCGGGACGTCCGCGTTCGTCAGCAGTTTGCGGTAGATCTCGGACTCCTCCTCGTACTCAAGGACGTACGGGAAGTCGATCCTCTTGGTCCGGTCGTTGAACGCCTCCATCGTCTCGTCGCCCTTCTTCTCCCTGTACTCGGGCATGTTCGTCCGGCCGACGATCACCTGGTCGATGTCGATCCTGGGGTTGTTCTTCGGCTTGATCGTCTGTTCCTGCGTCGCGTGCAGGAAGTCGTAGAGGAACTCCTTCTGGAGTTTCAGTAGCTCCTCGCCGGAGAATATCCCCCGGTTCGCGTTACAGAAGGCCCCGGAGTAGTCGAACGCTCTCGGATCCGACTCGCCGTAGACGGCGATCTTTGAGTAGTTGACGTCGCCGGTCAGCTCCGTTTCGTCCTGGTTCTTCTTGTCCTTCGGCTCGAACGTCTCGATGCACTCGCGTTTGTTCTCGTCGGCGACGAGGCGAACGATCTCGACGTGGTTCTCGAGCACCTGCTGGAGGTCGTCGTCGTAGTGGGCGAGCAGCCGGTCCATGTAGAAACTGGAGGCCGGATCGAGGCTCTGTTCGTTCCGGATGGAGTAGGGGGCGTCGAGCCGCTCGTTGAGCCCGTCGATGACGCGCTGGCGCTGTTCGAGCGGGAGCAGCACGATCGGGTCCTGGTTCATCGGCGATCGGACCACGTCGTCGGCGGGGTCCTGGTCGGGGACGACGTCACAGAGGTTCGACCACCGGAAGGTGTACATCCGCCCCTCCTCGCGGTGGGTGTAGTCCTCGAAGTACCGCCTGAGCTGGGAGTCGAACGCCGACTTCCCGGAGCCGACCGGTCCGAGCAGGAGCTTGATCCGGCGGTCGGGGCCGAGCCCGCGCGAGCCGCTTTTGACCTTGTTCACGAACTCGTGGATCGAGCGGTGGATATACCTGCCAAAGAAGCGGTTCTCGCCGTCGTTGATCGGGTCCTCGCTCGCGAGGAGGTACTCGACGGTGCCGGTCTCCTCGTCGTAGCGCGTCCCGTAGAAGTCGAACATGTCCGCGACCCGTTGGTGGGCGTTTCGGACGACCTTCGGATCGGCGGCGATCGTCTCTAGGTACCAATCGAAGGTCTTCGCGTCGCGGAGGTCGCTCGGGACGGTGTCTCTGTACTGGTTGCTGAGTTCTTCGAGCGTGTCGATCTCACCTGACATGGTTTCTCTCGTGGGGGACCGCGTGGTTCTCGGTGGCCGCGCTCTTCGGCCGATGCGTGTGGGCGGCGGAGCGGCAGTCGAACACTGACATGTGTGAACGATACGCACTCGCTCCAACCGACCCGACGATAGTGACGGTCGATCGCGGGAGACGGAGCGGGCGGCGCGTGTATGGTGTTCGCACACCGATACTGTTTAGTGTAGCCGGGCTACTTCGTTATAAGTATTTCGTATATTCGCATCTCGTCGTGTCTTACTCTATAGCAACGAAGACGAAAATAATCGTACTGCGGTGACCCCACTGAGAACGCCTCCTCGGGTGACCCGAGCCACTTATATATGTTTCCCCGGTCGGCGCCCGTCGACCGATCGTGAACGCTTAGACGGCGGAGGGCCGAGATTTACCTATGGTTACCGACGCGCTCCCGGAGGGATGGGTCCGGTGGAACGAGGAGCCGGAGGGACGGCTCATCCTCGCCTACCGCCCGGACGTCTTCGACTCCTCGGCCTTTCCCGCGCCGTGTCTGCCGACGCTGTACGTCTCGAACGGCCCCCACCGGAACCGCCGGCCGGAACAGCGTGCGGAGGGCTACCGGAGCGAGTGCTGGTACGTCACCTTCTACCTCGAACCCGACGTCTCGCTCGCCGAGGAGCGCTACGACGACCGCGCCGGCGCGGTCGAGGGTGCGCTCTCGCTCGCCGAGCGCTTTTCGAACGGGACGATCGCCTACAGGGAGGCGTATCGGGTCCCGAGGGAGTCGTATCTGGATCGGCTCGACGAGCTGACCGAGCGGGAGCGTTAAGGGCGGGCTCGGTCTAGCTACGCCATGACCACCGTCACGCTCATCGGAACCCGTCTCGCCGAGGTCGGACGGGAGTTCGTCTACCACGGCGAGGCGAGCGCGTGTGAGGGCTGTCCGTATCGGAGTCAGTGTCTGAACCTCTCGGAGGGGACGAAGTACCGGATCACCGGCCTCCGCGAGAACGCACAGACCCTCGAGTGTGGGGTCCACGACGACGGCGTGAGCGCGGTCGAGGTCGAACCCGCCTCGGTGCTCGCGAACGTCCCCTCGCGGGGGGCCTACGCCGGGAGCCGCGTCTCGCTCGCCGGCCCCTGTCCCTACACCGAGTGTCCGAGCCACGAGTACTGCGTGCCGGACGGCGCGGCGATGGACGGCGAGTACCGGATCCGCGAGGTACTCGGCGAGCCCCCGCACGAGTTCTGCCCGCTCGACCGCGACCTGACGCTGGTCGAACTCTCCCCGCCCGAGTGAGCAAACCGTCGGCCCTACGTCGTTAGGGATTCTCGCCGCTACTGGGTGGAGAGGAGCTTCACGCAGGTACAGCCGACAGTATCACGACCCGAGGACGCCGACCTGTTCCGCGGCGTAGCCGAATATCTCCCGGTAGCCGTACGGCGAGAGCAGGACGGGGTAGAACGGGACCTCGGCGGCGACCGTCCGGCCGTCGATCGAGGCGAACGGCTCGCCGGTGCCGACCGGCTCGAAGTTCTCCGCGAGCACGTCGTACTCCTCGCCACCCTCCTTCGGGATCGGACTCCTGAGCTCGAAGACCGGGATCTGGCCTCTCCCCCCCACGGAGTCCCCGTGTAACACACCCATCGTGGCGAGGAACTCGTGGACGATCCGCGTGGCGGTCTCGGTCGCCCGATCGCTCCCCTGCAGTCCACACTCGACCTCGATCGTCCGCGCAGTCGTGAACAGCCGCCCCTGGACGAGTTCACCGGTCGTCACGAGCGTTTCGACGGACAGCGACGGGACGACCCGCTCGGCGAACGGCGTCACGCCGTCGGCGATGGCGAACGCCCGACCGGTCGACTGCGTGGAGTGGAGCGCGAGCGTCGCACAGCCCTCTAGCTCCTCCGCCAGGTCGTACGCGAGACGCCCCTCGTGGGTGTTCGCCGCCTGCTCGCCGGGAAAGGCGCGGTTGAGGTCGATGTCGAGATACCGCTTCCCACGCTCGGCGGCGAGCTCGTTCGCGACGATGAACTTCACCGGTCGCTCGACCGACGGCGACGCGTCGAGTATCCGCTCGATCGCCCGTATTCCACAGGGCTCGTCGCCGTGGATACCACCGACGACGGCGATCTCGGGCACGCCCGACCCGAGCTGTTCGACTCTCATCGTCCCCTCTAGAACCCGGGAGGTGATAGGGGCCTCGGATCGTCGGCGATGTCCTCGCCCGGCGGTTCGGTCACAGGAACGGACACGATCGAACAACGCTGTCCGCCTAGACTCAAACGCCCGGGCCGGGTTAGGGGTCTCATGGTCCAGTACCGTTCGGCGATGGCCGCCCCGATCGACCTCCTCCCCCGAGACGACCGTCGCGCCCGTCTTCGGGAGGCCGGCTACAACCTGTTCGACCTCGCCGCAGAGGACGTCTTCGTCGACCTGCTCACCGACAGCGGGACCGGCGCGATGAGCACCGACCAGTGGGCAGCACTCATGACCGGCGACGAGGCGTACGCCGGGAGTCGGAGCTTCGCACGGCTAGAGGACGCCGTCTCCGAGGTGATGGGCTTCGAGCACGTCCTCCCCACCCATCAGGGTCGCGGTGCGGAGAACGTCCTCTACGGCCACCTCTGCTCCGATGGCGATATCGTGATCAACAACACCCACTTCGACACCACCCGTGCACACGTCGCCGCGAACGGCGCGACGCCGATCGACTGCCCCGTCGAGGAGGCGGCCGACCTCGATACCGACACCTCGTTCAAGGGGAACCTCGACGTCGAAGCCGCCAGGGGCGCGGCGACGGCGGCGGGGCGCGAGCGCGTCGCCGCTGTCGTCCTCACGATCACGAACAACTCGATGGCCGGCCAACCGGTGAGCGTCGAGAACACCCGCGCCGCGCGCGACCTCGCCGACGACCTCGACGTCCCCCTCGTCGTCGACGCCTGCCGGTTCGCGGAGAACGCCCACTTCGTCCGCGAGCGGGAACCCGGGTTCGCCGAGGCGAGCGTCGCGGCCAGCGCCCGCGAACAGCTCTCGTACGCCGACTGCGTGGTGATGAGCGGGAAGAAGGAGGGGCTCTCGAACGTCGGCGGCTTTCTCGCGCTACGCGATCCGGAACTGGCCGAGGCGCTGAAACCGCGACTGATCCTCTACGAGGGATTTCCGACCTACGGCGGGATGGCCGGCCGGGACATGGCTGCGATGGCGGTCGGCCTGCGGGAGGCGGTCGACGGCGGCCGGGTCCGCAGCCGCGTCGCGCAGGTCCGGGCGCTCGGGGACCGACTGAGAGAGCGAGGCGTCCCGATCTACGAACCGGTCGGCGGCCACGCGGTCTACGTCGACGCGGGTGCGACGCTCCCGCACCTCGACCCCTCGACGTTCCCCGGTCAGGCGCTCGCCTGTGCGGCCTACCTTGCGGGTGGTGTCCGCGGGGTCGAACTCGGCAGTCTCGCGTTCCCCGAGGCCGACCGCCCCGAACTCCTCAGACTCGCCCTCCCCCGGCGGACGTACCACGACGAGCACCTCGACCACGTCGCGGAGACGTTCGCGGCCGTCTTCGACCGTCGTGAGGAGGTCGGCGGGCTCGAACTCGTCACCGATCCCGACCCGCCCGAACTGCGACACTTCAGCGCCGAGCTCCGTCCCCTTGAGGCGAGCGTGCTCGGTGACTGACTCAGTCGAGTGACTCCGCGTACAGGAAGTCCTCCTCGCGCGCGTCGGGGTATCGACCGTCGAGGGCGATCTGCCACCCGTCGATCAGGGTCGGATCGGTGAGCGCGTTCGTGAGCCTCGTCCGCACGTCGAGGAGGTCGACGCCGTAGAAGTCGCGTGGAACGCCGTGGAGGTACTGGAGTGCGGTCTCGAACAGCGAGCGCATCCCGTCGTCGTCCTCGAAGTCGACGTGTTTGTACGCTCCTGCGGCGACCTGTACCATCCCGTGGAGGAACTTCGATTCGGTCGTCCCCGCCCCGTAGTTGTACCACTCGTCCTCGAAGCAGTCGTGTGACTCGTGGTACTCGCCGGCGTTGAACAGCCGCACGCCGTGCACGGTCGCCCGGCGGAGCGTCGCGTGCTCCCACTCGCCGTCTGCCCGCCAGCCCGTCGGGTTTCCCACGGGGGGTCCGACCGAGGGATCACGCGTGTGCTCGTCCATCGCTAAAGGGTTACGGTGGCCCGAATAAACCGGTTCGGATCAGTAGACCGCCTCGCGGATATCCTCGCGGAGCGTCGGAAAGCCCTCGAGGTAGGCGCGTCGTTCGGCACGTAGCTCCGCGAGGTGGGACTCGGCGTCGGGGTACGCCTCCGTGACCGAGAACCGCCCGATCTCCGTTCCCGGCACCTCGACTGGGACCTCGAGTCCGAGCGTCTCGTCGGTGCGCCACTCTAGTCCCCCACGGGCGACGGCGGTCAGGATCGCGACGGTGTCCGAGACGCCGATGTCCCGCTCGCGCTCTCCCTCGCCGATAGAGCCGGTGTTGATCAGATACGGCTCGATCTCGTTCGCTTCGATCAGCTCGAGAAATCGGTTGCCCTCCTCGCCCTCGGGGCCGACGATGAACGGGTTGGTCCCGACGACGCGGATCGCCTCGCCCGCTCGGTCGGGGTCGCCAGCGCTCGTCTCGATCGACTCCCCGAGCATGAACGCCGCGGCGGCCTGTCGCGTGCTCAGCCGCGCGATCGGCGGGCAGAGCGGGTTCCGTGTGATGAAAAAGAGCTGGTCGGCGCGCTCGGAGTCGATCGCCTCGCCCGCACACGGGAGGTCCTCGCGCCGGATCACCGCCCGTCCGTTTCGCGTGTACCGATCGTCGTCGAAGTCGACGGTCCCGTCCGACCCGACGGCGACGTTCTCGAGGACCGTCTCCGGCTGGGTCGCGGCGTGGTGGATCCCCGGCTGCTCGTCGGGGTCGAGGCCGATCGTCTTCACGTAGAGCCCGCCGCCCTCGCTTCCCGCGACCGCGCCGTCGGGCAACAGCGCACAGACGTCGTCCTGTCGCATCTCGGTGCCCTCCGGCTCCTCCAGCCAGAGGCCGTGACCCGTCAGTGTCGACTTGCCCGTCGCGGAGAGCCCGAGGAACAGCTGATCGACCTCCGTCAGTCCGGCCCCGGTCTCCAGCGTGACGTGTTTGCTCCCGGCGTGGAGGCCGAGGCCGCCGGCTCGTTTCGCACGGTACATGAACAGTCGGAGGAAGGACTTCTTCGCCTCGCCCGTGTAGTCGCTCCCACAGACGACCGTCAGACCCTCTTCGGGGAGCACGCGGATCGCCTGGTGTTCGTAGTCGGGGAGCTGGATCGTGACGAAGTCGGGGTCGGTTCCGGGGGCCACCGGTTCGAGGAGTTTCGCCCAGGCGAGCGCGATCCGTCCGTAGCCCGTCGGGACGAACAGTCGGCAGGTGTAGGTGTGGTCGGGGTGGCGACCGAGCTGTCGGTCGAGACAGAGCATCTCGCGGCCTCCGACCTCGCGTACCGCTTCTTCGATGAGCCGCCAGTCCTCCGCCTCGAAGCCGTCGTCGACGGCGTTCAGCGTCCGATCGGCGCACCGGGAGCGGACCCGGCTGACGTACGAGGCGCTTCCGTACTCGGTCGTCGTCTCGAGGTCCTCGGAGTCGGACCGAAGCTCCGAGAGCGAGGGGTCGTAGCGGATCGAGGCGGTCTCCAACGGATCGGGGAGACCCGACGTCGGGTTCGCGAGCACCGAGGAGTCGGGGTCGCCGGACGTCACTGGTTCACCTGCCATCTATGCCTGGGTTACAGTACTCGATGTATTATTTATGTACTATCTAGAGCCGATACGTTCCCGGTCGCAACGCTTTACACCCGTCGCGTCCGACCGCCTCACGCGCAAGGGTAGCCAAGCTAGGCCAACGGCGGCGGACTCAAGATCCGCTCTCGTAGGAGTTCGTGGGTTCGAATCCCTCCCCTTGCATCGTTCGAATCCCCCCTCCCCCGTCGACCCATTGCCCCGACGACTCCATCCGATGGGAGACGAGACGGCAGTCTCACTCGGGCCGTTCGGACCAGGTTACGGGAGAGCTAACGACTCGCTATCGATGCCATAACGACCCGTTCTCCCGCGGTCAGACCCGCTCTCGTCCGACCTCGCACCCGTCGCTCCGAGGTCCCTCTGCTCCTCGGAGCGACGGGTACGACCCTCGAAACGGTCCGGGAGGGTCGCGAACGATCTGTACCATTTATGTTTCGACAGGGAAGAGGTTAGGCGAGGGGAAGGGAGATCACGACCACCGACATCACCTGGGAACGGCTCGAGCGAGTCCTCTCGCTCGTCTCACACCCCTACCGGTATCGGCTCGTCTCGATGCTGCTCGACGGACCCGGCGAGCCGGTTTCGCTCGACACGCTCGTCGAGGACGTAGCCGAGTGGGAGGCCGGTTTCGACGACCGAACACCGGACCCGTATCGGATCCGCCTCCAGCTCGTCCACCACCACCTGCCGAAACTGGAGGAGGCGGGGTTCATCGAGTACGACGAGCGGCGAGAGACAGTCGTGATCGCACCCGACCGCGGTCGGTGAGAGAAAGAGTCTTACCCCCACGAAACCGCCAGCGGAACGATGGTCGAGTACTACGTGACGGCGAACGGCTCGCGCGTCGAGGGACCGTTCGAGACCCGTGCTGAGGCGAAACGTCGAGCGGACGATCTCTCGACGACCGAGGTGCTCTTCTCCTACGGCGTGGAAGCGACGCGGTGAACCGGTCACATCCGGTCGCTGAAGTCCCAGCCGTAGACGGTCTCGGGAACGAGTTCGAGCGCGATCTCCTCCTCCGACCGGTCGAGCAGACGCCGCGCGAGCGCCGAGTCCGTCCCGCCCAGATACCGCACGAGGAGCTCCCGAAGTAGCTCCTTCCCCTCGTCTTCGGAGATCGAGACCGACCCGTTTCCACGTACCCCCCGGTAGGATGGTTCGTTCGTGGACACCTCGAAGGCGACGTGGTCTCTGTGTTCGAGGTAGGCCACCAGGTCGGCCGAGCGCGCCGTCGCACAGGCGATCGCTCCCTCATCGTAGCGGAACCAGAGCGAGACCATCCAGAGTCTCCCCTTCGGCGTCTCGCAGGCGAGTCGGATCGGGACGGCTGTCTCCGTGAGGAAGGTATCGACCTCCTCGCGCGTGTACGCTCCCGAGATCTTCATATCCCCGATAGCGCGCCGACTGTCAACTAGCTTCCGAGGTCAGCGAGTACGCCGGACGGCGTAGTAGAGCCCACTACAGAGCACCGAGAGCGCGTAGCAGACGAGGAGGAAGGGCGGCCAGTAGAGCCAGAAGAGATACTGCGGGACGAGGTAGCTCCCGACGACGGTCATCGCGAGCAGTATCAGGTAACTGGGTGCGGCGAGCGGCGTCAGCAGTCGGGTGTCCGCGACGCCGAGGAGGAACGGGACGACGAGTACACAGAAGACGAGAACTGTCGCGGGGCCGACCAGCACATCCCGGAGGAGGTCGTTCATTCGAGTCTGCTGATGCCGTTTCGTTCGAGAAGCAGTTCGGTCATCTCGAGCGTCCACCGGGTCTGGGTCCCCGGATCGAGCAGGAACTCCGTCAGCTCGACGAGGAAGCCGGGTCGGCCGAGGTCGCCGCCCACCTTGTGGATCAACAGCGGGTTCGCCCCGGTCAGGGTGTTGCCGAGCGTGAACCGGTGGGGGATCATCACGCGGGGAACCCGTTCCGCGTTCATGTGTTCGATCACCGCGCGCGAGTCCGCGACGGCGTCGCCAGCGCCCGTCGGGAAGATGGCTTGGCCGACCCACTGGTTGTGTGTGTCGTAGATCCCCCGCGAGCGGTGGAGGTCGAGGACGACGTCGGGGTCCGAGGCCTCCACCGACGCCCAGAGCTCCCTCGAGAGTTCGCTCGTCGGCTCCTCGCCGCTCGGGAACGTCCTGTTCAGGTCCCCATCCGGACCCTCCCGAGTGCCGCGTTCGACCGCGATCATCTCCGCCCAGGGGACCACGACGAGCGTTCCCGCCTCGATCCGCCAGCCGATCACCTCCTCGGCGGCGCGATAGCCGTTGACCTCGTCGCCGTGAACCCCTCCGAACACCATCGCGGTCGGACCCGACTCCGGTGCGCGAAGCTCGTAGATCGGCGTCTCGCGCTCGGTCCCCTCCATGATCGAGCGGACCTCGACGTCCATCTCCGGGTGGGGGTCGGGCGAACCGGGACCGACCGACTCGCTCGCGGTCCGGACCGCGGCGGCGCCGCCGACGACGCCGATGGCGACGGCGCCCGCCGCGAGCACGCTTCGCCTGTTCATATTCGGGCTACAGCACCGCCGCATATCAGTCCGACGGGCGACGACCGCAACCCTCAAATCACCGGCCCGCACGACGTACCACATGGACGAGGTTTACGGCGTCGATCCCGAGCGCGCGTGGGGAGGTGCGCTCCTCGCGGGCGTCCTCGCGCTCGTCGCCGGCGCGCTCGCCTTCCCCCGACAGGTCTACGACGAGTTCCTCTGGCGATACTTCTGGGGCCCGGTCGTCGCCGACGCCTACGGCGCGCCGTGTGCGGTGCGAGCGGGCGGCGAGACCACGGTCGCCGCCGACGCGACGGAGTGCACCGCGGCCGCGGGGATCGTCGCCGAACCGGGCTACACGACGCTCTCGACGGTCAGCTACGCGGTCGTTCTGATCTTCATGCTGATCGGCGTCATCTTCCTCCTCCGACGGCTCGACGTCGGGGACAGCCCTCGCTTTTTCTTCTCGCTGTTCCCGTTCATGCTCTTCGGTGGGGCGCTCCGGGTGGTCGAAGACGCGAACGTCGCGCTCATGGGCGCGGACGGGCCCACGATCCCGTTCCCGTGGAGCGGGTTTCTGATCAGCCCGCTGATCTACTTCACCGTCTTCTTCGTCACGGTCGCCGCGCTCGTCGCGAGCGTCCTCGCCGAGCACCGGGGAGCGGTCGATCGCTACGAGTACCCACTCGCGGGGTTCGGTACCCTCGTCCTCGCCACGACGTTCGGCTACCTCGGCTGGCTCGTGCTCACCACCGAGGTGCTCGGGTTCCAGCTGCTCGTCCCGCTGATCACGCTCGTGGGCGCGACGCTCATCACCGCGGTCGTCTGGCTGTTCACCCAGCGTGCGACCCCCGTCGTCAACGCCGGCACCGGGCTCATGGGCGCGCTCGTGATCTGGGGTCACACCGTCGACGGCGTCGCGAACGTGCTCAGCCTCGACTGGTCCGAGTCGCTGGGAATCCCCTCCTACGCCCCGAAACACGTCGTCAACAGCGCGATCATCGACGTCACCGGAGCGGTGCAGCCCGCGTGGCTCTCCGAGGCGATCGGTACCGCCTGGCCGTTTCTCCCGGTGAAGGTGCTCGCCGCGACGGTCGTCGTCTACGTCTTCGACGACCAGATCTTCGAGGAGAGCCCCCGGTACGCGATGATCCTCCTGATCGCGATCCTCGCGGTCGGTCTCGGCCCCGGTACCCGGGACTTCCTCCGCGCGACGTTCGGGATCTAGGGGTAGGGGTGTGGCTCGCGGTCGAGTCGCGGCTCGAAGCCCATCGTCTCCGGCACCTCGCGAGCACGCTCGGCGAAGACCGGCTCGCTCGTGAACAGCGGCTGTGCCTCGGGGATCATCACCCGGACGGCCTCGAAGCCGAGCGACCGGACGTCACGCGGGGTCACCGAAGCGACGTACGGCGTCAGCCCGGCCTCGACGACCCCCTCGACGACCGACTCGAGTTCCCCCGCTCCCTCCGGAACCTCGGCCGGCCCGACGTCCGTCGCCGAGACGGTGGGTTCCGCCGAGACGAACCCCCTCGCTGCCTCGGGAAACGAAGCGTACTCGCCGATCCAGGCCGACTGCTCGTTCGCCCGCTCCTCGCCCATCGCCCGGAGTTCGGTCCAGTTCTGGAGCGCCTCCGAGAGCGCCGACCGAGCGGCCGAGACGGCGTCGAGATCCGCGGCGGAGCCGACGGCGAACCGGGGCCAGCCTTCCTCCCGGTGGACTGCGACCGCCACGACGGGGACGTCGACGTCCATCGTGACGAGCAGCGCCGTCGTCCCGAGGTCCTCGCTCCGTGCCCGCCGCGAGAGCGTCTCGTACCCCTCGTGGTCCACGTCGAGTGCGAGCGGGTCGGCCGTCGAGTACCACGAGAGCATCGTCGCGTCCCGTTCGATCACCTCGTAGAGCCCCGAGAGCGTCGCTTCGACCGGCGAGCTCCCCAGGCCGAGACCGGTCGTGATCGCCCCGCCGAACCGGCGTTCGGGGGGCGGGAACTGGACGAACTCCGCGGGGAGGCGAACCAGCTCGCCCGTATCGAGGCGCTCGCCCGTGACCCAGGGGATCGATTCTTCGATCGGTCTCCCACGGACGAACGCCTCGGGGGAGAGCGCACCCTCGGTCTCCGGGACCGTTCCCCGGTCGAACCGCTCGTCGACGTAGACGCCGGCGCTGTAGCGTTCGAGCGCCTCGCCGAGCGCCTTCATGTAGGCGGCGTCCCAGCCGGCGTCGACGCCCGCCGCCTTCGAGGCGGCACTCGCGTCGCTGAACGGCGTGGGTCGGAGCGTCGCGAGGTAGTACGGCACCGGATACGACTCCGCCTCACCGATCTCACCGACGAGGCCGACCCGGGGGTCGACCGCGCGTTCGGCCCGCGCGATCGACTCCTCGACCGACCTCGCTTCGTACCGATCGAACTCGACCTGGGATGGCTCGGACTCACACGCACAGCCCGGTGCGGGGAGGAGCCGTCTCGTGGTGTACGGCACCTCGATCAGCCCACCGAGGAGGTCGGACTCGCCCCTGGAGAGCACGGTCACGAGCTCTCTCCCCGCGAGCGCACCGCCGAATCGGACGGCGCTCCGGTCGGCGCGTGCCTCCTCCGCTCGGTCCGGGTCGCTCGCCGAGACTCTGGTTCGCAGGCAGTCGTAACAGCCGGTTTCGGGGGTGTAGCCGGCGACGGCCACGTCGACGCCGTCGAGCGGGATACCGCCGACGCCGCCGATCTCGATCGAGATCCAGGGTGTCCCCGAGCGTCTCGTGACTTCGTTCGCCCGCGAGAGCGTCTCGCTCCCCGCGAGCGCGACGACGACCGAGAGATCCGTCGATGGAAGCTCGCCGATCGGGATCGACGCCACGGAGACGTCCGTGTCCGAGAGCGCTGCGCGGACCGCCTCGGCGGCGGGGCCACTCCCTACGAGGCCTACGTTCATACGCCGACCGACGCGAGCCGGCAGCTAAAAGACCCTAGTTCAGCAGCGTCTGTGCGACGCTCGCGAGCTGGTCGGCGTCGGCCTCCCGCAGGCGGTCGTCGCCGAACTTCAGACGGAGACGCGGTCGGCCGACGTCGATCGGGACCTTCTCGGTGTCGATCAGGCCCATGTCCTCCAGCCGGGTCTTCGTGCGGGAGAACGTCGCCTTCGACGCGATGCCGACGTCCTCGCCCCACTTCGAGATGTCGTAGAGCAGCACCTCGTTCTTCGCGGCGACCAGCAGGCTGATCGTCACCTCGTCGAGGCCCTCGCCGTCGCCGCGGGCGGTCTGGAGCGATCCGAGCACGCTCGTAAAGTCCGTCTCGACGTCCTCGCCGATCTCCTCGGAGAGCGTCGTCTTCACGGCAGAGAGCGGCGGGGTGCGGAGCCTGAACTCCTCGGCGTCGTCCCAGCGCGTCGAGTAGGCGTCGTACGCCGCCTCGACGAACGCCTCGTCGGTGCTGGTCAGCCCGGCCATCGCGTCGCCGACGTCGATCAGCGCGACGACGAGCTCGGGGGTGACCAGCAGCGAGTTCTCGCTGCCGTCGGCGAGCGTCCGCAGCGCGAGGCGGTCGTCGCTGATCAGGTCGGCGGCGTTCGAGGCGACGAGGAAGTCGCCCATCACCGCTTTCAGCACGCTCTCGTCGCCCAGCAGTCGGATCTGTGGTACCGATTCGGCGTCGGTCGCGACGTCGATCAGCTCCTCGAGCGTCGTCGCCGAGGGGTTGACGACGATCAGCTCGTCGTCGACCGCCTCGAGCACCGTTTCGAGGATATCTTCTTCGTTTTCATCGAGTAAATTTGAATCCATTCTCCTGCGGGTACAATACACGTATAAGTATTTATTTTTATCGGTGCGGGTGTAGCCGCATCAGCCCCCGAGAGCCGCTCGGAGGGCCGATTCCGTCATATCCGATCGCTTATCTCTCCGACGAGATCGGCCGGCCAGCGGAACGTCCCGTCGTGGATAACCGGGAGCGACGTCGCCGATAACGTCGAGAGAAGTCCCGCCCTGCCGGTCGTCCACTCAAGCCCGGATTCCGACAGGTCCGCCGACGGAAGGCGGAAACTGGAGCTGTCGACGGCGGTGCCGACCGCCGTCGAGATGGCGGGTTCGTACGTCACCGCGTAGCTCCCGTCGCCGAGGGGGTCGACGTGGAGCACGCCGGTCTCACCGGTGGACCCGGTCAGCGCGTGGGTCCCGTCGCCGACGACGGCGTAGTTCTTCCCCATCATGATCCGTCGCCGGGCGAGTTGCATCGCCTGGTCGATCGAGAAGCCATAGACGAGCAGCCGCGCGAACGTCGTTCCGACGGTGACCGCCTGTTCGTTGAGCACCGCAGAGAACGTCACGCCGCCCGCGATGCTCCCGCGTTCGATCAGCCACCGGCCCTCCTCGAAGCTCCCGCAGGCGTTCAGGAAGAACGTCTCGGCGTTCGACTCGGAGAGCGTCGACAGTGGGAGGTGACCGTCCGAACAGCGAAGCCCCTCTCGCTCGCAGTGGCCGATGTAGTGGACGAACGTGCTCGGACGTTCGAACACCCGCGCGAGCTCCTCTCGCGTGAGCGCGTCGTGGACGGTCACCTCGACCGGGAGTCGATCGGCCTGGCTCTCGTAGATCTCGACGGCCTCCGCGACCTCCGCGGCCATCTCCGGGTCGTTGCCGACGACGACGAACGAGAGCCGGTCGTCGGCCCGGTCGATCGAGAGCGCGTTCTCGAACGCGTCGGTCGAGGCGTGGAAGACGTCGATCGGTATCTCCTCCCCGAACCAGGCGTGCGAGCGGCCCGCGCCGAGCATCGGAGTGACGACGTCGACGGAGGCGACCTCGCTCTGACGCCGGAAGAAGTCGGTCAGCGACCGCTGGAGTAGCTCCTTGCTGTCGAGCGGCCCGACCCTCGGGCTGTGGACGAGACTCATCCGGTCGAGGAGGTGGCTCAACGCCTCGACCCGCTCTACCTCCGGGGGGAGGTACGACGAGACGGGCCACTCCGCGGGTTCGACTCCGCCCTCCGGGACCGAGAGATAGGTTTCAAGGCGCGCTACGGGTGACAGACGCCTCACCGAGCGTGGGTCGAGATCCAGTCCGTCGAGGTCGGTCCCCGGAAAGGGGTCGATCGACCTGACGAGCCCGTCGAGGTGGACCAGCCGTGCGAGCAGCGACGCGACGGCCGATTCGAGCTCGTCGGCCGGTCCGAGCGGGTGGTCGATCCGCCCGTCGGTCGATCGGATCGTGGGCTCGCCGACCGGGGCGACGCGTACCCGTGCCTGGAGGTAGTACGCGAGCGGTGCGAGCGTGTAGAGGGTCCCGACGTCCCCGGGGACGTGGAGTTCGATTCCGGTGTCGTGGGTGGTCGACTCGACCGATTCGGGGACCTCGGTCCGCTCCCCGAGGACCACCCTTGGTGGGTGACCACGGAGCGCCGGGAGCGACTTCGCGGGTCGGCTCGTCTCGATCCGACAGTGGAGATGCGAGAGCGCGCACGCGAGACCCTCCACCGTCGGGGCGACCGTGATCGTCGCGTCGGGTCGGTCCCGGACGCCCCTGAAGCCGAGGGTGACGTGCCGCGGTTCGTCGAACGAGAGCGAGAGCGCCTCGCCGGGCGCGCTGACCGTCGCCGCACCCTCGAAGCGGACCGCCGTCGGGATCGGGGCGTCCACGTCGAGGAGGTACGGTTTCGGGGGCAGCGCGTGGTGTGAGTGGTGATCGACCGGGAACCGATCGGTGCCGCCGTAGCAGCTGGTCGCCGCGAGCGGCCCCAGGACCGAGAGCCGCGTCGTCCGCCCGGTGACGGTCACGTCGGCCGGTCTGGGGAACGTTCGCTGGCGCTGTGGCGACGCCGCGGTCCAGTCGGGCGAGACGACCTCGAGCGTTACGGATCCCCGATCCGAGACCCGGAGCCCCGTCGCCGTCGCCTCCCAGTCGATCATATGACGACATGGTAAACTCTTCTCCAGGTCTTATATGTGTGTCGCTAGCGCACTCCGCTGTCCGTCCATCGGTAGCTTTTACCCCGCGCTGGCCGACCCACTCGCATGAACCACGACGCGGTACGCGCCGTCGATCCAGCGGCGGCGGACGCCCTGGAGGCGGAGGTCGAACGGCAACGGTCGGGTCTCCAGATGATCGCCAGCGAGAACCACGTCTCGCCCGCCGTCATGGACGCGCAGCGAAGCGTGCTCACGAACAAGTACGCCGAGGGCTACCCCGGAAAGCGCTACTACGCGGGCTGCGACCACGCCGACGAGATCGAGCGTCTCGCGATCGAACGCGCGAAGGAGCTCTGGGGCGCCGACCACGTCAACGTCCAGCCACACAGCGGCACACAGGCGAACATGGCCGTCTACTTCTCGGTGCTCTCCCCGGGAGACCGGATCCTCTCGCTCGACCTGAACCACGGCGGCCACCTCAGCCACGGCCACAGGGCGAACTTCGCGGGCAAGCTCTACGAGGTCGAGCAGTACGAAGTCGACCCCGAGACGGGCACCATCGACTACGACGCGCTCGCGGAACGAGCGGAGGCGTTCACGCCGGACGTGATCGTCTCGGGCTTCTCGGCGTACCCCAGAGCGGTCGACTTCGAGCGGATCCAGGAGACCGCCGACGCGGTCGGGGCGTACCACCTCGCGGACATCGCACACATCACGGGGCTCGTCGCCGCGGGCGTCCACCCCTCGCCGGTGGGGATCGCGGACTTCGTCACCGGGTCGACGCACAAGACGATCCGCGCGGGCCGCGGCGGCATCGTCATGTGCGACGAGGAGTACGCCGACGCCGTCGACGCGGCGGTCTTCCCCGGCGCGCAGGGCGGCCCCCTCATGCACAACGTCGCCGGCAAGGCCGTCGGCTTCGAGGAGGCGTTACAACCCGACTTCCGCGAGTACGCCGAGGCGGTCGTCGCGAACGCCCGCGCGCTGGGCG
Source organism: Halalkalicoccus sp. CGA53 (assembly GCF_036429475.1). Lineage (GTDB taxonomy): Archaea > Halobacteriota > Halobacteria > Halobacteriales > Halalkalicoccaceae > Natronorarus > Natronorarus salvus. Next base: position 2,698,919 of record NZ_CP144125.1, read on the forward strand.
AGTCGCTCGCCGACCGCGGGTTCAAACTCGTCTCCGGCGGCACCGACACCCACCTGATCCTCGTCGACCTCAGGGAGTCACACCCCGAGGTCACGGGCGGCGAGGCCGAGGAAGCGCTCGAATCGGTCGGGATCGTCCTGAACAAGAACACCGTCCCCGCCGAGAGCCGGAGCCCGTTCAACCCGAGCGGGATCCGGGCGGGGACCGCGGCGCTCACCTCCCGCGGGTTCGACGAGGCCGACTGCCGGACGGTCGGCGACCTGATCGCCAGCGTGATCGAGAACCTGGAGGACGAGGCCGTCCACGAGGAGGTCGCGAGCGAGGTCGAGACGCTCTGTGCGGCGAACCCGCTCTACGAGTGATCCTCCTCGTAGCCGTACTCCCGCTCGGGATCGCTTACGCCCTCGGTCCGGGAGCCGACCCAGGCACCGAGCGCGAGCCCGTAGACGAGGTGTGCGGCGTGAAAGAGCGCGAGCTCGTCCGGGTCGAGTTCGATGTCCAGTAACGACTTGAGCATCACCTGCGAGCCGAACGCGGAGAGCCCCATCCCGAAGACGGCGCCCCAGACCAGCCCGCGCTGTTCGGGTTCGATCGAACGTTCGGCGGTGAGCAGCGAGAACAGCCCGCCGAAGACGGCACCCGCGCCGATCCCGTAGCCGGCGTGGAGCAACAGTCCGATCAGGGGGTAGTCCTCCGGCTCCCCGTTCCCCACGTACCGCGCCCAGAAGTTCGCCGACGGCGGCAGCGAGCGGAGCAACGGCAACCGGAACGCCGTCATGACGAACGTGGCGACGGCGCCGCCCTGTACCCCTCGGGCGATCGTTCCGGGGAGCGACGCTCGGCCCCCGGAACCCGCTGGCTCGCGATCCGATCCGATCGACGGGATGAGGTCGGTCATCGTCGCCCGTTTTCCCGTACAGCACTTAACTTCGTCCCCGGCAGCGCCTTCGGTACCGAAACCGGGACCGATACCGCGGGGCGTCAGACGATGCGATCGAGGCGCTCTTCGGCTCGCAGAAGCGCGGCCTCGTCCTCCTCGGTCAGATACCGCGTGAGGTCCCGGACCGCCTCGACGAGTCGGTCACCGGTGTCCGGATCGACCTCGCCGTCGAGCGCCTCGATCCGGCGACGGTGATCGCCGATCCGGCCGAGCAGTTCGTCGACCTCGACCGCTCCCCCCTGCTCGTCGAGCCACCGGCGAAGGTCGCGACGGTACTCCTCGACCGCGCTCGCGCACGCGAGACCGCGTGCGTGGTACATCGACTCCGGTACCTCCTCCACGGACGGTCGGTCGCCACGGTCGGCACCCCGTAGAAGCGAGAGGAGGTAGTACTCCTCCATGTCCTCGGCACCCGAGAACCGTTCCGGCCGGATCGAACGGTCGTAGCCCTCGATCGCGTAGCGAAGCTCCGTCGCTGCGAGGTAGGTCCCGTCGAGGGGGAGCAGGGCGCCGGAGTCGACGAACCCTCGCGCGGTAGTGTACTCGCGACAGCGGCGGACGATGTCGCCGGCGACATCCCCGAGCGACTCTCTGTCAAGTCCGGCCCTGATCGGGGTGAGGTCGAACTCGGCGATCCCGTCGGTGTGGAGCGCCCGTTCGCCGACGCCGGTGCTTCGCATCCCGCCGCAGGACGGACAGCTGATCTCGCCCGTCTCGTAGTACGACCACCGCTCGCCGCAGTCGGCGCACACGCGACGACCCCTGACCTTCATACCGGTCGTTGGGCGGAGAGCGGGAAAACCTGCACGACCGACGCGGTTCGGACGGACGCGGTCGAACCAGGTGTAGATCGGGGTCTCCAGACCGAGAGCTCCCGGACCGAGTCTACCGTTCGCAACGGTCCGGGCTCTCCTTCTCGACCGCCAGCTCGAGAGCCGACAGGTTCTCACGACGTGTGGGCTGGACGGTCGGACCCCGGATTGATCACGTCCCGGCACCTACCCCACACCCATGCGTGACGAGGCCGAGATCAGAGAGCAGTACGAGTACCTCGCGGAGCAACTGGAGAGCGACGAGATGAACCACGAGGGCGTGCGGCAGATGTTCACCTACTACAAGCGAGCGCTCGGCTGGACCCTGGAGGAAGAGCATATCTGAGCCCTCGCCGGTACATTTATGTGGGATGCACGTCACTGTGTAGATGACGCTTCGCTTTGGAGGGCCGAAGCGTCAGCGGGGACCAATTCAGGGCGGCAAGCGCGCACGCGGGACTCTTTTGCCCCGCGTGCGTTGCTTCCATTTGCGACCGACCACCGACACGCCGAGCGTTAGGTCCGTAGCCCGGTTTTCCGGCATACTTATCAGCCATGAGAGCAAACACCATGCTAGGGGATCCGGGATGTATGACTTAACGGGGTTTCAGCGGGACTTGCTGTACGTGATCGCCGGTGAAGAGGAGCCACACGGCCTCGCGATCAAGGAGGAGCTCGAACGCTACTACGAGACCGAGGTCCACCACGGCCGGCTCTATCCGAACCTGGACACGCTCGTCGAGAAGGGGCTGGTCGAGAAGGGCGAGCGCGACCGGCGGACGAACTTCTACCGACTCACCGGACGCGGCCATCGGGAGATCGAGGCCAGACGGGAGTGGGAGGCACAGTACCTCCCGGGCCTGACGGTCGAGTGAGGTTTGCCCGGCGGACGAACCGCTTAACCGACCGCTCTCCGTACGCCGGGTGATGACGCTGGAACGCGACACAGCGGAGCCGGACGTCCGGTCGATGCCGGGCGAGCGCGCGAGGAAGTGGGCGGCTCACCACCGGGAGGCCGCCGCGACGAGCACCTACGTCTACGATTTCGTCTGGGACGTCACCGCCGACGCCGAGGGTCCCTTCTGTACCGACGTCGACGGAAACGTCTTGCTGGACTTCACGAGCCACGTCGCCGCCGCCCCCCTCGGCTACAACAACCCGAAGGTGATGGACCGGGCGAGGGAGTTCAACCTGATCGACCCCCTGAAGATCGCCGGTCAGGACTTCTACGTCGGCACGCCGGAGGGACCGGAGAAGACGTCGGTTCCGGGCCCGACGCAGCTCCAGGACCGCCTCGTCGAGCTGACGGGCCACTACGGGATGGACACGGTCTTCCTCTCGAACTCCGGAGCCGAGGCCGTCGAGAACGCGATCAAGATCTGTTACGACCACACCGGCGGCAGCCGGGGGATCACGTTCCAGGGTGGCTTTCACGGCCGCACGCTCGGCGCACTCTCGCTCAACCGCTCGAAGGCGGTCCATCGACGGGGGTATCCCGAGATCCCGGGGATCACCGCGGTCCCCTACTGCGACGACAGCGGCTGCACCGCCGAGAGCTGTTCCTGTGGCTTCTTCACGTCCAGGCCGACGTTGCGCGAGATGCTCTCGGAGAGCGGCAACCTCCCGCCGGAGGACGTCGCCTACCTGATCGTCGAGCCGATCCAGGGCGAGGGCGGCTATCGCTTCCCGAGCGACGCGTTCATAGACGAGGTGGGCGAACTCTGTTCGGAGTACGGTATTCCACTGATCGCCGACGAGATCCAGACCGGCCTGGGTCGGACCGGCGAGATGTGGGGGTCGGATCACTACTCGCTCGAACCGGACGTGATCACCGGGGCGAAGGGGCTGCGTGTGGGTGCGACGGTCGGTTCCTCGGACGTCTTCCCCGACGAGGAGGCACGGATCTCCTCGACGTGGGGTGCCGGCGACGTGATCTCCTCGTTCTACGGCGTCTGCACGCTGGACGCCATCCACGAGTACGACCTGATGGCGAACGCCGTCTCACGCGGAACGCAGACGATCGACCTGCTCTCCGATGCCGACCCCGAGTCGGTCGTCGACGTCCGGGGGAAGGGGCTGATGCTCGCCGTGGAGTTCGACACGAAGGAGACACGCGACGCGGTCGTGGAGGCGGCGATGCACCGCGGACTGCTCACGCTCGCCTGCGGGTACAAGACGCTACGAGTGCTCCCACCGCTCGACGTCACCGAGCGCGAGATCGGGATCGGCGTCGATCTCCTGCTCGAGGCGATCGACGACGTCTGACTCGTCGGACGTGTCGACCTTCAGGCACGACGGCTCGAATCCGAAACGAAAACGAGCGTTCGCGAAGCGACCGCCGGAGACCGTCGAGCGATCGCCGCGCTCCACGAGGCGTCGATCCTCGTGTTCGGGCCGGAAGCGTACTCTCGGGAGGAGGTCGAGGCGTGGGCCAGCGGTAAGGAACCGGACGGGTATCCGATCGACGAGGACGGGTCGTATCTCGTCGTCGCCGAGCGCGAGGGGACGGTCGCCGGTATCGGGCACCTGGCCGTGGAGGACGCCGAGGTTCGTGCGGTCTACGTCGATCCGGACCACGCACGCCAAGGCGTCGGAACGGCACTGCTCGAAGAACTGGAGTCGGAGGCGAGAGGCCGGGAACTCGAGGAGCTCTCGCTGGTCGCCTCGCTGAACGCGGTCGGGTTCTACGACCGGCTGGGCTGGGAGCGCGCCGAGTCGGCGACACACGAGACGAGCACTGGGACCGAACTCGACTGCGTCACGATGGAACGGAGTTTCGGCTGATCGACGGGTGACCTCGCGGCGCGGTCGCGCGACCGCGCCGCGAGGGGGAGCGCTGGCCCGCCCGGTAGTCGGTCGGTTCGCAGCGGCAGCTACCAGTACGGGTTCGCGATCCAGCGGCGCCCGCGCGCCCCGAGTGCGACCGCTCCGGCGAGGAGGGCGACGAAGAGGAGAGTCGTGACGAGCGCGGCGGGACCGTCGAGCGTCTCGGTCAGCAGGACGACGACCGAGCCGAGAACGAAGACGGCGATCCCTCCCGACAGCACGGCGACGAGCGGGCGTTCTAGGTGCACAGTCACGGCACGGACCGGGGGGTGATAAACGGACGGCTCCGGGTGCTTATGTTCGCTCGGCCCGAACGTTACCCCGTGAGGAGGGGCCATCGGACGGGTCGTCGAGGAGGCGGACGGGTGAGCGGGCGATGATTCGGCCCGTCGTCGGCCTGTTGGTCCGGCTGATCGGTGCCGTCGTCACCCTCGGGTTCGTGCTGTTTCTCGCGCTCGGACTGCTGTTCGCGGCGAGCGCGTTCGGGGTCGTCGACACCGGCGACCTGCTAGATAGCGGCCCGATCGGGGATCTCGCACCCGGCGATGAGTCCGACGTGGAGGTCGTCTGGGACGTCCCGTTCGCCTCCGGGGGTGAGCCGCCGTCGACGCCGCATCCGGGCGACCCGGGTGCCTCGACCGGCGGACAGGGCGAGGAGCGACTGGACTCGACGGCGATCGAGCGCGCGGTCCACGACCGGACGAACGAGGTCAGAGGGGAACACGGGATCGGAGCCGTCGAGCACGACGACCGGATCGCGAACGTCTCGCGCGCACACAGCGCGGACATGAACGACCGGGAGTACTTCGACCACGTCGATCCCGACGGGCAGACCCCCGGCGACCGGATGAGCGACTTCTTCCCCGGGCACTGTCGGGCGGTCGGCGAGAACCTCGCGATGATCTCGACGACGCCCGGCGACGACGTCGACAGCGCGGCCGACCGGGTCGTCGAGGGCTGGATGAACTCGCCGAGCCACCGCGAGAACCTGCTGACCGAGGAGTGGGACTCGCAGGGCATCGGCGTCTACGTCACCGACGACGGCCGGGTCTACGCCACCCAGAAGTTCTGTGACGTCCGCTGATCGCCGGGTTTAGGGGTCCGTCGGTCCGAGTCGTGGATATGACGACGATCGCCGTCCTCGCCGACCCGCCGCGGGATGGACTGGTCTTACCGCGACTCCCGGAGACGAGTCCGCTCTCCGCACCCGAAGTGACCGACCTCTCGATCGCGATGCTCGCCGACGCGCTCGTGGCCGCCGATCGGAGCGGGGGCGACCTCCTCGTGAACTACCGGCCGGACGACCTGCTCCCCGGACGGTTCCAGACGGGCGATGGCTCGGCAGAGGAGGAGGTTCGGGACCTCACGGAGAGCGTCCTCGACGAAGAACCACGCGTGGAGGTCCAGGTCGGCTCGACCCTCTCGGCACGGGCGGGAAACACGATCACGCACCTGCTCGACCGCGAGGAGGTCGCCTCCGCGGCGGTCGTCCGCCCGAACGCGCCGTTTCTCCTCCGGGCGACCCTCGACAGCGCGGCGATGAAACTCCGCCGGAGCGAGGTGGTGCTCGGGCCGTCGTCCGCCGGACGGGTCGCGTTCGCGGGGTTCGGGAGTCCGATCGACTTCGAGGACGCGCTGGGGGGTGTCGAACTGGAGACGCTGACCGAGCGGGGTGTCGAGGCGGGCCACGAGGTCGACTTCCTCCCGATGTTGCCGACCGTCGAGACCGGCTCCGACCTCGCGACGCTCGTCTCTATGGTCCGAGCGCACTCTGCGGCCGAGCGGATCGTCCCGACGTACACGGCGGCCTGGGTCGAGGAGAGCGGGCTCTCTGTGGAGATCGACGAGGGCGAGCCCCGACTGGTTCGCGAGTAGTCGAAGTCTTCTTGCCTGCGCGGGCTGAACCGGGAGACGCGGTGGGGTGGCAGAGTGGACTAATGCGCCTGCCTTGAGAGCAGGTGGCCGAGAGGCCGCATGGGTTCGAATCCCATCCCCACCGCGTTTCCGCGAGGCACGTTCGACGAGCGGAACGCGAGGACGGTGGCGATTCGAAATAGACCGGACGTGCTCGCTTCGCTGCGCGCGTCCGGGCGTGGTTCGAATCCTATCCCCACCGTGAGAGCGCGGCGCACTCTCGCGCCGCGCGGTCCCGTAACGGATGGGTTCGACGTACGGAAGACGCAGCGCCGAGCGGAGCGAGGCGATCGTCTTCAGGTGGTTCGAATCCCATCCCACCACACCTGCGACGAACGGGGGTGAGGAGCGACGCAGAGACAGTTGGATTCGAATCAGAGAGCGAAGGGAGCGCGAGCGTAGCGGCAACCCACCGCCGACTCGCGAACGCTTAGGCCGGCCCGACGTGAGGATGAGCCATGACACTTCGAAACGAAGACGGTCGGCTCGCGAGTCGCGCGCGTGAGATCGACCGTTCGGTCATCCGCGTGATGTACGACATGGCCGACGCCCACGAGGGGGAGCTGGCCAGACTCGAAGTCGGCGAACCGGACTTCGACACCCCCGAACACGTCGTCGAGGCGGCGTTCGAGGCCGCACGGTCGGGCGAGACGCACTACACCCCGAACGCCGGCATCCCCGAGCTGCGCGAGGCGATCGCCGACCGGTACGGAGAGGAGGACGTCCCCGTCGATCCCGACCGCGAGATCGGCGTGACGACCGGCGCGATGGAGGCGCTTCACCTCGCGATGCTCACTGTCGTCGATCCGGGTGCCGAAGTGGTGATCCCGACGCCCGGCTGGCCGAACCACGCGACGCAGACCCGACTGGCGGGTGGCGCCCCGGTAGAAGTGCCGCTCCCGGCGGACGAGGGGTTCGCGCTGGATGCGGAAGCCGTGACTGGGGCGATCGGTGCGGGGACCGTGGCGGTCGTGCTCACCCGGCCGTCGAACCCCACCGGGCGGGTGTTCGATGTCGAAACGGTTCGGGAGGTCGCAACGGCCGCCGCAGAACACGGGGCGTACGTGATCGCGGACGAGGTCTACCGCGACCTGGTCTACGAGGGTGACGGGAGACCGATCGCCGCGCTCGTCGAGGAGGCCGAGAACGTGATCACGGTCGCCTCCTGCTCGAAGACCTACGCGATGACCGGCTGGCGGGTCGGTTGGCTCCTCGCTCCCGAGGCGGTCTCGGAGCGGGCGAACGCGATCCACGAGAGCACGACCGCGTGTGCGTCGAGCGTCGGCCAGCACGCGGCGCTCGCCGCGCTGACCGGACCGGAGGGGCCCGTGCGGGAGATGAGGGCCGAGTTTACCGAACGCCGTGAGTACGTGACCGAACGTATCAAGGACCTGCCGGGGATCACCGCGCCGACCCCGGAGGGCGCGTTCTACGCCTTCCTCGACGTGCGCGAGTTCGGCGACGACACGCTCTCGATCGCCACTACCCTCCTCGAGGAGTACGGCGTCGTCGTCGCCCCCGGAACCGGCTTCGGCGAAGTGGGCGAGGGGCATCTCCGGGTGAGCTTTGCCGCCGGGATGGAGGAGTTAGAGCGCGGGTTCGACGGGATCGAGGCGTTCGCACGCGCGGAGGCTCCTCGATGACGATGGACCTCGCTATCACCGGCGCGCTGGTCGTCACGATGGACGAGTCCCGCGGCGGCCTCGGGATCGTGGACGACGGAACGGTCGGGGTTCGAGACGGGGAGATCGTCGCCGTCGGTTCCGGTCCCGAAATCGACGCCTCGGACGCGAATCGGGTGATCGACGCCTCCGGCCGAGCGCTCCTCCCGGGGTTCGTGAACGCGCACACGCACACCACCCACACGCTGGTGAGAGGCGGTGCACAGGACGTCCCCGAGATCGAGTGGATGAACGGCGCGCTCGGACCGATCGCGCGGCAGATGACGTCCGAAGACGAGGTTGTCGGTTCGCGTCTCGGCGTCTGTGAAGCGCTTCTCTCGGGGGTTACGACTTTCGGGGAGTACACGAGCGGTGTGGGGAGACTGGTCGAGGAGGTCTACCGACCGCTCGGGGTTCGCGTCGCGGCGACGGAGACGATCAACGAGGTGAGAGAGGAGCGCGAGGGCCTCGGCCCGTGCGAGCCGTACCCGTTCGAGAGATCGAAAGGCGAGAGGGATCTGGACCGGGCGGAAGCGCTGTTCGAAGAGTACGGGGCGGAGGCGCTCGTGACGCCGGTCTACGGCCCGCAGGCGTTAGACATGATCTCGCCGGGGTTGCTGGAGGAGATCTCGGCACGGGCCGACGAGCGCGACGCGTCGATCCACATGCACGTCGCCCAGGGCGAGCGCGAGCACCTCCAGATCGAAGCCCGCTACGGTGCAGGCGAATCGACCGTGAGTGCGCTCTCCGATCTGGGACTCCTCGACGAGCGGTTGATCGCGGTCCACTGCCACGGGGCGACGCCGGCCGAGCGCGAGCGATTGGCGGAGGCGGGTGCTCGATACATCGGCTGCCCGAGTTCGATCGCCGCGATCGACGGGATCACCCCACCAGTCGCCGAGTTCCTCTCCAACGACGCGCCGGTCGGTATCGGCACCGATCAGGCGCCGGGGCCAGGTGGCCATAGCTTCCTCCGGGAGCTCAGGACGTCGAGCCTGCTCGCGAAGACCGATTCCTCGGATCCCACCGCGCTCCCCGCCTGGACGGCGCTTCGAGTCGGGACGATCGGTGGGGCGAGAGCCCTCGGTCTCGGCGACGAGATCGGAACGATCGAGGAGGGAAAGCGGGCCGACCTCGTTCTCTTCGATCTCGGTCGCCTTTCGGTCGCGCCGACGGTCGACCGGCCGCTCCACACGGCGATCCCGAACCTGCTCTACGCCGGTGGGGGGAGTGCGGTCGAGACGGTGTTAGTCGACGGGGAGGTCGTCGTCGAGGAGGGATCGGTCGTGGGGGTAGACGAGGCGGAACTGGTCGCGGAGGCGACCGAGCGGGCCGAACGGGTGTTCGCGGGGGCGGAAGCCGACTGGCGGGCCGCCGGGTCGGCACTGGTGAGCGCGAGCGACGAGGGCCGGCTCTGACGGCGATCGCCTCCACCCAGGAGGGACCCGGCTACGGATGAGCTTTTAGTACCCGCCGACAGACAGGGCGTATGCGAGAGCACGGACCGCGCGAGCGGCTCAGGGAGAACGCCACCGGCGTCGCCTCGACCGTGGTCACTGGCGTCTGGCTCGCGGCGCTGTTCACCGGACAGGGCTGGTGGCTCGCCGCGCTGCTCTTCGGCTACGTCGTCGTCGTGCCATTGGTCGCGCTCCTCTACGGAGACGAGGGGGACAGACACGAGTGGTGGGACGACTGGTGGGGCGAGGAGTCCTGGGAGGAGTGGTGGGACGACCTCTGGGGTGAGGAGACGGACGAACCCGAACACGAGACCGAGCCGAACCGTCGGGACGCGCTCGAAACCCTCAGAGAGCGCTACGCCCGCGGCGAACTCACCGACGAGCAGTTCGAGCGAAAACTCGAGTACCTGCTGGAGACCGAGACGCTCGAGAGCGTCGAGGATCGGTACAGAGAGCGCGAACGGATCGCCGAGTACGATCGATGAGCGAGCCGTTCTCACCGAAGGAACGACCGACCGACGCGGCGTTCTTCCTCGTGCTCGCCGCGACGCTCGCGACGGTGCTCGTCGGGTTCGGCCCGTCGTTCGCGGTGCTCGCGATCGGGTTGCTCGTCGTCGTCCCGGCGGTCGAACTGCTCTGGGGCGACGGGAAGAGCAAACTCTGGGACGAGGGGCTCTGGGACGAGCACGTCGGCGACTGGAACGGGTGGGGGCTTCCCGGCGACCGACCCGACCGGCTCATGCGCGGCGAGACCGACGGCGAGCGTACCGATGCTGTCTCGGCCGAACGTACGGTGCAGCCTGGCTCGAAGCGCGAGGAACTGGCGCGGCTCAGAGAGCGCTACGCGGTGGGAGAGATCACCGACGCAGAGTTCGAACGCGAGCTCGAACGACTGATCGACGTGGACTCGCGGGAAGACGAACGGGAACGATCCTACCTGCCCGAGACGGAGCGATGAGCGACGGCGGGGGTCGAGACTGGCGGCGGCTCGGGATCGCGTTCGCGCTCTGTCTGATGGCCGTTCTCGGCGGCGTCGTTCTCTACTTCGCAGTGCCGTACGACGCGGAACCCGAGGCGGCCGCGGCAGTAAGCGAAAACGACGCCGTAGTGATCGAGGAGCGTGGGGGTGTCCACGTCCTCTCGCCTGCGGGGGACGAAGCGACGACGGGACTCGTCTTCTACCCCGGCGCACGGGTCGATCCGGAGGCGTACGTCCCGACGCTCGCGCCGCTTGCGGAGGCAGGGGTGCTCGTCGTGATCCCCGAGATGCCGCTCAACCTGGCGTTCTTCGACAGCGGGGCGGCCGCCGATCCGATCGCCGAGTTCGAGACGGTCGACCGGTGGTACGTCGGCGGCCACTCGCTCGGCGGCGCCATGGCCTGCCGGTACGCCGCCGCGAACCCCGACGAGGTCGAGGGAGTGGTCCTCTACGCCTCCTACTGCGATCGGGACGTCTCCGACACCGAGCTCGCGGTCCTGAGCGTCCTCGGGACCGAGGACGGCGTGCTCTCGGCGGACACCGAACGGGAGAACCGGGACCTACTGCCTGCTGAAGCAGAGATCGTCGAGATCGGGGGCGCGAACCACGCCGGCTTCGGCGCCTACGGCGAGCAGTTCCGGGACGGCGAGGCGACGATCGGCGACGAGGAGGCACGGGATCGGATCGCGGCGGTCACCGTTGACTGGTTCGAGAGGCGTTCCGACCGGTAGTGGGTCACCCGACGACGCGAGGGAACGACCGACCCGTGACCGGGACTCTCCGGGATCAGGCTGCCTGCTCGGCCTCCGCTTCCATCTCCAGGAGCGCCTTCAGGTTCTCCAGCGTTGCCTCGATCTCTCGCTCGTTGTACCGCCTCGCGACCGGTTCGAGCACCCTGTTCAGCACCCTCGACGGGAGGCTGCTGTCGAGTTCGTAGGTGAAGCGCGTCCCGCCGTCTTCCTCCTCGAACCGGTATCTGACCTCCCCCTCGACGTCGCCGCTCATCTCGTAGACCCGTCGTGACGGCGGGTCGAACGTCACGTCCTCGAACACGATGTCGTTGGAGATGCCGAGCATCTTGAACGTGACCTCCCCTTTCGTCCCGCCGTTCGGTAGCTCCTCGACGTCGCGCACGTCGTGCAGGCTGGGCATGACCTCCCGGTGGTTCTCCGGGACCGCCATGTACTCGAACACCCGTTTCCGCGACTCGTCGATCCACACGTCTCTCTCGATTCGTACCATCTTTCTTCCTTCGTCGCCTCGCGCCGGGACTCCCGGAGACGCGTGAGACGATCGAAGTCCCTGACGGTCTCAGACGAGATAGTGGTTGTCGCTCTCTATTCGGACAGTATCTCGCTGGACGGATCACACCAGGTGGTGGGTGGGCCGAGAGAGCGACACGCCTTTCGCCCGCGGCCGTTCACCTCCCCCATGGACGCGAAACGGGAGATGACGAGCGTCGACCTCGCGGCGCTCGTCGGCGAGCTTCGCAGCTACACCGGCGCGAAGGTCGACAAGGCGTACCTCTACGGCGACGACCTCCTCCGGCTGCGGATGCGCGACTTCGATCGTGGCCGGATCGAGCTGCTGATCGAGGTGGGCGAGGTGAAACGGGCGCACCTCTCTGACCCCGAGAACGTCCCCGACGCACCGGGTCGACCGCCGGAGTTCGCGAAGATGCTCAGAAACCGGATCTCCGGCGGGGACTTCGCCGGCGTCGAACAGTACGAGTTCGACCGAATCCTCACCTTCGAGTTCGAGCGCGAGGACAGGAACACGATCGTCGTCGCCGAACTGTTCGGCCAGGGCAACGTCGCGATCTGTGACGGCACGATGAAGGTCCTCGACGCGCTCGAGACGGTCAGGCTCAAGTCGCGGACGGTCGCACCCGGGGCGACGTACGGCTACCCCGACACGCGGGTGAGCCCGCTCTCGATCGAGTACGAACGGTTCGAGGCGATCATGGACGACTCGGACACCGACGTCGTCCGGACGCTCGCGACGCAGTTCAACCTGGGTGGACTCTACGCCGAGGAGCTCTGTACCCGTGCGGGCGTCGAGAAGACGCTCGCGATCGCTGAGGCCGACGAGGAGGCCTACGAGCGTGTCTTCGACGCGCTCGCCCGACTCTCCGAACAGATCGGTAACAGGGAGTTCGAGCCGCGGGTCTACTACGAGGAGGGGCGACGAGTCGACGTGACGCCGCTCGCGCTCAGCGAGTACGAGGACCTCGAGTTCGAGAGCTTCGAGACGTTCACGCGAGCGCTCGACGACTACTTCACGAACGGGGAGACTGACGAGGAGGCCGTCGAGAAAGAGGAGGGGCCCGACTTTCGGGCACAGATCGAGCGCCAGCAGCGGATCGTCGACCAGCAGGAGGGTGCCATCGAGGGTCGCGAGGAGGAGGCGGCGAAGAGGCGCGAACGGGCGGAAGCGCTCTACGCGAACTACGACCTGGCGAACGAGGTGCTCACGACGGTACGGAACGCCCGTGCCGAGGACCGGCCGTGGGACGAGATCGAGACCACCCTCGACGCCGGTGCCGAGCGGGGGATCGAGGCGGCCGAAGCGGTGAGGGGAATCGACGGCGAGTCGGGGACCGTGACGCTCGACCTGGGCGAGCACGACGTCACGCTGGTCGTTCGCGACGGCGTCGAGAAGAACGCAGATCGGCTCTACACCGAGGCGAAGGAGATCGAGGCGAAGGCCGAGGGCGCCCGCGACGCGCTCGCGAACACCCGTGCGGAGCTGGCGTCGCTGCGCGAGCGTCGCGAACTGGCTCGATCCGGTGGGCCGACCGAACCGGACGGGCCGGGAGAGGACGACGACGAGGATTCGGAGATCGACTGGCTCTCGCGGTCGTCGATCCCGGTGAGGAAGGGCGAGGAGTGGTACGAGCGCTTTCGCTGGTTCCACACCTCCGACGACTTCCTGGTGATCGGCGGCCGGAACGCCGACCAGAACGAGGAGCTGGTGAAGAAGTACGCCGAACGCGGCGACCGCTTCTTCCACACGCAGGCGCCGGGCGCACCCGCGACGCTGCTGAAGGCGACCGGCCCGAGCGAGGCGTCGAAGGAGATCGAGTTCCCCGAGACCTCGCTGGAGCAGGCCGCCCAGTTCGCCGTGTCGTACTCCTCGGTCTGGCGCGACGGCCACTTCGCGGGCGACGTCTACGCCGTCTCGCCCGATCAGGTCTCGAAGACGCCCGAGAGCGGCGAGTTCGTCGAGAAAGGTTCGTTCGTGGTCCGCGGCGAGCGGACCTACTACGAGGACACGCCGGTCGGCGTCGCGGTCGGGATCCAGTGCGAGCCGACGACACGGGTTATCGGCGGGCCGCCCGCACCGATCACGGAGCGCGCCGAGAGCTCGATCAGGATCGAACCGGGTCGGTACGCGGTCGACGACGCCGCGAAACGGATCTACCGCGAGTTCAGAGAGCGCTTTGCCGACACGACCTTCGTCAGGCGGGTCGCGAGCCCAGACCTGATCGCACACTTCCTCCCGCCCGGCGGCAGCCGGATCGTCGACGAGTAGCGAAATTTATACCGACGCTATCCGAATCGTGACGCGAATGCTCGGTGAGGCCGTCGAGTTCCCCGCCCGGGGCGAGCGTGCGCTCGCCACGCTCCTCGTCGGCGGGCTCCTCTCGTTTCTCGCGGCGACGCTCTGGGCGGTCGGAGTGGTGCTCTCGGTCGTGCTGATCGGCCTCTTCGTGCTCCCGCTCGCGCTCGTCGCGAGCGCGCTCCTCCGTGGCTACTACGTCGCGGTCCTCCGTTCCCGGATCGGCGGATCGGGAGAGCCCCCCGAGTTCGCCGACTGGTCGCGGCTGCTCGCGGACGGTCTCTCGGGACTGGTCATCGGCGTGGCGTACGCGATTCCGATCCTCGCGCTCGCCGTCGGGTTCGTGCTCACGCTCGTGAGCGCGGACCTCCTCCTCACCGGGGTGAGGGCCGACGCGGTGGTGACCGCCACCACCGTGATCTCCCTGGGGGCGATCGGGATCGCGCTCGTCCTCTACGGCTACCTCGAACCGATCGCGCTCTCGGTCTACGCCCGCGAGGGGCGTCTGGGCCCGGCGTTCTCCCCGAGCGAGGTCGGTCCCGTCGCGCTCCGCCCGGTCTACCTGGTGGCGTGGCTGTTCGCGGCCGTGGTCGCGTTCGTCGGCTACGCCGTCGCGCTCCCGCTCACCCCGTTCCTGATCGGGTTCGGTCTCCTCTTCTACCTCGACGTCGTCCGGTACGCGCTCTACGGGGCGGGGATCGAGCGCGCGCTCTCCGAGACCGGTCCGGATCGCAGGGTGAGCGAGGCACCGATCGCCGCGTCGGGGTTCTCGCCAGCGACGGACCGTGTCGCCCATCCGGGTTCGAGAGGGTCCGTCTCCTCCGAGGCCACCGACTCCGGCGAGGGTGCCGGGGGCCGATCGGTCGTCTCGGCGCGGGATGAAACCGAGGAGTCCGAGCGGGACTGGCCGGACTGGGACCCGGCCGAGCGGTGAGGAGACGCCACCCATTTCACGACCGACGGATAACCGGAGCTATGCTCGGCGAGGCGCTCACCTACCCCCGGCGGGGTGACGACTGGATCCGGCGGACGTTGCTCGGGGGGCTCTGTATCCTCCTCGGAGTCTTCGGGCTCCCGCTGCTCCTGCTCGCCGGCTACGCGCTCCGGGTGCTCGACCGACCGGATAGGGGCGAACCGCCGGCGTTCGGCGACTGGTTCGACCTGTTCGAGGAGGGTGCCCGTGCGGTCGTCCTCGCGTTCGCCTACACGCTCGTCCCCGCGGTGGTGCTCACGTTGTCGGTGCTCGCCGCGAACGCGGGGTTCGGAACGCTCGGGGGCCTCCTCGCCCTCTCGACGCTAGGACTCTACCTCCTCGCCCTCTACGTCCTCCCCGTCGGACTGCTCCACTCGTATCGCGAGGGGACCCTCGGCGCGTCGCTCGATGTCGAGCACGTTCGGTCGACCTGTCTCGACGCCCGGTACGCCAGGGCGTGGGCGCTCGCGGCGGCGCTCTCGCTCCTCGGCCTGCTCGCGACGGTGTCGCTGGGGCTCGTGATCGTCGGCGGGTTCGTCGGGTTCCTCATCTTTCTGGGCGCCTGGCGGGCGCTCTCGCTCGGGATCGCGGCCGTCGAGTGAGCAGAGTGCGACACGCACTTACCGTCGGCGGGTAGAGATCCGGCATGCGAATCACGAGCCGGGGCCGCGTCGAGGGAGGGCGCGAGCGGGTCACGCTCGTCCCCGAGACGCTCGACGACCTCTGGCACCTGAACTACGTCCTCGAACCGGGCGACCACGTCTCGGGTGACACGACCCGTCGGATCACCCGGGACGACGACGCGCTCAGGGACACCGGCGGCGAGCGCGAGCACCTCCACATCACGATCGAGGTGGAGTCCGTCGAGTTCCACAAGTTCTCGAACCGGCTTCGGGTCGCGGGCGTGATCGTCGGCTGCTCGCGCGAGGATCAGCTCGGCGCCCACCACACGCTGAACGTCGAGGAGCGCGCGGAGATCACCGTCGAGAAGCGGTTCAAACCCGACCAGAACGAGCGGCTGGAGGAGGCGGTCGCAGCCACCGAGAACCCCGACGTCGCCATCGCCACGGTCGAGGAGGGCGCCGCCTACGTCCACACGGTCGCCCAGTACGGCACCGAGGAGTACGCCTCTCTCGCCGGTCCGACGGGGAAGGGCGAGTTCGCCCGCGACCGCTCGGAGCTGTTCGCCGAACTCGCGACCGTCCTCTCCCGTCTGGACGTGGACGCGATCATCCTCGCCGGGCCGGGCTTCACGAAGGAGGACGCGCTGAAGTACGTGACGGAGAACCACCCCGATCTCGCCGAGGGGATCAGGACGGTCGACACCTCCGCCGTCGGGGACAGGGGTGTCCACGAGGTGCTCAAACGCGGCGCGGTCGACGAGGTGCAGGCCGAGACGCGCATCGCGGAGGAGGCACAGCAGATAGACGAGCTGATGAGCCGGATCGCGCAGGGGGCGAAGGCGGCTTACGGGATCGAGGAGGTGGCGAAGGCGGCGGAGTACGGCGCGGTCGAGACGCTGTTGATCGTCGACGAACGCCTGCGAGCCGAGCGCGCGGGCGACGGTGACTGGGGGGCCGACGCCGACGAGCTCGTGACGACGGTCGAGCGCCAGGGCGGGGAGGTGACGGTGTTCTCGAGCGAGTTCGAGCCGGCGAACCAGCTGGAGAACCTGGGAGGGATCGCCGCACTCCTCAGATACCGGTTGCAGTAGCCCTGGGTCAGCCGATCTCGACCGTGAGCCCGTCGCTCGCGACTCGCACCTCGCCGTCGTAGTACTCCGAAATCGAGTCGAGGAGGTCGTCCTCCCGGCCTTCGGTGTGCGGGAAGAGGTGCGTGAGGTAGACCCGGCCGACCTCGATCTCCAGGTCCGAGAGGAGTTCGCCGAGCACGCTCGGCGTGGTGTGACCCTCGACCTCGACGTCGTCCGGGAACGAACACTCGTGGACGAACACCGCGGAGCCGTCGGCGAAGCGGACAAGCCGGGCGACGGCCTCGCTGTCCGCGCCGAACGTGAACCGGTCGTCGAACCGGTAGGCGAAGCACTCGATCGAGTGTTCGGTCCTGCGGCTCTCGACGCCGAAGCCGGCGACCTCGAACGACTCCTCCGTTATCTCGCGGACTGAGACGTCGAACCGCCCTTCGAGGTAGCCGTGTGCCTCGAAGAAGCCCTCGACCATCGCCGCCGTCCCCTCCGGACCGACGACCTCGGGCATCGGCTCGTCGTCGATCCACCGCGCGACCAGCAGCGGCAGTAGGTCGGAGACGTGATCGAGGTGGAGGTGGCTCAGTAACACCGCCGAGATCCCCCCGTAGCCGACGTCGGAGGCCGCCAGTCGCTGGAGGACACCCGAGCCACAGTCGAGCAGCAGGTGGCGGTCGTCCTCGCTCACGAGCAGGCCGGCCTGGTAGCGCTCGCCCGTCGGCAGCGCGCTCCCGGTCCCGAGGAAGGTCACCTTCATGTCCCTGTGGGCGGCTGCTCGCCCCAAAAACGCTTCGAGCGCGTGCACGTGCGAACGCTCTTACGGGTGTGGTTCCACTAGCGATCGATGGACGGGCGCGCGGTGGGGAGCGTCGAGCCGGGTGGGAACGAGGAGGGGGTGCTGGAGTCGCTCGACCCGGTCGTGCGCGAGTGGTGGGTCGAGCAATTCGGGGAGTTCGTCTCCGTGAACGACGGCTACTTCACTCCGCCCCAGCGCGAGGCGATCCCGCTGGTCAAACGGGGGGAGAACACCCTGATCTGCGCACCGACCGGCTCGGGGAAGACGCTCGCGTCGTTCACCGCGGTGATCGACGACCTCGTCCGCCGCGAACGGGCGGCGGGGGCGACGAGCGACGACGAGGATGCGGGCGAGCGTGACGGAAGCGAGACGGAGGGCGGCCTCGAGAACTCCGTCTACTGTCTCTACGTCTCGCCGCTTCGTGCGCTCGCGAACGACATCAACCGGAACTTAGAGGAGCCGCTCTCGGCGATCACCGGGCGACTCGCCGAGCGAGGTGAGGAGATCGAGGTCCGCCAGGCGATCCGCCACGGCGACACGCCACGGTCCGAACGCGGGAAGATGCTCGAGGAGTGTCCGCACATCCTCAACACCACCCCGGAAACGCTCGCGATCCTGCTCAACTCGCCGAAGTTCAAGGAGAAACTCCGTACCGTGGAGTACGTCATCGTCGACGAGATCCACAGCCTCGCGGAGAACAAACGCGGCACTCACCTCTCGGTGAGCCTCGAACGACTCGAGGAGCTCGCGGCGCACTCGCCGACGCGGATCGGCTGTTCGGCGACGGTCGAGCCGCTCGAGACCGTCGCGGCGTTCCTCGTCGGTCGCGAGGAGCGAGCGGACGGGTTCGAGCCTCGCGACTGTGAGATCGTCGACACCCGGTTCGTCCGCGAGTTCGACCTCGAACTCTCCTGTCCGACGGACGACCTGATCGGGACGCCCGGCGAGCTGGTACAGGAGCGCTTCTACCGGGAACTCCACGACCTGGTCGGGAGCGCGACGAACACGCTCGTGTTCACGAACACGCGATCCGGTGCGGAGCGGGTGCTCCACGGCCTACGAGAGCGGTTTCCCGAACAGTACGGCGAGGGGAACTCCGGCTGTCACCACGGAAGCCTCTCGAAGGCCAGACGAACCGAGATCGAGGCGGGGCTGAAAGCCGGCGATCTGACGGTGGTGACGACCTCGACGAGCCTCGAACTCGGCATCGACATGCCTCACATCGATCTGGTAGTGCAGGTCGGTAGCCCGAAGTCGGTCGCCTCCCTGCTCCAGCGGGTCGGTCGGGCGGGCCATCGCCTCGGGCAGACGGTCCGGGGGAGGGTGCTCGCGCTCGACCGCGACGAACTGATCGAGTGTGCGGTGATGCTGCGGAAGGCGGAGGAGGGGTTCGTCGATCGGGTGTTCGTCCCCGAGCGCGCACAGGACGTCGCCGTCCAACACGTCTACGGGATGGCGATCAACGCGATCCGACCCGAGCGCGAGGTCCGGTCGACGCTCGCGCGAGCGTACCCCTACCGGGAGTACACCGACCGGGAGTGGGAGTCGCTGATGCGGTATCTCACTGCGGCGTACGAGGGGATGGAGGACAGACACGTCTACGCGAAGGTCTGGCGCGACACGAACGACCCGCCGGACGGCGAACACCACTACCCCGAGTTCCCGGTCGGGGAACCGCTGATCGGGAAGCGGGGACGGCTCGCCCGCGTCATCTACATGACGAACATCGGGACGATCCCCGACAGCTTCACCTGCGACGTCTACACGAGAGGTGAAAGCGAGTGGGTCGGGAACTTAGACGAGAGCTACCTCGACACGCTCGACCCCGGCGACGTGTTCGTCCTCGGGGGCCGGAACTTCGCGTTCAGGTACAGGAGGGGGTCGAAGGTCTACGTCGATCCGACCGGCGCGCGGCCGACGGTGCCCTCGTGGTTCTCCGAGCGCCTCCCGCTCTCGTACGACCTCGGCCGGGAGCTACTCGCCTTTCAGGAGGAGGTCGTCTCCCGTCACGAGGAGGGAGACGCACCCGCAGTCAGGCGGTGGCTCCGGGGGTTCCCGATCGACGAGAACGCGGTGCGAGCGCTCTCGCGGCTGTTCGACCAGCAGGTCGCCTACGCGGGAATCGAGAGCCTGAGCACGCCCGACAGACTGGTGATAGAGGAAGAACGCGACCGGACCGAGTACGTCAGACGCTACCACGTCCACTCCGAATACGGGAGGCGGTTCAACGACGGCCTCTCGCGGCTGCTCGCCCACCGGTGTGCCACCGAAGTAAACGCCTCGGTCACGGTCGCGGTCGCGGACAACGGTTTCTCGCTCTCGATGCCGCTCAACCGGAAGGTCGACATCGAGAGGCTGCTCCGCTCGATCGATCCCGGGACGATCCGCGAGGAGCTGCGAGCAGCGCTCTCGGACACCGACCTGCTCCAGCGCTACTTCCGGATCAACGCGACGCGCTCGCTGATGATCCTGAAGCGGTACAAGGGCTACGAGAAGTCGGCGTCCGAACAGCAGGTCTCCTCGGAGATGTTGCTGGGCTTCGCCCACGGGTTAGAGGAGTTCGCGGTGCTCGACGAGACGTATCGGGAGGTGATCGAGGACAGACTCGCGCTCTCGTCGCTCTCGGAGGTACTCGGGGAGGTTTCGGTGGGCGGTATCGACGTCGTCCACCACCGGGTGGACTCGCCGACGCCCCGTGCGTTCGGGCTCGCGACCCTCTCGGCGAGCGACGTCGTCCTCGCCGAGGACGAGAGCGCGGCGCTCCAGGAGTTTCACCGGCGCGTGCTCGAGGAGATCGGCGAGGAGAGCCCGCTTCTCGCGACCGAGGACTGATCGTGTCGACCGCTCTCAGACCGGGGCGACCCGCCAGGTCGTCGCGCTCGTGTACGACCATTTCTCGACGGTGATGTCGGCGGCGTCCTCGGTGAGCTGGACCATCAGTGCGCCGATCTCCTTCGGTGAGAGCCCCACGTCGTCCGAGATGAACTTCCCCTTGAAGTAGAACTCGCCCTCTTCGGCCCGTTCGGTGAGGTACTGCTCCAGTCGCTCCGCCTTCGTGGATCGCTCGACCGACCGCGTTGTCGTACTCATGCTGAACCGATTCATTCTACCCGAAATTAGTTAATATATGTTCGGTAGCATGTTGGTGTGTAGGTCGGTTTCCGCGAACTCACCTGGATTCGCCTAGGTGTTGGGTGTCGAACGCCGGACGCTCACCGCTCCGCCCAGTCGAGCATCCGCTCGTAGAGCGGATCGTTCGCGAGCGCCTCGCGCGTGCCGACGAGCACGAGCGCACGCTTCGCCCGCGTCAGCGCGACGTTGAGCCGTCGGTAGTCCTCGAAGATCGGTCCCTCCAGATCCCTCGTGGCGACGAACGAGACGATCACGACCTCCTTCGAGGAGCCCTGGAACCGGTCGACCGTGTCGACGGCCGTCTCCGGAAGCTCTCGGGAGAGCGCCGCCACCTGCGCGCGGTACGGCGCGATCACGCCGATCGACTCGCGAGGGACGCCGGCCGTCTCGAACGCCGCGACGATCTCGACCACTCGACTCACCTCTTCGTCGTCCGTTCGTCTGCCGTCGTCGCCCGCGACCGGAACGTACGAGACGGGGTCGCGCAGTTCTTCCGGGAGTCGGTCGGCCGAGACCCCCTCCAGATCGTCGATGCGCCGGGAGGCGACCTCGTGGGTGGCCGGCCTGAGTTTGCCGTCGTAGAACTCCCGCGAGGAGAACGCCTGGATCCGCTGGGCCATCCGGTACTGCCGGTCGAGCAGCACGCCCGCTTCGGGGAACTCCTCGATCAGCCGCGCGAACAGCGATCGTTCCAGTCCGTTCTCGGCGCGCACGACGGGCGGGAGCTGGTGGTGGTCGCCGACGAGGACGAACTTCTCCCCTCTGTTTATCGGCGCGAACGTCATCGGCTCGGTGAGCTGTGAGGCCTCGTCCACGAGGACGGCGTCGAACGCCTCCTCGCGCATGATCCGCGAGCCACAGCCGGCCGCCGTCGCCGCCACGACGGGTGCCTCCCTGAACGCCGCGACCCGTTCGTCGGGGTCACCCTCCGGGTCGAGTCGGTGGGGGAGCATGTCCTCGCGGACGCCCGTCTCGGTGCCGATACGGACGAACTCCGAGAATCCCTGCTCCGAGAGCGCCTCAAGGGCGTTGTCCACCGCCCGGTTCGTGAACGCCGAGAGCAGCACCCGATCGCCGCGCTCGGCGAGCGCGCGTATCGTCCGCGCGATGGTGTAGGTCTTCCCGGTCCCAGGCGGACCGTGGATCAGCGCGAAGTCCTCGGCCGCGACCGCCCGGCGAACCGCCTCGTCCTGGGAGGCGTTGTTCTCCACGAACCTCCCCTCCACCTCGGCGAACGCTGGAAAGCCATCTCCGAAGAGGATCGCCTTCCGTCGCTCCTCGCCTTTCAACAGCGCGTCGTGGAGCGCGGTGAGCATCGACCCGGCGCTCATATCGGATGGGTAGACGTCCAGTCTGGTGAACTCGACCGGCTCGTCGGTCGTGACGACGACCTCCTCTCCCACGGCTTCGACCCGTGCGAGTTCGGCGTGACCCGTCACCGGATCGCCGTCGCTGGCGAGCGCGAGGTCACCGTCGCGGATCTTCGAGACGGCTCGTGTCGGCTGGCGTGCGCGCAGCCGCCACCGTCCCCCCTCGATCCGCTCGCTCCCGACGAACTCCAGGTCGATCAGCGCCCGGTCGTCCGCGGCGCGTTCCTCCGGGCTCTGCTCCCAGAGCTTCGCGTACTCGCGGTGGGCCTCGCGGCGTTCCTCCTCGACGCGCTCGTAGCTCCGCTCGAAGTACGCGAGTTCGCGCTCGGGAAGCGACGTGCCGATCGTCCCCGCCTTCGACTCCTGGTCCAGGCGACCGGCGACGACCATGCAGCTGTCCCGTTCGAAGCAGTACTCGCACTTCGCGTTCGCCTCGTGGCCGGTCGGTACGGTGAGAGAGTACTCCATCGCGGCGATCTCGTTGCGGGTACGGACGACGAACTCCAGGAAGCCCTTCCCGATCGAGAACTCCTTCGCCGGCGAGAGGTCGCCCGTCTCCTCGGCTCTGTCGAGCGCCGAGTTCTTCGTGTAGAGGAGGGTTCCCGTGTCGGGCGGATCGCCGTCGACCCCGCCACGATCGGCGAGCATCAGCGCGTAGCAGGCGGCCTGGACCTTGTCCTGGAACCGGGGATCGCGACGGGTGTTCTTCCCGGTCTTGAGTTCGACCGGCATCCCACGCCTGAGGGCGTCCGCTCGGCCCTTCATTCCGAACGTCTCGCTTATCAGCGTGTACTCGCTCCGCCAGGAGTCCTCCTCGTCGAACGTCCCCTGCGAGAGCCAGCCCTCGATCGCCCGGGCGTTCGCGCGCACGTCGGCTTCGACCTCGTCGGCCGAACGTCCGAGCAATCCGAGTTCGAGACCCGCTTCACGCACTCGCTCGGGGACCGCCTCGTCGAGCGTCGCCCCCCGCAGGAGGTCGCCGAACACCTCGTGGACGACCGTCCCCTTCGTCACCGGGTAGGCCAGCGGCACGCCCGAGAGCTTGTTCAGGTAGTAGATCCGGGGACACTGCACCCACGATCGGACGTCCGTGACGTTCACGAGAAACGAGGGCTCGACGACGGCGTAGGAGGCCTTCGTCGTCGCGTAGCCCGCCTCGCCGCGGAACTCCGTCTCCTCGGCGTCGGTCACGAGGAGCTCCATCCCGGGTTCGAGGTGGTCCGCGGTCTCGGCCCACTTCCCCCAGAGGGTGACGCGTCTCTCGCCATCGCCGTTCCGAACGGTGGTCTCGACCAACTCCCGCTCGCCGTACCGTGTCGTCACCGACCGACGCTCGCCCGGTTCGACCACGACACCTCGGACGTTCACGCGCGAGACAGGGTATCGCAAGGAAAAAGCGTGCCGGTCACCTAGCGCAGGCGGAGATCACATGAAAGTACGCGACTGGGACGACGTCGTCGCCGACGTAGTGGAGACGAGGGCCGAACCGAGCGGGTGGCGTGCGGTCGCGGGCGACCGCTCGCTGGGACTGGGCGAGGACCTCTACCTCGGACACCCGACCGCCGGTGTCTACCTCCTCAAGACGTACGCGAAGAACCCGTTCGAGGTCCGTGGCGTCGGAACCCGGGTCGCGAGGAGGCTGGACGACGATATCGGGGCGTACCTCCCGGAAGAGAACGACGCCCGGTTCGCGATTCGATCCGCCCCGGAGGACGCGGAGGGTGCGAAGACGAGGGCCCGACGGTTCACCGAGACGGTGCGGGCACACGCGGACGCACCGACCACCCCGGAGGACCTCTTCACGGACGTGATGGAGGCGATCGAGAGCCCCGCGTTCGGGCCGATGGAATACGACTCGACGGCCCGTCCGGAGCGTCTCGACGGGCTCTCGGGCAGTTTCGAGGAGGCGGAGTCGGTGCTGAACGCCGAACTCGACGACCTGATCGACGACGACGAGGTTGGCCGCGGCTTCTATTGAGTTAAGTCGGTTCGGCCCCCCGCTCGTACATGGATCGGACCGCGACCGAGACGGTGGAGGCGTACTACGACGCGCTCTCGAGCGGCGAACCGCTCGCTCCCTTCTTCGCCGACCGGAGCGACCTGGTGAAGTTCGGTATCTCGGAGCGACTTGAGGGGTTCTCCGAGGTCGAACGAGGGCTACGCGAGCAGACGGAGACCACGACCGACTGGGCGGTCGAGAGCCGGAACCTGATCGCGAGCGAGGCGGACGGATCGGCCTGGTTCAGCGACGAGGTTCGTATGGAGTGGACGGACACCGAGACCGGCGAGCGTCGGGCGTTCGAGACGCGCTGGAGCGGTACGCTCCGACTCGGTGAACGGTGGCGGTTCGTCGGGATGCACGTGAGCGTCCCGCGGGAGCTCTGAGATGGTCGGCCCGATGAGCGACGACGAGCGTCGGAGCGGCTACCGTCGAATCGGCGCCGGGTTCGTCGGGATCGTCGGGCTCTCGGCGGGGATGATGGCGCTCTCGGGCGGTGCGTCGATGGCACAGGCGGGCGCGGTGACGGTCGGCGGCGTACTTGTTGGTTTAATGTTGCTTTTTTACCTGATCAGAAGTAGGTAGCACGGCGCCGTCACCGTCGATTCGGACGGTATCGTTCAGACTGAAGACTTCTAACGTGTCACTACTTAGGAGTACCCGGCCCGTCGTGACAGCTACCCGGAGGACCTCAGAGCAGTCCGGTACAACATTTATCAGTTATCTATCTGTAAATTACACCGAGGTTAGTTGTTAAAATGATTATATTTAGTATCAATACTATACGAAAAAATTCATATTGGTGCGGGACAATGGTGTATCTGTGATGTCCGACAACACCACCACCGTCCGCACCTACCTCGAAGACCACCCCCGAATGATCGGCGTCCTGTTCACGCTGATGCTGCTGCTCTCGCAGACGACGACAGTGATGGCCGCAAATAACGTTACAATCGACTAAATTTCGTCGAGGGAAAACTCGCTGCTCCAGAAAAGCTGTCCACATAAACGAACCGGAACGTCTTCTAGGCCCAGGTACTCCTCCAATTCCTCTTTTGACACCCGAAACGTATCCAACCGACCCGAGTTGAGGTAGTAGGTCTCGTTAGATTTAATTAGAGGCATGGTGAGTCCACCCATACCCCCAGATGTAGAGGTGTATGTATCGATGGTGATTTCGAAATCATCTCCCTCACGTTCTATTATACAGAGGTTCGGGGTTCCTCCTTCAGACTGAGCGATCGTCAGCCCACCGTCTCCGACCACGAGGTACTGTGTGCCGACGATGTTGTCGCCCTTCGCGACCTCGAGCGCCGCCCGGAGCGGGAACCCGCAGTTGAGCAGGCGGGCGAGCGTGCCGCCGATCCGCATCGCCCCCTCGTTGACGACGCGTTCGAGCGTGACGATGCCGCCGATCGCCCCGCGATCGATCAGCGCCATCCCCTGTTCGTAGGACTCACACGCGTTCAGCATGAACGCGTCCACGCCCACCGAATCGAGCGTGGTCGCGTCGAACCAGCCGTCGGTGCACTCGAAACCCCGTTCGTCGATGTGGCCGATGTAGTGGAAGAAGTCGGCGCTCTCCCGGAGCAGGTCGGAGAGCTCGTCGGTCGTCAGCTCGCGTCTGACGGTCACGTCGAACGGGAGTTCGGTCCGCGAGCCGTAGACGTCGTCGACGACGCTTCTTTCCTGGTCCATCTGCTCGTCGTTGCAGACGACCGTGATCTCGATGCTCCCGCTCTCCAGCGCTCGACCGAACCGGTTGCGGTAGGCCTCGGTCGTGGCCTTGCTCGCGCCGATCGGCGTCTCCTTTCCGATCCAGACCTGTTCGATCGAGTCGGTGGCCTCCGGTTGGACGTACGACCGCTCGACGGGCCTCGCCGAGGTGCTCCTGACGAACGAGTCACGGAGGAAGTCGTTGACCGCCGAGACCTCCGCGGTCGACGCGGTCTCCGCCACCTGCTGGGGGGTACGGATGAGCGCGAGGTCGTTGACGAGGAACGGGAGCGTCTCCGCGCTCTCCGGCCGGGTGGAGACGTGTGCCGTGAGCTTCCAGTCGGGGAGGTGTGGCTCGATCTCCTCGTGAGGGATCTCCAGATACGCAGCGAGGCGATCCGCGATCGACAGCTCGTAGAGTGCGGCGAAATCGACGTCGAGCACCGATTCGACGCTCCGGCGTTCGTGGAGATCGACGCGGTAGAGCCCCTCCGTTCGCGTCACACAGTCGAGGAAGAAGGCGTGTTTGAGTAGCTCTCCCACCTGTTCCTCGAAGCGGTGTTCGTCGAACTCGGTGAGCACCTCGTCGTCGTTCAGGAGTCGGGGGGTCGGACCCGGGACCAGTTCGGCACCGAAATAGTACGCCAGCGGGGCCGCGGCGAAGATGTACCGGTACGCCTCGGGGAGTTCGATCGTGAGACCCGTCTCCGGTCGGTCGAGACCGTCCGGGATAGAGAGCTCGTCGGCGAGCTCGATCGCCGGTGGGTGGCCTCTGAACGTGGGATACGAGCGTTCGGGCGTGGTGGTCTTCAGCGCCGAGCCGAACGTCGATATCGCCGCCATCAGGTCCGCCGGGTCGTCCGTCGTGGTGATCGTCGCGACCGGATACTCGTGTTTCGAGCGAGCGCCGACAAGCAGTTCCGTCGGCTCCTCGAACTCGATCCGGGTGTGTTCGGCGTCGGCTCTGATGACGCCGGCCCCGTTCACTCGGAGGTAGAGCCGGATGGGCGCACAGAGTTCGACGCTGACGTCCCCGTCGAACGGCAGGTCGGCGAAGTGTTCGGCGTTCGCCAGCATCGCCCCGTCGGCGTCACGGAGACAGACTGCGACCACCGTCGGGAGGACGATCGCCTCGGTCTCGATCGCGACGGCCGCATCGACGGGGAACCGAAACGCGTCGGTGTCGACGGCCTCGGGCGACACCCGGGTCGGCGTTCGGAGGGCGTACCGTTTCCGGTCGATCCGGTCGGTGACCTCGAGACCGCGCCCGGTCGTCTCGAAGGTGACCGATCTGACTCCGTCGCCGGGAGCCGGCATCGACGCCTCCACGTGTGTTCCGTCGAGCATTTCAGATGGCATATGTATGAACGACCGAAGTGAAAAAGGTATCGACGGATTACGAGTTCGACCGAACGGGGTTAATACGGCGTTAATCGAACGGGAGCCACGCCGAGGAGAGCGCTTCTTCCCGGAGGTGCCACCGCTGTCGTGGCTCGCCCCCGACCTCCGAGAGCTCTACGGTCGCGTCGAACAACGGGGCGAGCTCCCGCGCGTATCGGTGGTCGATACTCTCGTGGAGGTGGACGTGACAGATACCCACCCTCGACGTGGCCATCGTCGAGAGGAGGTGGACGAACCGGAAGACGACCTCGGGCGGTTCCGTCGCGAGCAGGGTATCGAGCGAGTCGAGACAGATCCGAAGTTCGGCGGGCTCAAGCCCGTTCGAGACCACCTCCAACCGGTCCAGCTCCCGGGCGACGGTCTCACCGAGGTCGCCGAGGTCCCCCTCGGCCGTAGTCGTGGGACACGGGGCGACCCGACGGGTCGCGGTCGTCGTCACGCCCCGCGTCTCCGGCTCGTAGAGCACCACCCGAGCGGTCTCCGTCACCGGCCCCTGACAGGCGCGTGGGAGCCGTCGCTCTACCGACCCGTACCGGCCGTCGGTGAGCACGACCAGCCGTCGGCGAACCTCGTGTTCGACGTCTCCGAGCATCCGGAACGAGAACCGTTCGTGGAGGTCGGAGGAGACACGTCCGACGACCAGTAGCGAACAGCCCTCGCGTTTGAGCGTCCGCAGGGCTCGCGTGAAGCTTAACACCTCCGCGGGGGTCGGCTCCGAGGTGGAGTCGCGAGCCATCTCTCCCCTATTCTGTAACGCGACTGGATAAATATGTATGCCCTACGTGATAGGTCCGGACGAGCACGGCGAGCCTACACCCTCGCGAGCCACCGCTCCGGACGATCGAGTTCCTCGCTCGTCGGGAGCGCCGCGGGCGACTCCCAGACGACGCTCGCGCCCGCGACGCCGCGCTCGTCGGCGACAGCCTCGAAGAAGCGCTTTCCCCGCTCGTACTGTCTACGTTTGATCCCCAGACCGAGCAGCCGCCGCATCAGCTGTGCGATCGGACCGCCACCCTGACGGCGCGCCTCCAGCTTCTCCCGCAGATCGGTGTACTGCTCGTCGAACGCTCGGTCCATCACGAGCTCTGCGTACCCCTCGACGGCCGTCATCGTCGTGTCGAGCTCCTCGAACGCCTCGCGGTCGAGTTCGCCGCGCGTGAGCGCGTCGACGCCGCGTTCCATCCGTGATTCGAGGTGTCCCGAGAGCCACGGCGCCGCGCCGAACTCCGCGGCGTGGGCAACCTCGTGAAAGGCGATCCAGCGCCTGAACCGTTCGCCGTCGACGTCGAGTTCCTCCGCGACGCGCGCGATGTTCGGGTGGACGAAGTAGAGCGCGTGCTCGCGGTCGCCGTCGGCGAGCAGCAGGGGATCGTACTGGCCAAGGACGTTCTTCCCGAGGAAGGAGAGCATGAGCGTCATCGTCCCCGTGTTGAGCACGCGTGCGGCGTCCGGGAAGACGGCGTCGCTCCGCGTCTCGATCGGACGCATCACCCGGCGGAACGTCGAGACGTTCGCGTCGATCCAGTGGTGGCGGTTCTGGATCTCGATCGTCCCCGGCAGATCGAACGCGACCTCGCCGATGGCTCTGATGTTCGTCCGCGCGTCGCGGACGTCGTCGCGGTAACCGGTGACGTCGCGGTCGCTGAGCTCGATCGACCCCGGGGGGGTCGCCTCTCTCGCCGCGTCGCCGACGGCGTCCCAGTCGACGGGACCGGCGCCCGACGCGCGGGAGATCGCCTGGAGGCTACGAAAAACGTTCACGGTACGCGTAGAACCCGTTCGGGGGAAAACCCTTCGGGGTCGACCGGCGTTGCCGGCTGCGACGCAGGTCGACCGATCGTGCGATGTGTCGTCCTCGAACCGGCGTCAGTCGGCGTACTCGGTCAGCTCGACGTCGGTCTCCACGTCGTCGTCGTCCGACCCGGCGAGCTTCTTCGCGACGACCGCCAGCATCACCAGGACGACCAGCCCGACGAACAGTGCCGTCGCGCTGCCCGAGTCGTCCTCGTCCGCTTCGGCCTCTTCCTCCGTCGCGTCAATCTCCGTCTCGGCTTCCTCGTCCACCTCGCTCTCCTCGTCCTTCTTCCCGAAGATGCCGAGTTTCGACCCCCCGGCCTCTTCCCCTTCGGTCTCCTCGGTCTCCTCGTCGGCCGTGCCCTTCTTGCCGAACAGGCCGAGCTTCGAACCGCGCTCTTCTTCCGCGCCCTCTTCCCCGTCCGCTCCCTCGCTCAGGAGGCTCCCGATCGAGCCCTGCGGGTGGAAGTCGACGGTTTCGATGTTGAGCTCCAGCAGCGTCGTCTTCTTATCTGCCATACGTCTCATTGCGACGACGTGGAACTTAGCCGTTCCGCCGGCTATCGAGCCGTTGATGACAGTCGAGACGAACGTCGGGGCGTGGACGACGACCATTGGGGATTCTTCGATCGCCTTCTCACCACCCCCAGCCCCTCCCGGTTCGCCGACGAGGTGAGCGCCGACGCCTACGGGAACGTCGTCGCCCGGCTCAACGGGAGCGGTCCGGAGATCGTGATCGCGGGCCACGCCGACCAGATCTGCTACATCGTCCGCCGGATCGACGACGGCGGCTTCCTCCACGTCGGTCCGATCGGGGGCTCGGCCAAGACCGTCACGCGCGGACAGTACGTCGAGGTCCACGCGAGAGACGAGGTCGTTCCCGGCGTGATCGGACAGGCGACGATCCACCTCCGGGAGGAACACGAGGTCGACGAGATCCACGACGTGCGTGTGGACATCGGCGCAGAGGACGAGCAAGAGGCCCGCGAACTCGTGGAGGTGGGCGATCCTCTCACCGTCCACCAGGGGTTCACGACCTCCACGGCGCGCCTCGTGGCAGTCGGTCTCGACGACCGCGTCGGGACCTGGATCGCCGCCGAGGCGCTCCGTCGGGCGAGCGAGAACGGGACCGAGGCGACGGTGTGTGGGGTGAGCACCGTCCAGGAGGAGGTCGGCCTGCGCGGCGCGCGGATGGTCGGATTCGACCTCCATCCCGATGCGGCCATCGCGGTCGACGTCACCCACGCGACCGACAGCCCGGACGCCCCCGGAAACCGCGGCGGCGACATCGAGCTCGGTGGCGGGCCGGTCGTCGCGCACACGAGTACGACGGCTTCGACCTCGGTCTGTGATGCTCTTCCGGTACAGTTAAGGGCGACTCACCACCCCGTGTTCGTATGAGCGGACGCCCCCTCGACGTTCTCGAAGCCTCGGTCGGCGAGGCAGTGACGGTCAGGCTGAAGGACGGCACCGAGTACGTCGGCACCCTCATGGGCTACGACCAGCACATGAACGTGGTGCTCGAAGACGACAACACAACCATTATACGCGGCGATAACGTCGTTTCGATCCACCCATGACCGACGGAACCCCCGCCCAGGGGAAGAAGAACACGACGACGCACGTGAAGTGTCGTCGTTGTGGTGAGCCCTCGTATCACTCCAAGAAGAAGGTCTGTTCGGCGTGTGGCTTCGGCAAGTCGAAGAAACGCCGCGGCTACGCCTGGAAGTCCCGCGCCGGCGAGTAACACTCTCATTCTCCCGCACCGATGCACGTCCGTGGATAGCGATGCACGTCCGTGGATAGATCTCAGGACCGGACGACGACGCGGAGAACATTCACGGGGTTTTTAACGACCGCTCGCTAGTCGACAGTCGATGACAGCCGGGTACGGCTCGGACACGCCGACCGAGAAGTGCGGGGTCGTCGGCGTCTCGCTCTCGGGCAGGGACGCCGCGCGGCCGCTGTATTACTCGCTGTACGCACTCCAGCACCGCGGTCAGGAGTCCGCGGGGATCGTCACCCACGACGGCTTCCAGCAACACACCCACGTCTCGATGGGGCTGGTCGGCGACGCCTTCTCGGAGTCGGATCTCGCAACGCTCACCGGGAGCGCCGGCATCGGTCACGTCCGGTACCCGACCGCGGGGAGCGTCGACAAGTCCTGCGCCCAGCCGTTTTCGGTCTCGTTCAAGAGCGGCTCGCTGGGGCTCAGCCACAACGGCAACCTCGTCAACGGCGAGGAACTGCGCTCGGAACTCGAGAACGTGGGCCACGCCTTCACGAGCGACGGCGACACCGAGGTGATCGCCCACGACCTCGCGCGGAACCTGCTCGAGTCCGATCTCGTCCGGGCGGTCAAACGGACGATGGAGCGGATCCACGGCTCGTACGCGCTCACGATCATGCACGACGACACGGTACTGGGAGTGCGGGACCCGGAGGGAAACCGCCCGCTCTGTATCGGTGAGGTGCCCGACGGCTACGTGCTCGCATCGGAGTCCGCGGCGATCGACACGCTCGACGGCGACCTCGTACGCGACGTCCGCCCGGGCGAACTCGTCGTGCTCCACGACGACGGCAGCGGCTTCGACTCCTACCAGTTGATCGAGCGCGAGCGAACGGCCCACTGCTTCTTCGAGTACGTCTACTTCGCCAGGCCGGACAGCCGGATCGACGGCACCCTGGTCTACGAGGCTCGTCGCGAGCTGGGTCGACGGCTCTGGGACGAGAGCGGCGTCGAGACCGACGTGGTGATGCCCGTACCGGACTCGGGTCGATCGTTCGCCTCGGGCTACGCCGAGGCGGCGAGCGAGGACGGGCTCGAGGGTGAGGGCGTCGAGTTCGCGGAGGGATTGATGAAAAACCGCTACGTGGGTCGAACGTTCATCATGCCGACCCAGGACGAGCGCGAACGGGCGGTGAGATTGAAGCTGAACCCGATCGCCTCGACGGTCGAGGGGAAGACGGTGACGATCGTCGACGACTCCATAGTGAGAGGAACGACCTCGACACAGCTCGTGAGCCTGCTCCGGGAGGCGGGTGCCGAGGAGGTCCACATGCGCATCGGCGCGCCCCCGATCGTCGCGCCCTGCTACATGGGGATCGACATGGCGACCCGGGAGGAGCTGATCGCGGCGGAGCTCTCGCCGGCGGAGATCGGCGAGGAGATCGAGGCCGACAGCCTCGCGTACCTCTCGATCGACGCGATCGCGGAGACACTCGATCTCGGTCGGGAGGACCTCTGTCTCGGCTGTGTGACCGGCGAGTACCCGTACGGGATCGAGGGCGAGGAGAGCGACCGGGAGGTCGACCGTCCGCTGATCGGAACGGGCGCGCTCGCCGACGACTGAGAGGGATCGTCGTCGAAACTCGGAGTCCCCCGACGGCGAATCGACCGACACCGACGGTGTGTATCCCGAGAGATACGATCGGCCACGACGGTCCCTCCAAGCGTTTAGTATCCGATTAAGACGAGTTATACGGGTAATTAGAATGTCAGTGTGGGCGGAGTGGTCGGTGATGAGCGACAGATCACGCCGGACGTTCCTCGCGCTGGTCGGCGCGACCGCCGCCGGGCTGGCGGGGTGTACGGGCGCCGACGACGAACCGGCGGCGACGCCAGCGGAGACCCCCACTCCGAGCCCGACGCCGACCGAAACGGACGATTCCACCGCCGAGGGCGACGAGGGCGACGACGAGGCCGAAAACGGGGACGATGGGGACGACAGCGAGGACGAGGAACCGGAGGAGGTGTTCCGATACCCGGCGATCGATTACGGCACGCTCGTCGACGGGTTCGAGGAGCCGCTCTGGCGGGGTCGGGAGGGGGCCGAACCGATACGGGTCACCGACGAGCGCGTCTCGGGTCGACACGCGATGCGCATCGAACGCGAGTCGGCGGCGTCGGTCCGGATCGTCCGCCGATTTTCCGAGGGGGTCGACGTCTCCGGCAAACACCTCTCGATGGCGGTGAAAGTCGACGACCCGGACGGCGGTCGGGTCCAGATCGACCTCCACGCGCCCACGGTCGACCAGCGTCACGTCAGCTCCCGGCGGCTCCCGACGACGATGGGCAAGTGGCTCCGCGTCGACTTCGGGCTGACTCGCGGGGTCGGTTCGCCCGACTTCTCGGACGTCACCGAGATCCACATCGAGTACGTCCCGTGGGAGCCGGGTGACGTCCGACTGTGGGTCGACGACCTCCGTGCGACAGATGGGGTCGGCCGGAGCCACGCCATCCTCGCGTTCTACGGCGGTCACGTCTCGCAGTACGAGGAAGCGTTTCCGAGGCTCGAAGCGCGAGGGATGCGCGGTGTCGTCGCCCTATCGGCCGATTCGATCGGCCGCGAGGGGCGGATGACCGAGTCGCAGCTCTCGGAGCTCGCAGACGCCGGCTGGGACATCGCCTCGCTGCCGACGGCTCGTGGACACCTCTCCTCACTGACCGCGAGCGAACAGCACCGCGTCATCGAGCGGAACAGACAGCGCCTCTCCGAACTCGGGTTCGGGGCGGGAGCCCGACACTTCTTCGCGCCGCACGACCGCATCGACGGCGACACGCTCGCGGCCGTCCGCGAGCTCCACGAGACGGGTTTCGTCTACGGCGGCAACTCGGCCGGGATGCCTCCGACCGCCCCCCACACCATTCCGGTGCTCAACGGGGCTCACCTGGAGAGCAGTCGGGCGGCGATCCTCCGTGCCGACCGACACAAGCAGCTAGTCGTCCCTCGGTTCGAACTGATCGGCGAGGACGGGATGGAGCTCTCGGAGTTCGACGCACAGCTCGACCGGCTCGAATCGAACTCCTACGCCGGCGGACTGACGGTGATCACCGCCTCGGACCTGGTCGACGAGTTCCTCTGACCTACCACGGCACCCGGTAGAGCAGTAGGTAGACGACGACGCCGAGCGAGAACGAGACGAGCCAGAGCGCGGCGGCCGCGCGTCCGACCCGTGGGTGGTTCGTCCCCGGGAGTTCGGCGATCGGGTAGGTGACCGAGAGCAAGAGCGCGTAGTAGACGAGCGGGATGCAGACGACCGCGAGGCCGATGTGTATCGTGAGGACCGGCAGGTAGACGTAGAGGTAGACGGTCTCGGGGCCCGGAAACGTCCCCGCACCGCCGACCGCGATCAGCCGGTAGAGGTAGAGGGTGAGGAAGGCGGCGAAGAGCCCGGTCGAGGCGAGCATCAACACGCGGTGACGTTCGACGTCGTTCTCTCGGATCGCCCGCCAGCCGAGGGTGATCGTTCCGATCGCGGCGAGACTGATGACGACGTTCGCGTGCGGGATCGCCTCGAGGAGCCACTCCGGCGCGGCCGGGACCGCCGTCCGTGGGATGAACCCGCCGGCGGCCCCGAAGACGAGGCCGAGCGAGACGAGGGTGAGGAGCCCGGTGATCGCCGGGACGTGCGGCCGGACCTGTTGTCGCATGGTTAACGGAGGGGTCGCTCGTTCATAGGCGTTGATACACGACCGCGCGAAGCCGTCGTCGTCTCAGAAGGAGAGGGTCTCCGACGACGGGGGTCGTTCGGCGGTGACGGGGCCGAGAGGCTCGCTGGGCGACGGGGGTTCGGGTAATCTGTGTGTTATTATCCGCCTAACGAGAATTAAGCGGGCAATTGGAAAGAGCTCCGATCGCCGACGGTAGTCTGATGACACGGAGAGTACCCCGACGGATGTTCCTTGGAGCGGTCGGTGCCGCCTCGGTCGGTCTCGCGGGCTGTGCCGGCGACATGCCGTGGGACGGCGAGGACGTCGACGACGGCGCCGACCCCGTCGAGACGGACGATGATGATGACGACGGCTCCGAGGACCCGACCGACGACGAGGAGGAGGAGACGCCGGAGGAACCGGTGGAGTTCACCCCGCCGGCGATCGGTCACGGGACGCTCGTCTCCGACTTCAGCGAAGACCTCGGCTCCTGGATCGCCATGACCGGCGACGGGGTGGTCGAGGGCGACGAGGAGGCGGCACTCGTCGGCGAGACGGCCGCGTTCGTCCGCGGTGAGGGCGAGCGGGCGGGCGTCTTCAGGGCGTTCGACGACTTCGACGCCGAGGGCCAGCACGTCTCGTTCGCGGTGAAGCTCTCGGAACTGGGCGGTCGTCACGTGAACGTGGAGATGCTTGCCCCGTACCAGAGCGACAGCGTGGTCGCCCGCCGACGTATCCCGCGGGAGCTCGACGGCTGGATGCGCATGGACGTCGGCTACACCGGGGACCGTGGCGAGCCCTCCTTCGAGAGCATCAACGAGATGCGCGTTTGGGTCGACTCCGGCGAGGAGCGCGAGGTCGAGTTCCACCTCGACGACCTCCGGAGCACGCCGGCCGCCGACCGCGGTCAGGTGATCCTCACCTTCGACGGCGGGTTCGAGTCCCACTACACGACGCTGTTCGACGTCATGCAGGACCGTGATCTGCAGGGTGTGATCGGGATCGTCCCGCCCACGGTGAACGTCGGGGGGCGGCTCTCGATCGACCAGATGCGCGAGATGCGCGACGCGGGCTGGGACATGGCCTCGTTCCCCCTGCGAAACGACGCGCTCCCGGAGATGGAGTCCGAGGAGAAGCGGCAGGTGATCGAGGGCGATCAGTCCTACCTCGAGGGCCGGGGCTTTCCCGACGGCTCGCGGATCTTCCTCGCCCCGTATCACCGTCTCGACGCCGAGTCCCTCGAGGTCGTCCGCGAGGTCCACGACTGCTCGATCACGTTCGGCGGCTCGCTGAACGCCGCGCCGCCCGCCGACGCGCACACCCTCTCACGGATCAACGCCAACGAGATGGGGCCGGTCCGGAGCTTCACCGAACTCGCCGAGCGACACAACCAGCTGCTCGTGCTCAGGCTCGACGAGATCGGCGAGGACGCGGCCGTCGACATGGAGTACTTCGAGGGGCTGCTCGACTATCTGGAGGACTCCGACCTCGACATCGTCACCGCGAGCGAGATGCTCGACCGACGCGACGAGCTGTTCGGGCTCTGAACGGGGTTCGTCTCGAACGATCCGCTGACGCGTCGCTCGCGGGGGTGAAAGAACGGGGTTTTGCGTGGATGCCGTCCCGAGTGGGGAGCATCCGCACTGAGTGGTCAGTGCGTGGGACCGGATTTGAACCGGCGGACTCCTACGAGACAGCGCCCTCAACGCTGCGCCGTTGGCCTGGCTTGGCTACCCACGCACTACGTATCGTGTCGTGTGCACTCCCCAGTATCCTAGCGCCCAATAAAGGGCTTTCCATTGCCCCTCCGGCTGTCACGGTCCACCACGCCCTCGTTCGGTTTGCCGTGTGGTGGCCGGGGGGTTCAAACCGGACGGGAGCGTACGGGGGTCATGGCGAAGTACTCGACCGGTGGCTCCTCGGGGTCGGGCGACGCGAACGCCTGCGAACTCTGTGGCGCGACGACCGACTCGCTTCGGCTCGCCACGATCGCGGGCGCGCAGCTCCAGGTGTGTGGCAGCTGTGCCCCACACGACGACTCGGCGAAGCGGAGCCGTGGCTCCTCGGACTCGGGCGGCGGCGGTGAGGGACCGACCGACAGAAAGCGTCGTGCCGCCCAGCGGATGGCGAAGGCGTACGACGCGGGCAAAGGCGACCCGACGCACTGGGAACGCGAGGGGACGGGCTACGAGGACGACCCGCTTCCCTACCTCGTTTCCGGCTACGGGGACGTCGCGGAGCGGGCCAGACAGGACGCGGGCCTCAAGACGGAGGAACTGGCGGAGGGCCTCGAGATCCCGGAGGAACACCTCGTCGCGATCGAACAGGGCCGGGCGGCGCGCGCCGGCATCCCCGGCTCGGTGATCCGTGCGCTCGAGGAGCGACTCGACGTCCGGCTGATCGAGGAAGGTTAACCGTTTTCACCTCCGCGCTCTCGCGCTCTATATGGCCGAGCAACGCGCGAGCGCGGAGCCGTATCGTACCCGCTTCGAGGCGACCGTCGCCGCCGTCGACGGCGAGGAGGTGACGCTCTCGGAGACGTACTTCTACGCCGAGAGCGGGGGTCAGCCAGCCGACCGCGGCACGATCGACTGCCTCGCCGTCTCGGACGTAACGCTCCAAGACGGACGGACGGTCCACAGACTCGCCGAGGAGCCCGACCTCTCGGCGGGCGAGACCGTCCTCTGTGAGATCGACGAGGGGTTTCGGACGTACTGTATGCGCGCACACACGGCGAGTCACGTGCTCTACGGCGCGGCGAGGGACCTCCTCGCGGAGCTCGGCTACGGGGGGTTCGACATCGGCGAGCGGAAGGTCCGGATCGACTTCGAGACGACGACGGACGTCGACGACGGGACCCTGCTCGAACTCGAACGGCGTGCGAACCTCGCCGTCTGGGAGAACCGACCGGTCCGCTGGGAGACCGTTTCGGTCGAGGAGGCACGCGCACGGGAGGAGGTCGCGTTCAACACGAAGACCGAGGAGGGCGTCTTCGGCGAGGACGATGGCGTGCGGATCGTCACCGTCGGCCCGGCGATCGATGGGGAAGAGTCATGGGACGTCGCCGCCTGCGGTGGGACGCACGTCGAGCGGACGGTCGAGATCGGACCGATCGCGGTGCTCGGGCGTGAGAACCCCGGAGAGGGGTTGACCCGCGTCGAACTCGCCGTCGGCCCATCGGCGATCGAGCACCGGACCGGAATCACTGATGCGGCGCTCTCGACCGCCGAAGCGCTCGGGATCAGGGTCGAGGACCTCCCGACGCGAGTGAGGGGTCTCGCAGCCGAGATCGACGAGCTCGAAGCGGAGAACCGATCGCTCACCGGACGGCTGATCGACGCTCGCCTCGAGTCGGCCGATCCGGTCGAGATCGACGGGGATCGCTGGCTCGTCACGTCGGTCGAGGGTGAGGGCGACGCGCTCGCCGACCGGGCGAGAACGATGGCGGGCGAACGAGCCGCCGCGGTCGTGCTCGTGAGCGGCGAGAACCCCGTGAACCTCACGGTGGCGACGACGGGGGACGTCGACGCGGGCGACGTGATCGCGCGCGTGACCGGTGAGTTCGGCGGTGGCGGCGGTGGCGGCCCCGAGTTCGCACAGGGCGGTGGGATCGCGGCCTCCCCCGAGGAGATCGAGGGGTTCCTCCGGAGATGACGGGGAAAATCGGCCCCGAGGAGCTCTCGCGCGTGCTCTCCCGGACGGGTGTCGATCAGGAGGACGTGCTGGTCGGACCCGCCTACGGCGAGGACGCCGCGGTGCTCTCGATCGGCGGGGAGCGACTGGTCGTGAGTTCGGATCCGATCTCGCTTGCGGCCGACCGAGCGGGAACGATCGCGGTCCACGTCGCCGCCAACGACGTCGCGGCGTCGGGTGCGGACCCGCGATTCCTCCAGAGCGTCGTCTTCGTTCCCGACCTCTCCCTCCTCGAGGTGGTCACCGATCAGCTCGATCGGGAGGCGACGGATCTGGGAGTGGCGATCGTCGGGGGGCACACGGAGGTCGCGGAGTACCTGCCGCGCCCGCTGCTCGTACTCACGTGTATGGGGATCGCCGACCGGTTGACGCCGACCTCCGGGGCCGAACCAGGTGACCGGGTCCTGCTCACGAAGGGGGCGGCGATCGAGGCGACGGCGATCCTCGCGACCGACTTCGTCGAGGAATCGGGGCTTACCGAGGAGCTCCTCGCTCGGGCGGAGGCGTTCTTCTCGGAGCTAAGCGTCGTCCCTGAGGCCCGGCTCCTCCGCGAGCGAGCGAACTCGATGCACGACCCCACCGAAGCGGGCGTCCTCGGCGGGCTCTACGAGCTCGCACACGCCTCGGACGTACGGATCGACGTCGAACGCGAGGCGGTCGGGATTCGCGAGCCGACCGACGCGCTCTGTTCGGCGATGGGGATCGACCCGCTCCGGGCGTTCGGTTCCGGCGCGCTGCTCGCAACGGTACCGTCCGCGGGGGTCGACGGGGCGCTCGCCGCGCTCTCCGGGGATGGGATCGGGGCGAGCGAGATCGGTCGGGTGTCGGAGGGCGGGCCGTCGCTCGTTCTCGACGGCGAGACGATCACCGACCCGCCCAGGGAGTCGACGTACCCGCTCTGGGAGTGACCCGTCGAACGATCACCTTTTTTCGGTCGGGTCCGATCCCCGGGTATGAAGCTCACCGCGGAGCAGCGGGCGATCCGCGACGTGGTCCGCGAGTACGCCGAGAACGAGATCCGCCCCGGTGCGGCCGAGCGCGACCGCGAGGGGCGCTTTCCCGAGGACGTCTGGGACGGCCTCGCCGCGCTCGACCTGACCGGGTTGACGGTTCCCGAGGAGTACGGCGGTTTCGACGCCGACCGGACGACCTACAGCCTCGTGAACGAGGCGGTCGCCTACGGCTCGCTCTCGGTCGCGACCGCGCTCTCGGTCCACTGTCTCGCGACCTCCTGCATCGCGCGGTTCGGCTCGGAGACCCAGCGCGAGCGCTGGCTCCCGGAGATGAGTGGCGGGCGACCGGTCGGCGCGTTCGCGCTCTCGGAACCGCACGCGGGATCGAATCCGGCGGCGATGTCGACGGAGGCACGGCGCGAGTGCGAGGAGTACGTCATCGACGGCGAGAAGCAGTGGATCACGAACGGCTCGCGGGCCGGGGTAATCGTCCTCTTCGCGAAGACCGATCGCGAGGACGAGGGATCGATCACACAGTTCCTGGTACCGGCGGACGCGGAGGGCCTCTCGGTCGGGAAGCGAGAAGAGAAACTCGGCCTGCGCGCGAGCGACACGACCGCGCTCACGTTCGACGAGGTGCGCATCCCCGAAGAAAACCGGCTCACCGAGGAGGGGCGGGGGCTGAGTGCTGCGCTCTCGATCCTGACCGGGGGACGGATCGGCATCGCGAGCCAGTCGGTGGGGCTCGCACAGGCAGCGCTCGACGAGGCGGTCGAGTACGCGAACGAGCGCGAGCAGTTCGGCCGGCCGATCGGCGAGTTCCAGGCGATCAGACACAAGATCGCCGAGATGGGGACGCAGGTGCAGGCCGCACGCCTCCTCACGAGGGAGGCCGCCCGACTGGACGACGCGGGCGATGACCCTCGACACGCCGCGAGCATGGCGAAGTACTTCGCGAGCGAGGCCGCGATGAGCGTCACCAACGAGGCGGTCCAGATCCACGGCGGCTACGGCTACACGACCGACTTCCCGGTCGAACGCATGTACAGAGACGCGAAGGTCACCGAGATCTACGAGGGGACGACCCAGATCCAGAAGGACCTGATCGGACGTGGACTGTTGGAGAGGTGAGTTCGAGAGAGCCGGACGGGGCGCGACGGCGAGGCGGCCTCGGTTCGCGGACGTTTGCGCCCGCGAACCGAACGGGGGAGGGCTGGCGCGGTTCGCCCGTCGTCTGCGATAGCGTCGGCTACCGCACGCTCTCACACCGAGGCTCGACACGCCGGATCGGCGCCCGGCGACCCCGAAGATCACCGGCGAGGTCAGGGAGCGACGAACGTCTCGCCGTAGATCGGCACCATCAGCAGTCCGAGCGCGACCGCTCCGAGGGACACGACCACGTACGCGACACTCTCGGCGGTCGACGGGTTCGTGGAGACCGCGTACCCCACGAGGACGAGCAGGCTCATCTGCACGAGGAGTTCGACGTACGAGGCGGGGAGTCCGAGGCCGCCGGGACGGAGCGCCAGGACCGTTATGACCGCCGAGGCGAGCGTCAGGCAACCCGCGAGCACGCTGAGCCGTGTCCGGGCGCCCGCGGCGCTCGCGGCGATCACGACGAGACAGACGTTGAGGCCGACACGGAGGCCGACGACCGCCGCGAGCCTCGTCGGATCCGACCACGTCGGAAAGAGCCACTCGAACACGACCGGGTGTGAGGAGCGCTCGCGACAAACCGTTTTCTGCCCGATACCCGTCTACGGGTCCGGCGACGTCTCGGCGGACTTTTCTCCCGCGGGCCGAGTAGTGGTTCCCATGAACGAACTCTCGGAGTACGAGGCGATCGTCTACGACCTCGACGGGACGCTCGTCCACCTCGACGTGGACTGGACGGCGGTCGCGGGCGACGTCGCGACGACGTTCGCCGGGGCGGGTATCGAGGTGCTCGACGACGACCTCTGGAGCCTGCGAGAACGCGCGGCAGAGGCCGATCTCACCGACGAGGTCGAGGAGATCATCGCCGAACACGAACGCGAGGGGGCGCGAACCTCGCGGCGGCTTGCGCTCGCGGATCACGCCGCCGAGGACGGCCGCGCGCTCGGGGTCTGTTCGCTCAACTGCGAGGAGGCGTGTTCGATCGCCCTCGACACGCACGGGATCCGCGAGTCGTTCGCGGCGATCGTCGGTCGGGACACGGTCGACGTCGCGAAACCCGATCCGGAGCCGCTGCTCGCGACGGTCGACCGCGTCGACTCGACGCCGGAAGAGTCGGCGTTCGTCGGCGACACGGACCGCGACGCGCTGACCGCCGAGCGCGCCGGGATGGACTTCTACTACGTGAGCGACCTCGTCTGATCGTACGGATCCCTGTACGACCGTAGCTCTCGGACCGAGCGCTACACAGGTACGGCGGTCCGTATCAGTCCTCGACGGTGTCGACGGTCGGTTTCCCCTCGCCCTCCGACCGTTCGCCGTCGCTCCCCCTCGACTCGTCGCCCTCGCGCGCTCGTGCCGCCGCGCGTCGACGCGCGTAGAGGAACGCCGAGACCGCCGTGAACACCCAGACGACGGCGCCGATCCGGATCGCGAACTCGGCTCGTGCGCCCCACGTCGGGAGGTCGGCACCGACGGAGGCGACCGCCACGATCGGCGCGCCGACGAGGATCGTGCAGACGAACGTGGCCTGCATGACCCAGCCGTAGTCGACGCCCTCCGGGTCGTGGGTCTCGACGAGCTCTGGCACGGGGAGCCATCGGGCGCGAGCGCGCCTAAGCGTATGGGTTCTCCGCGACCACCGCGCTTATCGCCGGAGGCGGGGTAGCTCCCGTATGTCCACGACGGTTGCGGACGTGTGCGCGCTCTCGGACGAGCGGCCGATCACGATGCTGACCGCCTACGACGCGCCGACCGCGCGGATCGCCGACGAGGCCGGGATCGACGTATTGCTCGTCGGTGACAGCATGGGGAACACCGTCCTGGGGTACGACGACACGCTCTCGGTCACGCTGGACGAGGTACTCTCCCGCACGGCAGCGGTCACGCGAGCCACCGAGACGGCGCTCGTGGTCGCGGACATGCCGTTTCTCTCCTTCGGCGTGAGCGAGGAGCGCTCGATCGAGAACGCCGGGCGGCTGCTCACCGAAGGCGGGGCGAGCGCGGTGAAACTCGAGTGTGGCGCGCACACGGTGGAGCTCACAGAACGGCTCGTCGACCTCGGGATCCCGGTCATGGGACACCTCGGGCTCACCCCACAGCGCGTGAACCAGCTCGGCGGGTACGGGCGTCAGGGGACCACCCAGGAGACCGCCGAACGGATCGCGGAGCTCTCGCGCGAGCACGAGGCGGCCGGCGCGTTCTCACTCGTGCTCGAACACGTCCCCGCGAACCTGGCGGCCGCGGTCACGGAGGAGCTCTCGATCCCGACGATCGGCATCGGAGCCGGGCCGGACTGCGACGGACAGGTGCTCGTCGTCACCGACGTGGTCGGTCTGGGGGAGTGGTCGCCACCCTTCTCGAAGCGGTTCGGGGACGTCCGCGGGGAGATGGAGCGTGCGATCGGCGAGTACCACGAGGCCGTCACCTCGGGCGAGTTCCCCGGACCCGAGCACAGCCACGTCGAGGACGAGTTAGATGAGCTCTATTGAGTCCCGAGGAACTCGGAGAGCGTCGCGTTGAACTCGTCCGGGCGGTCGAGCATCGCGAGGTGGGCGGCGCCGTCGATCTCCTCGTACTCGCAGTCGGGCATCTCCTCGGCGAGATACCGGTGGTACGACGGCGGCGTGAGGCGATCGGCGGAGCCACAGACGGCGAGCGAGGGGACGTCGATCCCCGAGAGTTCCTCACGGACGTCGAAGCGGTGACAGCTCTCGAAGTCACGGCGGACGACCGCCTGTCCACAGTCGAGCATCGCCTCCCTCGACGCTCGGACCAGCCGGTCCTCCGTCCCGTCGCTCAGGAAGTGGCCTGGCTCGTGGAGGAACTCCACGGCTCGCTCGAAGTCCGTCTCGAGCCACTCTCGAAGGTCCTCGAGCACCGCGAGCCTCGCGCCGGTCCCGGCGAGCACCAGTCGCTCGGGCTCGAATCTGCGATGCAGTGCGACGTGCAGACAGACCGCCCCGCCGAGCGAGTTGCCGACCAGGGTCCGAGCAGCGGTCTCCTCCGCGACGGCGATGACGTCGCTCGCGTACGCAGAGAGCGTCTCCCAGCCGGGATCGGAGCCGACGTCCTCGCTCTCGCCGTGGCCGCTCAGGTCCAACGTGACGACCGGGAACTCGTCGGCGAGTCTCGCCTGTGACTTCCAGACCGCGCGCGAGCCGCCGCTCCCGTGGACGAAGACGGCTCCGGGACCGTCCCCACCCCGGTCGTGGACCTCGTACGCGATGGTCCGGCCCTCGTGCGTGACGGTGTTCATACCACCCATCGCCCGCCCGACGGTATAATACCGTAGTGCGAGCGCGACCGGCCACGACCGTATCGACCGTGAACGTCTTTACCGGCCGGAACCAGAACACGACCGACGGGGGAAACCGCCGGAGGGCGTGCTACAGCGTGCGATAGAGTTTTATATTCTCGACGCTTACCTGTGGTTAGTCACAATGCGTTCGATAGACATCCAGCAGTCGGACGAGCCGATGGTGCGCCGCTACGAGTACGAGGACTCCTCCCTCGTGGTCGCCGACGTCGGATCGGCAGAGGGAGCG
Source organism: Halalkalicoccus sp. CGA53 (assembly GCF_036429475.1). Taxonomy (GTDB): domain Archaea; phylum Halobacteriota; class Halobacteria; order Halobacteriales; family Halalkalicoccaceae; genus Natronorarus; species Natronorarus salvus. The sequence continues at coordinate 2,742,735 of NZ_CP144125.1, forward strand.
ACGGTGGACGTCGTCGACGGCACGGCCGTCGTCGTGGTCCCCGGGAACGAGGGCGACCGCCAGTACGAGATCGACCTCCCGAGCGAGGGAGCGAAAGCGGTTATGAGAAACGGCGTCGTCACTGTCGAGATAGAGCGATGAAACTCAGCGTCAAACCACTGAAGCAGAAGGACGCGGGGCGCGGGCTGGCCGCGGTCGACCGCGCGGCGATGGCCGAGATCGGCCTCGAGAACGGCGATTACATCGTCATCGAGGGGAAGGGCGGTCGCGCGGTCGCACGCGTCTGGCCCGGCTACCCCGAGGACGAGGGCCGCGCGGTCATCAGGATCGACGGACGGCTCCGTCAGGAGGCGGGCGTCGGCATCGACGACCGCGTCACCGTGGAGAAGGCCGACGTCTCACCCGCGACGCGCGTGACCGTCGCCACCCCACAGAACCTCCGGATCCAGGGCAACATCGGGCCGCTCGTTCGGGACCGCCTCTCCGGACAGGCGATCACGAAGGGTCAGACCGTGCGCGTCGGCTTCGGTATCGGCCCGATGGCCGGCGGTTCGGGCAGGGAGATCCCGCTCAAGATCGCCGACACCAGCCCGAAGGGGACCGTCGTCGTCACGGACTCGACGGAGATCCGGATCAGCGAGAAGCCCGCCGAACAGATCAGAGAGGGCGCGGTCGGCTCGCCTTCGATCAGCTACGAGGACATCGGCGGTCTCGATAAGGAGCTCGAACAGGTCAGGGAGATGATCGAGCTGCCGATGCGTCACCCCGAGCTGTTCGAACAGCTCGGCATCGAGCCGCCGAAGGGCGTGTTGCTCCACGGGCCGCCCGGAACCGGGAAGACGCTGATGGCCAAGGCGGTGGCCAACGAGATCGACGCCTACTTCACCGACATCTCCGGTCCGGAGATCATGTCGAAGTACTACGGGGAGAGCGAGGAACAGCTCCGGGAGGTGTTCGAGGAGGCGGCCGAGAACGCCCCGGCGATCGTCTTCCTCGACGAGCTCGACTCGATCGCACCCAAGCGCTCGGAGACGACCGGCGACGTCGAACGCCGCGTGGTCGCCCAGCTGCTCAGCCTGATGGACGGCCTCGACGAGCGTGGCGAGGTGATCGTCATCGGGGCGACCAACAGGGTCGACTCGCTCGACACCGCCCTGCGCCGTGGCGGCCGGTTCGACCGCGAGATCGAGATCGGCGTCCCGGACAAGGACGGCCGCACGGAGATCCTGCAGGTCCACACCCGGGGGATGCCGCTCGCCGAGGACGTCGACCTCGATCGCTACGCCGAGAACACCCACGGCTTCGTCGGCGCGGACCTAGAGAGCCTGGCGAAGGAGGCCGCGATGAACGCCCTGCGGCGGATCCGGCCCGAACTCGACCTCGAGGAGGAGGAGATCGACGCGGAGATCCTCCAGCGACTGCGCGTCACCGAAGAGGACTTCCGCGACGCGCTGCGCGGGATCGAGCCCTCGGCGCTTCGCGAGGTGTTCGTCGAGGTGCCGGACGTCACCTGGGAGCGCGTCGGTGGCCTCGAGGACACCAAAGAGCGCCTGCGCGAGACGATCCAGTGGCCCCTCGAGTACCCCGATGTGTTCTCCGCGATGGACCTCGACGCGGCGAAGGGTGTCCTGCTCTACGGCCCACCGGGCACCGGGAAGACGCTGCTCGCGAAGGCGGTCGCGAACGAGGCCGAGTCGAACTTCATCTCGGTGAAGGGTCCCGAACTGCTCAACAAGTTCGTCGGCGAGTCGGAGAAGGGCGTGCGAGAGGTGTTCAGCAAAGCGCGCGAGAACGCCCCGACGATCGTCTTCTTCGACGAGATCGACTCGATCGCGGGCGAACGCGGCCGAGGGACGGGCGACTCGGGCGTCACCGAGCGGATGGTCTCGCAGCTGCTGACCGAACTCGACGGGCTCGAAGAGCTCGAGGACGTCGTCGTGATCGCCACGACCAACCGACCGGACCTGATCGACAACGCGCTGTTGCGCCCCGGCCGGCTGGATCGCCACGTCCACGTCCCGGTGCCGGACGAGGAAGCGCGCAGAGCGATCTTCGCGGTCCACACCGAGAACAAACCGCTCGCGGACGACGTCGAGATCGACCGTCTCGCGGCCGAAACCGAGGGCTACGTCGGTGCCGACATTGAGGCGGTCTGTCGCGAGGCGTCGCTCGCCGCCACCCGCGAGTTCATCCGGTCGGTCTCGCCCGAGGAGATGGCCGACACGGTCGGCAACGTCCGGATCTCGCGCGAGCACTTCGAGGCGGCACTGGAGGAGGTGCTCCCGAGCGTCACCTCGGAGGTGCGCGAGCGCTACCAGGAGATCGAAGAGCGCTTCGAGTCGCCCGAGGCGATCGAAGAAGAGGGCGCGAGCCGCGCGTTCCAGTAGGCTCGGCCCGCTTCAAGACGGGTACCGCTCTCAGTCGAGCGGTTCGGCCGCCTCGCGCTCGACCAGCGGTTCGGCGTTCTCGACCGGTAGCGTCACGACGTCGTCGGCGGCGAGGGTGTAGGTGCGTGCGTCGAAGCCGACGATCTCGCCGATATCCTCAGTGATCCTGACCGTCCGGCGTTCGGTATCCGACCCCGTCGCCTCCCCTTCCCGTTCTCCCGTCGCCCCGGCCCGCGACCCGTCAGCCCGTCCCGACGACCGCTCCGGATCGCCCTCGGTCGGCGTCGGCTCCGCCCCGCCCATCAGGTCGGCCGCGCTGACGTCCGGGTCGGTGCTCGCGGGCTTCGACGCGGCGTCCGCCGGTTCCGGGGTCGGCTCCGCCGGTTCCGAGCCCACCTCGGGGCCATCGGAGACCGCCTCGGCGTCACCGCCGTCCGCCTCGCCCGCGAGCACCGAGAGGACGTGCCGTCTGTTCTCCTTGATCTGGTCCACGAGATCCTCGAAGAGCTGTCGCTCCTCCCTCGTGAGCCCCTCCTCGTCGGCGGGCATGTCGGCGGCGGCGAAGCTCGCGAGTTTCACGAGCTTGCCGACACGTCGCTCGTAGATCGCCTCGACCGTTCCTTCTGCGGTCTCGATCTCGTCGGTGAGCCGGCGCACCTCGGGGTCGGCGAACGGATCGGAGGAGGCCTCCGCAACCGTCGAGCGCTCCTCTCTGAGCCCCTCGATGTACTGGGCGACGTCGCCGTAGAAACTCGCCTCCAGGTGCTGGAGGCTGTCCTTTCGGCGCTCGGTGTCGCGGACCGACTGGAGGTCGTCGAGGTTCACCGCCCCACCTCGACGTCGGTTACGAACACCCGATACATACTCGCGAGCGATGTCTCGGACTCACTTAACTCTCCCGTCCACGGCTCGAACCCCCGCCGACTCCGGATCGGATCACCGCTCGCGTCCCTTCTCCGCCCAGCCGCGACACATGAGGAAGATCCCGACGTACTCCGGGACCGTCGAGTGGCCCTCGGACACCTCGTGGCGCTCCCCGCCGAGTTCGACGACCCGTGCCTCGTCGGTCTCGATCGCGATCTCGTGGCCGGTAAACGTGTCGGGGACGGCGTCTGCGAGCGGCGAGAACGCCTCCAGCGCCTCTCTGTCGAGTCGAACGACCGAGAGCCCGCTCCCGCCGTGGAGACTGCCCGGTAGCCGGATGAGCCGGTTCGTGTCGGTCGTCACGGGCTCGTCGATCGGGGCGTTCTCCGCCTTCACCGTCTCGGCCGCGACCTGCCTGACGATAGGGAAGAACGCGGGGTGGACGTCGACGTTACCCTCCTCGATCGCGGCCCGGTTCTCCGCCATCGCCCGCAGCGCCGCCCGTGCTCTTCCCTCGCCGACGGCGTCGAACTCCCTGAGCCGCTCGATCGCCCGATCCTCGCTCATCCCGCTCACCTCCTCGACGAGGGTCAGCACGCCCTCGTGGGCGCGACGGCTCCACCCGCCCCTGGTGTCGAGGCTCCGCTTCTCCGCGGGCGTCTTCCGTCCGAGCCCGGCGACGGTCTCGGTCGAGATCAACGCCTCCAGGTCGAGACCGATCCCCCGCACGTAGTCGACGATCTCGCGCCGGCCCTCGCGCTCGACCTCCCTGAAGCCCTCGTCCCTGACGTGAACGTGGTAACCACGGCCGCCGGAGAAGACGACGGTGAGGTCCGAAAAGCCGAGGTCGTCGTCGAGAAACGAGAGCAGTCTGTAGAGCGCGTCCTTGCAGGTCGCGAGCATCTCGGCGTAGCTGTCCTCGCCGAGTTCTACCCCCGGTAGGTGATCGGCGTCGAGGTCGAAGATCAGGTCCGATCCCCGCCAACCCTTCTCGTCCATCGAGTTCGCCCCGGGGTCGTCGTAGGTGCCCGTCGAGAAGTAGACGTGCCGGGGACGCTCGCGAGCGAGGAAGTCGTCGATCCGGCCGAGGTCGAGCACCGATCGGTGGCGGACCATCCTCGTACCGCCCTCGGAGAAGGGGATGTAGCCCCACTCGCGCTCGCTCGCCCCCGGCGGTGGCGTGATCTCCACCCTGCGGTAGTGGTCGCCGAAGCGTCCCCGCAGGTAGAGTCGCGTCCGCTCGTCCATTCGTCGCTCCTTCGACCGGAGTGGCTAAAGCGCCTGCGGTCAGCGGCGGATGAACTCCGAGAGCTTTCCACGGATGCCTCCGTCGCCGAGTCGCAGGTAGAAGGCGTCGCCGTCGTCCTCGTAGTAGCCGTCGATCCGCCTGACCATCTCGAAGCCCACGCGCTCGTAGAAGACGAGCGCCTCCTCGTTGGTCGTTCGGGCGTGACAGGTCACTCGGTCGTGTTCGTCCGCGACCGTCTCGACGAGCCGTCGGCCGAGGCCCTCGCCCCGGTAGTCGGGTGCGATGGCGAGAAAGAGGATGTAGCCGTCGCTTCGGGTGGCGACGAACCCTGCGAGGTCGCCGCCGACTCGGAGCAGGTGGACCGTCGAGCGGCGGTACGCCTCGTGGAAGAAGCCACGACGTTGTTTCAGGACGCCCTCCTCGGCGCGGATCCGCTCCTTCAGTCGCCACGCTTCCTCGACCTCCGCCGCGTCGCCCGGCCCGACGACCTGTAGATCGACGTTGACGCTCACTGCTAGGAAATTAGGTATGGCGAACGTTATAACTGCACCGGCGATGGTAACGGTGAACTCCCGGGCCGACGAACCGGACGCCGTGTACGAACTCAGGGCGCACACGGCCGACGTCGCGATCGAAGCCCGCGCCGGGAGCCGCGATACGGTCTTCGCCGCCGTCGCGGACGGCCTGACCGCCGCCCACTGCGAAGCGGTACCCGAGGCGGGCGAGCGTTTTTCCTTCGCTATCGCGGCGGAGAGCGAGGAGGCGTTGCTCTTCGACTACCTCGACGAACTGATCTACGAACGCGACGTCCGCGACGTGCTCCCGGCCGACCACGAGGTCCGGACCGAGGAGGCTGGTGGGGAGTGGCGACTGGAGGCGAGCGCGCGAGGTGTCCCGATCGGATCGATCGAGGCGCGCGAGATCAAGGCGGTCACCTACTCGGAGATGCGTCTCGAGGAGTGCGAGGAGGGATGGTACGCGTACGTGGTGTTCGACGTCTAGGCGACGTCGAGGCGGTCCATCACCAGCGTCGCCGAGATGCCGTGGAGGACGATCGAGAGCAGGACGACCAGTCCCACCGTCGCCCAGAGGAGGTCCGCGTCCGCGAACGCCGCCTGGTTGAGCCCGTAGGCGAGGTAGTAGAACGAGCCGATCCCCCGAATGCCGAAAAAGGAGATCGCGAGCCGTTCTGACCAGTCGCGGTCGAACCCGAGGAGGCCGACGACGCCCGCAATCGGTCGAACGAGGAGGAGGATCGCGACCGCGGCGAGGATCGCTCGATCGGTCAGCGGTCCCAGGAGACCGCCGACGATCGCGCCTCCGAAGAGCACCATGAGGATCGCCATCACCGTCTGTTCGGAGAGTTCGGCGATCTCGTGCAGCGACTGGTTGTACTCGTGCGAGCGTTCGTAGTTACGAATCGTCACGGCGGCGACGAAGACGGCGATGAAGCCATACCCGCCCGCGAGTTCGGTGAGCCCGTAGACGATCAGCGTCGCCCCCACCGCCTCGATCCCCTTGACGGACTGGCCGACCCTCGTCTCGGGCATCGTCGCGAAGACGAGGCGGGCGAGGACCCACCCGAGGAGGAGTCCGAAGGCTCCGCCCGCGACGATCCGGTAGACGACATCGATCAGGAGCCACTCGCCGAGCCAGTTTCCGGGGGAGAGTCCCACCAGCGCGATCGCGACCGCGAGGTTCGTAAACGGGAAGGCGAGGCCGTCGTTCAGCCCGGCCTCCGAAGTGAGCGCGAACGGGACCTCCAGTTCGCCGCCCTCACCCGGGTGTGATTCCTCCTCGCTGCTCTCGCCCGGCTCCTCTACCTGCACCTCGGAGGCGAGTACCGGATCGGTCGGGGCGATGACCGCGCCGAGGAGGATCGCCGTCGGAGCGAGGAGACCGACGAGCCACCAGCCGAGCAACGCTGCCCCTACGATCGAAAGCGGCATGGTGATTGCCAACAGGCGCCACGTCGAGGCCCACGCTCTGAGTCCTGGCGGTCGATCAATCTTCAACCCGACGGCCATCAGGGCGATGATGACGACGAACTCGGCGAGGCGCTCGGTCGCCTGGCCCTGTTCGAGCGGATCGGGCGCCGGGATCGTCAACGGGAGCGCGAAGACCACCATCCCGAACCCGACGTAGAAGATGGGCATCGAGATAGGCCGTTCCGAGACCAGCCGAGGCAACACAGCGACCGCGAGAAAGACGAGGCCGAAGACGACGAGGCCGACGTCGTACGTTTCGAGCGCCATCCCGAACTGGTACGGCGATCGGGCCGAAGTACGCTGGGCCGGCGAACGCAGAACCAACACCCTTCAGTCGTCGAGTCGATCGTCCGTCATGGACGGACCGACGACGCGACGCGGGCTCCTCTCTCGGGGTGGGCTGGCCGTACTCGCCACCATCTCGGTCGCGGGATGCACCGAAGAGATCGGCGAGGAGTTCCCCCCGAACGTCGAGGTTCCGGTTTCGGAGATAACTCCAGAGCTTCCGGTCACGGAGCGAACGGAGTTCCTCGAGGAGGGGATCACGGCCTTCGACGACGCCGAGATCGATGATCTCGATACATTCGCGGAGAAGCTGGTCGACTACGGCATCGAGGTCGAGTCGGTCAGAGAGGCACTCACCGCCGTCTCCGTCGAGTACGTCAACACCGACCTCCATCGCACCGGAAACCTCCAGGACATCGCTCCGATCGCGGGCGCGTACGCGGCGCTGATCGACTCGGGCTACGAATCCGAGTTCCTCGACGTGACGATCCTCGATCCAGCCTCCACTTCCTTCGGCGCGGCCGAAGTCGGGACGGACTTGGCCGAGCGGTACAACGACGGGGAACTGACCGCCACAGAGTACGGCGAGCTGGTCGCCTCGACGATCGACTCGAAACGTCACCCGCCCGAGGTCGGCGCATCGCCGGAGGAGTAAACCGGCGGCCCGCGTCGGAAAGCGAAACACAGAGGGGACCTCGCCGGGAACTCGGAGTAATACGTGCTGAGTGACGCAGCCGGGTGGCGCAATCGATGACGCTGGGTGGGATCGCGCTCGCGACCGACTTCGCGATCGTCGTCGTCGCAGCGACGCTGCTCGGCGTGCTCGCGCGGAAGACGAGACAGCCGGCGATCGTCGCCTACCTCCTCACGGGGATCGTCGTCGGCCCCGTCCTCCTGGGGATCGTCACCGAGGACGAACTGATCGAGATCATGGCCGAACTCGGCCTCGGCTTCCTCCTGTTCGTCCTCGGGATCGAGATGCGCTTCGAACGGATCAAACACATCCTCCGCTCGATCGTCAACATCGCCGTCGGCCAGACGGTCCTCCAGACCGCGCTCGCGCTCGCGGTCGCCTACGCGCTCGGTTTCCGCGAGATGGACGTGATCGTCATCGCGCTCGCGACGGTCTTCGGTGCGACCCCGGTGATCGTGAAACTGCTCGACGAGCAGGGCCAGATAAAGACCCTGCCGGGGAGGATCGACGTCGGGGTACTGATCGTCCAGGACATCTACCTCGTCGTCGTCCTCGCGCTGGTGGGCGCAGGCCTCACCGGACCGCCGGCCGAACTCGCGGTCGACGCCGCCGTGATCCTCGGCCTGCTCGTCGGCCTCGGCGTCGCCGCCTATCTCGCCTACCGGTACCTCCTCCCGCGGGTGATGCGCGTGGCCGCAGAGGACCACCACGTCCTGTTCATCGTCTGTATCGCGTGGGCGTTCGTCTTCATCTACGTCGCCGAGAGCCTCGACGTCACCGTCGAGGTCGGCGGCTTCCTCGCCGGGCTCAGCCTCGCACAGCTCCCCTACAGCACGGAGATCAAAGAGCGGATGCGCCCGGTCACCGACTTCTTCCTCGTCGTCTTCTTCGCCTCGATCGGCCTCCAGCTCACCGCCGACAACCTCCTCGCCTACTGGCAGGAGGCGCTCGTCGCGAGCGCGGTGATGATGGTCGGGAACTTCCTCATCATGTTCTACCTGATCGACCGCGAGCAGTTCACCCCGAAGACCTCGTTCATCGGATCGGTGAACATGGTGCAGGTGAGCGAGTTCTCGCTCGTCGTCGGGGCGCTCGCGGTCACCCAGGAGCTGATCGACGAGGACGTCCTCGGGTATCTGGGGCTGATGGCGCTCGTGACGATGTCGCTTTCGACCTACGTCATCGTCTACAACGAACGGCTCTACGAGCGGGCGAAGCCGTACCTCGAACGGTTCGAGAGCGAGGAGAAGTCCGACACCGACCTCGAGGTTCACGAGGACCACGCCGTCGTCGTCGGCTACGACGACCTCACCCGGGAGGCGCTCTCCGTGCTCTGTGAGCACTTCGAGGACGTGGTCGTCGTCGACCGCTCGCCGCGAAACGTCGAGGCGCTCTCTACGGCCGACGTCGAGTACGCCTACGGCGACTTCAAACACGGCGACGTCCGCACGGAGGCCGACCTCGCGAACGCCGCGTTCGTCCTCTCTGCCAGCCGGAACCCGGAGGTCGGGAGACGGATCGTCGAGGAGACCCCGGCGGAGGCGACCGTCCTCGTCTCGGCGACGACGGCGACGGACGCGGAGGTGCTCCTCGAGGAGGGGGCGACCTACGTGATCGTCGAGAACGCGCTCGCGGGCGAGGCACTCGCCGACCTCGTCACGGAGTTCCTGACCGACCGGGAGGCGTTCTCCGAGACCGTGAGGGAGCTGGCGAAGCGGATCGAGGGTGGTGAGTCCGGTGGCGATTGAGGTCATCGGGATGCTGGCGGCGATCTTCGCGACGTCGGCGGTCCTGTTGCTCCTCACGAGGCGGTACGCCCTCCCGGCGATACCGGTCTACCTCCTCTCGGGGGTTCTCGTCGGGGTACTGGCACTCGTCGAGGAGGGAGCGTTGTTGGATCTCGTCCAGTGGGGGATCGCCTTCCTCGTCTTCGTCTTCGGGATCTCGCTCGAGCCCGACGACCTCGGCGGGGTCGGCCGGGACGCGGGACTCGTCGCGGTCGTCCAACTGCTCGTCACCGGCGTCCTCGTCGGGGCCGTCGGCCTCGGGATCGGCCTCGGCGTCGAGGACGCCCTCCTGCTCGCGATCGCCGGCTCGCTCAGCTCCTCGCTCGTCAGCCTCGGACACTTAGAGCGGGAGGAACGGCCGCGGGTCACCCACGAACGGCTCGCCGGGACGATCCACTTCCTCGAGGACGTCCTCGCGGTCCTCGTGTTGCTCGTCCTCAGCGCATTCGTCTACTCGCCCGAACCGGCGCCGGTGCAGGTCGTCGGTGGGATAGGACTCCTCCTCGGCGGCTACCTCTTCCGACGAGTGCTCTTCGACCGGGTCTCGGCGCTGATCGAGGACCCGGAGTTGCTGTTACTGGCGGGGATCTCGCTGCTCGTCGGCTTCATCGCGGCGAGCGAAGCACTCGGGATCTCGATCGTCGTCGGGGCGTTCGCCGCCGGCCTCGCCGTCTCCCGGGAGTACCCGCTCTCGATCGAGGTGATCGACGCGATCGAGGACCTCGAGGACTTCTTCTCGCCGATCTTCTTCGTCACGCTCGGTGCGCTCGTCTCCGTCCCCTCGGCCGAGACGCTCGGTCTCGCGCTGATCGTCGTCCTCGCCGTCCTGATCGTGAACCCGCTGGTCACCGCGTTCGTCGCGATTCGCCGGGGCTACGACCGCCGGGCGGCGACGCTCACAGGCCTCAGCCTCGATCAGGTGAGCGAGTTCTCGCTGATCGTCGCGATCACAGCGCTGGGCGTCGGCGCGCTCCTCCCGGCGCTGTTCGACGCGATCGTCCTCGCCGCGATCGTCACGATGGTCGTCTCGGCCTACACCCGGCGGTACGACGAGGCGATCCACCTCGCGCTCACCGACCGGGGGCTGTTCTCGGGCGGCCAGGCGCCGGTCACGGACCGGGCTCGCGTCGACGACGACCTCACCGATCACGTCGTGATCGTCGGTTTCGGCCTCGAGGGCCAGCGGGTCGCCGAGGCGTGCGTCTCGGCCGACCGGCCGTTCGTCGTGGTAGAGCGCGACCGCTCGCTCGTCGAGCGCTTCGACGAGCGGGTCGATCGGTACGTCGTCGGTAACGTCACCGATCGAGAGGTTTGGGAGGCGGCTCGGCTCTCGGAGGCTCGTCTGATCGTCTCGACCGTGATCGAGGAGGGACGCTCCGCGAGACTGCTCGACCTCGATCCCGAGGCGGAGGTCGTCGTCAGGGCGCGAGACACCGCCACGGCTACGGCGCTGCTCGACCGGGGAGCGCTCGTCGTGACGGTGCCCGACGTCCTCGCTGGGAGACGCCTCGCGGAGGACATCGAACGTCTCGTCGAGGACGACGCGTACCGTGAGACGCTCCGGGAGCGAAACCAGGCCGAGGTCGACCGCCTGCGTGCGGGCACGCCCGAGGAGTGAGTTCCCGACGAAACCTATTCCCGCCCGCGCGGTCGATCCCCAGGTATGAGAACCTACACCGCCGGCGGGATCACGTTGGAGCGGGTTCGTGAGAACGTCTGGGAGATCCCACGGGAGGGGGAGATGCGCGTCCCGGCCAGAGTGCTCGCGAGCGAGGCGCTCCTGGAGGAGATCTCCGAGGACAAGACGCTCTCGCAGCTGAAGAACTCCACGCAGCTCCCGGGAATCACGAGCCACGCGATCTGCATGCCCGACGGCCACCAGGGCTACGGCTTTCCCGTCGGAGGAGTCGGCGCGATGGACGCCGAGACGGGCTGTCTCTCGCCCGGCGCGGTCGGCTACGACATCAACTGCGGGGTGCGGATGGTCCGGACGAACCTCACCTACGAGGACGTCGAGGGACGGGAGGAGGAGCTGGTGAACGCGCTGTTCGACGCGATCCCCTCCGGACTCGGCGGCGGCGGCGTCGTCGAGAGCGGTATCGAGACAGTGAACGCGGTGCTCGAAGAGGGCGTCGAGTGGGCCGTCCGCGAGGGCTACGCCACCGAGGGCGATCTCGCGCGGTGTGAGGACGAAGGCCGGCGGCCGGACGCCGACCCCGACGCCATCTCCCAGAAGGCGAAGGACCGGGGGAAGAACCAGTTGGGGAGCCTCGGGAGCGGGAACCACTTCCTCGAGGTCCAGCGGGTGACCGACGTCTTCGACGCCGAGATCGCGGAGGCGTACGGCCTGCGCGAGGAGGGTGTCGTCGTGCTGATCCACTGCGGGAGCCGCGGGCTCGGCCACCAGACGTGTAACGACTACCTCCGGCGGATCGAGCGCGAGCACGGCGACTTACTCGCCTCGTTGCCCGACAAGGAACTCGCCGCCGCACCCGCCGGCTCCGACCTCGCGGAGGCGTACTACGGCGCGATGTGTGCCGCGATCAACTTCGCGTGGGTGAACCGCCAGCTGATCACCCACGGGACGAGAGAGGTGTTCGAGCGGGTGTTCGACCGGTCGTGGGAGGACCTGGGGATGGAGCTGCTCTACGACGTCGCGCACAACATCGCGAAGAAGGAGGTCCACGAGGTCGGTTTGGATACCCGTGGGAACGCGGTACCGGCCGACCGCGCGGAGTCGTTCGAGGACCGCGAGCTCTACGTCCACCGGAAGGGTGCGACGCGGGCCTTTCCCGCCGGTCGCGAGGAGGTCCCGAGGACCTACCGCGACGTCGGCCAGCCGGTGATCATCCCGGGGAGCATGGGCGCGGGCAGCTACGTGCTCTGTGGCGGCGAGCACTCGATGCGCGAGACGTTCGGCTCGACGGCCCACGGCGCGGGGAGGCTGATGAGTCGGACGCAGGCGAAACAGGAGTTCTGGGGCGGCGACGTGCAGGACGAGCTGCGGGGCCAGAAGGTGTACGTCAAGGCCCAGAGCGGTGCGACCGTGGCGGAGGAGGCCCCCGGGGTGTACAAGGATGTCGACGAAGTGGTGCGGGTGAGCGACGCCCTAGGCATCGGGGACAAAGTGGCGAGGACGTTCCCGGTCTGTAACATCAAGGGGTAGAGAGGTGAAGCCGTCGCCGTCTATTTCGACATCGGCGGGTAGCAGTCGCCGTCTGAGAGCTCGGAACGCGTATCGTGGACGGTGACTGTACGACTCGCCGTCGACCGCCGACGCGCTACACCCCGAGCCGGTCCGCGAGGTCCTCCGGGAGTCCGCCCTGGAGGTCGAACAGCTCGCGCACCTCCTCGTCGTCCAGTTCGAAGTCGAAGACGTCGACGTTCTCTCGGATGTGTCCAGGAGAAGACGACATCGGGATCGTCGAGACCATCGGCTGCTGGAGCAGCCACCGGATCGCCACCTGCGCGGCGCTCTTCCCGTATCGCTCCCCGATCGACTCCAGCACCTCGTCGCCGACGACGTCCCCGACCGCGAGCGGGCTATAGGCGGTCAGCATCACGCCCTCGTCGATACAGAACGCCAGGAGATCCCTCTGGGACTCGTAGGGGTGGTACTTCACCTGGTTCGTCAGGATCGGCGTCTCCGAGAGCTCCATCGCCTCCGCCGTCTCTCGGACCGAGAAGTTGCTGACGCCGACGTGTCTGACACTCCCCTCCTCCTGGAGCTCGTTCATCGCCCCGATCGTCTCCTCGTGGCTCACACGGTCGTTCGGCGCGTGGATCAACAGCAGATCGACGTACTCCGTCCCCAGGCGGTCGAGGCTCTCTCCCGTCGACTCCAGAACCGCGTCGTGATCGCGGTTTCCGTCCGCGAGTTTGGTGGTGACGAACAGCTCCTCGCGGTCGACGTCACTCTCCACGATCGCGTCGCCGACCGCGCCCTCGCTGCCGTAGATCTGCGCGGTGTCGATATGTCGGTAGCCGGACTCGAGCGCGGTCGAGACGGCGCGGTACTGCTCGTCGTACCCATCCATCCGGGCGGTGCCGAACCCCAGCGCCGGTACGTCCGTACCGTCGACGGTGACGTACTCCATGTCGAAGGGTAGCGACGGCGGGGTGCAAAAGCGACGGGCACGCGTCAGCGGCACGGAGGATCGCTCGACCGTGGTCGCGGGAACCGAGGGGACCCGATCGCCCCATCGCGACGATTTATACCGGTGGGAAGATCAGAGGGCCACGATGGACGGTGACGACCGGTCGATCGCCCGCTTCACGGCGCTGAGCCACGCGACGTTCCACGGCTACGAGCTCTCGATCCCCGTCTTCGTCGTGGTCTGGCTCGACACGTTCTCGGTGACCGCGGCGACGCTCGGTCTCGTTCTCGCCGCCGGCTTCGCACTCGTCGGCATCGGCGGGCCGCCCTGTGGCGTCCTCGCGGATCGCTACGGCTCGAAACGCCTCGTCCTCTGTTCGATCGGCGGGATGGGCCTCTCGTTCGCGCTCATCGCGCTCTCGCCGAACGTCCTCGTGCTGACGTTCGCGCTCGTTGTCTGGGGGGCGGCGGCGAGTCTCTACCACCCGGCAGGCCTCTCGCTGATCAGCCGGGGCGCGGAGGCCCGTGGAACCGTCCTCGGCTACCACGGCGCGGCCGGGAGCGTCGGCACCGCCCTCGGCCCGTCGCTCGCGCTCGGACTGCTCGTCGTCCTCGACTGGCGGTCCGTCGCGTTCGCCTTCGTCCTCCCCGCGCTGTTCGCGGTCGCGCTCGGCCTGTGGATCGACGTCGGGGAGGGAGACGTACGGGAGGGTGACGCCGGTACGACGGAGGCGACCGCCGACGGCGGCCACGTCCGATCGTTTCTCGACTCCTCTCGCTCGCTTCTCACCGGGAGTTTCCTCGTCGTCTTCGCGGTCGTGATGACCTACGGGATCTACTACCGGGGGCTGACCTCCTTCCTCCCGGACGTGCTCTCCCGTCTCGCGATCGCGGAACCGGTCGCCGTCGGCGGCGGGACGATCGACCCGGCGCAGGCGGTCTACGTCGGCCTGCTGCTCGTGGGTGTCCTCGGCCAGTACGCTGGCGGGCGACTGACCGACCGCGTCGCGAGCATCGAGCGCGCGCTCGTCGCGACCTTCCTCGTGCTCGCGCTCGCGTCGCTCGCGTTCGTTCCGGCCGCGGGAATGGGGATCGTCGCGCTCGCGGCGGTCTGTGCGGTCATCGGGTTCGCGATGTACGTCTTCGCGCCGATGGGGCAGGCGCTGATCGCGGAGACGGTCCCAGCGGACCTCCACGGCCTCTCCTACGGCTACACCTACTTCGGGACCTTCGGCGTCGGTGCGCTCGGCGCGTCGCTCGCGGGCGCGACGCTGACCTACGCGACCTGGCCGGCGCTGTTCGGACTGCTCACCGCGGTCGCGGTCGTCTGTGCGGCCATCGCGGGCTGGCTCGCGGTTCGACAGTGACCTCGTTCGGGTCGATCCCGGTTCTACCCCGTGAGGTCTGCGACGGTCTCGACGGGGATCTCCTCGCGGAGACACCCATCCCGAAGCGCGCGGTCCTCCGTGACTACCGCCAGTTCATCGCGCTCTGCGACTGCGAGGTACGCCGCGTCGTAGACCGTAAGTCCCACCCGGCGTGCGAGTTCGACCGCCCGCTCGAGATCGGTGGTGACCGCGCTCTCGATTCGCATCTCACGAGTGAGCTTGTCGAGGAGGGCAACGGCTTCGTCGACATCGTCGTCCGCGAGTCGATCCAGGGCGATCCCGATCTTCCAGACCGCGTTGGCCGTCTCGTAGATCGTGAGATCCAGGATGGCCTCGTCGAAAACGACGTCGATATCGACGGTCCTCCCCTCCGTTCCGACGAGGAGATCCACGAGCGCGCTTGCGTCGAACAGTCGGCCCGAAGCCACGGCTCAACGCTCCTCTCGCGTCTCTCTGACGGTATCGACGATCGAGTCGGTATCGACGTCCGTTCCGACGCGCTCTCTGAGCGCGGCGACGTCGCGCCGCAGTTGGTCCCGTCGGCGTTCGGTCAGCTCTGCGTCGAGCGCTTCGCGGATCACCTCGCTGACGTTGACGTCCTTCCGGTCGAGTTCCTCTTTCATCTCGTCGGGGATCTTCGCGGACACCGTCGCAGTCATACGTGAAAGTAGTATAGAGACGTATTACCAAGTCGTTTTCGGAGAACGTCCCGAGTCACGGTGTCGTCCCTTGACTCTCGGCCCACGATCAGCAGCTAGCCCTCTCCACACGCGAGGGGCGAACTGACCGCCGTGTGTAGCTTCGAACTGTCCACCGGAGGCCTACCGATTCCCTACACACTCGTGACCGTCCTAAAACACCCCTTCGTTAGAGCCACGCCCCGAGCAGGTTCCAGTAGGAGAGCAACCAGCAGAAGCCGACCGCCGACGCCACGACCAGCGTGTAGTGGAGCCGCGAGAGCACCCCCCAGTAGGACGCTCGCCACGACCGGACTACGTAGAGGGTGGCCCAGAGCGTCGTCAGCGCCGCCAGCACCGGGAGCACGAGCAGGAGCTGGAGGGTCGTCGGTGGCGACAGGAGCGTCCCCACCGGATCGGTCGCGAGGAGGACGACCACCCCCACGAGGAAGCCGAACAGGAACACCGCACCGGTGCCGGCGAGCCACCGTGCGATCCGCGGTCGCTCGGGCGGGGGCGGCCCGTCCCGGTAGCGACGACGGACCATCGCGAGCGGCCAGCCGACGACCGCCGAGAGCAGCACCAGCAGGGTGAGTCCGGCGACCGCCCCCTGGAACAGCGGCCGCTCGTACCAGTCGAGACGCTCGAACGCCATGACCGGAACGCTCCCGAGGAAGGCGTGGGTGATCTCACCGTCCTCCTCGCGGAACACGAGCGTCTCCTCCGCACCGACCTCCCTGAACAGCAGGTCGTCGATCTCGACGAACCGCCACTCCTCGCCGAGCGTCGACACCACCACCGTTCCGTCGGCGTCGACAGCGACCTCGGCGGTCGAGGTCGCGCCGACGAGTTTCTCGTAGGTCGTCTCGGCGATCCGCAGCCCACGGTAGCTTCCCTCGATCGCCTCCGCGTGTGCGGGGGCTCCGTCCGGCTCCAGAGGTGGCTCGGACCCTGCTGCCGGATCGAACCGGTCGAGGAACCTCCCGACGAACTCCTCGCGGGCGGCGACCCCGCCCGGGCTGTTGTACGAGACGAACAGCCCGAGGTCGAGGTCGGGTATCAAGAGCAGTTCGGTGTGAAAGAGTTCGGTGTCGCCGCCGTGGGCGATCACTCGGAGGTCTCCACGACTCCGCTCGTAGAAGCCGAAGGCGACCCCGTTGATCCGATCATCGTGGCCGAACCGGCGTTCGTGCATCCGCTCGACCGACTCGGGCTCGAGCACCCGCCCGCCCTCTACCTCCCCACCGTTCAGGTTCGCGAGCATGAACCGCGCCATGTCGGTCGCCGTCGCGCTCGCCGACCCCGCGGGCGGGATGCCGACGTACTCGAACTCCCCTTCTCGAAACCCCCCGCCCGTGTACCGATACCCCCGCGAGAGGTCGGGTTCCAGGTCCTCGGGGACGGGCTGGCCGAACGTGGTCCGCTCCATCCCGAGCGGTGCGAGGATCTCCGCTTCGACGTACGCCTCGAAGCTCGTTCCCGCCCACTCCGCGACGACCTGTCCCACGAGCGCGCTGCCGTAGTTCGAGTAGGAGGCGAGTTCGCCGGGCGGTCGGACCCGGGCCGGTTGCTCCTCGCGGAGCACCTCAGCGAGCGGGCGCAGGTCGTCCTCGTTCGCGACGAACGTCCCCCGAAGCCGCTCCTCGAACCCGGGCGTGTGGGTCGCGAGGTGCGAGAGCGTGATCGGCTCGGTGTAGGTCCCGGGGATCGTCACCTCCTCTAGATACCGGTTCACGTCGGTATCCAGGTCGAACGCATCTCGCTCTGCACCCTGCATCGCGGCCGTCCAGCCGAAGAGCTTCGAGACCGAGCCGATCCTGAAGAGGGTCTCGTCGGCGCGCACCTCACGACCGGCCTCGACGTCCGCGTAGCCGTAGCCCTTCGCGAACTCGACGCTTCCGTCGTGGACGACCGAGACTGTCGCGCCCGCGACGTCGTGTTCGGCCAGCCCCTCGGCCATCAGGTCGTCGACGAACCCCTCCAGGCCTTCTAGACCCTCGGAGACCGCCTCGCTCCCGGCCTCCGCCGCGACCGGGAGCCCCCCGGCGAACGCCGTTGCTCCCGTCCCCATCGCGCCCGAGAGGAAGCCCCGGCGGGAGAGCTCTGTGGGTGCCATCTGACTCCCGTCTCTGCGCGAAGGTGATCAATCCACCGACGGCTCAGTCGCCCGGTCCACCCGGATACCGCGGCCCGCGCGGTCGTTCGCGGCCGATCTCGACGAACTCCGAGGAGAGCTCGGGAACGACCTCCCTCCCCTCCTCGAACTTCACGAAGCTCAGGTAGAAGCGCTCGCCACAGCCCGACTCTCCCTCGACGAGCGTGCCGTCATCGCCACAGGTGAAGGCGACGCCCTCACTCTCCTCGAACGCCTCGTCGGGGCTTGCGTACTCCCAGCGCTCGAACGGGTAGGGCGTGACCGCCTTGTCCGCGAGATAGCCATCGCGCTCGAGTTCGACCACCGCGCCGCAGTGTGGACAGTGGTAGCTGACCGGGTAGCTCATGCCCCCGGAAGGGGACGAGCACGCTTACGGCCTGCGCTCTCCCCCGGAACACCTTTCGCTCGCGCGGGCGAGGATCGGACATGATCGACGAGACGGTCGAGGAGATCACGGAGATGCGGACACACAGCTCCTCGATAGTGGCGATCAACGCGACGCAGGCCCTCTCGGAACTGCTCGAACGCGAGTACGCGACCGTCGAGGAGTTCGTCCAGGACGTCGAGCACAACAGTCGCGCGCTCAGGCGCGCGAACACCTCACACGCCTCGCTGCACACCACTCAGCGCGAGGTCGTCCGTGCGGTCACCGAGACCGAGGTCGAGAGCGTTCAGGAGGCGAAACGGGTCCTCGAGTCGGCGATCTCCCGGGTGGTCAACGACGTCGAGACGGGAAAGCGACGGGCGGCGATGCACCTGAGCGAGCGCCTCGAAGACGGGACGACGCTGCTCACCCACGACTACTCGACGACGGTGCTCGAGGGGATCGAACTCGCCGCACGCGAGGGGAACCGGCTCTCGGTCTACGTGACGGAAGCGCGTCCGCGCTACCTCGGCCGGAAGTCGGCGCGCGCGCTCGCGACGGTCGACGGCGTGGACGCGACGCTCGTCGTCGACGGCGCGTCGGGCCACGTCCTCCGGGAGTGCGACGCGGTCGCCGTCGGGATGGACTGCCTCGTCGACGGGACGCTCTACAACCGCGTCGGCACCTACCCGATCGCGGCCGTCGCGAAGGATCTCGGCGTGCCGGTCTGGGCCGCCGGCTCCGACGCGAAGGTGGTCGACCGCGGTTTCGCCTTCGAGAACGAACACCGCTCGCCGAACGAGGTGATGCTCGAACCCGCCGACGGCTTCTCGGTCGAGAACCCCGCCTACGACGCGACCCCGCTCCGACTGCTCGACGCGGTGCTCACCGACGAGGGTCCACGGGGGGTCGACTGAATGCGTTTCGCCCCGATCTCCGATCACGGCCTGATCGGCGACGAGACCGCCTGTGCGCTCGTCTCGGGCGACGGAGCGATCGACTGGTGGTGTGCCCCGACGCTCGACGCGGAGAGCGTCTTCGCCGGGCTGCTCGACCCGGCGAACGGCGGGGAGTTCTCGATCCGGCCGATCGGCCCGTTCGAGAGCGACCAGTCCTACGTCCCCCGAACGAACGTCCTCCGGACCGTCTTCGAGACCGCGAGCGGGCGGGCGACGCTGACCGACTTCTTCCCGATGGACCACGAGCTCGCGGGTCGGAACTGTATCTACCGCGAGCTCGTCTGCGAGGAGGGGACGGTGACGGTCGAAGTCGTGTTCCGCCCGCGCTTTTCCTACGGCGAGGTCGAGGCAACCGTCGAGCGGCGCGACGGACAGCTCCGCGCGACCGGTGGCGGCCACGACCTCTGGCTCGCCACCGGCACCTCGGTTCGAACCCTGGACGATCGAGCGGTCGCGACCCCCACGCTCTCGTCGGGCGAGTCGATCCGCTTCGCAACGCGGTACGGCGACCGGGTCCCGTCGCTCTCGGAGTCCGAGGGGGTCAGAGAGCGGACCGAGGCGTTCTGGACCGACTGGGCCGACGGCTGTGACGACCACGCGCCCGAGTGTATCGACGAGCGCTGGCACGACCTGACGAGGCGGTCGGGGCTCGCGCTGAAGCTCCTGATCCAGGAGGAGACCGGCGCTATCTGTGCGGCGCCGACGACCTCGCTGCCCGAGGCGATCGGCGGCCCGAGGAACTGGGACTACCGGTACAACTGGATCCGCGACGCGAAGCTCACGGTCCAGGCGCTCTACGCCCTCGGCCAGCGCGAGGAGGCCGAGCGCTACTTCGAGTGGTTCCTCGAGCTCTGCCGGAAAGAGCCCGCGGAGATCCAGCCGGTCTACGGGCTCGCCGGCGAGACCGACCTCGAGGAACGGGAGTCAGAGACGCTCTCGGGGTATCACCACTCACAGCCCGTCAGGATCGGCAACGCCGCAGCCCACCAGGACCAGCACGACGTCTACGGGACGATCGTCCAGGCGATATACGAGACGCTCCAGTACGGCGACGGCCTCGACGACGAGGACTGGAGCTCCGTCCGCTCGATCGTCGATCACGTCTGCGAGGTCTGGGAGACGCCCGACGTCGGCATCTGGGAGTTCCGCGAGGAGCCGCGTCACCACGTCCACTCGAAACTGATGTGCTGGGTGGCGCTCGATCGCGCGCTCGCAATCGCCGACGAGTACGACCTCGACGCGCCGCGCGAGCGCTGGGAGCGAGAGCGCGACGAGATCCACGAGACGGTCTGCGAGCGGGGCTACAGCGAGGATCGGGGGAGTTTCGTCCAGTCGTTCGACGGCGAGGACCACCTCGACGCCGCGACGCTGCTGATACCGATCGTGGGCTTTCTTCCCGGCCACGACGAGCGCGTCCTCGGCACGATCGACGCGATCGAGGAGGAGCTCACGACCGACGACGGTCTCGTCTACCGCTACCGGCGCGACGACGGGCTGGAGGGCGAGGAGGGCGCGTTCGTGCTCTGTTCGTTCTGGCTGGTCGACGCGCTCGCGCTCGCCGGCCGGGTCGAGGAGGCCGAGTCGATCTTCGAGCGGGTCGTCGGGTTCGCGAACCCGCTGGGTCTGCTCGCAGAGGAGGTCGATCCCGGTACGAAAACCCACCTCGGGAACTTCCCGCAGGCTTTCTCGCACATCGGGCTGATCAACAGCGCGCTCTACCTCGGTGCGGCCGGCGGCGCGGATATCGACGGCGGGGAGTTCAGCCTCAGCCCGTGTCCCTGATACGCACGGTCGTATCCGATCACCGGTGATCGCCAGTACGGGTCGGTGATCATCGGATGCGAGACTACGACCGTCCGTATGAGCCCGGTCAGAATCCCTCGAGGACCTCGGCCGCGTCGTCCCGTGGCCGGTAACCGATCCCCTGAAGCGTCTCCGTTAGCGAGAGATACCGATCGGAGTTCGCGGAGATGACGTTCACCGTGAGCGGGGTCTGCTCGATCGGTACCCTCACTGCGCGTTCGATCGCGTCCCGGCAGTCCCCGGGGCTGAGCCACATCGCCCGGGCATAGCGAGCGCGCTCCTCGTCCTCCTCCTGAGTCTCGACCAGATCCGACTCGTCCATAAGCCAGCCGATCCGGAGGTCGATCACCTCGATGCCGTACCGGTCGGCGTAGAACGCCCCGAGCGCCTCGCCCGCGACCTTGCTCACGCCGTAGTAGGAGTCCGGTCGTGGCGGATCGTCCGGCGAGACGACCGAGGGCCGTTCGACCAGCGACTCCGGGTCGGCCGGGTCCGCGGCGTTCGCCATGTGCGTGACGTGGTTCGTGCTCGCGAAGACGACACGGTCGAGGTCCTCCTCGAGCGCCGCCTCGTAGACGTTGTACGCGCCGTCGACGTTCACCCCCTTCACCTCGTCCCATGCCGCCCGCGGCGAGGGGTTCGCCGCGAGGTGGACGACGACCTCGTGACCCGAGAGCGCCTCTCTCAGGTGCTCGTACTCGGTCACGTCGCAGACGACGCTGCCGAGGTCGTCGTGCTCGCTGTGGGTGATCGGTGTCACGTCGTGTTCGGAGAGCGCCGCCAGCGCCTGCTCGCCGACGGTTCCCGCCGCTCCCGTGACGGCTACCTTCGTCATGGCCTCTGCTTCGGGTCTCCGACGCATAGCGACCCGCCCGGAGCGTGCAGGCTCACTCCTCGACCCGGAATCCCGAGTGGACTCGCGCGAGTGCGGCCAGCCGTTCGTCGCGCTCGCGGGCGACCACCTCGGTCGACCGGTCGTACTCGAAGATCCCCGCGCCGCTCTCGACGCCGGTCCGTCCAACCGCCAGCCGCTCGTCGAGGGTCTCGTTCGGCTCGTCACAGTCGCTGAGTACCGGGTAGAGGTCGGCCGCGATCGTTCGAAAGAGGTCGAGTCCTGCGAGGTCCACCGTCTCGAACGGCCCGATCACCGAGGTGCGGCGCGCGTAACCGTCGCGAATCGCCCGGTTCACGTCGGCCGCGCTCGCGACGCCTTCCTCGACGAGGTGGAGACACTCGCGCAGCACCGCGAACTGCACCCGGTTCCAGACGAACCCCGGAACGTCGCGCTCGACAAGGATCGGGTCCTTTCCGACCGACTCGACGAACGCGCGGGTCTGATCGACCGTCTCGTCGCTCGTCCGCTCCCCACGCACCACCTCGACCGGGTCGAGCAGGTAGGGCGGGTACCACCAGTGACAGCCGACGACCCGATCCGCGACCGCCGGCACCGCCTCGCCGATCCGCGTGATCGGGATGCTCGAGGTGTTCGAGGCGAGGATAGTATCGCTGGGTGCGGCCTCGCCCACGCACTCGAACACCTCGCGTTTGATCGCGAGCTCCTCCGACACCGTTTCGAGGACGACGGTGCTCTCGCCGACCGCGTCCTCCAGATCGAGCGTGAACTCGATCCCGCTCAGGACGTCCGCTACACCCCGCTCGGTCGCGCCCGTCTCGCCGAGCACGTCGAGAGCCCCCTCGACTCGATTCCGGGCGTCCTCGAGGTTCGACTCGCGGTGGTCCACCAGCGTCACCGGGCGATCACGGAGCGCGAACTGCGTCGCCAGCCCGCCCCCCATCGCGCCCGCACCGACCACCGTAACGTGGCCTTCTCGTGCCATGATGTCACGAGACGGAGTACGGTGAAAGGCTGTCCGGTCGCCGGTACGCCTATTCGCCGCGCGGCCGAACTGTGGACATGGACGAACGACCGGTCGGAGACCGCCCGATCGAGGGGCCGTGGCACCACGACGAGACGATCGTAAACGGCGTCAGACTGCACTACGTGGAGGCCGGCGAGGGCCCGCTCGTCCTCTGTCTCCACGGCTTCCCCGAGTTCTGGTACGCCTGGCGCGAGCAGATACCGGCGCTCGCCGAGGCCGGTTACCACGTCGTCGCCCCGGATCTCCGGGGGTACAACCGATCGGAGAAGCCCACGAGCCTCGCGAGCTACCGGATCGGCGAACTCGTTCGCGACTGCGTGGAACTGATCGGAACGTTCGACGACCAGGCGCACGTCGTCGCCCACGACTGGGGTGGGACGGTCGCCTGGGAACTCGCGGCCAGACATCCGGAGGTCGTCGATCGCCTCGCGATCCTGAACGCGCCACATCCGAGGGCGTTCGAACGGGAACTACGGACGGCGGATCAGCTCGGACGGTCGTGGTACACTTTCTTCTTCCAGCTGCCGGTGCTCCCCGAACTCGGCTTCCGTGTGGGAGGGTATCGAGTGGTGGAGAGCGCCGTGCAGGGGAGCGCCCTCCCGGGGGCGTTCAGCAACCGGGACAGAGAACGGTACGAGGCGGCGCTCGCACGACCCGGCGCGCTCTCTGCCGCGATACACTACTATCGTGCCGCCGGCCGGGGGGTGGTCCGCGAACTCCCGAAACGGGTGATCCCGGGCAGGGAGCCCGATCCCGAGTGGGTCTCGACGGGTGGTGAGGTAAGTACCGAAACGCTCGTCATCTGGGGGATGAACGACGTCGCGCTCTCGCCGCGGCTCACCGAAGGGCTGGAGGAGTGGGTGGCGAACCTCCGGGTCGAACGGTTCGAGGAAGCGACCCACTGGGTGCAGGCCGATCGCCCGGCCGAGGTGAACGACCTGCTGCTCGACTTCTTCGACGGACCCGAACGCGAACCGTCCGGTTCTCACGTCGAGGCCCCGGGCCGACCCCTCCCGGGGGGAACGAACGACGAGCCTAAAGGAGAGTGGTGACGTACGTCCACGAGACCTATGTCACAGGGGATCACCCACTTCAGTGTCGGCGCGGCCGCGACAGCGGTTCTCGTCACCCTCCTCCCGCCGTGTCCCTATTCCAGAACGCTCGTGCTCCTCGGTGGCGTCTGGGCTCTGATTCCCGACGCGGCGAAACTCGTCCCGCATCCGCTGCTACGACGGTTTCACCGGTGTCTCTGGGCGGATCTCTTCTGGTTTCACCGGACGCTGGATCGCCTCGACGAGGAGGACTCCGCACGGATCGGCGCGCTGAGCCTGTCGGTTCTCCTCACCATCACTGCCCTTCTCGAACGGCGATCCTACCGCGTCTCGCGGCCCGATCGGGAGCGATCACGGATTCCGTCGCCGTGCCGAGTGCGCCTCGTCCGGACCCTCGTGGGGTCGTCGTAGCCGATCGTCCCTCTCACTGGTCTCTGTCGTTTCGCAGTCGAGGAACCGTGAGTCCCTACGACGATCCCTCTCGGAGGTCGACCCACTCGCCGCGTGCGTCGCTACGTTCGATAGCGTCCATGACGCGCTGGGCGGCCAGTCCGTCGGCGAAACTCGGTGCGAACTCACCCCCGGAGTCCACAGCCGAGAGGAACTCGTAGTTCTCGTGGACGAACGTGTGCTCCCAGCCGACGACGTGGCCCGGCGGCCACCAGTGGTCGACGTAGGGATCGGACTCGTCGGTGACGAGCACCGTCTGGTAGCCCCGGTCGTCGCCGGTGAGCACCTCGAGTTCGTTCAGCCGTTCGAGCGAGAACCTCAGACTTCCCTCCGAGCCGTGGATCTCGATCGTGTGGTCGTTCTTGTGCCCGGTCGCGAACCGGGAGGCCTCGAAGCTCCCGACCGCGCCGTTCTCGAAGCTCGCCTGGGCCGTGTAGGCGTCGTCGACGGTCACCGGGCGTGTTTCGCCGTCGCCGGTCGGACGCTCCTCGACGAACGTTTCGAGGTGTCCGGAGATCCGCTCGATCTCCCCGGTCGAGTCGCCGACGAGAAAGCGCGCGAGGTCGATCGTATGGGAACCGAGGTCGCCGAGCGCGCCGCTGCCGGCCATCTCGCTGTCGTTCCGCCAAGACCATTCGGCACCTGGATCGACCAGCCAGTCCTGGAGGTACCGCCCGCGGACGTGACGGATCTCGCCGATCTCGCCCGCCTCGATCAGGTGTCGGGCGTACTGGATCGCCGGGACGAACCGGTAGTTGAACGCACAGCCGGCGGGAATGTCGGCGTTCGCGGCGGCCTCCGCCATTCGTTCCGCCTCGTCGAGGGTGGGTGCGAGCGGCTTCTCGCAGAAAGTGGGGACGCCCGCCTCCAGGGCGGCGATCGACGGCTCGGCGTGGACGTGGTTCGGCCCGAGGTTGTAGAAGACGTCGACCTCCTCGATCGCCGTCCCCCAGTCGGTTTCCGTCCGCTCGAACCCGAGGTGGTCGGCCGCCTCCGCCAACGCCTCCTCGTCGCGGCCGACCAGCACGTCGCGGGAGACCTCCGGTGCCTCCGGGAAGAACATCGGGAGGCGGGCGAGCGCGTTCGCGTGGGCTTTTCCCATGAACCGGTAGCCGAGGACGCCGACGGAGAGTGACATAGCCGGGGCTACAGCGCGTTCTCCCTTAGCTGTCGGGGATCGAGATCACGGCCAGTCGACCAGGTACTCGACGACGTCGTCGAGCGAGGGATACGCCTCGTCTACGCGCTCGGTCCCACGGCGGACGTCCCTCGGTCTCATCGTCTCGTCCGCGATGAACACGCCAGCGTGGTCGTCCCCGTTCGAGAACTCCTTTCGATCGTAGGGGAAGCGCTCGATCCGATTCAACGGCCGACGTGAGTACGTCTCGGTCCGGCACACCCTTACCGATCGTATCACCCGCACGTTTCACGTCGTGGCCGCCAGCTCTGAGTGCGGAGACGTGTGCCGGTTTCACCCTCTCGGCGGCGAGGATCCGCATTCAGGTGTGCGTCGGGGATTCCTTCGGGTCGACGGGCCGGTCCTCACGGATCCGCTCGATCGACGAACGCGAACGCGAGACGGTCGAGCGGAGCGTCTGAGGATCGACGAACGCGAACGCGAGCGCCGAGTGGACGTCGGCGACCGAGAGACCGTCGAAGCTCGCGGCGATCGCCCCGGGTGTCTCGCCACCCTCGTACCGACGGTCGACGTGGATGACGCCGATTCGCGTTCCATCGAGGCGAGGGTCACCACCCAGAACCCCCTCGCCCGTAACGACGGCCTTCATACCCTCTCACACTATCGAATCTCAACTCCGGCGGGCATCCGAAACGTGACCATCGGGGATACCCGGACCGACCGTAAGACGTGGCTATCCGATCGATCTCGTCGCGGGTAATCTGACGCTCTCGGTGGGAGATCGAAAACGTCGTCGCCCTCCAGCGAGAGACCGAAGCCGATGACCGTCCCAACCGACCTGCTGCTCGTCTCCGCGGTCGGCCTGATCACGGGTCTCGCGACCGGCCTCGGCGTCCTCCCCTTTTTCGTCGTCGACGAGATCGGCGACCGTGCGATCGTCGTGCTCTGGGGGCTCGCCGTGGGGATCCTGCTCTCGGTGTCCGTCTTCGGCCTCGTCGGCGAGGGGCTGACCGAGGGCGATCCGCACTCCGTCGGTCTGGGCTTCGCCGCGGGCGTGGCGTTCGTCCTCGCCGCCGACCGTCTCGTCGCGAGCGTCGAGTTCGGCCCGGGGGCGACGGGGGCGGTCGACCCGAGTACGCTCGTGCTCACCGTCGGCGTCCTGACGCTCCACAGCCTCCCGGAGGGTATCGCGGTCGGCGTCGCCTTCGCCGACCTCGGCCTCGACGGCGAGGGAACCCTGTCCCTCCTCGGGTGGGAGATCCCCGCGCTGGCGGTCTTCGTGAGCGTCGCAGTCTCGATCCTGAACGTCCCCGAGGGGCTTGCGATCGCCATCCCGCTCGTCGCCGCCGGGATCGCGAAGTGGAAGGTCGTCGGCTGGGCGGTCTTCTCCGGGCTCCCACAGCCGATCGGTGCCGCCCTCGCCTACACGTTCGTGACGAGCGTCGAGACGCTGCTCCCGCTCAGCTTCGGCTTCGCCGCCGGGGCGCTCGTCTACCTCGTCCTCGTTGAGTTCCTCCCGGCCGGCGTGGAGTACGGCTCGGGGCTCCCGAGACGGGGTCGGCCCGAGCTGATCGGGGGGATCGGCGTCGGACTCGTGACGATGATCGGGCTGCTCGTCCTCGTCGGCTGATCGGTCCGTCGACTACGGGACCGCTAGGCCCCGTCGTCCGATCGGTCTTGTCCGTCCGTATCGGCGCGGATGGTGTCGAAGGGGGTCGACCTACGGAACGGGGAGGAACCGCGCTGTCTCGAGGAGTCCGAAGGCGATGGCGACGAGCGCCCCGAGGTAGAGCGTGTTCCCGGCTGCCGAGAACAGGAGGAACCGTCCGACCGGGTAGTGGCTCAGCCCGGCCGGAATGCTCATCAGGTTGCGGACGAGGGGGACCGCGTTGGTGAGACAGAGCGCGGCCCCGCCGAAACGGTCGAAGTAGCGGGTGACGAACGCCATCCGACGCTCGCCGACCCCGCTCCGGACGACGAACGGGAGCCGATCGGCGTACGGGACTCGTCGCCTGATCCCGAAGAACTCGGGGCTCTCCTCGTTGAACCCGCGGTAGAGCGTCCACTGTCCGAGCGTCGAGGCGGCGACGCTCGCGGCGGCCAGGAGGACGAGCACCGACGTCGGCGGGGTGGCGAGCGCGACGTAGGCGACGAACAGGGCTGCCGGCGGGGTGACCTTGCCGACCACCATCCCGTCGAAGTAGAAGAGGACGAGGATCAGCGGGACGCCGATCGCCTCCAGCATCGACCAGACCGCCGGACTCGGGTCGACGATCGCGTCCATGGCCGGCCGTTCGGGCGTCGGGTACTTCAACCGATCCGTCGGGACCGACTTCGAGGAGGAACCGGCTTCCGACCCGGTCGGCACGGACCATCCGGTGGTCCCTACTCCGCCCAGTACGCTTCGCCTGGCTGGGTCGTGAAGACCGCCCGTTGTAGCAGTTCGACCGCCTTCTCCAGGCCCTCGCGCGAGGAGGTCAGCGAGTCCTCGTGTTCGATCGAGAGCGCGCCGTCGTAGCCGACCATCCGCAGCGTGGAGACGACGTCCTTCCAGTGCGCCTCGCCGTGGCCGTAGCCGACGCTCCGGAAGAGCCACGAGCGGTTCGCTTCGTCGGTGTAGGGGGTCGTGTCGAGGACGCCCTTCACCCGGCTGTTCGCCTCGTAGACCCGGGTATCCTTCGCGTGGCAGTGGTGGATCGCGTTACGCTCGCCGAGATATCTGATGGCTTCACAGACGTCGATACCCTGCCAGTAGAGGTGCGAGGGGTCGAAGTTCGCGCCGACGTACTCGCTCGTCTCCTCGCGCAGTCGGGCCATCCCGTGTGGCTCGTAGACGAGCATGTTCGGATGCATCTCGATCGCGATCTTCACGTCGTGGGTCTCGGCGTGTTCCGCGAGGTCCGACCAGTACTCGACGGCGACCTCCCACTGGTACTCGAGGTTGTCGGCGTGCTCGGTCGGCCACGGTGCGGTGATCCAGTTCGGCGTCTCGTCGTTCGGGCCCCCTCCCGGTAACCCCGAGAAGCAGGTGACAGCCTCGACGCCCAGCAGGTCCGCGAGCTCGATCGCCTCCCTGAGTTCCCTGTCGGACTCTGCCGCCCGCTCGTCGTCCGGGTGCAGCGGGTTGTTGTGCGTCGCGAGCGCGCTGATCCGGAGGTCGTACTCCTCGGTCGCGTCGATCAGCTCAGCGCGCGCGCTGTCGCTCTCGAGGGTCTTCGTCCTCGGGAGGTGGTCTTCGCCGGGGTTGCCGCCGCAGCCGATTTCGACCGCGTCGACGCCGAGTTCGGAGAGATACCGAAACGCTTCGTCTACGGACTGATCACTGAGTGCATCGGTCAGTACGCCGATCTCCATGTGCCGAGCGACGCTCCCGTCACCTATAACCGTTGGTTCTCTACTTCGTCGCCGCCGTCGTCTCGGCCACGATGCCGACCGCCTCGCCTCGCTCGCTGGAGCGGTAGATCGCGTCGATCACCCGCTGGACGGCCAGCGCCTGCTCGACGGTGTTCCGTCCGGGCTGGACGCCTGCCTCGACCGCCTCGACGAACGCCCGCTGTTCGGCCGCGTGTGCGTTCACCTCACGCGTCGTCACCTTCTGGTCGGCGAAGTGTGGCGCGCCGTTCTCGCTCGTCCGGTACATGTCGAGCGAGCCGTCCCCGCGGTCGAACCGTGCCCCGGCGTCGGTCCCTCGCACCGTGATCGAATCGTCGTTCGGCTGGTTCGCCGCCCAGGCGACGTCGAGACTGATCGTCCGGTCCTCGGCACACCGGATGAACGCCGTCGCGGAGTCGTCGACGTCGAACTCGCCCTCGCGGTCGTCCTCGCCCCACATGAAGAGGTAGGTGTAGTCCTCGCGGGTGCCGAACTCCGAGCGGGTCACGCCCGAGACCTCCACGATCTCGGGGAAGTCGAGGAGGTAGAGCGCCACGTCGAGCGCGTGGACCCCGATGTCGATCAGCGCACCGCCGCCGGCGATCGACCGGTCGGTGAACCACGAGCCCCGGCCCGGGATCCCCCGACGACGGACGTAGTTCGCGTCGACGTGGGTGACCTCGCCGAAGGTACCGGAATCGATCCGGTCTTTGAGCACCTCGACGGGCGGGAGAAACCGGTTGTGAAAGCCGACCATACAGATCGCCTCGGACTCCCTCGCGACGGCGGCGATCCGTTCGGCGCTCTCGACGTCGTGCGCCAGTGGCTTCTCCAGGAGGACGTCGAGGCCCGCCTCGAGCGCGCCGACGGCGTACTCCTCGTGGAAGCGGTTCGGCGTCGTGACGATCACGGCGTCGGCGGTCGAAAAGAGGTCGTCGGCCTCGGCGTAGGTCTCGACGCCGTAGTCCCTCGCGAAGCGCTCTCTCGCCTCGGGGAGGATGTCGACGCCGCCGACTAGCTGTCCGCCGCTCGTTCGGAGCTGATCCGCGTGGTGACGGCCGATATTTCCGAGTCCAATAATACCGATCCGTACCGACGCATCACCGGTCATACTCGACATAGACCGACGATCGGGGATTACCCTTTCCCTATCAGTCGGAGTCGCCCACGCCGCGTTCGGGCGTGCCCGTCGCGCTCGCCGCGTCGATGAGGCCGTGACGGAGCGCGTCGCCCGTCTCGACGTCGAACAGGTTGACCCGCGAGCGGTCGAGGACGACCCTGACGTCCTCGTCGACCTCGATCTGCGTGTCCGGGTCGACGCTCATCAGCAGCTGGTCGTCGGTCACCGCGCCGCCTTCGACCTCCATGCTCGTCTCGCTGCCCTCGCCGGTGACGAGGTAGACGAACACCTCGTTGCCCATCGGTTCGAGCACGTCCGTCCGGGCGTCGATGACCCCCGACGGGTAGTCGAGGCCGTCGGCGGTTCCCTCGAGGTAGATGTCCTCCGGGCGGACGCCGACGGTCACGTGGTCGCCCGGCCCGATCCCCTCCGTGGTCGACGGGTCGAACTCGATCGAGAAGTTCTCCGTCTCGAGGCTGTTCGCCGTCACTTCGGCGTCGACGAAGTTCATCGACGGCGAGCCGATGAAGCCCGCGACGAAGAGGTTCGCCGGCTCGTTGTAGCAGGTCAGCGGCGGGGCGATCTGCTGGAGTTCGCCCGCGTCGATCACCGCGATCCGGTCGCTCATCGTCATCGCCTCGGCCTGGTCGTGCGTGACGTAGATGATCGTGGTGTCGAGCCGTCGGTGAAGCCGCTGGAGCTCCGTGCGCATGTGCACCCGGAGCTTCGCGTCCAGGTTCGCGAGCGGCTCGTCCATCAGGAACACGTCGGGTTCGCGGACGAGCGCGCGGGCGATGGCGACGCGCTGTCGCTGGCCGCCGGACATCTCGTCGGGCATCCGGTCCATCATCCCCTCCAGCTGGACGACGTCGGCGGCCTCCTCGACTCGCCGGTCGATCTCCTCCTTGTCGAACTTTCGGAGCCTGAGTCCGAAGCTGATGTTGTCGTAGACGTCCATGTGCGGGAACAGCGCGATGTTCTGGAACACCATCGCGATCCCGCGGTCCTTCGGCGCGAGGTTCGTGACGTCCCGGTCGCCGATGTGGATCTTCCCCTCGGTGGGGATCGTCAGCCCGGCGATCGTCTCCATCGTCGTCGACTTCCCACAGCCCGACGGGCCGACGAAGGTGACGAACTCGCCGTCTTTGATGTCGAGGTTCATGTTCTCGACCGCCGTTACGTCGTCGTACCGTTTCGTGACTCCCTCTAGTTGAACTCGTGCCATGGTCTTACTCCTTGAGTGCTCCCGCGGTGAGCCCGCTGACGATCTTCTCCTGGGCGACGACCACCAGTATCGCGACCGGCAGGACGCCGATGATACTCGCTGCGGCCATCAGGTTGAACAGTATCTCGTACTGTCCCTGGTAGCCGAGGATCCCCCAGACCAGCGGCCCCCAGGTGTCGGGCTGACCGTCGGTCATCAGGAACGAGAAGAAGAACTCGTTGTACGCCGCGATGAACGTGAGCACGCCCGCCGTTGCCACGCCGGGTGCCGACAGCGGGATGATCACGCGGAAGAGCGCGCCGAGGCGGGTCGTCCCCTCCACCCTGGCGGCGTCCTCCAGCCCATCGGGGATCTGTGCGTAGAACGTCGTGAGGATGAAGATCGCGAGCGGCATGTAGAGCGCGCTGATCGGGACGATGATCGCGTACGGCGTGTTGTAGAGGCTGCCGTCCTGCAAGAGCGGTTCGAGGATAGCGAGGTTCGTGTTGAACAGGTCGTTCAGCGGGATGAAGAAGGCCGCCGGTGGGAAGAAGGAGACGACCAGCACCAGCAGCATCAGCGGTCCCTTCCCGGGGAACCTGAGCCGTCCGAAGACGTAGCCCGCGAGCGAGCCGACGAGCAGGACGACGACCGTCGAGGCGCCCGCGATCACGAAGCTGTTGAACATGTAGCGGTGGAACGGGAGCACCGTGAACACCTCGACGAACGCGGCGGGGTTGAAGCCGTTCGGCAACAGCCCCACGCCTTCGGCGAGCCGCCCCTCGGGCGTCAGCGCGACCATCAGCAGCCAGTAGAACGGGAAGAGCGTCGTCACGAGGAAGAAGACGGTGACGACGTAGAACATCGACCGATAGGTCCGCTCGGGGTTCGAGATCGCTCCCGAGACCCACCGCTCTAACGGCCCGCGGTCGAGTTCTGGCTCCTCCTGTCGGGTCTCCTCGGCCGCCGTCTCCGTCTCTGCGGCCATCAGTAGAACCCTCCTTCGCTGTCACGGAACTTGAAGATGTAGACGGAGGCGAACAGTCCGATCACCACGGCGGTGATGAACGCCACCGCCGCGGCGGTCCCGAAGATGCGGGTGCCGCCGAACATCGCCTCGACGACCATG
Source organism: Halalkalicoccus sp. CGA53 (assembly GCF_036429475.1). Lineage (GTDB taxonomy): Archaea > Halobacteriota > Halobacteria > Halobacteriales > Halalkalicoccaceae > Natronorarus > Natronorarus salvus. Next base: position 2,774,776 of record NZ_CP144125.1, read on the forward strand.
CAGGTCAGCGAGGGGACGATCGTACAGCCGGAGGTGGACTCGATCAGGCCGTAGACCCGCATCGCGTCCATCGTGCGGAACAGCATCGCGACGAGCAGCGCGGGGAGCACCAGCGGGAAGGTAATCATCTTGAACTGCTGCCAGCGAGAGGCCCCCGAGACGCGCGCGACGTCGTAGAGGCTCCTGTCGACGCTCTGGAGGCCCGCGAGGATCAGAAGCGCCATGAACGCCGCGGTCTTCCAGACGTCGGCGATCAGGATGATGAAGAAGCTGTCCCGGCTGCTCGCGAGCGGGTCAGCCCCGAACAGACCCAGCCACTGCATCAGGTCGCTCATGAAGCCGACGGTCGGCTGGAACAGCAGGAAGAAGAGCATCCCCTGGATGACGATCGGCACCGCCCACGGGAGGATGATCGCGACCCGGACCCAGCGTCGGCCGCGGAACTCTTGGTCGAGCACGAGCGCTTGGCCGAAGCCGATGATCGTCGTAAAGAGCACGTTCAACAGCGCGAACGCCAGCGTGACGAACAGCGCCTGCTGGAAGAAGGGCGTCCCGAGTTCGACGAACGGGAAGCCGCCCGTGAAGCCGACGTCGAGGAACTGCCTCGCCAGGCGTGCGTCGCCGGTGAGGATGTTCACGTAGTTCTCCAAGCCGACGAACTCGCCGAGCGGTTCGGCACCGCGGGTCTGGTCGTCGAGCAGCGACATCCAGAACGTCGCGATCAGCGGGTAGAACGCGATCAGCGCGAGCAGCGCGAACGCCGGCGCCAGCAGCAGGTAGGCGTACGCCGCCTCGCTCAGGTTCTCCATCCAGTCGACGACCGGCGCGAGCGCGCCGCGCTCGCGTTCGGCCGCCATCTACCGTCGCCTCCGATCTGTGTGTTCCATCACTGGTCCTCCACGTCGCGTTCGCTGCGTTCGAGGCGTTCTTTGAGGTCTCCCATCGCCCCCTCGGGGCTCTTCTCGCCCCGGTAGGCGTTGTGCACCTCGCCGAAGATGAGCGCCGCCTGCTCCGGCCAGAGGTCCGTCACCGGTCGGGGGACGGCGTTGTCGCCGATCACCTGTATCGCGTCCGTGTAGCGTGCGACCGGCCCCGCCTCCTCGACGGTGACGTCCTCGAGCATCCCGAGGTCCGGCGGGAGCCACCCCTGTACCTCGAACATGTGGAGCATCACCTCGTCGGTGGCGAACGCCTCCATCACCTGGACGACCTCGTCGATCCGGTCGCTGTTCGGGTTGGCGACTAGGTGCCAGCCGCCGAGCGCGGACGCCGTCCCGCCGGTCCCCTCGTACTCCGCCCCGTCCTCGGTGACGCCGTACGGGATCGGCATCACACCCAGGTTCTCGCCCATCTCCTCTTCGACCCCGCTGATCGCGATGGAGTACGGCCAGTTCCGGTGCATGATCGAGTTCCCGTTCGCGAACGGGCCACGCGCCTCCTCCTCGGACCACTGGACGATCGAGGTGGGGGCGATCTGGGGGTAGCCGTCGAGCGCGTGTTCGTCGTCCTCGCCGTGCATGAACGCACGCATCATCCGGATCGCGTCGAGCACCGGCTCCTCGTCGACCGTCGGCTCCCGCCCGCCGGCCTCGAAGAGGTTCTCGTGGTCACCGAAGTACGCCCCGCCCCAGCTCGACATCGTCTCGTTGAACGTACAGCACGAGAGCCCCTCGTAGGCGGCCGCCTGGGTGGTGAAGCCGAAGTCCACGGTGGGGTTCTGCTCCATCGTGTCGGCGGTCACCTCGGCGAACTCCTGCCAGGAGATCGGTTCGGTCGCCCAGTCGTCGGTGTCGTAGCCCGCGTCCTCGACCAGGTCGCGTCTGTACTGCATCGTCCCGAAGTCCGGAAAGAGCGGCAGCGCGTGGAGCTCCCCCGTCTCGGGGTGGCGGGCGGTCTCGACCGCCGCGTCGAGGTAGTCGTTCTCGACCCGGTCGAGCGCCCCGCTCGGCAGCAGGTCGTCGAGCGCGAGCGACTGCTCCCTGAGGATGAACAGGAGCGCCCAGCCGCTGTCCATCATGAAGACGTCCGGCGGCGATCGGCCGGCCTGCAGCGCCGACTGGTACTGCTGGCGCCGCGATCCGGTGTCGTCCGGTCCTGGGCGGACCACCACGTCGATGTCCTCGTCGAGACCCACCTCGTAGAGGACGTCGACGAGACCGGTCTCGCCCTCCTCGGCGTGCATCAGCCCCTCGAAGTCGCTGTCGCCCGAGATGACCACCGTGCCCTGTTCACGGGCCTCCCCGAGACAGCCGGCAACGCTCGCGACGCCGGCCGTCGCACCACCGGCCGACGCCGCCTTGACGAACTGTCGGCGGGAGAGGCCCCGTCGTCTGCCCTCGATCGTGCTCCCCTGTGCCATATACTCGCGGAGAGATGGGTGATACCTACTTAATAGTTATGAACATGTGTACTATCGGTGTTGTAAATTACGCGTCGACGACGAACAGCCGACGGTCACACGCCGGACAGACCACCTCGGCCTCGGGGAGGCTCCGGGGGTCCCGACCACCACAACAGCCCGTCACCGGCCGCTCGGAGAGCGAGCACTCACACGCCGGACAACGCTCTAAGAACCCGCGGAGCGGGCGGGTGGCCGCCGCCCGGGTGCTCTCCTCGATCGTGGGGGCGACCCGTCCGAGCGTCCGTATCGCCGCGAGTTCGGCGATCGCCACCGGCCGGGAGACGAACGTGCCGGGGAGCCCTCGCTCCCCGAGCGCGAACCGGACGTCCCCGGCCACCGAGAGCACCTCCACCCCGTCTACGCCGTCGAGGTCGCCGGCGAGTTCGTCCGCGAGTGCGCGATCGGACAGCGAGCGGAGCGCCCCCATCTCCGCCACCCAGTGTTCCTCGAACGCCGGATCGAGGGTGACCCGGTCCTCCCCCAGCCGGACGACGCCCGCCTCGGCGAGCGCGGCGAGCACCGCCTCGCCGTCGGCGTCATCGAGAGCTCCGATCGATCCGGGCCCGCTCTCCCGGTGGAACGGGTCGACCGGGAGGAACGAGACGAGCCACGGGGCGAAGCGGGGGGTGTACGGGACGATGTAGCCCCGCGTCCAGACGAGCGCCGTGCCCAGGAGCCCCACCGAGAGCGCCCCGACGCGAGAGCGTCTCGCGAGCGCGAGCGCGGCCACCGCGACGAGCGCGAGGTTCACCGCCGTACAGGGGAGACAGCGGTTTTCACCGACGTACCCCGGGGTTTTCTCCACCATCACTCGACCCCCTCGACGACGACCCGCGTCGCCTCGACGTCCTCGATCGTCGCACCCCAGCCGCCGACCGCCACGCGCTCGTTCCCGGTGTCGACGACGAGCGTCGCGCGGCCGGCGTAGCGCGCGATCGAGGGCTCTTCGGACCCCCCGGTCGTCGCGCTGTACTCCACGTCGACGACCCGTCCGGAGAGTTCACACGCCTCTCCCGTCGCCGTCTCGAAGCCGGAGACCGAGACCGAGACCTCCCTGCCGTCCTCGACCGCGGGCTCGATCGCCCGGAGACACTCGCGCACGTCGACGTAGGCGACCGGCGGCTCCGTCGGGCGGCTCGAGTGGATCGGCTCCCAGACCTCCCAGAGGCAGGTCGCGAAGAACCAGTGGAAGACGTAGGCGTGTGTGCGGTCGTCGACGAGCACACCGTACTGGTTCGTCGAGTCGGGGTGTGGGTCGAAGAAGCTCCGCGACCGATCGACGAGTACGACGAACGGCGTCGGCAGCGGCCGGTGACGCGCCTCGGTACACGCGCCGGCGAGTTCCTCCGTCGAGGGGAGCGCCGTCCCCTCCGGGGATCGGGTGTGGATCGAGAGACGCACGTCGACGCCGCGGTCGACCGCCGCCACCAGGTCCTCCCTGAGCGTGTGGAACTCCTCCGGCGAGACCGAGAGCTGGACTCGATACCTCGCCTCGCCGATCGCCGAGCGCGCCCGCTCGAAGAGCGTGTCGAACCGTCCCACGATCCCCACGCGAGGGGCCTCTTTCGGTGGCTCGCTCCACCGGGATTCGATCTCCTCGGTCGCCGCCTCGAGCCGACGCGCCCGCCCGACGAGGTCGCTCACGACGACCTCGGGATCGCTCGCCCGGGCGTGGAGGCTCCCCTCCTGGTAGGTCTCGACGAACCCCTCGGCTTCGAGCGCGCGGAGTACGTCGTAGATCCGCGGATCCGGCACCTCGCTCGCGTCGGCCACCTCGGTCGCCGAGGCCGACCCCAGATCGAGCAGCGTCACGTAGGCGTCGGCCTGGTAGGGCGAGAGCCCCGCCTCCTCCAGGACGCCCCGAAGCTCCTCTGCGTTCACCCCCGTGGGTGCTCGCCGAAACGGGATAAAAGGTTCTCAGACGTCGCCGATCGCCCGCGACCAGACCGGCTCCTTCGGCGCCTCCAGCCGTTCGACCTCCCTGTCGTCGAGCGAGACCGAGAGCGCCTCGAGGTTCCCCTCTAGTTGTTTGGACGAGCGCGGCCCGATGATCGGCGCGTCGACGACCTCCTTCGACAGCAGCCACGCGAGGCTGATCGCGACCGGCGTCGTCCCTTTCTCCTCGGCGAGTCTCTCTACCTCCTCCAGCACCGCCCAGTTCTCGTCGGTGAACCGCGCGCGGGTGTGCTCGTCGCCCGTCGCGCGGACGTCGCCCGCCGGCTCCTCCTCGCGGTCGTACTTCCCGGTGAGGAAGCCGCCCGCGAGCGGCGACCAGGGGATCACGCCGATCCCCTCCTCCGCACAGAGCGGGAGGACGTTCTCCTCCTCGTGGCGGTCGACGAGGTTGTACTCCGGCTGCATCGAGACGAACGGGCGATATCCCCCGAGATCCGCCTCGTACAGCATCTTCGAGAAGCGCCAGGCGGCCATCGTACTCGCACCGACGTACCTGACGAGCCCCTCGTCAACGAGCGTGTCGAGCGCGTCGAGCGTCTCCTCGATCGGCGTTCCATGGTCGAAGCGGTGGATCTGATAGAGGTCGACGTAGTCGAGGCCGAGACGGTCGAGGCTCTCCCGACAGCCCTGGACGATGCGCTTTCGCGAGAGCCCCTGCCCGTTCGGTCCCTCGTGCATCCGGCCGAACACCTTCGTCGCGATCACGAGTTCCGAGCGGTCGTAGCCCTCGATCGCCCGGCCGACGATCTCCTCGCTCTCTCCCCGCGAGTAGACGTCCGCGGTGTCGAGGAAGTTCACCCCCTCGTCGATCGCCTCCCGGATCAGGTCGACGCTGGCCTCCTCGTCGTCCATCATCCACTCGGCGTCGCTCCCGAAGTTCATACAGCCGAGACAGAGCCGTGACACCTCGAGGCCGGTCTCGCCCAGATCGGTGTACTCCATGTCGCTCATCCGGTTCCCTCGACAGCGCTGGACCGAAAAAGCGTTGTCACTCGTCGGAGCCCACCGGAACTCCGATCGTCGGTCTACGGTCGGAGCTCGGGGTACCGTCGCGGAGCGGTCGGCCGGACTAGTAAGAAAAGAGTACAGTCGTAAAATATTATTAGTTCTAGACGATATGTCTGGTATGGATCGAAGACGGTTCGTCGCGCTGTCGGGCGCGATGGCGTGTCCGTGTGTCGCGCTTGCGGGGTGTGTCGTCGACAATCCGACCGGGGGGACGGGGGGGTCCGACGATGGGGACGACCCCGTGGCACCGGGTGACGGCGCCGACGACCACGTCGACCGACACGACGACGATGGGGACGAAGACGACGAGGAGGAGGAGGAACTCGAACCGCACGACGGCCGGCCGATCACGGACTACCAGTTAGAGGTCCACGACGAGCGGGAGAACGGCCACGTCTTCTGGGTCGACGGGGACGGGGTGATGTACGGACGGAGCGGTCCCCGCGTCCTCAGGAGCGAAGACTGGTGGGAGAGCACGGAGACGATCTACTCGTTCGCGGGCGACGTAGGCGAGTACAACGACAACATCGTCCAGAACGTGCTGGTGCCCGAGAACGGACGCATCATCGCCGGGGTCGGCGGTCGGGGGCTGGGTCACAAGGCCTCCGGACGGATCGAGCTGCTCGACGAGGACCTCGAGGGGTCGACCACAGTCTACCACTTCGAGTACGGCCGCCTGACGGGCAGCTTCGGTCACGTCGTCTACGGTGACGTGATCGTCCTGGGGGCGTACGGTCAGTCGGACTTCGAGGGCGGGAACCACGCGAACGAGGTGGTCCTCTCGACCGACGGCGGCGGGTCGTTCGAGCGGATCCTCGAAGCGGAGCTCCACACGAAGAACGCCCCGAACCTCCACGTTCACGACGTCGAGTACGACCCGTACGCCGAGCGGATCTGGGTCACCGTCGGCGACGGGGGCAACTCCAACATCTACTGGAGCGACGACATGGGGGGCTCCTGGGACCGCATCACCGACGACGCGAACCTCGACCTCCAGCCGACACAGGTCGCCGCCTTCGAGGACTGCGTCGTCTTCGGCACCGACAGCTCTCCGGAGGGGATCGTCCGGTGGGCACGCGAGGAGCCCGACGACGCGCCAGCAAGCACGGAGGAGCTCGTCCGCCCGCACGTCCGGATCGAGGACGGACCCGACCCCGACGGGATCGGGATGCGGATGTACGCCCGCCGACGGTGGCACGTCCGCGAGGCCGACGGCCGGGAACTCTGTATCATCCCGTTCGGCTACTCGCCGATGCACCCCAACGCGCGGGAGTCGGTCGTCCTCGCGAGCGTCGACGGTGACCGCTGGTACGAACTCCACCGGGTCGATGACGAGGAGGTGCTACTTACGAACGTTTTGGGCCCGCTGTCGATGGACGGCGACCGCCGGACGCTCGTCTCCGACAGCGCCCTCTACGACGGCCACCAGATCGACGCGACGGTGCCCGAGTTCTGGCGCTGATCGTGGCGTCGTTTCTGGCCGGTATCGGTCCGTGGGGCAAGCTACAGCGCGGGGGGGCCGTCCCGGTCGATCACGATCTCGTGGGCCTCTAAGTCCTCCAGGGCGGCGACGCGGCCGCCGACGTCGACGACGCCGTGATCGGTCTCGATCGAGAGCGAGGCGATCTCCTCCGTCGGCTCGAAGGAGGTGTTCGTGATCTGCCCGCGGGCGACGCGGGACTCGCCGGTGACGACGTCCCTGCCCTCGACGGTTGCGTAGAACTCCCCACCCAGCTCGGTGACGTCCTTCACGCAGCGCCGTATCGAGGCGTACCGCCGGGGGAAGGGACGCCCCTCGCCGTCGCTCGCGATCGTCTCGGCAGTGGTCCAGAGGACGGTCCCATAGAAACCGGAGACGAGGAAGCCGAGCGCCGAGCGGTTGAAGATCACGCCGTAGCGGTCCTGGTCGTCGCGCAGGGCGTCCTGGGTGGCGTAGACGGAGTAGACCCCGTCGGCGACGGCGATGATCGGCGTGGTGATCCCCCTGCGGGCCTTCGTGACCGTCGCGACGGTGGCGTAGTCGAACTCCTCGGTGGAGGGGACCTCGGAGGCAGGTGTCAGGAGCAGTTCGACGCTCACGCCGCGTTTGACCGCTCCCCTGAGCTCCTCCTCGAACCGCTCTAGGAGGTCGGGCGTGAGCGAGAGCGCGAGTTCGTACTCGGCTGCCTCGATCACTTCCGCTAAGTGTCTGAGGATCGTCGAGCGGGACTTGACCAGCGAGACGGCCTCGGTCGCGCGTGCGGGGGCGGTGTAGCGGGCTTCGAGCTCCGAGAGCATCTCGTCGAACGACTGCTGGACGTTCGCGAACGCCTCGTCCGGGTCGATCGCGATGATCTGCATCGGCCGGGACTCGCGGAGTTCGACGAGCCCACGGTCCGAGAGGCTCCGGACGGTGTCGTAGACCCGGGGCTGTGGGATGTCGGTTCGGTCGGCGATCTCGCTCGCGGTGAGCTGGCCGTGCTCTAGGACCGTGAGATACGCGTCGATCTCGTACTCGCCGAGGTTGAACCGATCTCCCACACGTTCCATCGTCAGGCGGAGATCGTCGTCGACCATGTCCCCCATCCACCCTCGCGGGTAAACTATGTATCGACTTCCGAGTAGCACCCGGTTTCGGAACTCGATCCTCCCGGGACCTCGCTATCGTCGACGTTCGCGACCGGACCCCGTAGATCGAACGGAGCGAGCTGTCATCGTTGCAGACTTCGACCGCGCGTAAGCGCTCTCCCACGGTCGCTGCACCGGGCTCGTCGTAGAGGTACGCGATGAGCGGATCAGTGTCGAAACCGTCCGTCATCGACGCGAATCGGATCGCCTCTTTCCCTCTCGTTCGAGTTCTCTGTCCTCCTCTTTCATCTCTCGCAGGCGCTCTAAGTGTAGCTTCAACTTCACTCTTGCAAGTTCATCGGGTCATGGACAACCAGATCATCCTAACTCCTGACAGAATTGTCGTGCAAGGCTTAGAGATCATATCCATCGCAACAGGCGTCGGTTATCAATCAGACGTATATGTGATCTTCACGTCTGGGGTTTGCGCAGCATAGGAATGATAGGTGGCATCGTCCCCACCTGTATCATGCCAAGTATTTCAAATCCATGCCGTGCATAGAGTGAGATGTTCTCGGGATTACTTGATTCGAGATACGCGAGAGCCCCTTCTTGATCACATCTAGCGAGTGCGTGTTGCATCAGTGCGGATCCAGAGCCTTTGCGCTGGTGGGTGGGATCTGCGCCGATGACTGGTAAGTACCAGTACGGTTCAGTGGGATGATAGCTCTCAAGTTGTTCGAGTACTAACCACAGGTGCTCTTGACGCTCCTCTGATACAGTATTCTGTATCAGTTCGACAAACGCGTCCTCGTCCGGTTGAACTCCTGGCGGATCCAGAGCGCCGCTGCTGCGAAATTTCCCGTGTAATAGGCGGTCTCGTGGTCAAACGCCTTGTCAGCGAAGACCCTGACTAACTCGGAGAAATGGTGGAGGTAGTCGTGTGGGTTGGGGTAGATCCACCGTACAAACGGGTCCGAACTAAATGCTAAGACGATGGTATCAATCCCTTCTTGTTTATCAGCTGTCGTTCCAGTTTTCACCTCAGCGGTTTCTGGGATCCCGCGGGTTTGTTGAATTGACATTTCTCTCACATGGCTCGTTCAAGGCCACTATACTATGTACGCTGTCAACCATAATGACTTTTTGTGTAGTAATATGAGCAGTTCTTTGTAGGCGATCTCTGAACACAACGAACTTGACGTGTATATTCCACCGTTTTTGTGAATGCATCGAGGCAAAGATGATGCTGAATACGCGCTGTGTATCTCGCACGGCTTCAGAAAAATGAGTTGGAATTGGTAGATTGGTCGTAGGATGATGTACTCGCACGTTCACGGTTGAAGCTACACTGAGAGCTCGCCTCGCTCGTACCGTCCATCGTGGATTCCTCGGATCTCCTCCACCGAGGGGAGCGGTTCGACGACGATCCTCTCGTCCTCTTCATCGATGAGTACGCGCCCAGGAGTGGCGATTCCGAACCGCTCTCGAAGCTCCTTCGGGATAGTGGCCTGGCCCTTCTTGGAGACGCGGGCTATCTCCCCGTCGTCCATACTTTCGCTCATAGGTAGTATCGGGGCGATTTCGTAACACCGTACGATTTCGTACTACGGAGGCCGAAAGTCATTCAGCAGAGACCAGCTGGACGGAAGGAGATGGTGTCGACCGTGACCGTACGAACGCTCTCGCGGCCAGGGATCGTGACGACCTCTACCGATTACATTCTGTAGTGTGCAGGACGCGTTACATGTACATCCGGTCCTCGGGGACGTCGCTCACCGCGGCCTGCTGGAGGCGTTCGGAGAGCTGAGCGTAGTGCTGTTGGATCTCGCCCGCGAACTCCTCGAGGGGGGCGACGTCGACGTCGATCCCGTAGATCGACTCCAGCGTGCTCACCAGCCTGAGCGCTGCGTCGGCGTCCGGCGTGCGGGCGTGGACGGGTGTGACCAGCACGCAGACGCCGAGGTCGGAGTCCATACCCTGGCCGACGAGGCTCGCGTTCACCCCGTCGAGAAAGCCCGTCCCCATCGCGGGGACCTCGGTCCCGAACAGCCGGTGTTCCTGGTAGTCCTCGGTCGCGACGTAGAACGTCTTGTGGTCGTCGGGGCCGTGGGCGAGCGGGATCCCCATCAGGAGCACGACCTCCTCCGTGCCGTGGGCCTCGGTCCACTCGAGGATCGACCGGGCGAAGGCGTTCGCCGCCCACACCGGGACGAAGAGCTCACCCACGAGGACGTCGACCGGGACGTCGTCGTGCGAGTAGATCCGGGTGTGGTGTCTGGGCGTGCCCGCGGTGAACGGGGTGATCGCTGGCAGTCCCTCGGCGCTGAGCGATCCGGTCTCGCTCATACCGAGGTGGTCCACCAGGTAGTCGACCGCGGTGAGCCCCGCGAGGCCGACGCCGGAGAGCCCGACGACGAGCGTCTCCGCCGGTTCGTAGTCGTGTGTGATGCTGAACTGCGGATCGCGGCTGTCGACCATACCGACCCTACCACGACCGACGGCTTATCGGTTCACTCCCGGTGAGCAGCCCCGGACCGGCACAGCTATCCGGACGCACGAAGACGAACCGCCATGCCGGTCGAGGCGGTGCCAGCGCTCGCTTCCGTCTGGGAGTTCCTGTTCGAGGAGACGAACGTGGGCAACATCCTTCTCGCGCTGATCGTGCTCGCGATCGGCTGGTCGGTCGCGAAGCTCGTCGTCCGGCTGCTCGGACGGCCGGTCGCCCAGCGGTTTCGTCGCGAGAGCGTCACCCGGACCGTCCTCTGGCTGATCCGCCTGACGGTCGTCCTCTTCTTCCTCGCGATCGCCATCCCGGTCGCGAACATCGGCGTCGATCCCCGGGACATCGTCCTCTCGGTGACCGTCATCTCCGCGGTGATCGGTATCATCCTCGCGCCGATCGTGAGCAACGTCATCAACGGGCTGTTCGTCCTCGCGGATCGGCCCTACGAGATCGGCGACATGGTCGAGATCGTCGAAACCGGCCAGCGCGGCTTCGTCGAGGACATCACGATCCGTTACACCAAGGTGTTCACGATGGACAACACCTTTCTCGTGATCCCGAACTCCACGATCCGAGAGCGCGACGTGATCAACTTCTCGGCGGAGGACCAGCGCACGCGGGTCACCTTCGACCTCGTGGTGAACTACGAGGGCGACGTCGCGCGGGCGCGGACGGTGATGATCCGCTCGGCGCGGGCGGTCGGCGACGTGATCTCCGGGGGGCCGCCGATCCGGATCGGGAACGCGAGATATCCGGCCGCACCGGTCTGTTACGTCCAGGAGTACGGCGACCACGGCGTCCACCTGCGGATGCGCTACTGGGTGAAGAACCCGTACTACATGCCGGGGATCCGCTCGCGGATCAACCAGAAGATCTGGGACGCGTTCGACGAGGAGGAGATCGACGTCCAGTTCCCGTACCCCCACCAGCACGTCGTCTTCGACGAGACGAGCGGGCAGGCACGGGTCGCCGTCGAAGGGGAGGGGGAACGGCCGGCCGATCTAGGGGTCTCGCCCGCGGGTGACGACCGGGCCGCCTGATCGAGCGGCCGTCTCGAGGGAGTTAGAGTCCGACGGTGATCACCGTACAGTCGAGACGCTCCTTGAGAAAGCCCTCGATGTCGGGGTTGTTCGTCAACCGACGGATCGCCCGCCGCCATCGCCCCGCCTGTTTGTGTCCGACGACGACGATGTCGGCCCGCTCGCCGGCGACCTCGTCGAGGATCGTCTCCTCGACGAGAAAACCCGAGCGGACGACGTACCGGGCGCGCTCGACGGTGCCGAACTCCGATTCGACCGCCCGCTTCAGGTCGAGACGGCTGATCTCCCCGCCGTTCTGATAGAGGTTCACGTGCAGCACCGTCAGCTCCGCGTCGTGGTCGTCGGCGACCGAGATCGCCTTCGAGAGCGTCCGCTTCGAGTGCTCGGAGAGGGGGTACCGGACCGGAACCACGACACGCGTCATCCGTTTTATGTACCCACATCGAGCGGCGTCAACCTTTCCATTGTGACATCGATACGGGCGGTGTGAACACCGAACAGGGAGCGACTCCAGTCGGATCCCGATCAGCCGTCCCCGGTCCCCACCATCCCTCGAACTCCCGGTCGATGCCGTGCGTTCGCGCGTCCCTCGCGAGTGCCTGACTGCACCGCACCGCGCGGGCGTCGGTGATCCGCGGTGAGCGTCGGGAACTCGTCGTCGGTGTGAGAGAGAGTCGGTCGTCGCGAGGGTGTAGCTCTCCAAGGGTGAGAGGGGGTCGCCGTCGACGGTCACCGGACGACGATCGATCCTCGTTCGACCGCGTTCTTCCGGAGACCGGCGGGTACGGGTTCGGACGAACGGCTGAAGTCACCCTCGCGCGAACGGTGGGTATGGACGAACGCGCCGGACCGGACGGGGTCACGCTCTACGTCGCCCGTGACGAGGGCGAACGCGGGTCGGAGGCACCCTTCTTCGCCGTCTTCGAGGGCCCGGAGAGGACGGAGCGCTGGGGCTACCTCTGTAGCAACTGCGAGAGTCTCGACACGGCGATGGACACGATGGGCCGCATCGTCTGCACGAGCTGTCCGAACCTCAGAAAACCCACCGAGTGGGACGCCGCCCACGAGTGACACCCCTGTGGGACTAGATTTATTAGCGACGCCGCCGAACGGTTCGATGAATGGGTACTGTTACCACTTCACCCATCGAACAGGCCCGATCGATCTTCGCGGACCTCGGCTACACCGTCTCGGACGAGGGCCACGAGCTGAGAGCCGAGCGCGACTGGAAGGTCGTGCGCGTGAGCGAGGCGCGGGAGGTGGAGACGGAGGCGGCCGCGGGCGAACTGCGCTGTTTCGTCGCCGACCGCGAGACCGCGAGCGAGTTCAACCGGCGTCTCGCCGACGCGGACCCGGAGTACGAGTGGGCGCTCATCAGCGTCCACGACGGGGACTACCGCGTCGTCCGGGCGCCGCCGGCGTTGTGATCACACGACACCTCGCACGAACGGAACGTTGATACGGCCCGGCCGGGTACGTGCTGTACTGTGACCGGGCGAACCGACAGGACGAGCCGTCGTGCGGTTCTCGCGGGAGCGACGGCGCTGGCGGGATCGACCGCCGGCTGTTTCGACAGGATCCGCGCCTCGGTCGACCGGAACCCGCCCGAACAGGTCTCGCTCACGATCAAGGTCGTCCCCCGCGACGAGGACAGGAGCCCGATCCGGATCGCCCAGCACCTCGCGGAGAACATCGAGCGGGCGGGTGCGACGGTCGACATCGTGCCGACGACCGAGGAACAGCTCCTGCGGGACGTGCTGATCAACTTCGACTACCAGCTCTACATCGCGCGCCACCCGGGCCACGACGACCCGGACTACCTCTACACCTTCCTCGGCTCGCGCTTCGGCGAGGAGGCCGGCTGGCAGAACCCCTTCGGCTACGCCTCGACCGCCACCGACGACCTCCTTGAGCGACAGCGCGTCGCCAACGACACCGACGCGCGGGCCGAGGCGTTCTCCGAGTTCCACAGGACGGCGCTTCCCGACGCGCCGATCACGGTCGTGGCCTACCCTGACGAGCCGCGAGCGGTGCGGACCGACCGGTTCGGCGGCTGGACGAGCCCCTCGCTCGAGTACCCGCTCGGCTACCTCTCGCTCGAGTACGAGGAGGTCGGCGACGACGACCGGGCGGAGGGCGTGCTCTACGTCGGGATCAACGACCGGCGACCGACGCGGAACCTGAACCCCTTCGCCGTCGAGTTCCGCGACCGCGGCGTGACGACCGGTCTGCTCTACGACCCGCTGGGACGGCGCATGCACGGCTCGATCGAGCCGTGGCTCGCCGAGCGCTGGGAGTGGGGCGGAACCGACCAGCGGCCACGGGCGACTCTCGAACTGAGAGAGGGGCTCACCTGGCACGACGGCGAGCCGATCACCGCGGAGGACGTCGCCTTCACCTACGAGTTCATCACCGACACCACGATGGAGCCCGAGGAGGACCCGATCGTCCCCTCGCCCCGGTTTCGGACCCAGAGCACGCTCGTCGACTCGGTCGAGGTGCTCGGCGACCACGAACTCGAACTCACGTTCGTCGCCGCGGCGGAGCCGGTCGCGGAACGGGCGTTCACCGTCCCGATCGTCCCCGAACACGTCTGGACCGAGCGGACCGCGATGACGACGTTCGCCGGCTTCGACATCGACTACGTCACGGAGGCATTGGTCTGGGAGAACGCCGAACCCGTCGGCTCCGGGCCGTTCCGCTACGCCGACTCGACGAGCGACGAGTCGCTCACGTTCGAGCGCAACGACGACCACTTCCTCCTGACCGCGGAGTCACTCACCGGGCCGGTCGCCAGCTACGAGGCGCGACCCTCCTACTCGGGGATCCAGTTCGAGTTCGTCCCCTCCGACGCGAGCGCGCTCGAGATGTTACAGGGGGGACAGCTGGACGCGACCGCCTACGGGCTCGCCCCGGAGGAGGTGCCCGCGGCGAGCCGCGCCTCGGACCTCGCCGTCGAGAACGAGTCGACCAGCTCGCACTACCACGTCGGGTTCAACACGCGAAACGCCCCCCTCTCGAATCCGCAGTTCCGCTACGCCATCGCCCGACTGATCGACCGCGAGTACGTCTACGAGTCGGTGTTCGAGCGGTACGCGACCCCCACCTACAGCCCGATCGCGTCGGATCGGTACGTCCCGGAGGAGTTCCGGTGGAGCCCCGAGGACGTCGGCGAGCACGAGCTCTCGTTCGTCGGCCGCGAGGACGACGAGGTGGGGGTCGTCGAAGCAGAAGCAGCGCGGGAGCTTTTTCGTGATGCGGGGTATAGGTACAACGAGGACAACGAACTCCTCGTCCAACAATGAGAGCCATAGCCCGGAGCCAGTGAGATGGTGCTGGTCGGCGTTCTCCTGACGCTGGTCGCCGTCGTCAGCCTGATGCTCGTCTGCGGGACTGTGCTCTGTATCGACCGCGAACAGCTGCGACAGACGAGACGAGAGCTCCGACCTCGGCTGATCATGGTCGCCCCCTCGATCGGCCTGCTCGCGACGGTGCTGATCCTGAACAGTCTCACCAGACGCGCCGCCCAGCGATTCTCCTGGCTCATCGGCTTCAACATCACCGGCGACATCTACCGGCTCGAGGGCGACTTCGTCGCCTGGCTCCAGGGGTTCGCGACCGCCGAGCTCACCGTCTACTTCTCCTTCGTCTACCTCTTCGGCTACGTCTTCCTGCTCGTCTTCCCCTTGCTCGCGTACCTCGCACTCAGCGAGCAACGGACGCTGCACGAGCTCACGATCGCCTACGCCGCGAACTACGGCCTCGGGCTGCTCTGTTACGTGATCTTCATCGCCTACGGCCCGCGAAACCTAGACGTCGCCGCACAGCTGATGTACGACTTCTACCCGCAGTCGCAGTTCCTCACCAGCGCGGTGAACGTGAACACGAACGTCTTCCCCTCGCTCCACACCTCGCTGTCGGCCACGGTGATGCTCTTCGCGTGGCACACCAGAGAGCAGTACCCCCGGTGGTTCGTCCTCGCGCAGGTGATCGGCGCGAGCGTCATCGTCTCGACGATGTACCTCGGGATCCACTGGCTGATCGACGTGATCGCGGGGATCGTCCTCGCGTACGTGAGCGTACTGATCGGACAGCGTTTCGCCGACGACTGGCGCGAGCTCAGCACCGTCGGGCCCGCGAGCCTCGCCCGGCAGATGCGCCACCGATTTTAAGCCGTCGGGGTGCGCATTGCGAGGTGCATGGTATTCAAGAAGGTCACGCTGATCGGAACGAGCACCGAGAGCTTCGACGACGCCGCCGACGACGCGATCGACCGCGCCGAGAGAACGCTCGAGAACGTCTACTGGGCGGAGGTAAAGGAGTTCGGCGTCGAGATCGCCTCGGCGGAGGACAGGGAGTACCAGGCCGAACTCGAGGTCGCCTTCGAGGTCGAGGAGTAAGTACCTAGAACTGGTACCGGCGGGCCTCGTCGTCGGTACCCCCGCTCGCGGCGACGCCGCCGTTCATCTCCTCGTAGGTCATTCCCGAGAGGTACTCGTCGTACGTGACGTCGTACTCGCGTCTGAGGCCGAAGTCGAGCCCGCCGGTGTCGACGGTGCTCTGAAAGAGCAGGTGGATCGCCCGGCGGACGAGTTCGTCGGTGCTCTCGGGGCCGAGCGCCGCCTGAAGGAGCGCGAGTTCGGTCTTCGACTGGCGGTCGAGCGCGATCGGCTGGTCGTCGGCGAGGTCGGTGTAGATCGACTCGACGTCCTCGCTCAGGTCGGGGAGGCCCATAGCCGACCGGTCGTCGCGCGACCGGATACCGGTTTCGACAGCGAGTGCGGGAGACCGATCGCCACCGCTTTGAGCCGCCGGCCGCAACCGGGAGCGATGGCTGCCGACGCAGAGGAGGGCTCGTCGCTCCCCGCCGACCTCGACCCCGTCCGCGAGGCGCTGATCGAGTGGTACGAGTCGGACCACCGAGGGTTCCCCTGGCGCGAGACGACCGATCCCTACGCGATCCTCGTCTCGGAGGTGATGAGCCAGCAGACCCAGTTAGAGCGAGTCGAGGCGGCGTGGGCGGCGTTCCTGGAACGCTGGCCGGCCGTCGAGGAACTGGCGGCAGCCGACCGATCCGAGGTCGTGAGCTTCTGGAGCGGCCACCGACTCGGCTACAACAACAGAGCGAAGTACCTCCACGAGGCGGCGACCCAAGTGGTCGGGGAGTTCGACGGCGATTTTCCCGAGAGCCCCGACGAGCTTCGAGAGCTACAGGGCGTCGGCCCCTACACCGCGAACGCGGTGGCGAGCTTCGCATTTAACACTGGGAACGCCGTGGTCGACACGAACGTCAAACGGGTGCTCTACCGGGCGTTTTCGGTACCTGACATCGACAGCGAGTTCGAGGCGCGGGCGAACGAGCTCATGCCGGAAGGCCGATCGCGAGTATGGAACAACGCGATCATGGAGCTGGGAGCGGTCGCCTGTGGGAAGACCCCGCGGTGTGAGGAGGCCGGCTGTCCCTGGCGCGAGTGGTGTGACGCCTACGAGACGGGCGACTTCTCCGCGCCGGACGTCCCCACACAGTCGCCGTTCGAGGGAAGCCGTCGGCAGAAGCGCGCCCGGGCGGTGCGCGTCCTCGGCGAGTACGACGAACTCACGCTCTCGGAGCTCGGTCCGAGAGTGCGCGTCGACTACGGTGGCGAGACGGGCGAGGAGTGGTTACGGGGGCTGCTCTCGGACCTCGAGGACGACGGCCTCGTCGAGTTCGTCTCGGGGGATCGAGTCCGGCTCCGTCGGTAGGGTTTTGCCGGGACCGGCGAGTGTAGTTCGTATGCCGGACAGAGAACCACCGCACGTCGTCGCCGTCTGTGGGAGCCTGCGGGAGGACAGTCACACCAGAAAAGGGCTCAAGGAAGTCCTCGCGGGCGCCGAGGAGCGTGGTGCGACCGGGGAACTGCTCGACCTGCGCGAGTACGACCTGCCGCCGTTGATTCCGGGTAGCGAACCGGGAGACGCGAAGGCGTTCACGGGAGCGATCCGCGAGGCTGATTCGGTCGTGTTGGGAACGCCGATGTACCACGGCTCGTACTCCGGCGTGCTGAAGAACGCGGTCGACTACTGCGGGTTCGACGAGTTCGAGGACACGACCGTCGGGCTGTTCTGCGTCGCGGGCGGCGCGTTCCCGATCACCGCGCTCGAACACCTCCGTTCGGTCTGTCGGGCGCTCGACGCCTGGGTGCTCCCCTATCAGGCCGCGGTTCCGCGCTCTCGGAGCGCGTTCGACGACGAGGGGATCGCGGACGAGAAACTCCGAGAGCGGGTTCGGACGCTAGGCGAACGGGTCGTCGAGTACGCTCGAATCGAGCCGGACCCCCACTGTTTCGAGGCCGAACAGAACGTGGGCGCGGGTTCGATCTCCGACGACTGATCGTCCGGGCGACCGAAACCCACCGACACGCGAGAACCGCGAGGCGTTCGCGCGGGAGATGTCCCGACGGACGGAGTTCGAGGCGGTCGCTCGCGCGGAAGCGGCCGTCCGTGGTGGTGACGTGCTGATCGTCGCCACCACGTCCACAGAGGAGGTCTTCGACCCGGAGTGGCTCGCACCCGTGCACGCGACCACCCTCGACCCGAAGTTCGAGGGCGCGAGCGAGATCGACCCCTCGCTTCCCTGCACCAGTGTAACGATCGTCACCGACTCGCTCGCGCAGGTCGACGGCTACGACCGGCCGTACGTCGTTTCGGGTGCCGAGGGGGATCGGACGCTCTGACTCTCGGCGGTCGTCGCCGGCGAGCGGGAGTCGAACCGGTCCCGAAGACCGAACGCTGTTCTGCTCGGTGGGGCTCGCCGGGACGGAGGTCGTGCTGGCGCGGGCGGCGCTCGAAGCGTCGGCGAGCGGATAGTGGTGACACGACCCGCGAATATACCGGGAAAATATATATGTTTCTATCGTAGTTTTCGGGTATGGACCCGCTCTCCAGACGGACCGTCATCGGCGCGTGTGCCGGAGTCGCCGCCGGGCTCTCTGGCTGTCTCTCCGAGGACACCGACGACGATCCGAACGACGAGTTCCGTGCCGAAACCGAACGGGAGGTCGACCTCTCGGACCTCCGGCTGGTCAACCACGCCGACGAGGCCCACGACGTGAACGTGCTCGTCGAACACGCGGCGGCGTTCGTCCACTGGGCGACCTACGAGGTCGAACCGGCCTCGGCCGGCGGCGGCGCGACGATCGACGTCTCCCTCCCGGACGACCCGGGCGAGACGGTCGTCCACGTCCGCGTCGGCGACGAGTTCACGAGCGCGCCGCTCGCCGAACGCTACGGGGGACGGTGTGCCCGGGTGATGGGCGTCGTCGGGACCGACGGCTCGCCCTCGGTCTACCAGGGTGCGGGCGAGTGCGACGTCGACGAGGGAATCGACGAGTGAGCCAGGGGAACGAAACGGTTTAGCCCGGGAGGGCGAACGGACGCCGTGAACGTCACGATCATCGACTACGGGGTGGGGAACCTCCGGAGCCTCCGTCGGGGGCTCGAACGAGCGGACGCGACGGTCTCCGTCTCAGACGATCCGGACGAGATCGCTTCGGCCGAGGCGCTCGTGCTCCCTGGCGTCGGCGCGTTCGGCGAGTGTGTGCGCAACTCCCGGCAGTTCCACGACGTGCTCGTCGAGGTCGCCGAGGACACCCCGATCCTCGGCATCTGTGTCGGCCTCCAGCTCTTGTTCACCGAGAGCACCGAGGGCGTCCCGGCCGGCGAGACGATCGATGGCCTCGACCTGATCCCGGGACGGGTCGATCGGCTCCCGAGCGACGCGGTGAAGGTCCCACACATGGGCTGGAACGAGCTCTCGATCGAGCGCGAGCACCCGATCGTCGCGGGTGTAGCGGAAGACGAGTACGCCTACTTCGTTCACTCGTACCGCTCGGACGTCGCCGATCACACGGTCGCTTCCTGTGCCTACGGCGGCGAGTTCGCGGCGGTCGCGGCGAACGAGGCGGGGAACGTGATGGGGACGCAGTTCCACCCCGAGAAGAGTGGCCAGACCGGTCTTCGGATCCTCGGGAACTTCGTCGCCTACGCCGAGGAGCACGGGATCTGAATCGGGGCGGCCGGTTTTCACCGATCGCGCGGGGAAAGCGGGGCGTTTTTCTCTCCGTGCGGAACTCACCCTATGTGCACGCGATCACGAACAGCGGGTGGATCGAGGTGATCACCGGCTGTATGTTCGCCGGGAAGACCGAGGAGCTCCTGCGGCGGCTCAGACGCGCGGAGATCGCGGGTCAGTCGGTCGCGGCGTTCACCCCCGCGCTCGACGAGCGGTACGGCGACGCGACCATAGGGAGCCACTCCGGCGGAACCTGGGACGCCTACGTCGTCGAGCCCGATCCTGCGGGCGTGCGGTCGATCCCCAACCACCTGAACGGCGAGCAGGTCGTCGCGATCGACGAGGCGAACTTCTTTCCACCCGAACTGATCGACGTCTGCGAGGGGTTAGCGAAAAACGGTCGACGCGTGATCGTCTGCGGCACCGACCAGACCTTTCGGGGAGAGCCGTTCGAGCCGCTGCCGGGGCTGCTCGCGGTCGCCGAGTACGTCGAGAAGCTCCAGGCGATCTGTACGGTCTGTGGCGAGCCCGCGAGCCGGAACCAGCGGCTGATCGACGGCGAGCCCGCCCACACCTCCGACCCGACGATCATGGTCGGTGCAGCCGAGGCGTACGAGGCGCGCTGTCGCAACTGCCATATCGTCCGTAGCGAGTAGTCCGACCGTGACCCAGTGGATCGAGGAGTCGACCGGCGGCCGCGACCGGGGGCCGCGTGCGGTCGTCCGGGCGTGGATCGAGGTGCTCACCCGCCCGCGACGTTTCTTCTCGCACGCGGTCGCCCCCGGCGACCAGGCGCCAGGGCTCACGTTCGCGATCTGTGTCGTCCTCGGAGCGCTCCTCGTGAGGCTCGTCTCCGCCCCCGAGAGCTACCCCACGATCGGAGACCAGCGCGTCCTTTCGGTCGCGCTCGTGATCGGTCTCGTGGGCCTGCTCGTCGCACCGCTCGCGCTCCACCTCGTCGCTGCCCTCCAGACCGTGCTCCTGATCCCGTTCGTCCCCGACCGCGGCGGCGTCAGCGAGACGGTGCAGGTGATCGGTTACGCGAGCGCCCCCGGGCTCTTCGCGGGGCTCCCGGTCCCGGAGGTACAGGCCCTGGCCGCCGTGTACGGTACTCTCCTCCTCGTCGTCGGGGTAAGCGTGGTCCACGGCGTCTCGCTCGCCAGGGCGGGGCTGCTCGCCGCCGCCCCCGCCTACGCGGTCTTCGGCGTCGGCTTCGGCGGGGCCGGCGCAACCCTGACGGTCCTCGCGACGTGGGGACTGATGTAGCCGACGGACCTACCCCCCACCGTGCTCACGCTCGACCTCTCGGAGTTCACGATAGAGCTGAAGGACGGATCGATCAAGAACGTCGGCCCGACGAACAAGCGCGCCGCGGCGAAGCTCTTCGATGTGGAGGAGGCCGAGGCACGCGCGTTCGGCGACAAACGGGTGAAACTGGTCTTCGGAGATGGGGAGGGAAACGAGGTGCAGGTCGCGCTCTTCCCGGAAGAGGCCCGCACGATCCGGGAGGGGATCGAGGCGCTCGAGGCCGAGGGCCCGGTCTTCGAGTGATCAGGCGCGTCGACGGAGCCTCCCTCGGACGAACGGCCGCGCGGGGGTGACCCCGGCGTCGACCCGTTCGATCTCGACCACGTCGAAGGCGTCGTGGCTCACGAACGCCCCGACCGTGTCGCGGGTGAGGTGACAGCCGCCGGCGAGTCGCGTCCAGACCGGATCGATCGCTCGCTGGAGGTGCTCGCGCCAGCCGTCGTCGCGGACGTGTTCGAGAAAGCGGAACTCGCCGCCCGGTTTGAGCACCCGCGCCACCTCGGCGAGCGCGGCGTCGGGATCGGCGATCGTACAGAAGACGACGGCCGAAAGCACCGCGTCGAACGTCCCGTCCCGGTACGAGAGTGCCTCCGCGCGGTCGCCCCGGATCTCGACTGCGATCCCGAGGTCGCGCGCCCGACGCTCGGCCCGCCGTCGCATGTGCGGGTCGGGTTCGACCGCGTGGAGGTCGACGTCTCCGAGGTGTGGGAGGTTCGCGCCGGTTCCGGTGCCGAGGTCGAGGACCGTGCCACCGAGCCCCTCGGCGAGGTACTCGCGGTGGTCGGCGAAGAGGCGCTCTTCGGGGACGAGCGGGTCGTAGACGGCCGCGAACAGCGGGTGGGAGATCTCGTAGTCGGTCATCGGGCCGTCGTTACGGTCGCCGGACGATCAAACGTTCCGTCGGACGCGTTTCGACAACCGTTTTAGCACGGGGCTGTTTCTCCCGTCCATATGGGTAGCTGTATCATTTGCGGGACGGACGTAGACGGGGTCGTCTGCGCGTCCCACGAGGAGGACGTCTTCTTCCGGTTCACCGGAAACCACCCGGGGCAACTGACCGTCGGGCGCTTTTACGAGGGAACCGTGGACGGCTTCGCCGACTTCGGCGTCTTCGTCGACATCGGAGAGCGCGTCACCGGACTGTTACACCGGAGCAAGCTCGACAAACGCCTGGAGAGCCTCGACTGGGAGGCCGGCGAGACCGTCTTCGTCCAGGTGAAAGGGGTCCAGGACAACGGCAACGTCGACCTGGGCTGGTCGATCCGCCAGTCGCCCCGTGAGTTCCGCGGCGAGGGCGTCCAGACTCCAGACGGCGATCACCTCCCCGAGGAGACCGACGAGTTCGAGGGGAACGAAGCGCCCGGGGATACCGAAGCCGACGGGTCGGAGCGAGCGACCCCCGCCGAGCCGGACGAGCCGGTCCACGGGACCGGCGAACCCGAGGAGTCGGCCGCCGCGCCCGACGAACCGACCGAGACCGCCGACGGGGGCGGTGGATCGGTCGCGGTCCACCGCCAGGAACCAAGGACCGGGCTGGAGGAGGTCTCGCGCGTCGAGGCAGCCAGCCTAGAGTCCGCCGTCGGCGAGCGGGTGCGCGTCGAGGGTCGGATCGAGGGCGTCCGCCAGACGAGCGGGCCGACCGTCTTTACGCTCCGCGACGAGACCGGGAGCGTCGAGTGTGCCGCGTTCGTCGAAGCCGGCGTCAGAGCCTACCCGGACGTCGAGGAGGGCGACGTCGTCGCACTCGTCGGCGACGTCGAGCGCCACCAGGGATCGATACAGGTCGAGACGGAGGCGCTCACGCCCCTCGACGGCGAAGAGGCGTCGTCCGTCGTCTCCCGACTGGACGGGGCTCGCGACGCGGCGGCCGCCCCGGAGTCGACCACGCTCCTCACGGACGAGGACCCGGTCGCGGCCGTCGGCGACACCGTCGTCGAGGCGGCGACGGCGATCCGGCGGGCGATCCTCGACTCGCGACCGATCGTCGTCCGGCACACCGCGACCGCCGACGGCTACGTGGCCGGTGCCGCCATCGAGCGCGCCGTCCTACCGCTCGTCCGCGAGCACCACGAGAGAGAGGACGCCCAGTACCACTACTTCGACCGGCACCCCCTCGACGGCGAGTCCTACGGGATGGACGCGGCGACCGGCGATCTGACCCACATGCTCACCGACCGCGAGCGCCACGACGAGAAGCTCCCGCTCGTGGTGCTGGTCGCGGCGGGCGGGACCCGAGAATCGGCCGACGGCATCGGCCTGCTCGACGTCTACGGCGTCGACCGCCTGGTGATCGACGCGGGCCGGATCGACGACGCGGTCGCCGAACGCGTCGAGACGGTGCTCACCGGCGAGGGCGTGACGACGACCGCGCTCGCGGCGAACGTCGCGGCGGTCGTCGACGACGGTGCCAGAGGGGACCTCGCACACCTCCCCGCGGTGAGCTACTGGGAGTCGGTCCCCGAGGTCTACGCGGAGCTCGCGGCGGAGGCGGGCTACGACGAGGGCGGGCTGCGCGAACTCCGCGAGGCGGTCGCCCTCGAGGCGTACTACCAGGCCTACGAGGACAAGCGCGAGCTGATCTCGGATCTGCTCTTCGGGGACGACGACGGCGTCCGGGGGCTGGCCTCACACGTCTCCGAGCAGTTCCGCGTGAAACTCGAGTCCGAACTCGAGACGGCGCGGCCGAACGTCGAGGTCCACGACAGGGAGGGACTTCACGTCGCGTCGCTCGACACCGACGCCTACACCCACCGCTTCGACTTCCCGCCGACGTCGCTGCTGCTCGACGCGCTGTTCAGGGAGCTCAGAGACGAGGAGCCGTTCGTCCTGCTCGGGCTCGACGAATCCGAACTCCGGATCAGAAGCACCGAGGAGCTCGACGTCGGGGCGCTCGCCGAGCGCGTCGAGGAACGGGTGCCGGACGCCGGACTCGCGGTCCGTGGGACGCGTCACGGTCGGCTGGAGTTCCTGATCGGTCGCCGCGACGCGGTCCACGAGGCGACGCTCTCGGCGATCTCCGAGGTCATCCAGGTCCAGCGAGCGTAGACCGAGCGACACCCTTTTCGAGGCGCGTGTGCGAGTGATGACGATGACCGGCGAAACGCCCGGGTGGT
Source organism: Halalkalicoccus sp. CGA53 (assembly GCF_036429475.1). Lineage (GTDB taxonomy): Archaea > Halobacteriota > Halobacteria > Halobacteriales > Halalkalicoccaceae > Natronorarus > Natronorarus salvus. Next base: position 2,798,705 of record NZ_CP144125.1, read on the forward strand.
CCGCGTGAGCGAGAGCGTCGGCGACGGCTTCTCGCGGACCTGCCGGCTGCTCGCCGAGCGGATCGTCGCGGGCGAGATCGAGCGCGAGGACCTGGAGTCGGCGAAGCTCGAGGCGTGTTCGCGCTTCTCCTCGCCGAAGGTGCCGACGAACTCGGAGATCCTCGATCACGCCCCCGACGGCGAGCGCGAGACGGTCGAGGCGGTCGTCAGGCGAAAGCCCGTCCGAACCGCCTCGGGGGTCTCGCCCGTGGCGATCATGACCTCGCCACAGATGTGTCCTCACGGGAAGTGTCTCTACTGTCCCGGCGGCCCGGCCAGCGAGTTCGACAGCGCCCAGAGCTACACCGGCCACGAGCCCGCGGCCGCCCGCGGCGTGCAGAACGACTACGACGCGTACGGGCAGGTCACGCTTCGGCTCGAACAGCTCAGGGAGATCGGCCATCCGGTGGACAAAGTCGAACTGATCCTGATGGGCGGGACGATGACCGCCCGGAGCCACGACTACCAGGAGCACTTCGTCAAACGGGCACTGGAGGCGATGAACGACTACGACGTGGAGAGCGACCCGAACCCTGCGGAGGGCGAGAGCTTCGCGCAGGACCCCAGGGAGTACGAGTTCCGGTACCTCGAGGACGTGATCGCGGAGAACGAGACGGCACGGGTGAGAAACATCGGGACGACGTTCGAGACGAAGCCCGACTGGTGTGACCCCGAGCAGATCGACCGGATGCTCGGCCTGGGGGGGACGAAGGTGGAGGTGGGCGTCCAGACGACGTTCGAGCGCATCAACCGGGAGATGCACCGCGGGCACGGTATGCAGGCGTCGGTCGACGCCAACCGGCGGCTTCGGGACGCGGCGTTCAAGGTCGGCTTCCACATGATGCCCGGCCAGCCGGGGATGAGCCACGAGATGTGTCTGGAGGACTTTCGGAGGCTGTTCGAGCAGCCGAAGTGGCGCCCTGACTACCTGAAGATCTACCCGATGCTGATCGTTCGCGGGACCAGGACGTACGACATGTGGCGTCGCGGGGAGTACGAGCCGTTGGAGAACGAGGAGGCGGCAGAACTCGTCGCGGAGATCAAGTCGATGCTTCCGAAATACGTCAGGCTCCAGCGCGTCCAGCGGGATATCCCCGCGGACTTCATCGACGCGGGGGTCTGGAAGTCGAATTTACGACAGCTCGCGAGAGAGCGGATGGCCGAGCACGGCTGGACGTGTGACTGTATCCGGTGTCGCGAGGTCGGGATGAACGAGGAGGAGCCCGAATCCGTCGAACTCGACGTACTTACCTACGAGGCGGCGGGCGGCACGGAGCACTTCATCAGCTTCGAGGACGGAGAGAAGGGGCTGCTCGTCGGGTTCTGCCGGCTGCGATTCCCCGGCGATCCCGTCAGACGCGAACTGGAGGACGCCGCGCTCGTGCGCGAGCTCCACGTCTACGGGAGCGAGGTCTCGGTAGGCGAGGAGAGCGCAGGTGAGGAAGACTGGCAGCACAAGGGCTACGGCCAGCGACTGATGGCGACGGCCGAGGAGTTCGCGGCGGACGCGGGGTTCGAGAAGGTGAGCGTCATCAGCGGCATCGGGGCGCGGGAGTACTACCGGAACAAGCTCGGTTACCACCAGGACGGCCCCTACGTCTCGAAGCGGCTGTGAGCGGTTTCCGGGCAGATTTTGCGAGCGAAGCGAAGGGAAAAAGGAGTGACTGGCCCGTACGTCTTTAGGCGAATCTGAGGCGGTTTTCCGAGCGGTCCTTCGGGGTGACGTGCCGAGACGGCGAGCGGCCGAAACGGTGGGACGAACCGAACTACCGGGACGACCCCGCCGGGTGCGGTTCCGTGCGCACACATATCACGAACGATACAGCTATATTCTCCTACGTCGTACTACCTCCACTGAGACTCGTTCGTTCGAGAGCCATCAGTACGGAGCTACTAATGAAACGGATCACGACGTGCGGTGTACGGTGTGTATCGGACGGTGACTGGCGATGCTGATGGAGGCGCTCGAGTATCCTCGGCGGAGCGAGAAGGTCGTCGAGACGGTCCTCATCGGTGGGGTCCTCGCGCTGTTGAGCTTCCTGCTCGTCCCGATCGTCTTCCTCGCGGGCTACCTCCTGCGGGTGCTCGACCGGACCGCCCGGGGTGAGGAGGAGCCGCCGGTCTTCGACGACTGGCGCGACCTCGGTCTCGACGGGCTGAAAGCGGTCGTCGTCGGGGTCGTCTACGGGTTGATCCCGGCGGTCGTCGTCGGCGTGTTGGTCCTGATCAGCGGCCTCGGCTTCATGGGCGGCGACGCGCTCGCCGCGGTCGGGTTCCTCGGCCTGCTGGTGAGCTTCCTCGTCGGCGTCGTCCTGACGCTGGCGATGGCGTACCTCACCCCCGCGGCGCTCGCGAACGTCGCCGAGCACCGGACGATCGGCGCGGGCTTCGATCTCGCCGAACTCAAACCCGTCTGGACGAGCGCGACCTACGCGACCGGCTGGCTCTGGGCGCTCGCCGTGATCTTCGTCGGCGTCGTCGCTGCCGCGGTGGTCGGGATGGTCCCGATCCTCGGCCAGATCGCGGGCGCGTTCATCGGCTTCTACGCCGGCGTCGCGGCCTACTCGATCATCGGCCGAACCTGGGGCGAGCTCCACCCGATCGAGACCAGGGAACGGCCGGTCGAGCGTGGACAGCCCGAGATCTGAGTTCTCCTATTTTCCCGTCCTGAGATACATCCCCCGCGAGGCGGGCGCGACGGGCTCGAACCCCCACTTCTCGTAGAAGCCCTCGACGTCCGCGATCAGCGTGAGGGACGCACCCTCCGGCGCGTCCTCTCCGACGAACACCATCAGTCGATCCATGATCGCGGAGCCGATCCCCTCCCCCTGATACCGCGGATCGACCGCCACGTCCGCGATCACGTAGACGCTCCCGCCGTCGCCGACGACGCGGCCAATGCCGACGACCTCCCCGGTGACGCGGGCGGTCACGGCGACGAGCGAGCCGGGGAGGCCGCGTTCGACCGCCTCCCGTCCCCTCTCGGCCATCCCCGCCGCCTCTCGCAGCCGGAGGAACTCGTCGACGGTCGGTTGTTCGTCGAGGCGGTCGTACGCCGTCCCCTCCCGGTCGTCGTCCATTCCCGTACTCGCCCGTAGAGAACCAAATGGGCGTCGTCTCCTTCGGCCTCGACTCCTCAGCCGACCACGAGCAGCGTCGCGAGGTCGACGTCGCTCGTGAGCGTGTAGTAGAGCAGGCCGAACTGGATCGCGTTGAACAGGCCGTGGATCACCGACGGGACGACGAGATTCCCGCTCCTCTCGTAGACCCCGCCGAGGATCAGGCTCAGCGCGACGTAGATGCCGAGCGTGGAGGTGAGCTGTGCCGGGTCGGTCGCCACGAGCGCGCCGACGTGGGCCACGGCGAAGATGACGCTCGCGACGGCGATTCCGGCCCAGATGCCGAAGCGGTCGACGAGGATCCGCTGGATCACGCCCCGGAAGAGGAGCTCCTCGCCGGGGCCGATCAGCAGGATCGACAGCGGGATCATCACGAGCAGGATCTCGGGGTTCTCGCCGCCGAGGCCGACGATGCTGTGTTCGGCGGATTCGACCCCGAAGGTCAGCAGGACGAGGTTGAGCGCGATCAGGGCGACGAACAGACCCACCAGCCCGAGCACCGTCCAGATGACGTCCGAGAGCGTCGGCACGCGCAGCCAGAGGATGTCGAAGCCGTGACGGCTGAAGTAGATGTAGCCGAGCGCGACGGAGCCGAAACCGACCCCCTGGAGCATCACGACGCTCACGACGATCTCGATCAACGGCTGTTCGAGCAGCGGGACGCCGCTCGCGAGGAGGACGGCCGCGGCGGCGAACGTGAAGACGATCCCCACCAGAAAGCCCGCGACCGCGACGCCGACGCTCTCGCCGAGGACCCGGATCGCGGAGACCCGCCGGACTTCGGATGCGTTTTCCATCGCCCGAAGTTCGGGCCGACGGCTCTTTGGCGTGTCGGGTTCGGGACGGAAACGCTTTTGCGCGGACCGCCTCGACTCGGTACATGGACTGGCCGCACGACCCGGACGGCGAGGAGGGAAGCGAGGGGATGCGCAAGTACGACATGGCGGTCTTCGCGAAGAAGGTCGACGAGGACGACGACTTCCCGCTCACGTTCTCGGAGTTCGAGGCCCGCGTCGGCGACCACCCGATCCGGATCAACTCGGAGAAAGTGGTCCCCGCGCGCGAGATCCTCGCTCACGTCGACGTCGAAGAGGTAGAGGACATCCTCGAGTTCCACCGCGCGATCGGTCGGGCGATGCGCGAGGGCGGTTTCTGGGACTACCACCCGGTCGGGGCGAACCCCGAGGTAAAACGCGCGTAGTCGGAAAATCAGTCGACGTCGTACTCGAGCGCGACCGTCGGATCGTTCTCTCTCGCCATCGTCCGCTCCCAGCGTCGACTCTCCTCCTCGAACTCCGCGTCGACCATCCCCTGTAAGAGCGAGATCGCGACGCTGTTGGCGCCCTCCGGGAGGATGAGATCCGCCCGTCGCTTCGTGGGCTCGACGAACTGCTCGTGCATCGGCTTCACCGTCGAGAGGTACTGTTCGATCACGCCCTCGAGTTCGCGACCACGGTCGAGGACGTCGCGGCGGATCCGCCGGAGGATCCTGACGTCGGCGTCGGTCTCGACGTAGATCCGGAGGTCCTGCATCTCGGTGAGCCGCTCGTCGTAGAGCGCGAACAGCCCCTCGACGACGACTACGTCCGTCGGCTCGACCGTGACCCGTTCGTCGGTCCGGGCGTGGGCCTCGAAGTCGTACTGTGGCATCTCGATCGACCGGCCCGAGAGGAGCAGTTCGAGGTGTTCGACGACGAGCTCCCACTCGAACGCCGAGGGGTGGTCGTAGTTCGCCGTTCGGCGCTCGTCGAACGAGAGCGTCGGATCCTCCGCGTAGTAGTTGTCGAGGGGGATGTGTGTGACGCCCTCGGCGATCCCCCCGGTGATCTCCCTGCTGACGGTCGTCTTCCCGGCGCCGGTCCCCCCGGCGATACCGATGACGAGCGACGGGATGGTCATGGCCCACCCTCGACCCGCCGACGGGTTCAACCTCCCGGTTCGGACGAGCGGTTCACTCGATTTATGTCACCGCCCTCCGTAGCCCCGCCAACCGTGACGAACACGCAGGTCACCCTCATCCAGATCGATAACTACGGCCCGTGGACCGTCACCCCCGAGCCCCGTCGGGAGGTCGACCTCCAGACGCTACAGTCGCGGCTGTATGCGGACCTCTGCCAGCAGATCGGCAACCGCGACGGCTACGTCTTCTTCACTCGCTTCGACAACATGATCGCCGTCACGAACGGCATCGACGTGGAGGGTCACGCCCGCATCCAGGAGTCGATCGGGAACCGCTATCCGGTGACGCTCTCGCTCTCGACCGCGACGGGGACGACGCCGGCTGGCGCGCTCCGCGACGCGACGAGCCAGCTCCAGGAAGCGGGGAGCGCCCAGGAGGCCGCCCGCCGCGAGATCCTCAGGGGTCGGACGATCGACCCCGAGTTCGCGACCGACGAGGACGTCCAGATCGCCCACTTCGACGTCGTCGACGCGACCGGCGAGTACACCGACCAGGTCGACGCATTCTCGGCGTTCATCGACATCGAACGGGGCTACGCCGAGCTGACGAGACATCTCTACGCCGAGTACGACTCGCTCTCGTTTTTCGTCGGCGGGGACAACTTCATCGCGGTCTGTTCCGGGCTCGAGGAGACGGCGTTCCGCGAGACGATCGCCCACGTCGAGGAGGCCGTCGACGTCTCGCTCAGAGTCGGCGTCGGGAGGGGAGAGAACGCACACGGCGCGGGGATGTCGGCGAAACACGCCCTCGAGACCTGCCGCGGGCGGGGGACGCCGATCGAGTTCGCCGCTCCATCTCGTCTCCTACACGACAGCCGGGAATAAACCTGCCGGAGGTACATTTTATACCGACGGTGTGTAATGGTGTATCATGGTCGACGAAGTAACCGTCCGGGACGTCATGACCCGGGAGTTCGTCGGGGTCAGCGAGTCCGACTCCGTCGGCGAGGTCATCGACGTGCTGCTGGCCGACGGGGTCTCGGGCGTCGTCGTCCTCAGGGGGCGAGAGCCGGTGGGCATGGTCACCGAACGCGACCTGCTCGCCTCGCTCACCTCGCCCTCCGGAACCGACACGCCGATCGCCGACGCAATGAGCGCCGGCTGCCCGACCGTCTCTCCCGGTGACGGCCTCGCCGACGCTGCCGCGACGCTCTCCTCGGAGGAGATGAGCCACCTGCTGGTGATGAACGGCCAGGAGCCGGTCGGCGTCCTCACGACCCAGGACGTCGTCGCGGCCTCGGCGAGCGCGCTCTCGTCGCTCGACCACGAACACGAGCGTGATCGGGAGCGCGACCGGGAGTTCGACCGCGAGAACCGGGGGCGAGGCGAGCGGTCCGAGGACGACACCTACTCCACACAGAGCGTCTGTGAGGCCTGTGGCTCGCTCATGCCCGGGCTCCAGACGGTCAACGGCGAGAGCGTCTGTGCGGACTGTCGGGGCGCGTAGGCCCGATGGAGCGCGAGGAGCTGTCGATCCGTCCGGCGACGGTCTCGGACACCGACGCGGTCGCCGACCTCTGGGTCGAGCTCGCCGAGGGTCAGCGAGCACACGGCTCACACCTCCGCAGCGGCGAGAACCGCGACCGGATTCGCGAGTCGATCGGTCGCCACGCGATCTCGGGGGGCGTGGTCGTCGCCTCGGACGCCGATCGGATCGTCGGCTTCGTTAGCTTCTCGATGGAACAGCGCCTCTACGAGACGGACGCCGATCGAGGAGTGGTCCACAACCTCTTCGTCAGCCCCGAGAACCGGGGCACCGGGATCGGTTCCCGGCTACTCGCAGCGGCCGAGGTCGGCCTCGTAGAGGAGGGCGCGGAGGCCGTTTCGCTCGAGACGCTCGCGGCGAACGAGGCGGCGCGACGCTTCTATCGGAGACACGGCTACGACCCCCACCGGATCGAGTTCGAGAAACGAGTCGAAACCGATAACCCCCCCGACCGTTAGCTCACGTATGCGCGCCAGTGGAGCTTGGGTGGTACAAGCACTCGACTTGTAATCGAGAGTTCGTGGGTTCGAATCCCACCACTGGCTTCCACGAAACCCCACCGGTAGGGTTGCCGGCCCCCATCGAACTGCCAAAAAGAATATTTATCTCTACCGTATACGTTCTCGGATGAGCGAGGAGGTGTGGATCGGGATGGTCTGGGGGCTCGTCGGTTCAGCGCTGCTCGTCATCGGATCGGGCGCGTTCGTCCACCTCGCCCGGTCGCTGTCGTCGTCGGGCGAGCCGGTGCTCAGGACCTCCCTCGTCCCGGCGGCCGACCCGGCGACCTTGGCGGTCATGCTCGTCCTCGGCACGCTGGTCGTCGGGACGCTCGCCCTCGGTCGGCGATAAGCTGCCTCCCCGCCCGGGTGTGAGAAGTTCAGAAAGGGGGAGGGGAAGGGCAGTTGGGGCGTTTGCGGGGACGTACGGCGGTCGGTCGTCACAGCGTACCCCGCAGTCGATTCTCTGGGGGGTCCCTGTAATGAGTCTTCTGTCAGACTACGCGCTCGCCTCGCGGAGCGCCTCCGCGAGCCTGGGGTGGAGCTCGGCTCCGCCGTCGTCGTCGACGTCGATCAGCGGGTCGCCACGGAGCGCCTCCTCCAGGGTCCCGACGCGCTTTTTGATCGTCCGCTCCGTGTAGCCGGTCTCGTCGGCGAGCTCTTCGACGGTGAGCGGTCCGTGAGCCTCGGCGAGCGCGACGGCGATGTCGTACTCGGAGTCACGGTACTCCGTCTGCATCTTCTCAACGAGCGTCACCAGCTCCGGCGGCACCTCGTTCGCGGCCATATCCCCCCTCTACACGGCCGGTACGTAAAACCCGCACCCTTTGGCGTGGCGGCCGCGGCCGAGAGCGGCCGCACCGGCTCAGGGTTAACCGGTGATTTATAGCCACGTTGACGAGAGATCAGCGTGCGGGGAGGAGGGTACGCGGGTGCGAACTCGGGTGAAACGTCGACCGCGGCGCGAAACCGCGTGAAAACCTTCCAACGGACTCGACCGTTTTAGCCCGTCGGGGTACTACCCTCGTTCGTCGGGTGGAGTCCATGAGCGCAACCCTCTCTGGCGATCCTGGCGACATCCACATCCCCACCCGACCGCTTCCGACCCACCAGTTAACGCTCTCCGATCCGTACGCGACCCATGCGCGTCGTCACCCTCTTACCGTCGGCGACGGAAATCGTCTGTGCGCTCGGACTCGATCCCGTCGGCGTCTCCCACGAGTGCGACCACCCAGACCGGGTGCGTGACCTCCCGGCGGTCAACCGCTCCCACGTCGATCCAGGTGCAGAAAGCGCGACGATCGACGAACAGGTCGTCAGCGCCAAGCGCGAGCACGGGGGCGTCTACGAGATCGACCTGGAGACGCTCTCGGTGCTCGACCCCGACCTGATCGTCACGCAGGGTATCTGTGACGTCTGTGCGGTCGACTCGGTGCTCGTCGAGCGGGCGGTCGAGCGACTCGGCCTCGACTGTCGGGTGCTCACGACCGACCCCCACAGCGTCGGGGACGTTCTGGCGGACGTCGAACGGATCGGCGACGCCCTCGACCGGCCCGACCGGGCAGGGGGCCTCGTCGCGGGGCTTCGGTCACGGATCGAGCGGGTCAGGGGACGAACGAGGGACGTCGAGGAGCGACCCAGAGCGGTCGTGCTGGACTGGCTCTCGCCGCCGATGGTCGCCGGCCACTGGATACCGGAGATGGTCGAGTGGGCCGGCGGCGAGTACGGGATGGCCGAACCGGGCGCGCGCTCGACCGTCCGGGAGTGGACCGCTGTCCCCGAGTACGACCCGGAGGTACTGATCGCCGCACCCTGTGGGTTCGGCCTCGAGCGGACGGTCCGGGAGACGTCCGAACTCACCGACCGGCCCGACTTCGGCGACCTCGCCGCGGCGGGAGCCGGCGCGGTCTACGCGGTGGACGGCAACCACTACGTCAACCGGCCCGGTCCACGGCTTGTCGACACGCTAGAGCTCTTCGCGGCGATCCTCCACCCCGATCGGTTCGAGGTCTGCGACGGGTCGGCCGCCGAACGGATCGGAGCTACGCCGCTCGTCTAGGCCACCGCGAGGAACTCGACCTCACCGGTCTCCGTGTCGAGGAGGGCTACCGTTCGATGGTTCGCTTCGACCAGCGGAAAGTGTGCGCCGGGGTTGATCACCGTCGTCTCGCCCACGGATCGCTCCTCGCGCTCGTGGTGGTGACCGTAGCAGACGTAGTCGTACTCGCCCGACTCCGCGTAACCTTCCACGTCGTCGAGCGACTCGCCGTGGAGAACCGCGAGACGAACCCCGTCGAACTCGAGGTCGGCGAAGCGGCCGTGGAGTTCGCTCTCTCCGCCGAGGTCGTCGAACGCCGCTTTCAGGCCAGCGACCTCGCCGTCGTTGTTCCCGAGCACGCCGTGGAGCGTGAACCCGGAGAACAGCGGGATCATCGGTGGTGCGATGACGTCCCCACAGTGGATCACCGTCTCGACGCCGTTCTCGCGAAAGCGCGAGACGGCGCGTTCGGTCGCCGCGACGTTGTCGTGGGTGTCGGAGATGACGCCGACCTTCATACGGAGTGCTCACCGCGTCGACCCAAGAAGGTTCGCGAGCGTGCACGGCTGCCGCCACCCGGTCAGTTTTCACCGTCCCCGACGATCCCGGTGCATGGAGACCATCGTCGTCGGTGGCGGGATCGTCGGCTCGTCGGTCGCCTACCACCTCGCGAGCGCGGGCGTGGAGACGACGCTGATCGACCGCCGCGACGAGGGCCGGGCGACGGACGCAGGTGCCGGAATCGTCTCGCCCCCGACGAGTTCGAGAGAGGGAGCCTGGTTCGACTTCGCGGTCGAGGCGTTCGACGCCTACTTCGATCTCGTCGAGGCCGTCGAACGCGAACAGGACGGCCCAACCGGGGTCGAGCGCTGTGGCATCCTCCAGGTCGCGGTCGACGAGGAGGAGACGGCGGCGTTCGACGAACTCCGTAGCGTCATCGAGCGACGAGAGCGGGAGACCGGCCACCCCCGGTCGGCGGCGCTCTCCCGGCTCTCCTCCGAGGAGGCAGGCGAACGGTTCCCGCCGCTCGCCGAGGTCCGACGCGCGCTCCTCTACGACGACGCCGCCCGCGTCGACGGTCGCGTCTTCGAGGGTGCGCTCAGGCGGGCTGGCGTGGGTCACGGGCTCTCGGTCGTCGAGGGGAGCGCGGAGCGCCTGCTCGCCAACGAGGGCCGGGTAGGGGGTGTCGAGACGGCGGAAGGAGAGTACGAGGCCGACGCGGTAGTGATCGCCGGCGGCGCCTGGTCCACGGGGTTCGCCGACCAGCTGGGGTTCGAGGTCCCGGTGGAACCGCAGCGGGGTCAGATCGTCCACGTCGAGACCGGGCGCGAGGACGTGGGGTCGTGGCCTATCGTGAGCCCGTTCCGGGGACACTACGTCGTCCCCTGGCCCGACGGCCGCGTCGCGTTCGGCGCGACGCGCGAGCGGGGCTCCGGGTTCGACCCGAGGACGACCGCCCGTGGCGTCCACGAGGTCCTCTCGGAGGGGCTCCGGGTCGCACCGGGACTCGGCGACGCGTCGCTCTCCGAGGTTCGCGTCGGACTCAGGCCGACGACCCCCGACGGACTCCCGCTCCTCGGGCGGGTCCCGACGGTCGAGGGGGTCTACCTCGCGACCGGTCACGGACCGACGGGGCTCCAGCTCGGCCCCCACTCGGGCGCCCTCGTCGCTGACCTCGTCGTAGAGGGTGGCGAATCGCTCGGGAGACCTGCCGTCGATCCGACCAGATTCGACTCACGGTACCATCAGAACGGAACTCTGTTCGGAGGAACGTCGACGTAGACGATCGGAACCGGCACGGAAACCCCGTATGAGGGGCACGCGGACGTGTCAGAAGGCACGAACACCCGCGCACCTGTCGATCCGTCTCAGATATGTATTCATCCGTTGCCTGTATATGCAGGGAGAGGTTCCCGCGAGTGGTCTTCGACGCGAGGACCTCGGTGGCCTGGATCCGATCCGAACCCCTCGAACGGTGGGGATTCCGATGTGTTTTCACACCCCTCTGACTACTCGCGACCATGGAGAACGATCTTCGGGACCGGATCGAGCGCGAAGCGGAGCGTCACGCGCTCTACAACGCGGTGAAACACGAGGGCGAGGCGGAGGTCGGCGCGATCATGGGACCGCTGATGGGCGAGAACCCGGAGTTCCGCCCCCACGGAGGCGAGATACCGGGGATCGTCGGGCCGGTCGTGGCGCGGGTGAACGAACGCACGCCCGGGGAGCGCCGCGATCGCCTCGAAGAGCTCTCACCGGAGCTGGTCGCCGAACTCGAGGCCGAGGCGGCAGCCGACGACGAGGAGCGAACGCTCTCGGACCTGCCGAACGTCGAGGCGTACGACCAGGTCCGGATGCGCCTCGCGCCGAACCCGAACGGCCCATGGCACCTCGGTCACGCCCGGATGCCGGCGGTGATCGGCACGTACAAGGAGCGTTACGACGGCTGGATGCTCTGTCGGTTCGACGACACGGATCCCGAAACCAAGCGGCCGGATCTCGACGCCTACGACGCGATCCTCGACGCCATCGAGTACCTCGGCTTCGAGGCCGACGAGGTGCTCCGGGCGAGCGACCGGCTCGAGACGTACTACGATCACGCGAGGGAACTGATCGAGGCCGGCGGGGCGTACACCTGTGACCTGCCCGCCGCGGAGTTCTCGGAGCTGAAGAACGCCGGCGAACCGTCGCCGAACAGGGAGAACGCGCCCGAGAGGACCATGGAGGAGTTCGAGGCGATGGTCCGTGGCGAGTACGACGCCGGGGAGATGGTCCTCCGCGTGAAGACCGACATCGAGCACAGGAACCCGGCGCTCCGGGACTGGGTCGCCTTCCGAATGGTGGATACGCCACATCCCCGGGAGGAGGCCGCCGGGTACCGCTGCTGGCCGCTGCTCGACTTCCAGAGCGCGATCGACGACCAGCTCACCGGGATCACCCACATCGTCCGTGGGATCGACCTGCAGGACTCGGCGAAACGCCAGCGATTTCTCTACGACTACTTCGACTGGGAGTACCCCGAGGTGATGCACTGGGGGAAGGTGCAGGTCGACGCGTACGACGTGAAGATGAGCACCTCCCGGATCGCCGAGCTAATCGAGGCAGGGACACTCGATGGGTGGGACGACCCGCGCGCGCCGACGATCGCGAGCGTGCGCCGCCGGGGGATCCGAGGCGAGGCGCTCACAGAGGCGATGACTGAGCTAGGGACCTCGACGAGCGACGTCGACCTCGCGATGTCGACGCTCTACGCGAAGAACCGCGAACTGGTCGACGAGGGGGCCGATCGCTACTTCCTCGTCCGCGACGGCGTCGAGCGGACGGTGATCGGCGGTCCGGAGACGGCGACCCCACCCAGACATCCGAACCACGAGGAAAGAGGCGTGCGCGAGATCCCGGTCGGTCCCGCAGTACTCGTCGAGGGTGAGGACCTCCCCGGACACGGCGAACGGGTCTGGCTGAAGGGACTGGGCTGTGTACGGCACATCCGCGACGCCTTCGAGTTCACCGGGGAGGGAATCGAGGTAGTCAGGGACGGCGACGTCGACGTGGTCCACTGGGTTCCGGTCGATGGGAGCGTGTCGGTGACGCTCCGGACGCCCGAGGGCGACGACGAGGGACGGGCGGAGCCGGGGTTCGTGAGTACGGAGGAGGGGGAGGTCGTCCAGTTCGAGCGCGTCGGCTACGCTCGTGTCGACTCACACGAGGTGGAGCGATCGGTCGCGTACTTCGCGCACCCGTAGGGAGTTCGCGATCGGCGAGCGGCCCTCGCGGGCATCACTGGACGTCCTCGCGGATCGAACGGTCGGCACCTATCGAATCCGGCCTGATGGAGTGAAGGCCCGCTCGATCAGGTCACAGTCACCCGATTCGAGTGGTCGACGGCGAGCTACGCCGTCGGACGGCGGCACGCACCTCGGCTCACTGCCAGTCCTCGAACGCATCCTCGAGCGGCTCGGCGACGACCCCCTCCTGCTGGGCCGCACTCCGACCGTGTGCGGTACAGACGTCGCGCTCTTCGGCCCACGGCACGTGTAGACGGACCGCCGCGGGCCGATCACAGCCCTCCTCGGCACACGTCGGTCGCTCCCCGCTCATCGGCTCGCCTCCCCGCCCGGTGCCGTGGCCGTCGCGTCGTGTCGATCGAGTAGCCTCCCGATCGTCTCGCCGAACGCGCGCATGCACATCCGTGCCGAGACGTAGCCCTCCCGGTCGGCGACCTCCTCCCAGCTGTGGGCCTGGAGCACTCGTGAGACGAGGACGCGCTCCTCGCGGGCGGTGATCGCCCCGTCCGTCGGATCGAGGAGGTGTGTGAGTGCCAGCCGTCTGAACGGGGACGGATCGACCTCGAGCGTCGCGAAGCCCGCCGCAGCGCTCTCTACGAGGCGGCGGTCCCGGTCGCAGAGCGAGGGCGTCGTCTCCGCCTCTGTCGCCCGAAGTACCACCCGCACCACGTCCGGGTCCACCTCGCGGAGGGCGTCGGTGAGCATCCCCTCGATCCGGTCGGCGAACCACGTCCCGTGGTACTCGGAGAGCGCCCGTCCCGCCTCGTCCGTGGGTCGGAGCAACACCACCGAGTGCTCGCCGCTGGCGTCGTTCCGCGTCGTCGAGAGGTGGACGCTCCTGTAGCCGTTGCCGTGCCAGAACGAGAGGAGCGCGGGCGTCGCGCCGAAGCCCGTCCCCAGCCAGTCGACGTCCGGTCCGACCTCCGCTTCGATCCGACCGAGGAGGTGGGAACCGAGTCCTCGCGATCTGACCGCGTGATGGGTCGCGACCCTGACGATCCGAACGCCGACCGGCGCCCCGGCGTCCGGATCCCTGAGCTGACTCGTGAGCAGGTCGGGGATCATGTTCCCGCGGATCCGTTCGCCACCGGAGAGACGCTCGCGCCGGTCGGCGTCCAGACCACCCTCGCGTGCGAGCAACGCGACGCTCACGACGTGACCCTCCCACGTCAGCGCCCGGACCGAGAGGTTCGGCGCGTCGAGCAGGCGGGCGAGGTCGTCCGGTTCGGTCCGGTAGTGCGCGCTCACGAGCAGGCCGAACGCCTCGGAGAGGAGTCGCTCGTCCCCCATCAGCCGCTCCGGATCGAGCCGCTCGTACCGGACGTTCTCGGGACCCGCCCCGCTCACCACCCCCTCGACCGCCGGCCGGGCGTCGAGCGCGAGCGCGTGGAACGACCAGACCTCGACTGGATCGCCCGGGGCGTAGCGGATCGGCGTGTCCAGTCTGACCTCGCGGAGCTCGTGGGCGGCCTCGTCGAGGCGGCCCCGGAACCGGACGGAGAACCCCCGTCCGGCCCCCTCGTAGCCGTGGATCGTCGTGGCGAACGCCACCCTCGGGACCGAGAGGTAGCCGGTAAGCAGCGAGACCGGGAGCGCCGCGGCCTCGTCGACGATCAGCACGTCCGGCTCCGCGGCCACGGCCTCGGTCGCGGCGACGAACCGAACGGAGCCGCCCTCGTCGCTCTCCAGGTCGCGCTCGGCCCCCGCCGAGAGCGCGCCGAGTTCCGAGAGGAGCGCACGGGCGCGTGCGAACACCTCGTCGGCGTTCCTGGGTGCGGGAGCGGTGACGACCACCGTCTCGCCCTCGGCGGCGAGCGCACCCGCCGCGATCCCCGCCGCGCTCGACTTGCCTCGCCCCCTGTCGGACTCGACCACGAGCGCCCGACCGCCCTCGATGAGATCCTCGAACGCCTCCACCGCCGCCGCCTGATCGGCGGTCAGGCAGGCTCCGTAGGCGGCCTCCGGGAACCGACGGCTCTCGGGAGGACGGACGACCTCGCAGGTGGCTCGCGGATGTGCGCCTGTGAGGCCGTCGGACTCGACGCGAGCAGCATCCACGTCCACGGTCGCGACGCCACGGTGTGCACGGAGGGTCTCGACCAGCCTGGTGCGAAACCGCGATCCCACCTCCTCCGCCTCGAACGGAGGGACCGCGAGCCCCTCGTCGAAGCCGTCGCGCCGGTCGGGCCACGCGTCGAGCGACGGCGTGAGCAGAACGAGCAGCCCGCCGCCGTCGACCGCTCCCGTCACCCGACCGAGCGCGTTCGGGATACAGACGTCGTGGGCGTCGTAGACGACCACCGTTCGCGTCCGTCCGAGTAGCTCCGCGGTTCGTACCGGGTCGACCCGCTCGCAGGCGAGGATCGATCGATCGCTCACGAGCGTCGTCTTCGATCTCGGTACCTCGACCGCGGAGACGACCTCCCTGAGCGCCGACTCACACCGGTCGCGGTCGCCCGAGAGGACGAGCAGCCGACGCTCGTTCAGTGTGCGGGCCTCCGCGAGCAACGCGGCGGCGACCGACCCGGGGTCCATGGACGGGGTAGCGCGCTCTCACCCATGGGCGTTTCCCTCCGAAGCGGGAGCTTCTTGCCGTCGCAGGTCATATCAAGCGGCAGTGAGTGAAGGGATCCGGGGAAGACGCGCCGTCCTCTCCGCACTGGGAACGGGGCTCCTCGCGCTCGCGGGCTGTGTGAGCGAGCCCTCCGAGGGCGCCGACCCCGACACGCCCACGCCGACCGACCGGGAGACCGACACCCCCACGCCGACCGAGTCGGTGCCGGAGGCCGGACGCGAGGTCACCACGATGATGGACGGAACGGAGTACGAGACCGCGGTCTACCACCTCCGGAGCGGGGTCGAGGGACCGACGGCCGTCGTCCTCGGCGGGGTCCACGGCAACGAGGTGGGCGGGATCGAGGCCGCACACGTCGCGACCGGGTACGAGGTCGGCTCGGGAACGGTCGTCGTCGTCCCGGAGACGAACCGGCCGGCGGTCGAGGCGAAGACACGCTACGGCCCGGACGGCGACCTCAATCGGCAGTTTCCGGTCGGCGAGGAGCCCGAGACCGAGATCGCCGAAGCGGTCTGGGAGCTCCTCCTCGCCCACGAGCCGGATCTCCTGATCGACATGCACACCTCGCGCGGGGTCTACGGCCTCCACGAGGAGACGGTCGGACAGGTGCTCTTTCCCTCCCCCGTCGAGGGAGCGACCGAGGACGCGTACGCCGCCGCCGAGTCCGTGAACGGAACGTATCTCGACGACCTGCTGGGCGACGAACTCCACCCCGCCTACGCGTTCGAACCGGTCTACTCCGAGGACGCCGGCTACGAACCGGAGTTCGACGGTATCCTCGTACTGACAGCAGGGTTCGACCTGTCGCTGAAGGGCTGGGTGACGGAGGTCACGTACCGTGGCTTCGACGTCGACGAGCAGGCGTTCCTCCACGACCGGCTCACGACCGCGCTGCTGCGCGAGAACGGGATCGAGGTCGAGAGCCCGTTCGACGCGACGCCGAACCCGTTGCTCGGCTGACCGACGACGGTCCGGACATCGGTTCCCCGTGACACGCTGCCGGCCGTTTGGACACGCTTTTATGCGGGGCGGCGGTACGACTCCCTACAGCCTGCGCGGGGTCATGACGCTCCTAGCCACACGGGATCGACACTGGCGGGGGATGCGAGAACCCGCGTGCAGGAGGAACCAACAAATGGCAGTATACGTTCAATTCGACGTTCCGGCTGAGCTCCAGGACGACGCCCTCGAGGCGCTCGAAGTCGCCCGCGACACGGGCGTCGTGAAGAAAGGCACCAACGAGGCGACGAAGGCGATCGAGCGAGGTAACGCACAGCTCGTCCTCATCGCGGAGGACGTCCAGCCCGAGGAGATCGTGCTCCACCTCCCCGAACTCGCCGACGAGAAGGGCATCCCCTACCTGTTCATCGAGACCCAGGACGACGTCGGGGCGGCCGCCGGCCTCGAGGTCGGCAGCGCCGCCGCGGCGATCGTCGACGCGGGCGAGGCGTCCGCGGAGGTCGAGGACATCGCCACCAAGGCCGAGGACCTTCGGTGAGGTGAGTACGGATGAGCGCTGAGGAAGGAACGAGCGGATCGACGCCCGCCGAAGTGATCGAGATCGTCGGCAAGACCGGCATGCACGGCGAGGCGATGCAGGTGAAATGTCGCATCCGGGAGGGCGAGAACAAGGGGCGGATCATCACCCGGAACGTGCTGGGGCCGGTGCGCGTCGGCGACGTGCTCCAGCTCAGGGAGACCGCCCGCGAGGCGGACTCGATCGGAGGCCAGTGATGGTCGAACAGAGAACCTGTGACTACAGCGGCAAGGAGATCGAACCCGGTACCGGGATCATGTACGTCCGGACCGACGGCACCGTGCTCCACTTCGCCGACTCGAAGGCGGAGAAGAACTACCTCCTCGGTCGCGAGGCCCGCGACCTGGAGTGGACCGAGGCGGGCAGGGGCGAGAAGGCAGGCCGAGCACGCGCCGCCGAGAAGGCCGCGGGCGAGGTCGGCGCCGCCAGCGCCACCGAGGAGCCGGAGATGCCCGACGAGCCCGAACCCGAGACCGAGGCTGAGGGCCCGGACACTGACGAGAGCGAGGAGACGGCCGAAGGAGACGAGGACGGCGTAGACGACGAGGCAGCCACGGAGTCGGAGGAACCCGAGGACGCGGAGGCGACCGACGAGGAGGAAGCCGAGGCGTGAGCGAGCGCACCTTCGTGATGGTCAAGCCCGACGGCGTTCAGCGCGGTCTGATCGGCGAGATCGTCTCCCGGTTCGAATCCCGAGGACTCAAACTCGTCGCGGGCAAGTTCATGGTCATCGACGACGACCTCGCGAGAGAGCACTACGGCGAGCACGAGGACAAACCGTTCTTCGAGGACCTCACCGAGTTCATCACCTCGGGACCGGTCTTCGCGATGGTCTGGGAGGGACAGGACGCGGTCGCCCAGGTGCGAACGATGATGGGCGAGACCGATCCTGCCGAGTCGGCACCGGGGACGATCCGGGGCGACTTCGGCCTCGACCTCGGGCGAAACGTCGTCCACGGCTCGGACACCGAGGAGGGCTCGGCCGAGCGCGAGATCGACCTCTTCTTCGAGGAGCGAGAACTCGTCGAGTACGAGCGGATCGACGAGCCCTGGCTCTACGAGTAGGTTTTCGGTCGGCCGTCCTCGGTTTCGGTTGCCGGCCCGTTTCCTTTGCCGATCGAGAACGTCGAGCGGCGTATGGCCGACATCGACAGCGTGCTCGTCGCGGGCGCGACCGGGGGGACCGGTCGGGAGATCCTCACCCAGCTCCGCAACACCGACCTGCACGTTCGGGCACAGACCCGATCGACCGAGAAGGCCGCCGACCTCGCCCGGCGTGGGGTCGACGAGGTCGCCGTGGCGGACCTGCTCGAACTTGACGACGCGAGGTCGCTCGTCGAGGGCTGTGACGCGGTGCTCTGTGCGGTCGGCACGCCGCCCGGACCGGGACACCTCGTCGGTCGTCGACTGGTCGACGGCGAGGGCGTCCGGCGGCTGATCGACGCCGCAGCGTCGGTCGGCATCGACCTGTTCGTCTACGAGAGTGCGATCGGCGTCGGCGACTCCCGGGAGGCGATGCCGGCTCCCTTCCGTGCGCTGATCCGGCGGTCGTTACGAGCGAAAGGGGAGTCCGAGGCGAGGCTCAGAGCCTCCAGACTCGATCACGTGATCGTTCGTCCGGGGAAGCTCACGGACGGCCCCGCGACCGGCGTACCGGTCGTCACCGACGGCGGCGAGACGGCCTACGGCCCGATCGCTCGCGCGGACGTCGCCCGGCTGATGGTCGGCGCGCTCTTCACCCCCGAGGCTCGCAACAGGACGTTCGAGGTCGTGAACGAGCCGTGGCTCCGCTCCGAGGTCGGCGATCGGGTCGAGATCGAGTGGGCGGTCCCCGAACGCCGGCCGGTCGGCTCGGACGCCGGGGGTGTCGGGGCAGGCCGACCGGACGGAAACGGGTAGCCGGGACGAGCGACTCCCTCCGTGACCGAGCGTCCTCGACGTCCCCGCCGGCGTCGAGCACGTCGTGGGAAGCGTAGGACGCGTGTCTCGGGCTGGCGGTGACCTACGAGGGCCCCGCGGAGGCCGAGATCGAGACGACGACCGCAGGCTCGGGCGGGTGATCCGATCAGACCCGGTTCCGCCAGCGTTCGGTCCCGAGCAGTTCGTCCTTCATCGCCGAACAGTGCTCTTTCGCACGCTCCTCGCCGAACTCCTCGCGCATCTCCTCGACGCACGCCTCCCAGGTACCGCCGATCCCCGCCCAGTACTCGAGGACGCTCTCTCTGTCCCAGCCCTCGGGGAGCGAGTCGAGACCGTTCACCGACTCGTCGACGACCTCCGTGAGCGCTTCGCCGTCGGTGCTCTCGGGCTCGTCCTCGAACCCCGTCGTGGAGAGCGCCGAGGCGCGGTAGACGGCCGAGCCGCCCGATTCGAGGCCGACGACGTGAGCGGGCCGGCCGTCGGATGCGGACACCTCGGCCTCGTCGTCTTCGTCCTGCGGGAACTCGAACCCCTCGGTGAGGACGGCGGCGACGACGCCCCGACCGTTCGGCGTCGCCACCACGTCGCCCTCCTCGTAGCGCGTGCCCATACGGTAGAGACCGGACGGAGCCAGGGTAACCCTTCCCCCTGAGATCGCAGGCGATACCGTTCGAGCAGGGATCGCACGAGAGATCCCTTCGAGCTGATCGCTCGAAACCGCCTCGGTTCTCTCAGCCGCCGAGGTAGAGCTCCGCGACCTCCGGGTGGTCGAGGATCTCCCTCGCGTCGCCGGCGAACTTCACCGTCCCCTGGTCGAGGACGTAGCCCCGATCCGAGATACCGAGCCCGGCGCGGGCGTTCTGCTCGATCATCAGGATCGAGGTCCCGAGCTCGTTGACGGTCCGGACGCTCTCGAAGACGTCCTCGACGACGGTCGGCGCGAGCCCCGCGGAAGGCTCGTCGATCAACAGCACGTCGGGCTCCATCACGAGCGCGCGGGCGAGCGCGAGCACCTGCCGTTGTCCCCCCGAGAGGCTCCGGGCCTTCGCGCCGCGTTTCTCCGCGAGCAGCGGGAACCGGTCGTAGAGGTCGACGATCACCTCCTCGCCGTCCTCGCGTGCGACCCCGCCGACCTGGAGGTTCTCGTGGACGGTGAGCGACCCGAAGACGTTCCTGACCTGGGGCACGTAGCCGACGCCCAGCCGGACGACCTCCTCGGGGGCGGTCCCCGAGATCTCCTCGTCCCGGAGGAGCACCCGGCCGCTCCACGGTTCGATGAGGCCGAAGACCGTCCGCAGCACGGTGCTCTTGCCGGCGCCGTTCGGGCCGATCAGGCAGACGACCTCGCCCTCGCCGAGTTCGAGCGAGAGGTCGTAGAGCACCTGCAGGTCACCGTAGCCGCCGTCCACCTCGCGGAGTTCGAGGACCGGTTCCGTCGACGCCTCTGACCCACCCAGGTCAGTGACTCCGGCCTCGGCGGTCATCGTCTACCCCCGCCGAGGTACGCCTCGATCACGCGATCGTCGCCCCGCACCGTCTCGGGCGAGCCCTCGACGAGCACCGTCCCCCGATCGAGGACGACGATCGGATCGGCGAGCCCCATGATGAACTCCATGTCGTGTTCGATGATCAGGAACGTGATCCCCGAGTCGTTCAGCTCGCGGACGTAGGAGGCGAGTTTCGCCTCGAGGACGGGGTTGACCCCCGCGACCGGCTCGTCGAGCAACAGCACGTCGGGGTCGGCCATCATCGCGCGAGCGAGCTCGAGGAGTTTGAGCTGGCCGCCCGAGAGCTCGGTCGCGGGCTGTCTCGCGAGGTGTGCGATCTCGAAGCGTTCGAGCATCTCCTCGGCACGCCGGAGGTTCGCTCGCTCCTCGTCCTCGACGGTCCCCGGGGCGGTCAGCAGCGAGAGCACCGACTCGCCGGTCTGTCCGGCCGGCCCGATCAGCATGTTCTCCCTGACGGTCATCCCCTCGAGGCGACGTGGGGTCTGGAAGGTCCTGATCAGCCCCTCGTGGGCCACCTCGTGGGGTGCGACCCCGGTGACGTCGCGCCCGGAGAGTTCGACCGTCCCGGCGTCGGGGGTGTGGAAGCCGGAGACGAGGTCGAACAGCGTCGACTTCCCGGCCCCGTTCGGGCCGATCAGCCCCGTGATCGAGCCGCGCTCGACCGAGAACGTGGCGTCGTCGACCGCGACGAGTCCGCCGAACTCCTTCCTGAGCCCGTCGATCGAGAGCAACGGCTCCCCGCGTTCGGACCCGGATCGGTCGTCCTGCTCGGAGACGGTCATCTGTCCGCCTCCCGGGCCGCCTCCGGCCAGATGTGTTCGTGCTGGGGGGGCAACAGTCCGTCCGGCTTGTACCGGACCACGAGGATCACGAGCAGCCCGATCAGGAAGAGCCGGAGCGGAGCGATGTCGACCCCCGCGAGCAGCGGGAGCGCGTTGACCAGCCGGGTCCCCTCGAGGATCGCGATCACCGAGAGCCCGCCGAGGATCGCGCCGCGGTTGCTGCCGCTGCCCCCGAGGATCACCGCGATCCAGACGTAGAACGTCTCGATCGCCATGAGATCCGAGGGATCGAGATACCGGTTGAAGTGGACGTAGAAGACGCCGGCGATCGCCATGATCACGCTCCCGAGGACGAACGCCTGGAGCTTGAACCGGAAGGTGTCCTTGCCGAGCGCGCGAGCGAGGTCCTCGTCGGCGCGGATCGTCCGGAGGACGCGTCCCCACGGCGAGCACTGGATCCGCCGAAGCAGGAGGAAGACCAGGAGGACGAGCGTCGTGACCGCGAGGAACTCGAGGAGCGAGTTCGTGAGCCCGCGGGTGAGTTCGATCTGGGCGATCCCGAGGTTGAGACGGACCTGCGGGATCGCCTCGCCGACCCCCCTGAGGATCGGCGGGATGCCGGCGATGCCGAGACCGCCGGCGGTGAGCCAGCGCTCGTTGAGCATGACGAGCCTGATCACCTCCGCGAAACCGAGCGTCGCGATGGCGAGGTAGTCGCCCCGGAGCCGGAGCGTCGGAACCGCGATTAGGAGGGCGACGACCGCGCTCGCGACGATCGCCACGAGGAGGCCGACGATCGGGTGTAGTTCGAGCGGGATCGGCGCGCTCGGGGCGGTCACGAGCGCCGCGCTGTAGGCGCCGATCCCCCAGAACGCGACGACGCTGAAGTTCACCAGCCCGGCGTAGCCCCACTGGACGTTCAGCCCGAGCGAGAGTAGGACGTACATCCCGGCGAGGCCGAGCAGGAACAGCAGGTAGCCCCCGCTGAGCTGGCCGGAGACGAGCGCGAGGGCGACCGCCGAGACGAAGCCGATCACCAGCACCGCCGCGAAGCGTTCGCCCTGCGAGTACGAGTCGACGTGGCCGCGGACCGCGTCGACGACGCTCATGCGGACTCCTTTCCTCCCATGATACCGCTCGGTCGGAACAGCAGGATCAGGATCATGATGACGAAGGCGACGGCGGCCTTGTACTCGGTGCCGATCCCCGGCACGAGCGGGGTGAGCTCGTGAGCCATCCCGATGGCGAAGCCGCCGAGCATCGCGCCGTAGACGCTCCCGATCCCGCCGAGGATCACCGCCGCGAACAGCACGAGCAGGATGTCGAAGCCCATCTGCGGACGGACGATCGTGTCGAGTCCGAGGAAGACCCCGCCGGCGGCGGCGAGCCCGCCACCGATGACCCACATCGCGGTCGTCACGGTTCTCGTCCGGATCCCGCTCACCCGCGCGAGGTCGGGGTCGTCGGCGGTCGCGCGCATCTTCCGCCCGAGCGAGGTGTACTGCAACAACAGGTGCAGCGAGAGGACGAGCACGACCGTGCTCGCGACGATGGCGATGCTCCGGGGCGAGGCGGCGATCCCGGTCGCCTCGTGGAGTACCTCGACGCGGCCCCGTCCACCGACGTCGTAGCTCCTGGGGTCGGAGCCGAAACCGGTGATGAGCACGGCGCGGTAACAGAGCGCGACGCCGATGCTCGCGATGAGCAGCTCAAGCGGTCCGACGTCGAGCGGTTCGAAGACGACGCGCTCGGTCGCGACGCCCACCGCCGCACCGACGCCGATCCCGACGATCGCGGCGACGACGAACGGGAGTCCGAGCACCGTGTTCGCGGTGATCGCGCCGAAGGCCCCGACGGCCATCAGGTCACCGTGGGCGAAGTTGGGGAAGTTCGCGATGTTGTAGACGAGCGAGAGGCCGATCGCACCCAGGACGATGATACAGCTGAAGATGACGCCGTCGGCGACGAGCTGGAGCGCGCACACGGCTTACCTCGAGACCCTCCCGTGATCTCGCCGGTCCGATCGCGAGTCGGTCATCCCTCGAGGAACTCGCCGTAGGCGTACTCGTGGTCCTCGACGGAGTAGATCTGGTAGAAGCCGGTCGGATCGCCGTTCTCGTCGAGGTCGATCGGCCCGCTCACCCCCTGGTAGTCGACGTCGTCGGGTCCGCCGTCGGCCAGCACCTCCTTCGCCTCCTCGAAGCTGAACACCTCCTCGCCCTCGGGACGGGTCACGTCGCGGATCACCTCCTCGATCGCAGCGGCGTCGAACTCCCCCGCGGCCTCGATCGCAATCGCGCTCAGCGTGATCGCGTCGTAGGTGTACGCCGACCAGACCGTCGGGGTCTCGCCGAACTCCTCCTCGAACCGGGACTCGAACTCCTGGTAGCTCTCCTGGTCGAGCGGCGCGCTCTCGGTGACGCCCATCATCCCGTCGTGGCTGCCGGGTTCGGTGTTCTCGAGGATCGTGTCTGCGATCGTGCTCTCGGCGCCGTAGTAGCGAAACTCCTCGTGGTAGCCCTGGTCGAACGCCTCGTTGACGAAGACGATGAACTCGTCGGCGTACGTGATGAAGAGCCAGGCGTCGGCGCCGGAGTCGGCCATCTCCGAGAGCTCGCCGCTGTAGGAGGCGTCGCCCTCCTCGTGGGGCTCGTTGTAGGCGACCTCGCCGTCGAACTCCGATTCGAACACCTCCGACAGCGAGAGCCCGTAGTCGTTGTTCACCCAGGTGACGGCGACGCTATCGTGGCCCTCCTCGGCGATGAGGTCGGCGAGCGCCGCCCCCTTCGCCGCGCCGCTCGGGCTCGTCCGCAGGAGGTCCGGCGCCTCCGAAAGCACCGCCCCCGTGCTGTTCTGGCTGATCTGGACGACGTCCGCGTCCTCGACGACGCTGTCGTGGATCGCCATCGAGACGCCGCTTCCCACCGCGGCGATCAGGATCGGCACTCCCTCCTGCTGGACGAGGCGCTGGGCGGCGCTCACACCCGCCTCGTTTCGCGTCTCGGAGTCCTCGACGATCACCTCGAGTTCGCGGTCGTCGGGGCCGACGCCGGCCGCGTTCACGTCCTCCAGCGCGAGTTCGAGCCCCGCCTGGTTCCGCTCGCCGTAGGGCGCGAGCGACCCCGTAAGCGAGTCGACCATCCCGATGACGTACGCCTCCCCGTCGTCGGCGTCCGTGTCGTCCGCCTCGTCGGTGTCGTCGGTCTCTACGTCGTCGGCGCCCTCGTCGTCGGCCCCGGCCGGCTCCCCGTCGTCACCGTCATCGATGTCCTCGACGCAGCCGGCGAGGAGCAGGAATCCGGCCGTTCCCCCCGTTCCCGCGAGCACGCGACGCCGGGAGACGCGCGGCCCGTTCGTGGTGTGGTCTGTCATACCGTGGGCGGCAGTACTCGGAGGGGATATATATTTCTATACGTGCGGTCGACACCGGTTCCGACGGACGTGGTCGGTTTCCCGATGGGTTTCCGAGTTCGTCGGGATCGTTAGTTACCCGAGTCGACCGGAGCGAAACGACCGCATCGGACGGACGAGATCGCCCCTCTCAGTCCGCGCTCGCGGGCCGGAGACGCGTGTCGAGTTCGCCCGCGTCGATCTCGGCCTCGATCTCACGGGCCGCATCGACCATGTTCTTCGTCTTCCCGTAGGCGACGTTCCTCGGCAGGAGCTTCAGCCCGCAGTCCGGGCTCACCGTCAGCCGGTCGGCCGGGACGATCTCGAGGCCCCTCTTGATGTTCTCCTTGATCTCGGGGACCGACTCGACGCGCGCGTCGTGGGCGTCGGTGACGCCGAGCGCGAGGTTCGCGGTGAACTCGGGTTCGCGGAAGACGTCGAGCTGGTCGTAGTCGCCGTTTGCGAGTTCGAGGTCGAACTCGTCGACCGGATAGTCGAGGATCTCGGGATAGATCCGCGAGTAGTCGCCGTAACAGACGTGAAGTCCGAGGTAGACGTCGTCGGGAATCCCCTTCGCGATCCGCTCCAGACAGCCGCCGACGATGGCGTGGTCGTCGGGCGTCGTCGCGAGCGCGGGTTCGTCGATCTGGATGTAGCGCGCACCCGCCTCGACGAGCTTCTCGATCTCCTCGTTCACCAGATCCGCGAGGTCGTACGCGAGCGCCTCCGTGTCCTCGTACGCCTCGTTGAAACTCCAGTTCGCGAGCGTGTACGGCCCCGTGATCGGCACCTTCACCGGCCGCTCCGTCACGCCCGCGGTGAACTCGTACTCGTCGACCAGCCACGTCTCTCCGTACCGGACCTCGCTCACGACGCTCGGCTTGTCGAAGTAGTTGTGCCCCCAGACCTTGACGGGGCCGTTGAACTGGTAGCCGTCGATCCGGTGGGCGAAGTACTCGACCATCTCCGTCCTCCGCATCTCCCCGTCGACGACGACGTCGAGGCCCGCCCGCTCGTGCTCGTTCGCGATCAGCCGGGAGGCGTCGTCGGTCGCCTCCGCCCAGTCCTCGTCGTCGAAGCCGTGGTCGGGGTCCTCGTAGAGCTCTCGCACCCGGTTGAGCCACGTCGGCTTCGGGTAGCTCCCCACCACGGTCGTGAGGACGAACGTCTCGTTCTCGTGGTCCTCGCGCCTGAACTGTTCTCTGGCCTGCTGACTCATGCGTTCACCTCCGTCGTCCGCTCGGTCGCCGCGGCTGCGAGCGTCGCCAGTTTCTCCTCGTACCTGTTCTCGGGCAGGTAGAACAGCTCCGTGTTCGAGCTGAGGGTGATCCGGTCGAACTCCTGAGCCGGGAGCCGGTCGGTGATCCACTCGACCCGGTCGCGCACCGTCTCGGGGCTCTCGACGAGCGTGTTCTGTCCGTCGACCAGCCCCAGCGCGATCGAATCCTTCGTCCCGTACTCCTGTACGTTGTAGAGGTTGTCGTCGACCTCGCTCACGAAGTCGTAGCCGATGGCGTCGACGTCGGCGTCGAGCAGGTGGGCGTGGACCTTCTCGGTGAGCGCTCCCCAGTAGGTGTGGACGACGACGTCGGCGTCGGTCGCCCCGGCGACGAGATCGATCGCCTCGCTCGCACGTTCGTCCTCGCCGTCTCCCGGTGGATCGACGACCAGCGACGGCTCGAGCAGGGTGAGCGTCTCGTGGTCGGGAAAGCGGTCGATCTCTCCCGCGAGGAACTCGGCGACCGCCTCGAGGAACTCCCCCTCGCCGTAGTGTTCGTCGGTCGCGAGATCGGCGAGCGAGTACGGTCCCGGGAGCACCGCCGAAAGCGAATCGGTGTGTTCGGCGGCGGCCGCGAGTTCGGCGGCGACGTCGCCGCTCTCGACGAGCGGGCCCTCGACGACCGGGTCGCGGTAGAAGTTGTTGTTGTCGTAGTAGCGGACGATACCTCCGGTATCGACGTTCTCGTGGACGGTCAGCGGGTGGGCGAGCATGTCGTCCCACCGCGCCTGGCCCTCCACGACGAGGTCGATACCGGCCTGATCGCCGATCAGTTCCTCGCGAACCTCCTCGTAGACGGCCTCGATCGCCTCGTCCTCGTCGCCGTCGATGAGGTCGTGTTTCTGGTGGCCCTTCAGCGATGAGAGTCGCTCTTTCGCCCAGTCCGGGAGCGGGTAGAGCCCCGGCGTGCTCGATACGAGTTCTGGCATCTCATCGCCGCTACGCCATGCGACTCTTTAATATTTCCCATATCGTCCTATGCCCGAGAGTTATCAATCGTGCGCCGTTCGCGAGCGACGTGAGAGCGAGAGCACGGTGAGCGTCTCGAACGGGTAGGACTCGTCGCGGAGCGATTCGGCGGCGAGACCGGCCTCGCGGGCGAGGTCGAGCACCGCCTCGTAGCCCGTGAGGCTGCTCACGAGCACGAACGCGCGCCCGCCGGGTGCGAGCACCCGGCCGACCGCCCGGAGGAAGGGTTCGATCACCGCCCGGCCGGACTCCCCGCCCGAGAGCGCACGCTCCATCCAGTCGTCCCACTCGTTCTCGGGATCGGTCGGGAGGTACGGCGGGTTGAACAGCACCGCGTCGAAGCTCTCGTCGGAGAAGGGGCCGAGCAAGTCCCCACGGACGGCCTCGAGGTCCTCGCCCCTCGCGCGTCGACAGGCGTGGGGGTTCACGTCCGACGCGACCACGCGAGCACCGCTGACCGCGGCGACGTGCGTCCCGACGTAGCCCGACCCGGTCCCGCAGTCGAGGACCCGGTCGTCCGAACCGATCCGCCCCGCGGCGGTCTCCGCGAGCAGGTGCGAGTCCTCGGCGGGTTCGTACACCTCGGTCTCCATCCCCCGGCGCTCCGCGAGGTCGCGTCCGGTCATCCGTCCCCGCCGTCGGTCTGTGGCGGCCGCTCGGCCTCCTCGTCGGGGTTCGATCGGTCGGTGACCACCTCGCCGACCCGGATCGACTCGCCGTTCGCCAGTCTGAGCCCGCCGCTCTCCTCGCGCCCGGTGAGCTCGCGCTGTGGGTACGGGATCTTGATCCCCTCGCGGGCGAACGCGGCGTTGATCTCCTTTATCATCCCCTCCTTCGCGCGCCAGCGCCGTCTAGTGCTCGGTTTGTCGATCCAGACCCTAGCGTGGAAGTCGATCGAGGAGTCGCCGAAGCCGGTGACGACGACCCGCGGGGCGGGCACGTCGAGGGCGATGTCCACCCGTTCGATCGCCGCCTTCAGCGTCTTCGAGACGTGATCCAGGTCGGCCTCGTAGTCCACGCCTACCGGGACGCCGATCCGGAGCCTCCCTTCCCTCGTTCGGTTGATGATCTCCTGCGAGCTGATCACGTTGTTCGGCAGGACGACGTGCTCGCCGTCGAACGTCCGGAGCCGCGTGCTCACCATCGTGATGTCCGTGACCGTCCCCTCGGTGATCCCCTCGGTGCCGCCTTCGACCTCGATCCAGTCGCCGACCTCGAACGGCCGGGAGAACATCAGGACGAAGCCGGCGAGCACCGCCGCGAGCGTCTGCTGGGCGGCCATCCCGACGATCACGCCGAGGACGCCCGCCCCGATCAGCAGCCCGCTCAGGTCGACGTTCCACACCCCGAGGACGACGACGATCGCGACGACGTACGTCGTGATCTGTGAGACGCGGTAGGTGACCTCCGTCTGGTGGTCGCTGATCGCCTCCTGCTCGGCGAAGATGTCGGTGATCAGCCGGTGGAACGAGCGGACGAGGACGAACGTCCCGGCGAGGATCAGGAAGGTGAGGACGAGCTGGCTGATCGCCTCGCGGCCGATCCCGGCGGTCGTGAACACCGACTCGACCGCCCGGGCCTGTCCCCAGACCCCGAGTGAGATCGCCCCCGCCAGGACGAACGCCGCCGGGACCACCGCCGAGATCGCCAGATCGACCAGGACGTTGTGGACGTCGTCGTCGATCCAGCGTCTGAGCCGGGTCGAGAGCCAGCCGACCAGCGAAACGGCCAGCACCAACGCGAGCGTCACCGCCACCCGTCCGGCCGTCGTCGTCACCGTCTCCGAGAGCGAGTCGAGGACCGCAGCGAGTTCGCTCACGCCCCCTCGACCTCCAGCGCGCGTTCGGCGAGCGCCGCGAACGTCGCGGGGGCGAGTTCGCCTGGACGCCGTCCGAGCAGGTCCGCCTCGGTGGCGTCGACGAGCCGCTCCGGATCGGAGAGCCCGGAGATGTGCGCGGTGTTCCGGATCGCGTTCCGGAGCGTCTTGCGTCGCTGGGTAAAGAGCGCCTTCACGAACCGCAGGAAGAAGGCGTCGTCACGCACCTCGTACTCGGGATCGCGGGGGGTCGTCCGCACGACCGCGCTCTCGACCGCCGGCTGCGGCGAGAACGCCTCCCGTGGCACCGTCTCGACGATCTCACACGTCGCGTAGTGTCCCGCGGAGACCGAGAGTCGACCGTACTCCTCGGTACCGGGCTCGGCGACCATCCGCTCTGCGAACTCGCGCTGGACCATCACGACCAGCGGACGCTCTCGCGGGAGCAGCCGGAAGAGGATCGGGCTCGAGATCCCATAGGGCAGGTTCGAGATCGAGAGGGTGTACTCGGGGAAGTCGACCGAGAGGGCGTCGCCGGCGAGGAGGGCGAGTCTCCCCTCGTCGATCCCGGTGGCGAACTCCCGGCCGAGGAACTCGACGAGCGCCGGGTCGCGCTCGACCGCGGTGACGCGTTCGGAGACCGCGAGCAGCCGATCCGTGAGCGCGCCGGTGCCCGCACCGACCTCGAGGACGTGATCCGTCTCCATCCCGGCCTCGGTCGCGTAGCCGGGGAGCCGGTCGAGTACGCGGTCGTCGACCAGGAAGTGCTGGTCCCTGTTCGGGTCGCCGCGGACCCCCGCCCGCGCCAGTAACCCGTCCGGATCTCTCATCTCACGGCCGTAGACGACCGCTCTGTGTAAACCTTCTCGTTGGGCCCGCGCGTTCTCGCGCCCTGTCATACGGACTGCTATCCGTCCGTACCGGTCGAACTGGTGCCCGCCTCTCGGTCCGAGCGGTACACAGCTACGGCGGTCCGTATCAGGTCGCGGTCGGTGCTATCCCCGCCGGGCGAACAGCCGGTACTTCACCTCCTCTTCCCTGATCTCCTCCATGATCCGCTCCTCGATCACCTCTCTCGGATCGTGGAGTCCGGAGACCCGCTCGTGGATCTCCTCGAAGGTCGAGAACGGCGTCCGCTTTCGCTCGTCGAGGATCGCGTTTCGGAGCTTCTCGCCGATCCCGGGGAGCAGGTCGAGCTGGTGGAGTCGGAGCGTGATCGGACCCGCCTCGTTGTAGAACTCGACGAACCGCGACTCCTCCTCGTCGAGCAGGTCCGAGACGACGTACTCCAGCTCCGAGCGAGCCCCCCCGCTCAGCTCGTCGTAGCCGACCTCCGAGAAGCGCTCTATCCCCTCCTCGGGCGGGTCGATGCTCACCCAGTCGGCGATGGAGATGTCGGCGTCGTCGGCGAGGGCGAACTCGTAGAGGCGGAACTCGGCGGTCCCGAGCGCGAACGCCAGCGGCGACTTCTGGTACCGGGGGCGGTCGTCGTCGGCCCGGCCGTGGGGGAGGAGATCGAGGACGATCGCCTCCGCCGTCCCCTCGGTGTCGGCGTCACTCATTCTCTCACGATACGTCCAGCGACCACTTAAAGCGTTGGCCGTCGCGGGGACGATATCGACGGATACGACGAGCGAAGGCGCGTCCGTTCGCCGACTCATAGGGACCGTCGTAGGGACTCAGCGTTCCTCGACCGAGAATCGAATGACACCGGTGATCTGTACGCCCGAGAGACACGGTAGGCTGCGATGATCCATTTCAGACGTAGCCGGCGACGACGTCGAGGATCTCGTCGAGCTCCTCGCCCGACAGCGAGTAGCGCTCCTGAGCGTAGATCGAGCGCAGCTCGTCGCGGTCCCGCGGGAGCAGGTCCGCGATCTTGTAGGCGATCGGCTCGTCGACGCTCTCCAGCTCGCGGAGGTCGGCGACGAGGGCGCGCGAGTCCTCCGGGTCGAGGACGGTAAAGCGGTTGACGTGCTCGATCGCACGGGCGAGTTCGTAGCGCAGCTCGCGCTCCTCGTCCAGCGCACGCTCCTGTTCGATCTCCGAGAGCAGCGCCTTCGTCTCCGAGATCGTGAGGTACTCCTCGTCGATGATCTCCTTGAAGATCGTCATTCCGTCTGTGCGCGGAGGTGTGCGGGCTTCGCGATGACCGTCTTCTCGCTGCCCCCGTCTCGGACGCCGACCTTGTAGGCCGCGCCCTGCCTCCCGAGGACGGTGCCGGTTCGGCCCGAGAAGCGGGGATGGAACCGGCCGTCGGGCACGCTCGGGTCGAGTTTGAGGTGGACCTTCTGGCCCTCCTCGAACTCGGCGACCGCGCGCTGTGGCGGCGAGGTGCCCCGCTCGCGGGGGTGGTTCGAGAGCTTCTTCCGCGTCTTCCGCAGAGGTCCCTTGGACTTCGGCATGGTCGTGAGTCCCCTTTGCCGGTCGGCGATATAAAACGCACGAAGCTCGGATCGGCCAGCGAGCCGATCGGTGGAGACCGTGGCCGGTCCCGGAGTCCGACGGCCAGTCGGTAGTATAATCGGGCCCGGGGACGCGGTGTCGACATGGACGACAGAGAGTACGCGATCGAGACTCGCGCGATCCACGCCGGCCAGGAGCCCGATCCCGAGACCGGCGCGCTGATGACGCCGATCCACGCCAATTCCACGTACGAACAGGACGCCCCCGGTGAGCACCGCGGCTACGAGTACTCCCGAACCGGCAACCCGACGCGGACGGACCTGGAGGCGAACCTCGCCTCGCTCGAGGGCGGCGAGTACGGCAGGGCGTTCTCCTCCGGAATGGGCGCGATCAACACCGTGTTGAACCTGCTCTCGGCGGGCGATCACGTCGTGAGCGGGAACGACGTCTACGGCGGCACCCACCGGATCTTCACGGGCGTCTACGAGGAGTACGACGTCGAGTTCTCGTTCGTCGATATGACCGATCTGGAGGCGATCGAGGACGCCATGCGCGAGGAGACCGCGCTGCTCTGGCTCGAGACCCCCACGAACCCGCTGATGTCGATCGTCGACGTCGAGGCGGCCACGGAGATCGCCCACGATAACGGCGCGCTCTGTGCGATCGACAACACGTTCGCGACGCCGTACCTCCAGCGTCCGCTCGAACTGGGTGCGGATATCGTCTGTCACTCGCTGACGAAGTACCTCGGCGGACACTCGGACGTGATCGGCGGCGCGCTCGTGACCGACGACGCCGACCTCGACGAGCGGATCGGCTTCTACCAGAACGCCGTCGGCGCGACCCCCGGCCCGTTCGACTGCTTTCTGGTGCTCCGCGGGACGAAGACCTTACCCGTGCGGATGGACCGTCACTGCGAGAACGCTCGCGTGCTCGCGGAGTGGCTCGACGACCGCCCGGACGTCGACCGCGTCTACTATCCAGGTCTCGCCGACCACCCGGGTCACGAGATAGCTCGAACGCAGATGGACGACTTCGGCGGGATGCTCTCGTTCGAACTCGACGGCAGCCTGGAGCAGGCGAGCGCCGTCGTCGAAGGTACGGAGATCTTC
This sequence comes from Halalkalicoccus sp. CGA53, assembly GCF_036429475.1. Classification (GTDB taxonomy): domain Archaea; phylum Halobacteriota; class Halobacteria; order Halobacteriales; family Halalkalicoccaceae; genus Natronorarus; species Natronorarus salvus. Next base: position 2,830,922 of record NZ_CP144125.1, read on the forward strand.
ACGCTCGCGGAGAGCCTGGGGGGCGTCGAGAGCCTGATCGAACAGCCCGCCCCGATGACCCACGCGGCGATCCCGCGCGAACAGCGCCTCGCGGCGGGGCTCTCGGACAGCCTGATCCGGGTGAGCGTCGGTGTCGAGAGCGAGGCAGACCTGATCAGGGACCTCTCGCGCGCGATCGACCGAGCGCTCGCCTGACCGGGGCCACACTCGTCCAAACGAGTTCACTCAAACCCGAATACTCCGTTTCGAGGTAACCGTTTTGCGGAGATATTTGCCCGGAGACGAGTGTTTCGGCGCATTTTTCGATTTGGCAGGTGGTAACGGTATCTTCGTAATAAATAGATAGAAACCCCAAACAGGACCGTCAGTATGAGCGCAGGGTCTGCGTATAAAGGGAACATTTATAGTGGGCACGTTAGATACTGCCAAACGCTATGCAACGGAGAACGTTCCTGAGGTACGCCGGCACCGGATCAGCGACCTCCGCAGTCCTGCTGGCAGGCTGTACCGACGACGATGACGACGACGACGTCGATCCTGCCGACGACGACGCGGACGTCGAGGACGATGCCGACGACGCCGACCCCGCGGACGACGCGGACGAACCCGAGGACGACGCCGACGAGGCACCGGACATCGACTTCCCGGAGGACGACCTCACGTGGATGATCCCGTGGTCCGAAGGCGGCGGCACCGACACGTACGCCCGTCAGCTCCAGCCGCTGATGGAGGACCCCCTCGGCGTCTCGGTCGCGATCGACAACCGCGAGGGCGCCGGCAGCATGCTCGGCACCGAGTGGCTCGTCCAGCAGGAGCCCGACGGCCACACGTTCGGGACGGTCAACAGCGCCGGAGCGCACTTCACATGGCGCGCGAACGAGATCGACGACTGGCACATCGAGGACGACCTCGCACCGTTCGCCTACTCCGGGATCTTCGGCTACACGCTGATCGTCAACAACGACGCCGCCGACGAGGCTGGTATCGACGACTTCGCCTCGCTGCGCGACGCGTACGCAGACGGCGAGATCAGCGGCTTCGGCTTCCAGGGCGTCGGCAGCGACAGTCACCTGACGACGCTGCTGCTGAGAGACCAGTACGACCTCGAGTACGACACGTCGGTCCCCTACGACGGCGGCGGACCGACGATGGAGGCGGTCATCTCCGGCGAGGTCGCCGCGGGCTTCGCGACCAACACCTCCGCGGTCAACGCCGAGGAGTCCGGCGAGGCGACGGCGATCGTCAACCTCACCGACACCGACTTCGACGACGCCTTCGAGCAGGAGCTCGACCCGATCGCCGACTACGGCGACAGCCTCGCGTGGATCACGGAGTTCCACCTCACCCAGCACGCCCCCGCCGGGACCGACGAGGAGATCCTCGACGTGCTCTCGGAGGCGGTCCGCGAGGCGGCCGAACACGAAGAGACCCAGGAGTGGTCCGAGGACACCGGTAACATCGTCGAGTACGGCGACCGCGCGGACGCAGAGGAGCTCTGGAACGGCATCGTCGACGAGATGGAGAGCCAGGTCGACGACGCCATCGGCGGCTTCGACGAGTTCCTCCAGCTGGTCGAAGACGAGAGCTGATCGGTCAGGTCGATCGGCGATCCGGGTTCCCGGCTCGTCGTCGCGTCGCTTGCGTTCGGAGTTTGAGACTACATGCCACGGAACGAATCTACGGACGAGACGACTGACGACGGGGTCGGGGCGAAGCTCTCTGCGGTCGGCGAGCGGGTACTCGGCGAGCGCCCGACGATGGAGCACGTCCTCCTGGTGCTGTTCCTGCTCGCGGGGCTCTACATGTACCTCGGTGCCGACGAGTTCTCGCCGGCCGCACAGACCTTCCCGCAGATGATGGCCGGCGCGACGGTCGCGCTGTCGGCGCTCCTGCTCGCGAGAAACTACCTCGCGGTCGCCGCGCCGGTGCTCGCGGCGATCGCGGGCGCGTACTTCGTCTACAGCGGCGCGACCGGGGTACTGGCGGGAGAGGGGGGGATCGCGTCGCTCGTCGTCGGGATCGCGCTGGTCGTCTCGGCCGTCGCGTTCAGAGAGCGTCTGGGGAGTTCTACCCGGACGTTCATCGCCGAGCCGATGCAGATGCTCGGCGACGACGACCTCGCGTCGGGCGTCCAGGGTGAGGAGAGCGAGGACGAGAGCTCGGAGGGGGAGACCGACTCGGGGGCGATGTACGTCTACGAGATCGACGACTGGCGCGGGCCGGTCGTCACCGGCGCGCTCTGTGTCGGCTACATGGTGCTCACGTACACGATCGGGATGCTCTACGCGACGCCGGTGTTCGTTGCCGCCTGGACCGTCTGGGCGCGGATGGAGGTCGGTCGGGCCGCGGCGCTCGTCGGACTCAGCCTCGCGACAGCCTACGTCTTCTACGACGTGATCCAGAGCGACATCGCACAGGGCTGGCGCACCGGCTGGCGGCCGATGCCGCCGGACGAGGTGGTCGAGACGCTCGTGGAGATCCTCCCGATCCTCGTGGGGGTGGTCGGGTGACCCTCGACTCGCTGCTCGGCGCGATCGACGCGCTGTTGACGCTCGATACGATGTTCTGGCTGCTCGCCGGCATCCTGGTGGGTATCCTCGTCGGCGCCCTGCCGGGACTCGGCCCGCCGCTCGGAATGGCGATCATCCTGCCGCTGACACTGCCGCTCGCACCTGCGGACGCGATCATCCTCCTCGTGGGGGTCTACAGCGGCTCGATGTACGGCGGCTCGATCGCCGCGGTGCTGATCAACACGCCGGGGGTCTCCTCGTCGGCGGCGACGATGTTCGACGGCTACCCGATGTCGAAACAGGGCCGGGCAGCGACGGCGCTGTCGATCTCGGCGACCGCCTCCGCCATCGCGGGGCTGTTTACGATCACCGCGCTGATCCTCTTCTCGCCCGCACTCATCCGGATGGTGCTCGCCGTCGGCACCCCCGAGCGCTTCCTCGTCGCGATCCTCGGGCTGGCGATGATCACCGTCGTCACGCGAGGGTCGGTCGCGAAGGGGCTGCTCGCGGGCGCGGCGGGGCTGCTGGTGACGACCGTCGGGGTCGCACCGATGTCGCTCGATCGCCGGTACGCGGAGACGCTCTACCTCTACGACGGCATCGACTTCGTCGCGGTGTTGATCGGGCTGTTCGCCATCGCGGAGATGATGAAGCTCGCGGGTCAGGAGGGCGGCATCGCGGAGGGCGACGTCGAGATCAACCGGGAGGGGATCATGGACGGCGTCGTCTCGACGCTCAAACACCCGGTCACGGTGGTCAAATCCGGCATGATCGGGATGATCGTCGGGGCGATCCCCGGCGCGGGTGCGACGGTCTCGAACTTCGTCGCCTACTCCGAGGCGGTCCGCGTCTCGAAGGATCCCGAGACGTTCGGGAAAGGCAACGAGGTCGGCGTGATCGCGAGCGAGGCCTCGAACAACGGGACCGTCGCGGGTTCGCTCGTCCCGGCGATCTCGTTCGGTATCCCGGGCAGCTCCTCGACCGCGGTGTTGATCGGCGGCCTGCTCATGCACGGACTCAGACCCGGGCCGGCGATGTTCGACGCCGACGGCGAACTGATGCTCACCTACACGATGCTGCTCGCGCTGCTCGTGGGCAACGTCGTCATCCTGCTGTTCGGGCTCTCGGCGGTGACCAGACTCGGCTACCTCACGAAGATCGACACCGACTACATCATCCCGATGGTCGTCGTGCTCTCGTTTCTGGGCACCTACGCGCTCCGGGTCAACCCCATCGACATCGCGACGATCATCGTCTTCGGCGTGATCGGCTTCTACATGGTCCGGTACAACTACTCGGTGATCGCGTTCGTCCTCGGGGTCGTCCTCGGGGATATCGCCGAGCAGAACCTCTACACGGCGTTGCAGATCTCCGACGGCTCGTTCATGATCTTCGTCAACCCGTTGGCGTACGGTCGGTGGCTCTCGCCGATCCTCGTGCTGGTGATCGCCGCGTTGCTGTTCGGGCCGTTCGTCAAGCGGACCCTCGATCGTGGCGACTGAGCCGCCGCTCGACCAAGGACCGATCGAAAAGAACCGTCTCCCTCAGATCCGACCGACTTCGTTCACTTCGACGCTCTCGACGCCCTCGACGCCCGAGAAACCCTCTTCGACCGCCTCGGTGCCGCCCTCGCCGTCGGGGACGAGCACGGTCGGGTAGAGCGCGATCAGGCCGAAGGCGACGTCCTCGCGGTCGACGCGGTTGATCTTCGCGCCCTCGGGCAGCGAGGCGTCCAGGCGCTCCTCGAGCGCGTCGAGGTCGACCTCGGGGCTCTGGGGCATCACCTTGATGCGCGCTGCGACGGTCCCCATCGTTACGGCCCCGTGAACCCGCAGTCGGGACACTGATAGAGGTTGCTCTGCTTCCTGCACTTCGGACAGCGGTGGATCTCGTGGCCGCACTCGGGACAGTCGAACGTCGCGGCGTTCGTCCCGGAGACGTTGATCCCACACGAGACGCACGTCCGCGTGCGCTGTCGGCGGGGTTCTGCGTCACTCATGGTTCCCCGTTCCGCTCGGGCGCCTTTAACCGTTGTCTTTCGGCGTCGAATCAGCCGCCGTGGACGCGTTCGGCGAGCGGTCCAACCCGCTCGTCGGTCGTGAGCGACTCGACGAGCGGCCCGTGATCCGTATCCAACGCGTAAGTCGGCCTGCCCTTCCCGACCGGCGATCGGTCCTCGACATCGACCTCGGTCACGTATCCGGACGCCGACAGTGAGGACAGCGCCCGCATCACGTCGACCTCCGTGAGGTGACCGAGGACGTCCGTCTCCAGCTCCGAACAGTGATCCAGACAGGCTCGGGTGACCTCGCTCGAATCGACCGGCGTCTCCTCTTCGCCCGAGAGCTGGGCGACCCCGAGGAAGACGACCTTCTCCGTCAACGATGCCGACCCGATCTTTGCCTGTTCGCTCATGGCTCGATCTCTGACACGGCGCGTGAAAACAGTTGTCGAATCGTCTCCGGGTCCACCTCGGACGGATCACCGACCGTAGAACAGGTACGAGGTCCCGAGAAACGTCAGCGTCGCGCCACCCGTGAATCCGACGGCTGCACCTGTCGGTGGGCGGAACCCCGAGAGAAAGAATCCCACGAGAAAGCCCCCGATCAGCGTCGCGGTGAGCAGGAAGACGCCGGTGTAGTACTCCTCACCCTCGATCATCCCTCCCCGCTTTCCGGCGCCGAGTTAAAAGCGTTCGGACACGGTGAGCGGTAGGGACCGACACCCGAGACGGGACGATTCCCCCAGGTACGCGTACACGGGGGCCCACGAGGTCGGGCCGATCACGGGATCCGTAGCAGAGAGAGAGAGAGGGCATCGCAGGACCTGCCTTTTCAATCGGGCATCCCGTGGGCGCCGTATGGACGGCCGTCGCCCGCTCGACATCGCCCGCGATGTCCTCGAGGTGATCCGCGAACACAACGTCACATTCATGGCAGGGAGCATCGCGCACGCGGCGTTCCTCTCGCTGTTGCCGCTGCTGTTGCTCCTGCTCATCATCGCCGGGGCCGTCGGAAACGAGTACCTCACCGAGCGCATCGTCGCGCTCTCCCGGGAGTACCTCAGCCCCGCGGGTGAGAACCTCGTCTACGAGGCGCTGACCGACGCCTCGGAACGTGCCGGCGCGTCGGTCATCGGGGTGGCGTCACTGCTGTGGGGGATGCTTCGGATCTTCCGGGGCATCAGCACCGCCTTCGACGAGCTCTACGGCGCCGACGAGAGCGGCTTCGTCGGACGGGTCCTCGACGGACTGGTCGTCTTCCTCGCCATCGCCCTCGCGACCGTCGGGGCGGGGTTCGCCGGAGCCCTGCTCGCTGTCGGCGATCACCCGGTTCTACAGCTGATGAACCCGCTCGTCCTCGTGGTCGGGCTGATGATCGCGTTCTTCCCCATATACTACGTCTTTCCCGAGCGCGAGGTCACCCCACGCGAGGTGCTCCCCGGGACGGTCGTCGCGGCGGTCGGCTGGGTCGTCCTCGAGGTCGTCTTCGGTCTCTACGTCGACGTCGCGAACACGGTGAGTGCGGACGGAGCGCTCGGTGCGGTGATCCTGCTGCTCGTCTGGCTCTACGGGAGCGCGTTCGTCCTGCTCCTCGGTGCGGTGGTGAACATCGTCCTCGCCGGTCACCACCGGGAAGACGCGGATGCGGACGGCTCGACCGACGCGACCGACACGGCGAGGGCGGCTACCGGGTGACGCTCCTCCCCCCATGCTGTGCAGTGGTTTGCCGTGGTCCTCCCGCACGATCCGAGTCGTCTACTCGGGATTCAAACGGTGCGCAGATCACTCACGCCGAGCGAGCGCTGGGCTGGTATCGGCAGTTCCGCGAGATCGCGTTCATGTTCGCCATCTCTAACATAGAACCGCTCTGTGAGCCGCTATACGCGTGGATCAGCATCTATCCACCAGAGCAGAACGTACCTGAATCGCTACGTCGTCCAAGCACGAGCACGGTAACCGTCAGTTCCGAAAAATCACTCTCGTCACCGTCGACACCACCGAACAGGCTGTCAGGCATGAATCCGTCGCCTTCTGCGACTTCAATAGAGCCGTTCACTCTATGACCCGATGCTCCACCGCGTCCGGTAGGGGTATCGCTCGGCGCGGTAGAGCATCACATGGATCGTCACAGCGACCAGAATCAGTCCTACGTTCACCGGCGTCGAGTCGTACGCGACGATGTTGATTACGATCTCACCGGTGTAGAACGGCCAGAAGGGTGCAATCGCCGCGTCCGGAGCGGCCGATAAGAGATCTACGAAGACGTGGCTGAGGCCGCCGGCCCAAAACGCGCTCGTTGTGAAGAAAAACGTCGTCCCGCGAGAGATGGAGTCGCTGTGTATCAGCCGATGGGCGTTTAACACTGGCGTGAGAACGTACGCGGCGACGACCCCGAAGATCACACCGACGACCAACACGAAGGGAACGGTGTGAGTGATGCCGTGGTGCTGGAGTAAGGCATGCGCGAAGTACTCCTCCAACAGGAGATCGATATCGGGAAGCAATGCAGTCACCTGGGTGAGCGCGGCGAACGTGACCGCTGGTCGGCGTCCCCACAGGAGCCACGCCGGGACCGCGAACAACAGCGCCATCGCGACGTGACCAATCGGCTCAACCATGCGTTCTCAGTCATTCTTGAGGCGATATAAGGCTCACCGGATCAACTATCAAGTAACCACCATCTCGCCCACTCGGAGCGTGACATTCGTCCCCTACCTAGTCAGCAGTCGACGATAGAATACTTCACAGGGCACTGCCGGTGTCTGTCCCTCCCCTCGACCTGTTAACAGCGTTGCTCCCATCAGACCCCGATCACGATAGGGCCCATCACCACACCTATCAAGAGAATCGAGGATGTGCTAGCGTTGAGACCCTGTAACCAACGAGTTCGGAGCGATGCAGGAGTGCAGACGGGGAATCTATCCTGTACCGGCTGAACAGCTCCCCTTCAAGTAGCACCTTCGACGTGGTGTCAATTGCTGTGTACAGCCAGCTGACCTCACCGTCGACGCGGATCGCCGTCTCGTCGACCGCGACCCGCGTCGGCATCGCTAACGGTGGGTCGGACTGGCGATCGGTCAACCGATGCGTCCTCGACAAGATCGCACGTGCGAGCGATTGACGCCGAGCCACTCGGGACGGCGGTCGTTTCTCTCACTGAGAGGCCCACCGAATACAGGCGGACCCCGACACCCCTTATGGTGGTCGGGGTGCTCTCGTCCCCTCACCCATCGAAAATCCACGTTTCGAGTCTCTCCGAGCAGGTCTGCGAGTGTCATATCCACTCTCGTCACGACTGTTCGCTTTTCAAATGACATCAACTGAACACACCCGGAGATCTGCTAGTATCGACTGACCGTTATGGTTTGTCGGTATGGGTACCTTTTACTCGTCCGATGAACAGATCCCGATATGGCCAGGGAACTCACGAGTCTGACCGCTGCCGGTCTCGCACGACGGATCCGGGACGGCGAGGTCTCGCCTACGGAGGTCGTCGAAGCGTTTCTTGATCGAATACACGATCGTAACGACCGGACGAACGCGTTCGTCACCATCACGGACGAACTGGCCCGCGAAATGGCCCAGGAGGCCGAACGTGCGATCGCGGACGGTGATCCACTCGGACCGCTTCACGGAGTTCCCATCGCGATCAAGGACCTCGACGATGTCGAGGGTGTCCGGACGACCTCGGGATCATTGCTCTTCGAGGACCGCGTCGCTGACTCGGATTCGCCGTACGTGGCCCGGCTCAAGGCGGCAGGAGCCGTCGTCGTCGGGAAAACGAATACGCCCGAGTTCGGGCTCGGAACGACGACGGACAATCGCGTCGTTGGACCGACGGGGACACCCTTCGATCCGACCCGAGTCTCCGGAGGATCATCGGGAGGGGCTGGGGCAGCACTCGGTGATATGTTAGTTCCGCTCGCACCGGGATCGGACGTGGGCGGTTCGATCCGTACTCCCGCGAGTTTCTGTGGTGTGTATGGATTGAAACCCAGCTACGGGCTGATACCGAGCGTTGGCCGCCCGAACGGGTTCGCAAGCTCCACGCCGTTCTCGCATAAGGGACCGATGGCTCGGACGGTCGAAGATGCAGCCCTATCGCTGGACGTGATGGCGGGCTTCCATCCGCGCGATCCCTTCTCGATACCGAAACAGGAGGAGTACTCGGCCGCCCTCGCCCGTCCGATCGATGAGATGAAGATAGCCTACAGCCCAGGGATGGGTACCTATCCCGTCAGTCCCGACGTCCGTGACGTTCTTGACGATGCAGTTTCGGCGTTCGAGCAGGCGGGTGCGACTGTCGATTCGGTCGATCCCGATCTGGGGCACAGTCGAGAGGAGATCTTGACTGCGTTCTACACGATGGCGACGGTCCGGTGGCAGTCGCTGTTCGACGATTTAGAGGATCAAGGGTTCGATCCGCGAGGAGAAGACCGTGATCGTCTACGGCCGTACCTCGTCGACCTGATCATGGACACAGAAGAGCCGACCCTGCGGGAGTACGTGCGCGCGGACGTCGTCCGGACTCGCGTTTTCGACGGAGTAGAAGATCTCTTCGGGGAGTATGATCTCCTCGCGACCGCGACGCTCGCGACGACTCCGTTCCCGCATGGTGAGGAGCCCGAGGAGATCGATGGCATCGAAATCGAGCCACTCCGCGGATGGGTGCTCACTCAGCCGTATAACTTCACCGGGCATCCGGCAGCCTCGATTCCGGCTGGTTTCGTCGACGGGTTGCCTGTCGGGATGCAGATCGCGGGCAAGCGATACGCTGACGACGAAGTGATCGCGGCCAGTGCTGCCATTGAACGTCAACGACCGTGGTACGACGAATATCCCGAATGAAGACGAGTCGGTGAGACTGTGCACCGCCAGCGTGTAACGTTCGTTGTTCAGGCGGCGCACAGTGTGGCGTAGGTGAGGAAAGCGGTCGTCCTGGTCTTCACTTCGCTCTAGTAGAGTCCTTCCGTTTCGTCTTCGGCGCCGTAGTAGGACCGCAGTGGAGGTCCACGACGACCTCTACCAGCTCGAGAAGCGTGTCGACGGTCTCCTGTTGGTGAAGGTCGTCCCCGGTCGACTTGACGGTGTCGAGGCGGTAGAGGATCTCGTTACCGGAGAGGGAATCCTGGCTGTTCTGACGGAGCGCGGAGATCGAGGTCCGATCGGCGTTCCGCCAACGAGGACCTCGTAGAGGTCATCAGTCTCGATTTCGGTGAGGACGGTGACGAGGAACCCGAGGAGCAGGTCCTCGTGATTTGTATCGTCCGGTTGCTCGTTTGTAGGCTTAACTCGGAAAGCGGACTTCTCACCCAACGGCTCTGTGAAGTACTGAAAATCAATAGCGAAAAACGGTGTGAGGTGTCTACACGAAGAGTGATCGGAACAGGGATAACACGAACTGAATCAACGAGGTCTCCTCGTCGTCCTCGTATTCGTCCTCATCATCGTCATCGTGTTCTTCGGGTTCTTCGTCCTCGTATTCATCTCCCTCTTCATCGTCGGGTTCATCACGTTCGTCGCCCTCGTCCTCGGGTTCCTCTTCGGGTGGTTCGTCACCCTCCTCAGCATCGACGACTTCGATCTGACCACGGATCTCGCCACCGGGATGTTCGTCGGTGTGAACGTTGACGTAGGCGCCCTCCTCCTGGAGCAGCGCACCCGCCTCTTCGAGCGACATCCCCTCGATCGGGCCAACGAAATCCTCGGGCGTAGTCGTTCCCTCAGCGAGCGTTCCCTGGAACAGTCCCTCGATAATTCGGGGTTCTCGAACGTCTTCAGGATAGAGCCAGGCCACGACCGGCCCGTCCTCGTCCGGCCCGCCCACGTGGACGTGGGCCTGGTTCGGATCACAGATCTCGTCGATATGAACCGTGTAGTGGATCTCTTCGGCCTCAACGTCCACCTCGAACGTGGCGAGTCCACTTGCACCGGTGTCGAGCCCGTGAGCTTCGTCCGTCAACACCGCTTCTTCCCGGATGATGTGCTCGTCTGCGCTGGCACTGCCGATGACCGCCGCGCCCGCGACCGCGGCCCCAGTCGTCCGTAGCACCCAGCGACGTGTTCGCCTCGGTGTTTGCATATTGTTAGCACCCTCCACAACCATGTGTGGAGACATTGACCACAGCAACTGAACAGTTAGTTGTACCTATCACTCCGATCCTGAGTGGTGTCCAGCGGGGTAAACCGACATTCTCTCCGTGGATAGAAAGACGTCCGATTACCGAGTTCACACTTAGTACTGCTGATGAGAGATGAATGTATTACTGGAGCAGATTTCCTGTGACCGTTTTACTATACGAGCAGTGTGCTACGTATGACCCATCCAAAATCAGCCGCGCAAAAGGTCGGGAACATCGAGATAACGTACAAGCATTTCGATAGGAATCTGAGGGTCTATAGATCGATTGGCGGGAAAGTGGAAGTACGTAGTGAAAACGGGATCGACTGTGGTGGTGTGCTGGACCGTGTAAGACGAAACGTATAGCGGAAGCAGATTCGTACTTCTCAGCCGTTCGCTGATCACCTGAACCTCGTCGAATCCGCCTATCGCTGAACCCTCGAGAGAACGCTGCGTGCTTGTTTGGTAGTTCCTTCGAATCGGCGTGGTCCGGCGACAGCCATAATCACATGGCTGCGTCGGGATATCCGGCTTTGGCGAATCGAATTGCGCTGTGACAGTGGCGTTGATACACCTCGTTCACAGGGAAAGACAGGAGACGGCGGCAGGAAGGAGTGCTCCGTCAGGGATTCGAACCCTGGTCATTGCCGTGAGAGGGCAATATGATTGGCCGGGCTACACCAACGGAGCGCATTCCGTAGTTGACGCGAACGGAGTTTAAGAGTTGCGTTTCGGGATGAGGAGTCCGTTACTGCTCTCGAACCGACCCCGGAGCGGTGTCGAACTCGCGTCCGGCGAGGCTCACGATGTTCTCTCGACCGACGCGGAGTTTGCTGACCAGCCCCTCGGCTTCCATCCCCGTGAGTACGACGCTTGTCTTTGACTTCGACCAGTCGGTCTCGTCGACGATCCGGACCTGTCGCATCCGGCCGTCATTTCTCTCGAGGAGGGAGAGGACCCGCTCCCGATCGTTCGGGGTCTCCGGGTCGGCGGACGTGCTCCCGTGGCGTGCTTCCCCCTCCTGAGATGCACTCCGGTCACCGGCAGCCCCGGACCGTCGCCAGAGCACCACTGCGCTTCCGGCGAGCGCGACGACGAGTAGCGAGAGAAATACGGCCACGGCTCCGTCGACGCTCACCGAGGATACGGTCCTCCCCGGATCCGTTCCCCCTCCCCACGCGGTCGCTCCCGTGACACCGGTGACGGACGCGAAGGACGCTCCGAGCGCGAGCGTCCGGACGGTGTGCCGATACATCGGATAAGTATACTTATTCCGTTATTAAAAGCCTTGTGTAGTGGAGAGGTATCTCGCGAACCGGTGCGGAGAAACACACAAAGCCGCGGGAGTCGAACCCGTCGTGTGATCTCGAACCTCGCTGCCGGCAGTCGTGCGTTCACCAGCAACGCGTTTCTGATACCTGGCGACCGGACGGTTCTCGTCGACCCGGGGGCGAACTTCGACGTGGTCGGTCGACTGAGCGAGGATGTCGACCGACTCGACGCCGTCGTCCTCACGCACACCCACGAGGACCACGTCGGGAACGTGCCCAGGGTTCGCGAGGCGTTCGACGTCGACGTCTGGGGCTTCGATCCCAGCCACCCCGCCGTGGATCACCCGATCGACGACGGCGATCGGGTCGACCTCGGCGACGACACGTATCGCGCGTTACACACGCCCGGTCACAAGGACGACCACCTCTGTCTCTACGCCGAGAGCGAGGGAATCCTCTTCGCCGGCGACCTGATCTTCCAGAACGGCGGGTTCGGCCGGACCGACCTGCCGGAAGGTGATCGTCCGACGTTGCTCGAGAGTATCGACCGGGTTCACGAACTCGTCTCACCCTCGCTCTCTGAACTCCACCCCGGACACGGGCCGAGCGTCACGACCGACGCCTTCTCGCACGTCGAACTCGCGAAACGGTCCGCACGGTTCTAGTCGAGGTCCTCCTGCCGTTTCAACCCGTAGTAACCCGGTTCGTCCTCCGCTCTGGGCTCGCCGACGACGAGATCGTCGGCGTTCGCGACGATCCACGGGATCGCCCAGTCGACGAGCACGACCTCGGTCTCCGGGTCGATCTCGGTATGGGGGTCGAGCCCCTGGAGCAGTCGGGCGATCTCGCTTACGGTGTACATCTCCTCCGGCTCCAACAGCTCCTCGGCGGTGTAGAAGTCACACGGGTAGAGCGCGTCGAACTCGGCTTTCTCGGCGGGCATGGTTCGCCTTACACGACGAACCGCCTAAAGCTCCCGCTGTTCGGCGAGCGCGAAAGAAACGGGTTAGATCTGGCCCTACTCGAAGTGATCGACGCACTTCTGGTACTCTTCTGCGACCGATTCCCAGTTGATCACGTCGAAGAAGCCCTCGACGAAGCTGCCGCGGTCCGGGCCGTAGTCGTGGTAGTACGAGTGCTCCCAGACATCGCAGGCGAGGATCGGGTGAGCGCCCCACAGCGCGCCCTGGTCGTGCTTGTCGACCTTGAGGTTGCGAAGCTGCTTCGCGACCGGGTCGTAGACCAGCAGTGCCCAGCCGCCCGCCGCGGAGGCTGCGGCCTCGAACTCGCCCTTCCAGCCCTCGTAGGAGCCGAAGTCCTCCTCGATGCGGTCGGCGAGGTCGCCCTCCGGCTCGCCACCGCCGTCGGCGTGCATGTTCTCCCAGAACAGCGTGTGAAGGTAGTGGCCACAGCCGTTGTGGGTCACCGCCCCCATCGCGTTCGCCGACGATCCGAAGTCGCCCGACTCGCGGTTCTCCGCGAGCGTCTCCTCGGCGGAGTTGAGCCCGTTCACGTAGCTCTGGTGGTGCGTGTCGTGGTGCCACGTGACGACCTGTTCGGAGATCGATGGTTCGAGCGCGTCGTAGTCGTACGGTAGGTCCGGCAGTTCGGCGTGTGATTGCTCTGGCATGGTCAACCCTCCACCTCGACAATCGTCCGGCGGCCCCTTAACCGTTGAGGAGGGGGCGGGTTTCACGTGTACTGACAGGTGTTGGCACGTCTGTCCCGGAGGTCAGATCGCACCCGAGTCCCGAAATCGTGCGATATCAGCGTCCTCGTACCCCATCTCGCGGAGCACCTCCTCGGTGTGCTCGCCGAGCAGTGGCGGGTGTCTTCGTACCTCCGTCGACGCGCCCGAGAAGTGCATCGGCACGCCCGGCAGGTCGATCGATCCAGCAGTCGGGTGCGAGACGGTCTGGCGCATCCCACGTGCTTCGACCTGTGGCGAGTCGAACACCCTCTCCAGATCGTTGACCGGCGTCGCCGGCACGTCGTGGTCGGCGAGGTGCTCGATCAGGCCCTCGACGGTGTAACTCCCGAAGACCGACTCGAGGATCGCCTCGAGCGCCTCGCGGTTCGCCACCCGATCGGCGTTCGTCGCGAACCGGTCGTCCTCCGCGAGCTCCTCGCGTCCGATAGCCACACAGAGCCGTCGCCAGATCGGCTCGCTCGCGGCGGCGACCACGACGTAGCCGTCTTCGGCCTCGAACGCCCGATACGGGACGATGTTCGGGTGTTTGCTCCCCATTCTCCCCGGCACCTCACCGGTCGCGAGGTACGAAGTCCCCATGTAGGTGAGCCAGGCGACCTGCCCGTCGAGCAGGCTCACGTCGATCTTCTGCCCCTCACCGGTTCCGATCTCGCGCTGGAAGAGCGCCGCGAGGATCGCCTGCGTGGCGTACATCCCCGCGCCGATGTCCGCGATGGCGACGCCGACGCGAACCGGCTCGCCGTTCTCTATACCCGTAATCGACATGAATCCGCCCTCGGCCTGGATCGCCAGGTCGTACGCCGGCTCGTCCCGTTTCGGCCCCCACTCGCCGTACCCCGAGAGCTTCGCGTAGATCAGCCCCGGATTCTCCTCGGAGAGCGACTCGTAGCCCAGGCCCCACCGTTCTAAGGTCCCTACTCGAAAGTTCTCGACGAGCACGTCCGCCTCGCGTGCGAGGCGGCGGAAGACCTCCTGGCCCTCCTCCGTACCGAGATCGATCGTCACCGATCGCTTGTTCCGGTTGACGCTCAGGTAGTAGGTGCTCTCGTCGCTCTCGCCGTAGGTCGGCGGATGCCACCCGCGGGTCTGGTCGCCCTCGCCCGGGCGCTCGACCTTGATCACGTCCGCGCCGAGATCGCCGAGCTGCATCGTGCAGAACGGTCCGACGAGCACCCGGGAGGCGTCGAGGACCGTGATCCCGGAAAGCGGGCCAGTCTCGCTGCCCGGCTCGCGTGCCTCGCCGACCATCTACGCCTCCCCCCGTGCGCGTTCGAACATCGCGATCGCCTCCTCCCGGCGTTTCGCGTGGTCGACGATCGGGGCAGGGTACTCCGGAGCCGCCTCCTCGCGTTCGTCCTCGTCCAGCTCGTGCCAGGAGTGGATCGTCCCCGGGTCGACGTCCGCCAGTTCGAGTACGTAGGAGGTGATGTACTCCGCGTCGGGGTCGTAGCGTTCGCCCTGGGTCATCGGGTTGAACACCCTGAAGTACGGCTGGGCGTCGGTACCGGTGGACGCCGCCCACTGCCAGCCGCCGTTGTCGTTGCCGGTGTCGTGGTCGACGAGCAGCTCCCTGAAGTGCGCATAGCCCTCCCGCCAGTCGATCATGAGGTCCTTCGTCAGAAAGGAGGCGACGATCATCCGGAGTCTGTTGTGCATGTACGATTCGGTTTTCAGCTGGCGCATCCCGGCGTCGACGATCGGGTAGCCCGTCTCGCCGGCCTTCCAGGCGGCCAGCCCTTCGCCATCGTTGCGCCACTCGATCCCGTTCGAGTACTCCCTGTAGTTCTCCGTGACGACGTGGGGGTGGTAAGCGAGCACCTGCGTGTAGAACTCCCGCCAGGCGAGCTGAGACTGGAACTCGGAGACCGACTCGCGTTCCTCGTCGGTCTCGGCGGCCGCTTTCGCCGCCTCGGTCGCCTCCCAGGTTCGTCGAACGCCGATCGTCCCGAACTTCAGGTGCGGTGACAGCCGCGAGGTACACCCGCGCACCGGGTAGTCGTGGTCCTCGGCGTAGCGGTAGATCGGACCGTCACAGAACGCAGAGAGGAGGTCCTCGGCGGCCTCCGTGCTCGCCTCCGGCACCGACCCCGCCGGCTCGTCGAACCCGAGGTCCGAGACCGTCGGGATCTCTCCGTCGCCGTCCGCGATCTCCGTGGGGGGTGAGACCGGGTCGGCCTTCTCCCGATCGCGCCACTTCTTCCAGAAGTAGGTGTAGACCGAGTACGGGTCGCCGTCGTTGGTCAGCACGGTTCCGGGCTCGTGGTGGACCGCGTCGTGGTAGGCCCCGTGATCGATTCCCTCCTCGTCGAGGGCAGCGCGGACCGCCTCGTCCCGCTCCCGCGCGAGCCCGGAGTAGTCCTCGTTCCAGACGACCCGGTCGACGTCGAAAACCACCGCGAGATCCGCGATGGTAGTCGAGGGATCACCGCGTTCGACAAGCAGGTCGCCACCCAGGTCGCGGTAGGCCTCGCGAAGCGACGAGAGCGCGTCGAGCATGAACGCCACCCGTGGAGCACCGGCGTGTTCTAACACCGCGTCGTCGAGGACGAAGGCCGGGAGGGCCTCCCCGCAGGCGGCGAGCGCCAGGTTGTCGGCGACGCGGAGGTCCCGTCGGTGCCAGCAGAGCTGCATAGGGCCACTTGGACCGACCGGGGCGTGAACGTACCGCTCCGACGCTACCGGCGGCGGACCCTCGGCACAGGAGAGAAGCCACCATCGGTTGTTCGTTAAATTGGGTTGAGTACGCAATACTTATCGCGCCTCACCCACTCCGTCTACCTGCATGGTAACCGAATCCGTCACCACTCGTCCACACGAACCCGACTGGGGCTACGCCGACCGGGTCGCGACGCTGTTCGGCCTCTTCACGGCCGTCGCGGCGGTCGGCTGGCTCGTGAGCGTCTTCCTCACCGGGATCCACATCTGGGCGCTCCCGTTGCCGGCGGGAGTCGAACCGAGCGGGAGCATGCTCGTGATCACGAGCGAGTACGCCTACCTCTTCGGCGTGCCGCTCGCGCTGTTCGGGGCGTTCTACTACCTGACGACGATCGCTCTGGCCGGGTTGTGGTTCGAGACCCGTCACCCGTTCCTCGTGAAACTGCTCACCCCGGTCACCGCGAGCGGCGTGTTCGCATCGGCAGTCTTCGTCTACCTCCAGATCGGCGTGATCGGGGCGATCTGTCCGTTCTGCATGGTCTCCGCCGCGGCGACGGCGACCCTGTTCGGCCTCGAACTCGCGATCCTCCGGACGAGTACTCTCCCGCCCACGAGGGAGCTGCTCGTCGACCCCGCTGCGATCGTTCGAAACGGGTCTCTTACCTGGCTCGTGATGCTCGTCGCCGTCGGAACGCTCTCGGTCGTCGCGTTCTACGCAGTGACGCTCGCTCCCGTCCCCGGTGCCTGATCCCAGCCACAGTATTGTAATTAAAGTTCAATTCTATCCATTTCTGTGACTCCCGGAGGTCGGTATCGTCGCGAGCGATTACCCCCGTAGCTCAAGCGAGCAGTCCGTCGTCCGCCTCGACCATGTAGAGCGTGCGCGCGGTGACGTTCACCGCGTGGTCGCCGATTCGTTCGAGGTCCCGGATCGTGAGGAAGAGCCGCGAGACGTCGGCCAGCAGGCTCTCCGCCGACTCGTCGGAACCCCGTTCCGCGAGCAGGTCGCGAACGACGATCCCGTTGGCTTCCTCGCAGAGACGGTCGATCTCCGCGTCGCACTCGGCGACCGCGTAGCAGGCCTCGGCGTCCTCCTCCGCGGAGGCGACCACCGCCTCGCGGACCATCGCGAGCGCGTGTCTCCCGATCGTCCCGGCGTCGACCTCGGGGTACGCGTGGCGCTCTCCCCGGATGGCGTAGGTAGCGAGGTTCGCCGCGAGGTCGCCGACCCGTTCGAGGTCCGTGCTGATCTTGAACGTCGCGACGACGAACAGGAGGTCGCCTGCGACCGGCTGCTGACGGGCGATCAGTTCGGTACAGCGACCTTCGATCTCGAGATAGTGTTCGTTGATCTCGTCGTCGCCATCGATCCTCGCTGTGCGAGCCCCTCGTCACGCTCTTCGAGGGCGTTGAGTGCGCGCTGGAGCGCCTCGCAGACCAGGTCGCTCATCGCCAGCAGCTCCTCGCGTAAGGCACGCAGCTGCGCGCGGTACGCGAAGCGGCTCATCGACTCACCCGAACTTGCCGGTGATGTAGTCTTCGACCTCCTGGTTCGCCGGGTTCTCGAAGATCGTCGTCGTGTCGTCGAACTCGACGAGTTCGCCGCCGGTGAGGAACACGGCCGTTTTATCCGAAATTCGGGCGGCCTGCTGCATGTTGTGCGTGACGATCACGACGGTGTACTCGCGTGCGAGTTCGGCGATCAGGTCCTCGATCTTCGACGCCGCGACCGGGTCGAGTGCGCTCGTCGGCTCGTCCATCAGGACTACCTCCGGATCGGGCGCGATGGCGCGGGCGATGCAGAGGCGTTGCTGCTGCCCGCCGGAGAGATCGAGTCCGGAGGAGTCGAGTTTACCCTCGACTTCGCTCCAGAGGGCGGCACCTCGAAGGGCTCGTTCGACGTCGTCGTCGGTCGCGGGCTTGCCCTGAACCTTCAGCCCGTAGGCGACGTTGTCCCGGATCGACTTCGGGAAGGGGTTGGGTTTCTGGAACACCTGCCCGATCTTCCGACGGAGCGCCACCGGGTCGACGTCGTCATCGTAGACGTTCTTGCCCCGAAATCGGAGATCGCCCTCGACGCGACAGACCTCGATCTGGTCGTTCATCCGGTTGATACACCGCAGGAACGTCGATTTCCCACAGCCCGACGGGCCGATGATCGCGGTGACCTTCTTCTCGGGGATCTCGATCGAGACATCCAGGAGCGCCTGCTCCTCGCCGTAGTAGACGTCGAGGTCGGCCGCCTCCAGGATCGTCTCGTCGGCCCGCGCCGATCGCTCGGTCTCCCTGCTCGTTACCTCCGTCGAGATCAGCCGTTCGTTCTCTCCTGTTGCCATGTCAGAGCCTCGTTTCGTATCTGTTTCGGACGAAGAAGGCGACGCCGTACATCCCGACCAGGATCGTCAGCAGGACGAGGATGCCGAGCGCCGCCAGGTTGTGGAACTCGGTGACCGGGCGGAACGCCCAGTAGTAGATCATCGTCGGCATCGACCCGAACAGCGAGAACGGGTCGGGCGTCTGCCGTGCCTGGAGCACCGCCCCGACCATGATCAGCGGCGCCGTCTCGCCGATCGCCCGGGCGAGCGCGAGGATCGTCCCGGTGACGATCCCGGGCAGGGCAGCCGGGAACACGACGCCCCGGACCGTCTGCCACCGGGTCGCCCCCGTCGCGAGCGAGCCGTCGCGCATCCCGCTCGGGACGGCACGCAACGACTCCTGGCTCGCGACGATGACGATCGGAACGACCAGCAGCGCGAGCGCGATCGAGCCGGCGAGCAGGATCGAGCCCAGCCGGAGCCCGTTGACGAACACCCCGAGCGCCAACAGCCCGTAGACGACCGACGGCACCCCCGCGAGGTTCGTCAAGTTCGCCTCGACCAGGCGGACGATCCGGTTGTTCGGCGCGTACTCCTCCAGGTAGGTCGCGGTGGAGACCCCGAGGAAAAAGGAGAATACCAGTGTCAGGAGGACGAGCCAGACCGAGCCGATGATCGCGGGCAAGAAGCCTGCCTGTTCCCAGTCGCGGGAGGCACCGCTGGCGAGGAAGGTGGTGACGTCGATGCCGTGGACGAGCAGCCCCACCGCGGTCTCGAACAGGACATCGAAGACGAGCAGCCCGAGCATCACCACACCGAAGACCGACGCGAGGAACAGCGTCGCGTGGAAGAGGAACTCCTTTCGTTTCACCCACGTCAGATCGATCTCCGAGAGGACCCCCGAGTCGGTATCGGTGCTCATCGGATCCCCCAACCGGTCGGGTCGGAGCCGGCGAACCCCGGCAGTACGACGGGGCTCACTGGTAGACCTCCCGATACCGCCGCTTGATATAGTCGTTAATCAGGTTCGCGACGAGCGTCATCAGGAAGAGCACCAGCCCGACGGCGAAGAGACTCTGATACGTGACCGAACCGACGCTCGCCGTCGAGCGCATCGTCGTCACCATGTACGCGGTCATCGTCTGGACCTCCGCGAGCGGGCTGGCAACGAACGTCGCCGTCGCACCCGCCGCGAGGGTGACCGCCATCGTCTCGCCGATCGCGCGGCTCACCGCGAGGATGTAGGAGGCGAACACGCCCGAGATCGACGCGGGGAGGACGACGCTCGTCGACACCTCGTACTTCGAGGCGCCGAGCGCGTACGCGCCGTCTCGCAGGTCGTCCGGGACCGCCTGCATCGCGTCCTCGGAGATCGAGGCGACCATCGGGATCGTCATGATCCCGACGACGACCATCGCCGACAGCGCGTTGTTCCGACCGATGGAGATACCGAACATCTCCAAGACGGACCGGAGCAACACCGGCGTGACGAACGAGACCGCAAAGAAGCCGTAGACGATCGTCGGCACCCCCGCGAGCACCTCGAGCGTCGGCTTGAGGTACCTCCTCGTACGCGCGCTCGCGTACTCCGAGAGGTAGAGCGCCGCCGCGGTCCCGATCGGAATGGCGACGAACGCGGCACCGACGGTGATCAACAGCGTCGCCGAGATCAGCGTCGGGATGCCGAACCGCGGGTCGTCGGCGTGCGAGGGCCGCCACTCGGTGTCGAAGAAGAACTCGCCGAACGTCACCCGCTGAGTCAACCCCTCGGCGCTCAGCCCCGCCAGCGAGTAAAGGAGCCACTGCGAGAACGTGGCGTCGAAAAAGAAGCCCCAGGTGTTGTCGAACAGCACGACGAAGATCGCGATCGTCGTCAGCACCGTGATCGACGTGCAGCCGAAGAGGAGCCGGCGGATCAGCCGATCGCGTCGCTGATCGGCGGCCGCGACGTCGCCGGTGATCCCAGGGCCGGGGTCGGTGGTGGTGTCCGTGCTCATCTAGATCCGACTCTCTACTCGTCTTCGTCGTCGGTCTCCTCGACCTCGATCGCCTTGCCGGGCGTCCCGCCCAGTTCGGTGAAGTAACCGACGCCACCCCAGCCGAAGGCGTACTGGTTCTCCGCGACCCCCTCCATGATCGAGCCGGTGTCGGTGTGGGCGCTGTAGTCCGTGCGGATCGAGCCGATCTCGCCGTTGATCTCGCGCGTGAAGTAGTCGAACGTCCCGGAGTCGTCGTCGCGGCCCCAGAGCTCGATCTCGTCGTCCGGGTAGTCGTCACGGATGTCGCTCCACTGTGTGATCTCGGACTCGAAGCGCCAGACTTCGTGGAGTTCGTCGAGGGTGATCTCCTCTATCCAGTCGTTCTCGGCGTGTTTGACGACCGAGAGCCCGTCCCAGCCGATCTCGTAGTGGCTGTACTCGACGCCGTTCTCCTCGGCCTGCTCGGCCTCCTCGTCGAGGATCTCGCGGCTCGCACTCTGGATATCGGAGCCACCGGTCGAGAAGTCCTCGAATCCGGCACCGGTTCCCTCGGGGTTGACCGCGACGGTCACGCCCCCGTGTTCGGCCTCGAAGTCCTCCCCGGCCGCGTCGGTGACCGGCGCGACCGTGTTCGAACCCGAGCACTCGACGGTGCCCTCGGCGTTCGCCGAATCGGGATCGACCCCAAGGTCGTCGAGGACGGCCTGGAACTCCTCTACGTTCCCGTCGCGGACCTCGTCGGTCGCCGCGTAGTAGCCCGTCTCGCGGGCGAAGTCGTGCTGGCCCTCGAAGTAGAACTGGACGAACGAGCCGATCAGATCGGGGTTCTCCTCGAGGCTCGCGTGGCTCACGTAGATGAACAGCGGACGCGTCAACGGCGAGTAGACCCCGCTCTCGAGGTTCTCCTGAGTGGGGTGATAAAACTCCCCGTCCTGGTCGCTCTCGACGGCGACCGTGTTGATCGCGGCCGACGAGACGGCCGCGCTCTCGAGGGTATCCATACAGCCGGCGAGGCCGAAGGCGCTCGCCGCGCCAGCGGCCGTGACGAACGCTCGGCGCGAGGTGCTACCCGTGATCCGCGATGGGTCGTGTGCCATCGCTTAGGCGGATGAGTGGATCTCATAAGTAAACTGCTAAGAGAAGTATATAGACCTACGGGCAAAAAATATCAGTAACGGTACGGGCGTATCGCTATGCGCTGGAAGGTACTGACAGTCGATCATCCGTCGACCGCGTTCTCACAAAAACCCCTCGAGCGTGTCAGAAACGGCTCTCGTGCCGATTTGGGTGATAGGGGCGGTTCGACGGGTCACGCGAGTAGCTCTCGGGAGCGAGACCCACTGGCTCGATATACGGTTCGTATCTCTCGGGAAGACGGTGAACGGTTCGACTCGAACGACGTCTCCGATGCTACTATATACTTTTGGACAGGCTTATGTATCGGCGGTGCGAACGACGCGCATGGAGGTTCGAAAGGTCCAGATCACGGGCGGATCGACGTTCACGGTCTCGCTTCCGAAGGAGTGGGCGAGCGGACTGGGAATCGAGGCCGGGACGGAACTCGCCTTCTTCCAGGATGCCGACTCGCTGATCGCGACGCCGAACGACAACACCCCGGAGGAGGTCGCGACCGTCGACATCTCCGCTGTCGAGGAGACCGAGCTCGTCAGCCGCGTGATCACCCTCTACGTCAACGGCTTCCCCGAGATCGTCCTCGAGGCCGAGCCGATCACGCCCGCACAGCGGCGGGCGGTCCGCTCGGTGACGAACGGGCTCGTCGGCTTCGAGGTGAGCACCGAGACCGACGGCCGGATCGTCCTCCGGGACTTCCTCGACTCCTCGGAGCTCTCGATCCACAACACCGTGATGCGGATGCGACTGATCGCGCTCTCGATGCTCGCGGACGTCATCGAGGCGCTGATCGACGGCGACGCCTCGCTCGCCCGCGACGTGATCGGGCGCGACGACGACGTCGACCGGCTCTGGTACGTCACCTCGCGGATGTTCCGGGCGGCACTCCGTGACCCGCGGGCGGCCGCGAAGCTCGACGTCGACCGGGGGACCTGTTTCGATTACCGATCCTGTGCCAGACAGATCGAGCGGATCGCCGATCACGCCGTGAAGATCGGCCACCACGTCGGCGAGCTCGACGACCTGCCCGAGGGGATCGACGAGCCGTTCCGAGCGCTCGAGGCGGAGGCGACGGCGGTCGTCGAGAACGCCATGGACGCCTTCCTCGTCGACGACGACGAGCGGGCGACCGAACTCGCCTCCGAGACGCTCGCGCGCGCGCAGGAGATCGACGGGCACGCACGGGCGATCGACGACCACCTCCGAGAGATCGACCCCGTCGACGCCCAGCACCTGGGGCTGGTCGTCGACTCGCTCACCCGGATCGGCGACTACGGCGCGAACGTCGCCGAGACCGCCCTCCAGAAGGCCGCTCCGTCCCCATCGGCGAGCGGGAGACGGTACCGTCCGCCCGCCTCGATCGAGTGAATCCGGCCCACCCTTTAAGTCACCTCGGTCCCGACGGTGCTCGATGACGAACCTGGTCGGGCGTCTCGGCGAGTCCGCGGCCACGTACGCCGAGCGACCGGCACTCGCCCACGAGGACCGGGAGACGAGCTACGAGGAGCTCCTCTCCGTGGTCCGGCGGTTCGCGGCCGGCCTCGAGGCACGGGGGATCGGTCCCGGCGACCGCGTCGGCCTCGCGCTCTCGAACCTGCCGCAGTTCGTGGTCGCCGCGCTCGGGACGCTCGGCGCGGGCGGGGTGCTCGTCCCGTTCGGCCCGCGCCAGTCGCCCTCCGCGATCGCTGCCAGCCTCGACGACGTCGGGGCGGACCTCGTGATCGCCCACGACGGTGACGCGAGGGCACTCCGGGGTCGGACCGCGGTCCCGGTCGTCACCGTCGGGAGCGACGAGACGGTCGAGGGGAGTTTCTCGGGACTGCTCTCGGATCGAACGGCCCCGGTTCGTCCCCGGGGCGCGGAGGACCCGGCGCTGCTCGCCCAGGTGGACGTCGAGTCCGGACTCTCGCGTCGAGTGGTCCTCACGCACGGCAACATCCTCGCAGCGGCGGCCGTCGCGGGAGCGATCGTCCCCGGGGGGATCGACCCGACGGACCGAAACCTCGGTTCGTACCCGCTCTGGCACGCCTTCGGCCTCACGACCGCGCTCTTCCCGACGATGCTGGCGGGCGCGTGTTACCGACCGACCGGCCGGTGGAGCCCCGAGAAGGCGATCCGGGCGCTCTCGACCGAGCCGATCACCCTCTGGTACGTCACCCCGGCGATGGTTCGCGACGCGCTCGCGGTCGAGGGGGGAGAGCCGAACGCCCTCCGCTTCTGTCTCTCGGTGGGCGGGTCGCTCACCGCCGAGGAACGCGAGGCGGCCGAGCGTGGGTTCGACGTCGGCGTCCACGTCGGCTACGGCCGGTCGG
This sequence comes from Halalkalicoccus sp. CGA53, assembly GCF_036429475.1. GTDB lineage: Archaea > Halobacteriota > Halobacteria > Halobacteriales > Halalkalicoccaceae > Natronorarus > Natronorarus salvus. Next base: position 2,854,929 of record NZ_CP144125.1, read on the forward strand.
AGACGAGCACGGTCACCCACGTGAACGCCCCCGACGAGGGCGCCCCACCGGGAAGCGTCGGCCGGCCGGTTCTGGGAGTAGACGTGAGCGTGCTCACCGAGGAGTACACCGTCGCGCCACCGGTCGAGACGGGTCCGATCGGCGTGGGCGACGCCCTCGACGTGGGGTCGATCACCGGCGAGGTAGTCGTCACCGGGCCGACGATCCTCCGCGAGTACTTCGGCGACCCGGTGCGGACCCGGGACGCCGTCTCGACCGTCGAGGGCAACCGGCTCTTTCACACCGGCGAGACCGCCTACCGCGATGAGGCGGGCCACCTCTACCCGTTCGAGCGGGCGAGCGACGGCCTCAGAAGCGCCTGAGACGGCCTCAGGCTTCCGCGACGTAGCTCCGGTCGATGTACGAGACGATGTTCTCGGACTCCGCCATCGTCACCCCGCGGTCCTCGTCGACGAGCACCGGGACCTCGCGCTGGCCCGAGATCCGCCTGACTTCGTCCCGATCGGAGTGTAACGCCTCGGTCCAGACCGTCTCGTACTCGACGCCGACCTCGTCCAGGCGGTCCGCCACGTCCTCGCAGTACGGACAGCCCTCTAGCTGATAGAGCGTGATCCCCATACCGACACGAGGGACGCGGGGGTGAAAAGTCGGCCGGTGATCGCCGCGATTTATCAGTCGACGCCGAGACGTCTGCACGTGAGCGAACGAGACCTCCACCTCCCGGTCGCGGCACAGCCAACCCTCGACAGGCTCGTCGGCTACGGCGAGCGAGCAGAGCGAGCGGGATACGACCACGTCTGGCTCCCCGAGACGTGGGGCCGCGACGCGGTGACGACGCTCGCCGTCCTCGCCGAACGGACCGAGAGGGTGGGGATCGGCGCGAGCATCCTCCCCGTCTACTCGCGCTCGCCCGCACTCGTCGGCCAGACCGCCGCGACGCTCGCCGAACTCTCGGGGGACAGGTTCCGCCTCGGGCTCGGCCCGAGCGGCCCGGCGGTGATCGGCGGCTGGCACGGCGCCTCGTTCGACCGCCCGCTCAGGCGTACCCGCGAGTACATAGAGATCGTCCGGCAGGTGCTCACCGGCGAGCCGGTCGAGTACGACGGCGAACTGTTCACGCTGTCGGGCTTTCGTCTCCGGTGTGACCCCCCCGAAAAGCCCCCGGGAATCGACGCCGCAGGATTGAGCCCGAAGTCCGTCGAACTCGCCGGGCGGTTCGCCGACGGCTGGCACGCCATCGTCTTCACGCCCGAGGGACTGGAAGAGCGCCTCGCTGATCTCCGACGTGGGGGGGACCTCGGCGGGAGGGATCCGGAGGAGCTGCGGGTGACGCTCTCGCTCGCCTGCTGTGCGCTCTCCGATCGCGAGCGGGCGCGCACCCTCGCGCGCGAACACCTCGGCTTCTACGTCGGCGCGATGGGCACCTACTACCGCGAGTCGCTCGCCCGACAGGGCTACGAGGAGGAGGCCAACGCCATCGCCGCCGCCTGGGGATCGGGCGACCGTGAGCGTGCACTGTCGCTGATCTCGGACGATCTGCTCGACGACGTCTCCGCCGCCGGGACTCCCGAAGAGGCGAGGGAGTGTCTCTCGCGATTCGAGGCGATCGACGGCCTCGATCGAGTGGCGATGAGCTTCCCACGGGGGGCGACGCCGGAGGAGATCGAGGAGACGATCGACGCGCTCTCCCCTTAGGCCATCGACGGCACTCGCGTCTCGCCCGTTTGGAAAAAGGAGCCGTGGAAGCCGAAGGGGAGCGCGTGGGGCAGCCACGCCCGGGCGCGCTCCTCGATCGTCGCGGCGTCGAGGACGAGCAGGAACGAGCGCTCTTCCCGAGCGTCGAGTACGACCGAGAGCAGGACGCCGTCGTTCTCGGCGTCGCCCGGGCCAGGTATATAAAGCGGCTCCCCGGGGTAACACCGCTCGTCCGACCAGTGACGCGCCTCCCGCGTCTCCAGGTCGACGCCCAGGACCCGGTCGTCGAACGCCGCCCCGCGGCCGCGACCGACGCCGTAGAGATACCGATAGGTGCGGCCGTTCCGGTGCGGGTAGTCGAACGTCGGGAACTCGAACGGCCCGGGGTGGAGCGTCTCTTTCCCCACCCGCTCGGTCGCGACGTCGATCCGGTACCGGCGGAGTTCGGCCCCCGGCAGGTCGGGACGGCCGCGTCTGAGCCGCGCGAGCGAGAGCGCGCCAACGACCAGGCCGTCGGGGAACGCAGCACAGTCGAGGACGATCTCTCCGTCCTCCTCGAAGGCGTTCGCGTGGTGGAAGGTGAAGAACGGGTCCGTCTCGGCTTCGGCGACGAGCGTGCCGCTGTCGCGGTCGACGATGAGAAACCGCGTTCGCCCGTCCGGGTGCCACCGAAACGTCTCCGCGAACGAGGTACCCGAAAGCATTTCGTTAGGAGCGATTCGGAGCGGGCTCTCAGTGAGCACGACGTGGTCGTCGGTGAGCGCGAAGCTGTGCATGTACGCCGGCTCCTCAACGTCGATCCGGGCGAACTCCTCGGCCCGCCCGCCGTCGGGTCTGCGGGTGAGGACGTAGCCCGGATCGCTCCCGAGGCGCGTCCCGAGACCGATCGTCTCCGCTCGTCTCGGGTCGTAGTGGTCGTGGGCGAGCGTCCCGGTCGCCTCGATACCGGCGTCGATCTCCCGTGTTCCGAGCGTCGCGAGCGTCTCCGGGTCGAAGGCGACCGCCCGCTTCGTCTCCGTCACCGCGAGGTAGCTCCCGTCGCGGTGACGGACGGTGATCGACGCGTTGTCGGTGAGCGGACCGCCCGCGAGCAGTTTCAGCGCCGCGATCCGTGGAAACCGGGGGGTCGTCCCGAACTCGCCGAAGGCGAGCGAGCCCTCGCGCGCGCTCCGGTAGGCCTCGCTCCGGAGGAAGCGGTTCGAGTAGCGGACAGCTCCGTCCCGGATCCGGAACCGTCTGAGCATCGCGAAGCCGTCGAACCAGTGTCGCAGCGGCCGGTCGCCGACCTCGAACAGCCCTGGGCCGTTGCCGAACAGCGTGCCGTCGAGCCAGTGTGGAAGCTCGCCCTCGACGTCCAGTCCGACGTCATGGTGTTCGTCCTCGCAGCTACGGAGTCCGAGACGGTGATCGGCCATGCACCCGATACGGACCCCGGAGGGATAGTCGTACCCGGCGCAGCGTCCGCCCGGCTCACTATCGCCCCCCTTATCGGTCGGACACCGCTAGTCCGAGCGTGAACGCCATCGAAGTGACCGAGTACGGAGACAGCGAGGTCGTGGAACCGGTCGAGAGCGAGCGACCAGAGCCCGGGCCGGGGGAGGTTCGGATCGCCGTCGAGGCCGCCGGGCTCAACTTCGCCGACGTGATGCAGCGGCGCGGGGACTACCTCGGCGGCCCGGAACCGCCGTTCGTCCCCGGGATGGAGGCCGCTGGAGCGGTCGACGTGGTGGGTGAGGGTGTCGAGTACGAGGTGGGCGACCGGGTCGTGGCGATGCTCGGTGGTGGGGGCTACGCGGAGTACGCACTCGCGGACGCGGAGAGCCTGTTTCCGCTACCCGACGGGATGAGTACGACGGAAGCGGCGGGGATGCCGGTCCAGTACCTCACCGCCCATGCCTGTCTCTTCGAGTGGGGCGGGCTCGAGGGAGGAGAACGCGTGCTGATACAGGCGGCCGCGGGCGGCGTCGGAACCGCCGCCGTACAGCTCGCCTCACGTGTCGGTGCGGAGGTCTTCGGCACCGCGAGTACGCCCGAGAAGCTCGCACTCGCCGAACGACTGGGCTGCGATCACCCGATCCGGTACACCGAGGAGGCGTTCGACGAGGTCGTGATGGAGGAGACCGACGGCGAGGGCGTCGATCTCGTTCTGGAGAGCGTCGGCGGCGAGACGTTCTCTCGGAGCCTCGACGCGCTCTCGCCGATGGGGCGGCTCGTCGCCTTCGGCGCGGCGAGCGGCGAGCCCGGGACCATCGACTCGGTTCGACTGCTCTTCGAGACGAAGTCGGTACTCGGCTTCCACCTCGGGACCTCGATGCGTCACGCTCCCGACCGAGTGCTCTCCGCACTGCCCGACCTCACCGAGGGGTTCGCCTCGGGCGAGCTAAGGGTCGTCCTCGGAGAGTCGTTCGCGCTCTCGGAGGCGGCCGACGCCCACGCACACGTCGAGAGCCGGCGGTCGAGCGGGAAAGTGCTCCTGATACCCTAGACCGGGAGCGCCGACGCGTCGATCCCCGAGCGCCGTCCGTCGAGCACCGGAAACCGCTCGCCTCTCCTCGATTCGAGCCAGTAGAGCAGCCGCTCGGCCCAGGCGAGCTTTCTCGCCTTCGTCGGACCCACCGACGGGTCGTCGAACTCCCAGCCGACGAACCGCAGGCGTTCGGCTGCGAGGTGGTCCGCGAGGAACGCCGCCCGGTCCCCGTCGGTGAACCCCCCGACGTTGTAGACGTTCCCGACCGGTGCGGCCTGCGTCGTCGCTACCGTGTTCCCCAGGTCGAACCGTGGGATCTCGCGTTCGAGCGCGCCAACGTTGTCGCCGTGGGCGTGGGCCGCGACGGGGACGCCCTCGCGGGTGAGGGCGCGTGCCGTCCCGGGGTTCTTGTCCAGGTCCGTCACCATGCAGTCCACACCGATCCCGGCGTCGAGGAGCGTGTCCGTCGCGGTCGAGGCGGCGAAGACGACGTCGCACTCGGCGGCCAGCTCCGTCTCTCGTTCCAGGGAGGGCGCCGCGCCCACGACGGCGACCGTTCGTCGGGAACAGTCGAGTCGGTCGAACTCGAACGGCTCGGCGACGTCGGCCAGACGGTCGCGGGCACGTTCGTCGGCTCCCCGGTCGAAGCCGAAATCGTCGAGGATCGCCTCGTAGACCGGCTCCCAGCTCTCGAAGTTCACGGTCGCTCACCGGCTGGCGTCCACAGAACCGCAGTCGCGAGCCGAAACGAACCACCTGATACCCCTACCCGGGGGCCGTCTCGGCTTCCACCCGTTCGTATCGGACGGTCGTACATAAGCTTTCTCTTAGTACAAGTCATCCGATAGGTCCTCCAGCCGCGAGCCGAGCGTGGCCGAATCTGCGGCGACCGCCGACGAGAGTCGCTCTACGTCGTCAGCGGTCGCGATAAGGATCGTAGTCTCCGTGTCGGACATCGACACACCCTCCATCCCCTCCGCGGCGATCGCGAGCGCTCGCCGATCGTCCGCCGTGAGCGTGAGCGAGAAGGCCCGGGAGAGCCCACGAGCCGAGTCCGCCCCGACCGCGGCGAGGTGGCGCCCGAGCTCCCTGTCGGTGTGGACGTCGAGCTCCTCGGCCCGTTCGGATCGCGCCCGGACGGGGGTGAAGGCGTGGCCGATCGTCGCCGCGTCGGCCGTCTCGCGGACGTCGTGGGTCCGGATCACGTGTGCGCCGCGTTCGACCGCCATCGAGGTCGCGGCGAGACTCACCGCCAGCGCCTCCTCGGTCGAGCGGCCCGCGAGCGTTCGTAAAAAGTTCTTGCGGTTGATCGAGACGAGGATCGGCCGCCCGAGTGCGCGGAACTCGCGGAGTCGGTCGAACGTCTCTCTGTCGTCGGCGAGCGTCTTCCCCTCCGACCAGCTACCGAAGGCGGGGTCGACGATCGTCTTCTCGGTGAAGCCGTTCAGCGAGAGCGCCTCGTAGATGTCGTCGACGCGCTCGACCGCGCCGGGTCGTTCGAGGTCCGGCGGCGAGGCCATCTTCGCGACCGCGACGTCGTACTCCGCACAGACCCTGGGCATCTCGGGGTCGGCGAAGCCACAGACATCGTTGACCATGTCGAACCCGCGAGAGAGCGCCGCCGCGGCGACCTGGTGGTAGCGGGTCTCGATCGAGAAGACCGCGTCTCCCGAGACCGACTCGATCGCCTCGCACGCGGTGTCGAGCCGTTCGAGTTCGCCCTCCACGGGGAGTACCTCGAGGCGCTTGTTCGCGGATTCGAGGCCGACGTCGACGATGTCGGCACCCTCGTCGATCAGTGCGCGGTCGACGTACGCGGCGGCCTCGCCCGGGTCGGAGAAGACGCTCGGGTCGTACGGCGACTCGCTGCTCACGTTGAGTACGCCCATGATCCGCGGGGGGTGGTCGTCGCCGATCGGGAGCCCCGCCGCGTCCACCGTTCTCATACGGGGGCTGAGGACCGCGCGGGCATAGGCGGTGCGATAGCGACATCGGGACCCGGCCGCGGGTCAGGCGGCTTTTATCCGCTCGTTCCCTCCGACCCGTATGGACAAGGTCAGCATCGGGCTGCGAGGGTGGCGCTTCGACGAGGCGGCCGTCTTCGACGAGGAGGGGGAGTTCAAGCCGCGCGAGGAGATCCCGAAGGCGGACAGACAGCGTCTCTCGCGGCTCGCGATCCTCGTCAACGCGCCGTGTAACGCCTGCTGGCTGATCCACGGCGAGGCCGAGCGGGAGAAGTGTGAGGTCGCCGAGGTGGTCTACGGCGAACCCGGACACGAGGTCGTCGTCTGTGCCGAGCACGAAGCCGACTTCCTCTACTGGTTCCGCGAGCAGGGCGGGAGCGAGTACGCCGGCGAGGAGGAACTCCAGCGGGCGTTCCACGAGTGGTTCGCCGGGGGCGAGCGCGCGCCGGAGGGCTACGGGGGTATGGACCACGTCGACACCGCCTCGTTCGAGGAGATACCGGACCCGACGGTTCCGGATACCGGAGAACGGGCGATCGACGCCCCGGAGGACGGGAAACGGGTCGACATCCGCGAGTTCGGCCGCGAGTACCCGAAAGGCGAATGAGTCGGGTACCGACCGTCTGCGTCGTCGGCGCGAAGACGCCCGGGAACGTCGGCACCATCGCCCGGGCGATGAAGAACTTCGGCTTCTCGGAACTCCTGCTGGTCGACCCGCCAGAGCTGGCAGAGGATGGCGAGGCGTACGGCTTCGCGGGCCACGCCAGAGAGGACGTCCTCCCGAACGCGGAGGAGATCGCGTTCGAGGAGCTCGTGACCGGGTACCACACCGTCGGCTTCACCGCGACGACCAACGAGGACGCGACGAAACACGTCAGATACCCCTTCTCGACGCCCGCGGAGCTACGCGACCGGCTCGCTGCCCTCGACGCGCCGACGGCGCTCGTCTTCGGCCGAGAGCGAATCGGCCTCACGAACGAGGAGTTCGCGCGGATCGACGAGGTCTGTTCGATCCCGGCGAACCCCGAGTATCCGGTCCTGAACCTCGGACAGGCCGCGACGGTCGCGCTCTACGAACTCCGCGACCTCGCGCTCTCGCGCGACCAGCTCCCCCCAACCTACGACCGCGCCGACGAACGCGAGATCGAACAGCTCTACACGAACGTCGACTCGCTGCTGCGAGCGATCGAGTACCCCGAGGGAAAACGGCCGAAGACGATCAGGATGGTCCGCCGCATCCTCGGTCGGGCACATCCGACCGACCGCGAGATCCGCACGCTCCACGGCGTCGTCCGTCGCTGTACGCGCGCCGCGGAGGTGGCCTACGGCAACCGATCAGCACCGAGCGGATCCCGGGACGACCGCGACTGAGCGACCTCCCGTGCGACCATCACCAGCCCGACCATCGAGAACACGAGTTCGCCGGAGCCGTCTCTCGTCTCCGTTCGCGCTCGAACCAGCCCTCGCTCGTCGGTCTCCGGCTCCACCGAGAGGACCTCCGTCTCGATCGAGAGCACGTCCCCCGGCCGCACGGGCCGGGGAAACCGGAGTTCGTCGACGCCCCTCGCGCCGAGGCTCGCGGTCTCGGAGAGGAGCGAGTCGACGAGCAGGCGCATCGTCACCGCGGCCGTGTGCCAGCCGCTCGCGATCAGCCCGCCGTAGATCGACTCCTCGCGGGCGAAGACCGGATCGGTGTGAAACGGCTGTGGGTCGTACGCCTCGGCGAACGATCGGACCTCCTCTTCGGTCATCTCGTACCCCCCGCCGGAGAAGGTATCACCGGGCGAGAAATCCTCGAACGTGAGCGTCATCATGGGGTGTAGCGGGCTCGCGCCGAAGAACGTTCGGTACACTTATCCACTGCCCCCCGTCCGTCCCGGTCGGGCCGAGTGGTAGGTATCGGTCCGGGCGGTCGACGGTCCGGGCGGTCGACGGGGACAGCGGTCCGTATCATAGGGACCGTCGTAGGAGTTCGTACTGCTTCGATCCCGAATCGAACGACACCGGTGACAGGTGTGCCTGATACGGACTGCTGTAACTGGTTAGCGGTGCAACCGCAGACGGTGTGCGGTTACGTCGGAAACGACTTACGGCAGTCCGTACGAGAGGTCGGGTCGGCTACGACGATCCCTATCAGCCCGCTTGCTCCCGGATCTCCTCTCTGAGGACCGTCGAAACGACCTCGCCGTCTGCCTTCCCGCCGAGCGCGCCCATCGCCTCGCCCATGAGCCCCGAGAAGGCGGCCATCCCCTCGGATTCGACCTGGTCGGCGTTTCGTTCGATGACCGCGCGGACGGCCTCGCGGACCTCGTCGTCCGAGGCACCGCCGAGGCCCTCGCGTTCGAGTGCCTCCTCGGGGGTGTGCTCCGGGGCCCCGGCGAGCGCCGCGAGCAGGTCGCCGACGCTCCCCTTCGGGAGGTCGCCGTCGCGGGCGAGCGCGAGCGTCCCGGCGAGTTGGTCCTCGGAGAGCGTCTCGACGGGCACGTCGTCCCGGCGGAGCTCCGTCAGCGTGGATTCGAGCGTCCCCGCGGCCAGCGTGGGGTCTACCCCATCGGCCACGACGCGCTCGAACAGCGGCATCTTCCTGCCGAATGCGACCTGCTCGGCGAGCCCGGCGTCCAGTCCCAGCTCACTCTCGTAGCGCTCGGCCCGCTCGGTGAGCAGTTCGGGGATCGCCACCTCGCTCGCGTCCGGTTCGACGGGAGGCACGTCCGTCTCGGGGTACATTCGTGCCGCGCCGGGCAGCGGACGGAGGTATCTCGACGTTCCGTCCTCGTTCGCCCCACGGGTCTCCTCGGGGACGCCCTCTATCGCCGTTTCGGCTCGCTCCCCGACGGCGTCGATCGCCTGCCTCGCGATCTCGTTCTCGTCCGCGACGATCGCCACCGCGTCGTCGGGACCGGCGCCGACCGCCTCACGTAGCTCCTCGACCTCCGCGCCCGTCACGCCGTAGGCCGGCAGCTCGTCGGTGTGAAAGATCCCGCCCGCGCCGTGGCGCTTGGCGTGGTCCGAGAGCTCGGTGCCGAGCCGTCGATCCGGCTGTATCTCGGCACCGACGAGCCCGTCGAAGCCGGCGAGGCGGACGGCCATCACCGTCCCTCCGGACGAGAGCGCACCCCGGATGACGCCGCTGTCGGTCCCCGCGAAGACGGCCCCGACCTCGACCGGATCGTCGACGGACGCCTCCCGTTCCCGGAGTACCTCCGCGACCTCGAGCAGCCGCCGCTGGCGGTGGACCTCGCCACGGACGAGCTCCTCGATCCCCGCGAGGTCCTGGACGCCCTTCACCTCGACGCGGGCGCCGTCGGCGATCGAGACGTTCACGTCCTGTCGGATCGTCCCCAGCCCGCGTTTGACCTTCCCCGTCGACCGCAGCAGCATCCCGATCGTCTCCGCCGCCTCCCTGGCCTGTTCGGGCGATCCGATGTCCGGGGCGGTGCCGATCTCCACCAGCGGGATCCCCAGCCTGTCGAGGCTGTAGACGACGCCCTCGTCGGTCTCCTCGATCCGCCCGGCGCTCTCCTCCTCGAGCAGCAGGTCCTCGATCCCGACCGGCCCGTCGCTCGTCTCGATCTCGCCACCCATCGCGAGCAGCGCCGAGCGCTGGAAGCCCGAGGTGTTCGAGCCGTCGACGACGATCTTTCGCATAACGTGGAGCTGGTCGACCGGTCGCATCTCCATCAGCAGCGCCGCCTCGAGCGCCGTCTCGAGCGCCTCGGCGTCGAGTTCGCCCGGCGGCTCGTCGTCCTCCTCGACGAGACAGGTGGTGTCGTAGGCGAGGTAGGTAAAACGCCGCTCGACGCGGCTCTCCTCGACCGCCGCTGCGTCGAGTTCGCCGAGTTCGCTCCGCGTCGGGTGGAGATACCGGAAGAACCGACGCGTCGACTCCTCGGGCTCTCGTCGCTCGGTGGGACAGCCACAGAACAGCTTCGTCTCGGTGTCGAGCTGCTGGTGGATCTCGAGGCCGGCGACCAGACCCACCTCCTCGTAATCGTACTCCGGGACGCTCATTGCGCTGTGCTCCGCGCGCGAGGGGTAAAAAACCGTCCAGTTCGCCCGCACGGGCCGTCGCTCTCGCCCCCTGAGCGTCGCTCGGCGGTTCGGATGCTGTAGCGTTCGTTCTCTCAGCGCTGACGGATGCGGATGTCCTCTACCCGTACGAGGTCCTCGCCGATGCCCTCGCCGTCACACTCCTCTGCCGTGCAGTGGTAGTGCCAGCCGTCGCGGGTCGCCCGCCGCTCGCCGAAGCGGTTGCCACACTTCTTGCAGAAGAGCTGGTCGGTCTCGCACTGGTCCCGGTGGAGTTCGAGTGCGAGTTCCGTCGAGAAGGCCCGGTTGCACGTCCGACACGTATACATATCCCGACACACGCAGGCCCCACTGAAAAACGTATGGGTCGAAACCGCCGCGTGAGAGCTTCACACGCTCGATATCGCGAATCGAGTGATCCCGACGCCGCCTATCGGTTTTCAGATATAATGATGATCAGTACACATACTAATTCTTAGGAGAGGCTAGAGGGGACTACCCGTCGCCGAGGATGCCGCGTTCGGTCATCTTCATCGGGTCGAGCACCTCGTTCGCCTCCTCCTCGGTGACGTAGCCCTTCTCGATCGCGACCTCGCGCACGGTCTTTCCTTCTCTCAGAGCCGTCTTCGCCGCATCAGCGGCCTGCTCGTAACCGATGTGGGGGTTGAGCGCCGTCGCGAGCGCCATCGACCCCTCGACCTGCTCGGCGCAGTAGGCCTCGTTCGCCTCCAGTTTCGCGACGAACCGCTCGGCGAACGTCTCCGAGGCGTTCGCTATCAGTTTCGCCGACTCGAGGAAGTCGTGGGCGAGCACCGGCTTGTAGAGGTTGAGGTCGAGTTCGCCTCTGCTGGCTCCGGCGGCGATCGTCGCGTCGTTGCCGAGCACCTGCTTGTGGACCTGGTTGACCGCTTCGGCCACGACGGGATTGATCTTCCCCGGCATGATCGAACTGCCCGGCTGGTTCTCCGGCTGTTCGATCTCGCCGAGGCCGTTTCGGGGTCCGGAGGCGAGCAAGCGGAGGTCGTTCGCGATCTTGTTGAGCGAGCCCGCGACGGTCCGGAGCGCCCCGCTTGCCTCGGCCATCGCGTCGTGGGCCGCCTGTGCCTCGAAGTGGTTGTCGGCCTCGTAGCAGTCGATGCCGATCTCCTCGGTAACGTACTCTGCGGCGCGCTCGGGGAACTCGGGGTGGGTGTTCAGCCCCGTGCCGACCGCCGTCCCCCCGAGGGCGAGTTCGGTGAGGTGCGCGCGGGTGGCCTTCACGCGTGCGCGGCCCTTCTCGATCTGGGTGCGGTAGCCGCCGAACTCCTGGCCGAGCGTGACCGGCGTCGCGTCCTGGAGGTGTGTCCGCCCGGTCTTCACGACCCCGGCGAACTCCTCTTCCTTCTCTCCGAGTGCCTCCTCGAGCGTTTCGAGGGCCGGCAATACCTCCTCCTCGAGCGCGACGAGCGCCGAGACGTGCATCGCCGTCGGGATCACGTCGTTCGAGGACTGCCCGAAGTTGACGTGGTCGTTCGGGTGAACGGTACCGTCGCCGATTTCAGTACCTAGAATCTCCGTCGCCCGGTTCGCGATCACCTCGTTCGCGTTCATGTTCGAGGAGGTACCCGAGCCGGTCTGGAAGACGTCGACCGGGAACTGGTCGTCGTGTTCGCCGTCGATCACCTCGTCTGCGGCCTCGACGATCGCCTCACCGATCTCGTCCTCTAAAAGGTCCAGATCGAGGTTCGCCCGCGCGGCGGACTTCTTCACGACGCCGAGCGCGCGGACGAACCGGCTGTCGAACTCGATCCCGGAGATCGGGAAGTTCTCCACCGCGCGCTGTGTCTGTGCTCCCCAGTAGGCGTCGGCGGGGACCTCCATCTCGCCCAGGCTGTCGCGTTCGGTCCGGAACTCCTCTGTCATACCCCTCCCCTCTCCGGGATCGGGGTAAAAGCTACTGATAGGGATCATCGTAGTCAACCGGATCTCTCGGGTAGACGTGTCACCGATGTCGCTCGATTCGAAATCGGAGACCTACGGACGTCTACGATGATCCCTATGAATTTCCCTCTCCGATCTCTCTCCGGCGCTGAGTGTCCTCAGCCCTCGTACTCCTCGGGGGTGTACGTCTTCAGTTCGAGGGCGTGGATGTCTCTGGTCATGTGCTCGCCGAGGGCCTCGTAGACGAGCTGGTGCTGGGCGACGAGGCTCTCTCCTTCGAAGGCGGGCGAGACGACGACCGCCGTGAGGTGGTCGTCGTCGTGTTCGCCGCGCGCCCTGCGTACCTCCGCCTGGGCGTCGAGTTCCGATTCGATCAGGGCTTCGACCTCGCTCGGATCCATACCCTCCCTCCGCACTCACCTCCCAAAAACGTGTTCAGGTCCAGCTATCGAGGCCGGTCTGCGTCGTCGCCTCCTCGATCCGCTCGAAACCGCGAGAGACCTCCTCCTCGGGGATCCCCCACTCCGCGACGTACTCCCGGGCGGCCCCGACGTCGGGAGAACCGTCGAAGTCGACGTCGATGTCGGTCACGGGCGGGTCGAGAAAGAGGTCACGGACCGCCTCGGCGTTCTCGATCGTCTCCCCACGGGCCTCCAGCACGCTCCAGAGGTCGCCGTGCTCGCGGATCTCCTTCAGGGCAGTCTTCGGACCGACCCCGGAGACCCCCTCGTTGAAGTCCGTTCCACAGAGGATGCCGACGTCGATCAGCGCCTCCAGACCGAGATCGAGCCCCGAGAGCGTTCTCTCCAGATCCATCAGCTCCGGATCGCCGCTGCTGGTCAGCCCCCGGAGCGTCCTCGGCGACCCGAACAGCAGCGCGTCGTAGTCCTCGGTCCCGGCGTACTCCACGACACCGGTCTTCGCCATATGTGCGGTCTGGGCCTCGCCCTCGGCTGGGGCTTCGACGATGGGGACCGCGAGCAGTGAGAGGAGTTCGCGCGTCGTCTCCTGGATGGTGGGCGTGAGTCGCTGGGTGCGCGACTCGAGCCGGGAGGCGGCGATCGTATCACCCTTTTCCTTCGCGCGTTCGAGTTCCATCTCGGCCTCCTTGCGCGCCGCGCGGCGCTCTTCGACCTCCGCCGCTTTGAGATCGGTCACCGCCCCGTCGAAGACCATCACCGGGCTGAGGCCGTTCTCGTAGAGCTTCGGCAGGCCCTTCACGACCCCGATCAGGTTCGCCACCTCCCTCCCCTCGTCGGTCGTATACGCCTCCGAGGAGGTCCACTTCACCGTCGTCGTGAGATACCGGTAGAGCCAGTTGTGCGCGTCGATCGCGACGGTCGATCCCCGGAGGGAGTCGAACGAGACGGTCTCGATCGCGGCGAGCTCCCTGAGTGCGGCGTTTCCCATCGCTCGGAGTTCGAAGCGTGTGGGTTTGAAGCTACGGACTCCGCCGCGATCCTGCCACGGACCTGTGTGCCTCAGGAGGTCGTCTCCCCGGAGGGGGAGCTCTCGAAGAAGTCGGTGCTCAGCACCCGCTGTGCCCGGCGGAGACGTTCGGAGAGCGACTGGTGTGAGACGTCCAGCTCCTCGGCGAGCTCCTGCAGCGAGATCCGACGGGGCACCTCGAAGTAGCCCCGCTCGACCGCGAGCGAGAGCGCCTCGTACTGCTCGGTCGTGAGGCCGATCTCGGTGACATCGTCGGTCGATATCGTTCGGATGGTGGTGATCGACGCGTCGACGTCGTTCGCACGGAGCAGTTCGATCGTTCGCTCGATCTCCTCGCGCTCGACGTAGCGCAGGCGGAGCGACCACGTCCCCCCGGAGAGGTAGGCGGAGAGGATCGTCCCGCCCGACTCCACGATCGACGGCATGACCCGAAACGCGTCGTCCTCGAACGTCAGCGAGTAGAGACACTCCCCCTCGTGTTCCGAGACGAGGTCGTAACCGACGACGCCTCGCGTCGCCTCGAGCGCGTCCTCGACCTCCCGTCTCGACGCACCCCCACACCGGATCGAGACGCCGTCGCTCAGCGCCACCTGCTCCAGTTCCATCTCCAGCGAGGGCACCCGTTCGACGGCCGACTCGAACAGCGTATCCGACCCCGGAACCTGTAGCTCCAGGGGAATCGAGTGGGCCGAACGCTCCGGGTTCACGCTGTCGCCTACGGGGAATTCCCGGGTAAAGGATCTACCTGCCACGGCGCGCCGTTAAGTAGTCTGGAGGGCACCGACATCGACTCCCGCTCGGCCATCAGCGCTCCTCGGGGCTCCGCCCCGTCGTGAGCGACACGTCGATGAGGTTCTCCGTCCCCCGGCGGAGGAGCTCCGAGAGCGACTGGTGGCTCATGTCGAGCTCCGCCGCGAGTTTACGGCTTGAGACCTCGCGCGGCACCTTGAAGTAGCCGCGCTCTCGTGCGGTCGCGAGCGCGGTTCGCTGTGCGGGCGTCACCCTCGGCATCGACGTCCGCGGGCTCCCGGGCTCGAAGAGCTCCAACAGCTCGAAGGCGTGATCCCGCTCGACGACCGTCGTCCGGAACGCCTCGAACTGGTCGCGGGTGGCGAAGCGAAACGTGACCCGCCAGCCGTCGGCGGTCGCCGTCGCGTTCAGTATCGAGCCCTCCTTGTCGATGTAGGCGTTCACACGCTCCTCGACGGGCTCGCTCCACTCGACGTGATAGTACTTCTCCGAGCCGAACTCGTCGTCGTCGACGATCGAGTCGACCGACGGGTCCTCCGCGAGCGTTCGGTCGACCGCCGCGAAGTCGTCGGCGGTGATCCACAGACACGGCATCGTCCACTCGGTGCTGTGAGCGGCGATACGCTCGGCGTCGACCTCCATCTTGGGGTGTTCTGCGAGCGTGTGTTCGAGGGCGAGCGCTTCCGGGGGGAGCCCGAACCTTGCGATCAGCATACCCGGGACACGGGCGGCCGACGGTTACTGTTGGCGAAGACACCGCGACGGGACCACGACCCCCGGGTTCGGCGACGGCTCTCTCGGGCGGGTCGTCCGGAAGGTGCGGCGACCGCGACCGTCTCAGATCTCGGTCTCGAAGTCCGAGAGCGCGTAGACCGTGTCGGTCCCGCGGCGGTCGAGCGTCTCGTTCGCGAGCAGCCAGTACACCACGGAAAGCGCCTTCCGCCCCTTGTTGTTCGTCGGGACGACGAGGTCGACGTTCGAGGTCTGGTTGTTCGAGTCACACATCGCGATCACGGGGATACCGACCGTGATCGCCTCGGTGACCGCCTGTGCGTCGCCGATCGGGTCGGTGACGACGACGACGTCCGGCTCGATGTAGCCCTCGTAGGCCGGGTTCGTCAGCGTCCCCGGGATGAACCGCCCGGTGCGCGCCTGCGCGCCGATCACGTCGGCGAACGTCTCCGCCGGGAACCGGCCGTACTGGCGCGATGAGGTGACGAGGATCTGCTCGGGCGCGTAGTTCGCGAGGAAGTTCGCGGCCACCTGGATCCGGTCGTCGGTCTGGGAGACGTCGAGCACGTAGAGGCCGTCGGTTCGGACGCGGTGGATGAACCGCTCCATGTCCTTCGTCTTCTGCTGGGTCCCGATGTGGACGCCCGCGCCGAGGTACTCCTCGACGGGGATCAGCAGGTCGGCCTCCTCGTCCGGCATGACGTCCTCGTCGAACGCCGGGCCGGCGGGCTCCGCCTCCTCGGCTTCTTCGGCCTCGGCCTCCTCGGCCTCGGCGGGCTGTTCCTCGTCGTCGTCTCGCACGTCCGTGTCGGGATCGACCTCTGGGTCCGCGCCCGCCTCGGGCTCGGGCTCCTCGTCGATCTCCTCTGCGGCCGCGTCGAGTCCTTCTTGATTGTCGCTCATAGTGCGTCGTCCGCGATGCGGATCAGTTCGTTCAGTTTCGCGGTTCGCTCGCCGCCGACCGCGCCGGTTTTGATGTACCCGGCGCCGGTCGCCACGGCGAGGTGGGCTATCGTCGTGTCCTCGGTCTCGCCCGAGCGGTGTGAGATCACCGTCTCGTAGCCGTTCTCGACCGCGAGTTCGATCGCGTCGAACGTCTCCGAGAGCGTCCCGATCTGGTTCGGCTTGATCAGGACGCTGTTTCCGGCACCGATCTCGATCCCGCGGACGAGGCGCTCGGTGTTCGTGACGAACAGGTCGTCGCCGCAGACGAGGGTGCGGTCGCCGACCCGGTCGGTGAGGTCCGAAAAGCCATCGAAGTCGTTCTCCTCTAACGGGTCCTCGACGTAGAGCAGGCCGTACTCGTCGGTCAGCTCCGCGAGGTAGGAAACCTGTTCCTCGGTGTCCCTCGTCGTATCGCTGTACTCGTAGACCTCTCGCTCCCCGTCGTAGAACTCCGAGGCGGCGACGTCGAGGCCGAAGCCGATCTCGAAACCGACCTCCTCGGCGATCTCCTGGGTCGCTTCCTCGACCAGCTCGAACGCCTCGCCGTCGGGGATCGCTGGCGCCCAGGCGCCCTCGTCGCCCTTGCCTGCGGGCGTGCCCCGCTCCTCTAAGAGGTCGCCGACGGTTCCGTGGACGAGCGCGTTCGCGAACACCGCGTCCGAGACGCCCGGCGCGCCGATCGGGACCGAGAGGAACTCCTGGATGTCGGTCGCGTCGGCGGCGTGTTCGCCCCCACCGATCACGTTTCCGAGCGGTACGGGAAAGTTCCGACCGCGGAACGCACCACCGAGGTGCTGGTACAGCGGCGCGCCGAGCGCGTCGGCACCGGCTTTCGCCGCGGCCATGCTGATCGCGACGGCGCTGTTCGCGCCGACGCCCGAGTAGTTCTCGGTGCCGTCGGCGGCGGCGAGCGCGTCGTCGACCAAGCGCTGGTCGCCCGCGTAGACTTCGCCGACGAGTCTGGGCACGGCCACTTCTCTCGCCCTCGCGATCGCCTCGCGCGCGTCGAGTTCGATCGCCTCGAACTCCCCCGTGGAAGCGCCGGAGGGTGCGGCCGCGCGACCGAACCCGCCGCTCTCGGTGAGCACGTCCGCCTCCACGGTAGGATTGCCCCGCGAGTCGAGGATCTCCCTGAGCCGCACGGACTCGATCAGCGTCACGCGGAGCCACCCCGTTTCACCGTGAACGGGAGCACACCGGCGTCGTACTCCTCGGCGGCGATTAGGATCGGCTCCCGTTCGTCGGTCTCGATCAGCACCGGTGCGCCGTAGGAGACCTGCAGCGCTCGTGCGCCGAGGATGCGTGCCTTCTCGTACCGGTTGAACCGCTGGCGCTGAGTCATTGGTAGGGGGAGACCACGTCGACGAGGTCGGTGTGCGAGACGAGCATCCGCCGACAGCAGTGTCGGTTCACGCCGAGGTCGTCGAGCACCTCGGCGGGGTCCTCGCCCTCCTTCCGCCTGGCGGAGAACGCCTCCCAGTGCTCGCCGACGACCTTCCCGCACGTGAAACACCGGACAGGTACCATCATGGCGAGATCACCGGTAGGACTTCTGGTAGCGTGCTCTCGCGCCGGGGCCGCCCCACTTCTTCGGCTCGGTCTGTCGGATGTCGTTGACCAGCAGCGACCGGTCGAACTCCATGTACGCGTCGCGGAGCTCGGCGTCGTTCGTGTGCTGGACGAGTGCGCGTGCGATCGCCGTCCGGACCGCGTCGGCCTGTCCGGAGAAGCCGCCGCCCTCGACCTGGACGTCGAGGTCGACCGCGTCGCGGACGCCGTCGACGATGCGGAACGGTTCGAGCATCTTCAGCCGGGCGATCTCCGGTTCGACCAGTTCGATCGGCACGGAGTTCACCCGTACCCGACCGGAGCCGTCCCTGGCGGTCGCGCGCGCGACGGCTGTCTTCTTCTTGCCGCTCGTGTTGGTTACCATGTGACGTTAGCACCCACCTGCTCGGAGACCTCGCCGAGCGAGACGAACTTGATGTTCGAGAGCCGATCCAGCGACGTGTCCTCCAGGAGCTCTCCGTCCTCGTCGTACGGGTTGCCGACGTAGACGCGGACGTTCTCGAGCGCCTCGCGGCCGTGTTTCTTCTTGTACGGCAGCATCCCGCGGACCGCCCGCTTCAGGATGCCGTCGGGCCGCTTCGGGTAGGCCGGCCCCTGGTCGGAGCCGATCTCCGCGCGCTTCTGGTAGACCGAGAGGACGTCGTCGCGGGCGCCGGTGATCACCGCGTGCTCGGCGTTCACGACGGCGATCCGCTCGCCGTCGAGGGCGGCCTGTGCGACGTAGCTCGCCACGCGGCCGACGATGCAGTCGCGCGCGTCGATCACGCGGTCGACCTCGAACTCGGTGCCGGAGACGCTGCTCATGTGAACACCTCCGGAACGTCGTTCCGGCGTACTCCCACTCGCTCGCTTCGCTCGCTCATGTGATCACCCTGATGTTCGATCCGTCGGGGTTCTCCTCGATGGCCTGTTCCAGCCGCTTCACCTGGCCGTTCGCCTGCTCGATCTTCGTCTCGGCGCTCCGAGAGAAGTCGACGGCGGCGACGGTGACGTCGGTCTGTAGTACACCGCTTCCGAGCACCTTCCCGGGAACGACGACGGTCTCGGCCCCGTTGGCGTACCGTTCGATACGCCCGAGGTTGACCTCGGCGTGGTTCCGGCGTGGTTTCTCTAAGCGGGCTGCGATGTCGCTCCAGACGTCGGCACCCGACTCGCGGGCGGCCGACTTCAGTTCGGCGATGAGACTCTGCAGCCTCGGGTTCGTCGTGCTCATTGTTCCTCCGTGATTGTGAGAATGGAGTGCAGGGAGCAGGATTTGAACCTGCGGACTCCTACGAGACGGCGCCCTGAACGCCGCGCCGTTGGCCAGACTTGGCTATCCCTGCACGGTGGGTGATCTGCGCGCTGTGCTACTGCTCGCCCCTTCAAACCAGTTTCGGTCCGCGCGGCGCTCCGCTGTCGGTGGCCCCTGCCGGCGGACGCGGTGTGATTCGAAGGTCTCATCTGTTACAGTTGGATCGCGTCGTGGAGTTCGGCCGCCCTGTCCCCGATCGACGACGCGGCGCTGTCGACGAGCGTCTCGACGTCGAACGAGCCGTCTGTCTCGACGTGGAAGACGAACGCGTCGGTCACGTCCTCGACCGAGACCTCCTTGCCGGGGTATCGGTTGCGGAGGTCGTGGTCGAACTCGCTCGTCGGGATCAGCTCGCCGTCGTCCTCTACGACGCCGCGGACGATCCGCGGCTCGTCCTCGGCGAACTCCTCCAGGTCGCCGACGACCTCCAATCGCTGGAGGTGTCGGTAGCCGACCGAGACCCCGCCCTGGTGTTTCGCGTGGGACTTCCCGCGACCGAGGACGGCGTCGGCCTCGAGTTCGAGGCGCTGGCCGTCTTTCAGCTGGATGATCGGGACGTTCTGCTCCGCGGGCTCGACCATCCCGTCGGCGCTGACCAGGTCGCCCGAGTAGGCGGTACCCGGCCCCGACACGTCGAGCGCGAGGGTGACGGTGTCGCCCTCCTCGAACTCGCCGACCGGCGTCGTGAGCGGGATCAGCCCCAGTCGGAGCGAGATCTGCTCGTTGAACATCACCGACGAGTTCTCGATGACCCGGACGGTGTCGATCGCGAACGTCGGCACGTCAGCGACCATCGCCCGGCGGATCCCGTTGGCGTACGCGGGGGTGATCCCGCGCACGAGAAACCGCATCGAGCGGTCGCCGTCTTCTACCACCTCGACGTCGAGTTCGGTCATGCTAGAACCCGGCGCTCTTCGGTGCGCGGCAGCCGTCGTGCGGTACCGGCGTGACGTCCTCGATCCGGCCGATCTCGAGGCCGGCGCGGGCGAGCGCCCGGATCGCGGCCTGCGCGCCCGGTCCGGGGTTTCGCTGCTGGTTTCCCCCCGGCCCGCGAACGCGGACGTGGACCTTCTCGATCCCTGCCGCCTTCACCTCCTCGGCGACGCGCTCGGCCATCTGCATCGCCGCGTACGGCGACGCCTCGTCGCGGTTCTGTTTCACGACCGAGCCCCCGCTCGACTTCGCGATCGTCTCCGCCCCGGTCTGGTCCGTGACGGTGATGATCGTGTTGTTGAACGAGGCGTGGATGTGCGCGACGCCCCAGACGTCGTCGTCGGCGCTCACGACTGACCCTCCGCCCGCTCGGGGTGTAGGTCGTCCGCGAGCGGACTCGTCTCGTCGAAGGAGACCAGGTCCTGCTCGGCAGTCGGCACGGTGTACGACGGGACGCGGACGCGCCGTCCGTCGACCGTGACGTGGCCGTGGACGATGAACTGCCGCGCCTGTTTCGGCGTGCTCGCCAGCCCCTTCCGGTAGGCGACCGTCTGGAGCCGCCGTTCGAGGATATCGGTCACCTCAAGCGCGAGGACGTCGTCGAGGCCCTCGCTCTCGGCGAGGATCCCGAGCCGTCGGAGTCGGGCGAGAAACGGCTCACCCGCTTCGGTCGCCTCGTCGAGGTCGCCCTGGGCCTCGCCGATCAGCCGTCGGGCCTCGCGGCGCATCGAGCGCAGTTCGGACTGCGCACGCCAGAGCTCCTCCTTGTTCTTCAGGCCGTAGCGGCCGACCAGCGAGTGTTCGGCGGCGATCCGCTCGCCCTGGAACGGGTGGTTCGGCGTCTCGTAGAACTTCGTGTTCTGTCCCAGCGCCATTACTCGTCACCTTCCGCCGCTTCCTCTTCGCGCTCCTCTCGGATCGCCTCGACGTTCACGCCGACGGTTCCCTCCGATCGACCCGTCGACCGGGTCCGCTGTCCGCGAACCTTCTGGCCGCGCTGGTGGCGGATCCCCCGGTAGGATCGGATCATCTGCAGGCGGTTGACGTCCTGCTGGCGGGTGAGTTCGAGGTCGTTCCCGATCTCGTGGGTCGCTTCGCCGGTGTAAAAGCGGTTTCTGTGGTTCGTGAGCCACGCGGGGTTCTCGTCGGCGAACCCCTCGACGTGCTCGACCACACGGTCGATCTCCTCGTCGGGCAGCGCGCCGAACGTCGCCTTCGGGTCGACGTCCGCCTTGTCGGCGATGATACGCGCCGCTCGACGGCCGATACCGTTCATCCCGGAGAGCGAACGCTCGACGGATTTGGTCCCGTCGAGGTCGATCCGTCCGATCCGGATGAAGTAGCGGAGGTCCTCTCCGTCCTCCGCGTCGTCTGGTGTGTGTTCTTCCTCGCTCATTGTCTCTCTGAGCCGATTGCTGACGTCGTGGCGGGGATTCGAACCCCGGAGGCTGTACGCCACAGAGTTAGCAACCCTGCGCCTTGGGCCAGGCTTGGCTACCACGACACGCGATCAGTACTCGCGCCCTTGCGGACTCGGGGACGGTCCCCTGCAGTATGCACCTCCACGTACCCGGGTCGCGTACTTAAGCACACCGATCCCCCGTACGGTTTAGCCGCCCGCCCCCCCAGGTGCGTGTATGGGAGAACGAGTCGGTATCGTCGGGGCGGGCGTCGCCGGGCTCGCCTGCGCCCGCGAACTCGACGGCGAGGCCGAGGTCACGATTCTAGAGAAGTCACGCGGGGTGAGCGGCCGTGCCGCGACCCGCAGGAAGGACGACTGCCGGTACGACCACGGGGCGAACTACATCGACCTCGATCCGGACGACGAACTCCTCGACACGATCGAGGCACTCGGTACCGAGGGACTGATCGACATCGAGGGGTCGGTCTGGGTCTTCGACCGTGAGGGCGAGATCGAGCCGGGCCACGGAGACGCGGGAAAGAAACTCAGCTACGAGCGGGGGATCACGGGGTTCGCGAAGCGACTGTTCGGGGACTGTGACGCCGACCTCCGGATCGAGACACGCGCGGAGTCGCTCGCGCACGACCACGGGACGTGGACGGTGGCGGACACCCAGGGGGGCGAGTGGGGGCCGTTCGACGCGCTCGTCCTCACGCCGCCGGCCCCACAGACCGCGGCGTTGCTCGCGGACGCCGACTGGGACGACCCGCTCCGCGAGCGCCTCTACGACGCCGTTTCGGCCGTCCCCTTCCGGACGGTCGTCACCGCGGTGTTGCACTACCCGTTCACCCTCGACGTGCCCTACTACGCGCTCGTCAACACGGACAAAGCACACGAGGTCGGCTGGCTCTCGCGCGAGGAGTGCAAACCAGGTCACGTCCCCGAGGGCGAGAGCCTGCTCGTCTGTCAGATGGGCGGCGAGTGGTCCGAGGCGCACTACGACGACCCGCGAGAGGGGATCTGTACCGAGGCCGCGAGGCTCGTCTCGGCGTTGCTCGGCGACGAACGTCTCGCCTCGCCAGACTGGACCGACCACCAGGGCTGGCGGTACGCGATACCCGAGGGGGCAGTCGAGGACCGGGTGGTGGACGAGGCGGCGGGGGCGGGGCTCTTCCTCGCCGGCGACTGGCTGGTGGGGAGGGGTCGTGTCGACGAGGCGTTCGAGGCGGGGCGGAAAACGGGACGGAGGGTCACAACGCAGTTAGGCGGCGCGTAGGCGGGCCGAAAGCGGGTCGAGGTGGGAGACGCCGACGACGGCGACGACGCTCTCGTCGGGGTTCGTATCGAGGATGGCGTCGGCCATACAGGCGTCGCGGGCGGCGTCCCTGGTGTCTCTGGCGGGGGCGTCGATCGAGGCGGCGAGCGCGGTGGCGGCGCGTACCTGCCGCTCTTCGTCGTGTGCCTGTCTGGAGGGGGTGTCAGCGGGGGAGCAGTCGTACCGGCGGGGGCTGCCGATACGGATCGCGAGCGGCGTGCGCTCGCAGAGGGGGCGGGCGGCCGCACAGGCGACGGCGTGCGCCGACGCCGAGAGCGTCTCCGAGACGACCGAGGAGAGCGTCTTCGAGTCGGGGCGCCGCCGGCCGAGCGCGGCCGCGAGGTGGCGGTAGAACCGTCGGCTGGGGCCGTCCATCCCGACCGGACGGGCGCGTGCGCCCGCCGCGAGGGCCGCGCTCATCTCGCCGCCAAAGTCGGGGCCGAACCGGGGGTCCGCGTAGAGCCGATAGAGCCCCAGGGCGAGCGGGGGGAGTTCGAGCGCGAGCACGTCGGGATCGAGACGGCCGACGATCGAGCGTACCCGATGGACGCTCGCCGGGTGGTCGTGGACCACGCCGACGAGGGTGATCGGGGCCCGGTCGTCTGGGTCGATCCGCCGGACGTACCGTGACTGCAGACGGGGGTCGTCGTCCTGACCTGTCCCGGCGTCGCCATCGTGAGGCACCGCCGAGTGCACGTCCGAACCGCCACGGGATCCGGCTGTTCGTCCCACACGAGCGTCGAACCCGGTGAGACGCATAAGCGCACGCGAAGGGTGCGGTAACGAGCGGTGGTTACGAACGGGTGAGGGTGGGAGTGGGTGATCGGACGGCGGAGTGCGTAGATAGCTCGATCCCCGGTGCGTTCGCTCCGAAACGGGAACGGCGGCCGGGCTCACTACGGGAACCGCCAGAACTCCAGCGTCGAGGTTCGGCGTCCGTCACTCCGCCGGGAACCCGACGAGCGGCCATTCGGAGGGCGACTCACGCGGCGAGCGGCGTCGTGACCTGCGGAGACCCTTCCCGACTACTGCGCCGTGGTCGCGTCGACGTACCTGTCGTTGATCTCCCAGCCGCCGTCGCCGTCGCGAACCATGTACTCGCCGTAGAAGGGGACGCGCTCGGAGACCGTGTCGCGAAACGCCTCGCGGATCTCCTCGCGGCTCATCTCGCCCATCGGTTTGAGGTCGTCGTTTCGGTTCAGACAGCCCTTGAACTGGCCGTCGTGAGTGACCCGCACCCGGTGACAGTTCGCACAGAAGTTCGGGTTCTCGACGGGGTCGACGATCTCGACCATCCCCTCGCCGATCCAGTACCGAGTTCGGTGGTGCATCTCCCTGTGCTCGATCTCGTCGGCCTGCTCGGCGAGCCAGCCGTGAACGCGGTCGATGTCGATCGACCACTCCTGTCTCCCCGTCAGCTCCGGCATGTACTGGATCAGCTGGAGCTGGAGTCCGTCCTCCTCTGCGACGTAGTCGACCATCTCCGGGATGTAGCCGGCGGTCGGCTCGAAGACGACCATGTTCAGTTTCACCGGGTCGAGACCCGCGTCGACCGCGGCGTGGACGCCCTCGATCACCCTGTCGTACGCCCCGCTCTTGGTGATTTCGGCGAATGCCTCCGGGTCGAGCGCGTCCGCGGAGACGTTCACCCGCTCTAATCCCGCCTCGACGAGGTTCGCGGCCCGACCGGGGAGGAACGTGCCGTTGGTCGTCATCGACACCTCCATCGAGTCCGGGGTTCGCTCGACGATCTCCTCTAAGTCCCCCCGGAGCATCGGCTCGCCCCCGGTGTACTTCACCTTCTTTACCCCGAACTCCGCTGCGGTCTCAACGACGCGGACGACCTGGTCGGTCGTCATCTCGTCGTCCTGCGGGTCCATCGGCCCGCGGGTGTCGCCAAGCCCCTCGTTGTGACAGTAGACACAGTCGAAGTTACACCGGTCGGTGAGCGAGACCCTGAGCCCGGTCACCTCCCGTCCGAACGAATCCGAGAGCACCATTCTGCTACTCACTCTCGAACGGACGACCATAAACGAGCGGTCGGAGGCGCGAAGGGCGAAACTGTTCGTGGTTACGTCACCGGACCCGGACGAGCAGCACCATCGCGACGCAGAGCAGGAGGACGGTGCCGATGGCGGCGGTGAGGCTCGCGTTCCCGAGCGCGACGACGAACAGGAGGACGAGATAGAGCAGCGTCGTCCCGAGGCCGACGATCGTGAGCGCGCTGGTCTCGCCCATCGCGTGGGCCACCTCGTGGGGGTCGGGTCGGTGTCTCGGCGGGATCTCGGCCCGCCAGCGGTCGTCGATCGTCCGTTCGAGGGTGACGCTCTCGCCCTCGAGGCAGTCGACGCTCGACGCGCTGTAGCCGAGGTCGGCGACGAGGCGCGCGAACGCGAACCGGTTGCTCCACGGGATCGGCTTCTCGAAGTCCTCCGAGACACGAACCCCGTGCGGGAGTTCGTACCAGATCCGTACCGTCGACTCGTCGTGGTCGACGATGGACTCGACCCGCGCGCGCAGCCGTCGGTCGTCGATCGTCTCCAGGTGTACGCGCCCGAGATCGTCGGCGAGCGCCGCGGCGTCCGACGCCGGGCGCTCCTCTCTCACCCCCTCCCACCGGCTGGCAGCCGTTTCGGATTCGTCTCTGTCCTCCATCTGATACCACCTCTCGGCGGGGCGACCGGACCGGATCGACGCCGCCGTCTGCGTTAAGTGCTAGCGCCCAACGGACTTATTCGTTCGGGCGCGCGCTCTCCGAACCCTTATTCGCCGCTCGCGAGTACCGCCCCCATGGACGAAGAGGCCGTCCT
Source organism: Halalkalicoccus sp. CGA53 (assembly GCF_036429475.1). GTDB lineage: Archaea > Halobacteriota > Halobacteria > Halobacteriales > Halalkalicoccaceae > Natronorarus > Natronorarus salvus. The sequence continues at coordinate 2,880,203 of NZ_CP144125.1, forward strand.
CGACCGGCTCCGCGCCGTCGAGGACCCCGACTTCGGTGACGACATCGTCTCGCTCGGGCTGGTCAACGAGGTAACGATCGACGAAGGGACAGTGAGCGTCTCGCTCGCGCTTGGCGCGCCGTACTCCCCCCGTGAGACCGCCATCGCGGGCGAGGTGCGCGAGGCGTTGACCGATCTCGACTACGAGATCGACCTCTCCGCGCACGTCGACGCCCCCGAGAACCCGATCCTCCCGGACGTGAAGAACGTCATCGCGGTCTCGTCGGGGAAGGGTGGCGTCGGGAAGTCCACGGTCTCGGTCAACCTCGCGGCGGGGCTCTCGCGGCTCGGCGCGCGCGTCGGCCTCTTCGACGCCGACATCTACGGCCCGAACGTCCCCCGGATGCTCGACGCCGACGAGGGGCCGAGGGCGACCGAGGAGGAGAAACTCGTCCCGCCCGAGCGCTTCGGCGTGAAGCTGATGAGCATGGGCTTTCTCGTCGGCGAGGACGACCCCGTGATCTGGCGCGGGCCGATGGTCGATAAGATCATCACCCAGCTGTTCGACGACGTGGAGTGGGGTCACCTCGACTACCTGATCGTCGATCTTCCACCGGGAACCGGCGACGCACAGCTCACGCTCCTCCAGAACGTGCCCGTGACGGGTGCGGTGATCGTCACGACGCCACAGGACGTCGCGCTCGACGACGCACGCAAGGGACTGCGGATGTTCGGCCGCCACGACACCGTGGTGCTGGGTATCGTCGAGAACATGAGCGGCTTTACCTGCCCCGACTGCGGGTCGACCCACGACGTCTTCGAGAGCGGCGGTGGCGAGGCGTTCGCCGAGGAGGTAGAGATGCCGTACCTGGGAGGGATTCCGCTCGACCCGGCGGTCAGAACCGGCGGGCCCGACCGCGAGCCGATCGTCCTCGACGAGGGGAGCGAGACCGGCGAGGCAGTCAGAGAGATCGTCGAGAACGTCGCGAACAACGTCGGCTACACCCGGCGGGCCGACCACCGCCAGCGGGCCCGAGAGGAATGAGCGACGAGGAGCGTTCGAGGGAGTTCGAGCCCGACCCGGAGCGAGTGCGCCTCCTCCGAGAGACCGCCGACGAGATCCGAGGCGAGAGCGGAGAGTCGAAGCAGGTGGCCGCGATCCTCTACCGGGTGAGCGACCTCTACGACGGGACGGAGGAGACGACGCCCGAGGAGATCTACCTGAACGTCAGAAACATCCTCCGGATCAGAGAGCGCGGCACGCTCGAGCGCGAGCGGTAGATGGAGCCGCTGGCGAGTCTGCGGGGCTTCTCACGGACGGTGTACGTCGTCGCAGTCGCGCGGTTCGTCAACGTCCTCGGTTCGGGTATGGTCTACCCCTTTGCCGTACTCTACTTCTACGGCGAGGTGGGCATCCCGTTCACCCTCGTCGGGATCGGTCTCCTCGCGAACAACGTCGCGCTCGCGGTGGGCACCGTCCTCGGAGGGATGCTCTCGGATCGGTACGGCCGGAAGCCGGTGATGGTCGCGAGCATGGCGCTTTCTGCACCTGCGCTCGCCTCGTACGCGCTCGTCTCCTCTGCACCGGAGTTCGTCCTCGTCGCGAGCGTCGCGGGGCTGGTGATGGGGCTCCTAGCCCCGGCGAGCCAGGCGATGGTCGCCGACGTGACCGAGAGCGACGCCCGCGACCGGTCCTACGGCCTGCTGAAGGTCGCGAGCAACGCCGGCTTCGGCTCCGGCTTCGTCGTCGGCGGCTTCCTCTACGGGATCGCCGAGACGCTCGTCTTCGTCGCCAACGGCGCGACGAGCGCGGTCGTCGCGCTCTGGCTGCTCGTCGCGCTCGCGCCCTCGCCCGCGAGGGACGGGGACTCGGAGGCGACGGTCGGCCTCCGGGGGACACTGGTGGAGTGGCGCCGCGCGGTCTCGCACCCGACGATCGTCGGTCTCGCGCTGCTCAACGTCGGCTTCGCGATCGCCTACGCACAGATGCAGTCTACCGTCCCGGTCCACGCCGAGGCGACGTTCGGACTCTCGAGCGAGCAGCTCGGAACCCTGTATGTATTGAACCCGCTCGTCGTCGTCCTCTTCCAGATCCCGGTCGTCACCTACGCCACCCGGTGGCGACGCACCCGCGGGCTCGTGATCTCGGCGGGCTTCTGGGCGGCGAGCTTCCTGGCTATCGCGCTCTCCTATCTGACCAGTTGGCAGCTCGGCGTGGCACTGCTCGGCGCGTTTCTCGTGCTCCGAACGGTCGGCGAACTGCTCCACGCGCCGATCGTCACCGCGCTCGCGAGCGACGTCGGCACCGTGGAGACCAGGGGGTCACAGCTCTCGGTACTGGAGGTCGCGAAACGGATCGGCTTCGGGATCGGCCCCGTCCTCGGCGGGCTCTTCTTCGATTACGGGGTCGACACACTGCTCTGGCCCGCGCTGATCGTCCTCTGTGCGGGCCTCGTCGTCGGCCTGCTCGCGCTCGAACGCCGCGTGACACCCACACAGAACGGGCGAGCGATACCGGCCGACTGATGCGGACTGCTGGACCTGTGTACCGCGCAGGCCGAGAGCCGGGAACCGGTCTGGCCGGTACGGACGGACGGCAGTCCGTACGAGACCCCCGAGGTTTTGGACGTGCGACCCCCACTCGGCCCATGGATCCCGCTCAGGAAGAGCAGCGAAACCCCTACGGAATGGACGAGTCCTGTACGAACTGTCCCGGTCTCGTCGAGCCTCGCACCCAGGTGGTCCACGGCTACGGCGACGCGAGCGCGGAGTTCCTCTTCGTCGGCGAGCGTCCCTCAAGCGGTGCGGACGAATCCGGTATCCCGTTCTATGGCGGGGACGGTGACGAGGCGTTCCAGGAGGTGCTGCGCGCGCTCGGGTTCGCCCACCAAGAGCCCGGCGAGGAACCCGACCTGGAGAACGTCTACCTCACGAACCTCACGCGCTGTCGCGATCCCGAGCGTCGACCCACCGACGAGGAGATCTACACCTGCGAGCCGTTTCTGAACGCCGAGATCCGGATGATCAACCCCGAGATCCTGGTGCCAGTCGGCGATCGGGCGCTCGTCGAACTCGCGGAGGAGTACACGACGACGCCGGCCAGCGAGATCGACCTCGCGACCGACCACGCCACCGAGATTCGTGGACGGGGCTTCGAACTCGTCCCGATGATCCATCCCGCGGAGGCGAGCGAGGCGGAGACCGAGACGTTCCTCGAGGCGTTCTCTGTCCTCCTGGGTCGGGACTACAGACAGACGAAGGGGAGACGGGGACGGTAGGGCGAGCGGGAGCACTCGCGGATCGGGACCGAGACGGCCCCGGTCGGTGGGCGCGCCCGCCGACCGGACGGGGGAGGGCAGGCCACCTCACGAACCGTCGGACCGACGGGTCGCGAGCCGGCGGGTCGGGAGCGGACTACCGCTCGGATCCGGTCGCGCACAAGAACGAAGCAGGAATGCTACCGGTTCTCTCGGCGCCGGTGTCGGATCGGACGACCATTCGGCGTCGGGGACGAGGACGGCGCGAAGGGGACGCGACGTCGGCATCACCCGGCCGGAGTCCCGTCTCAAGGGATACACCGATCCGTATGGGGTATTACGAAAAGCGCGTTCCGGTCGACACGAGAGCGCCGAAACCGGTCAGGTCCGGAACGACTCGCCGCAGCCGCACTCGCTGACGACGTTCGGGTTCTCGACGTGGAAGCCCGCGCCCTGGAGCCCGCCCTCGAAGTCGAGGACGCTCCCGCCGATGTAGCGCATGCTCGCGGGGTCGACGAACACACGGAGGTCGTGGTGTTCGAAGACCGTGTCGTCGTCTTCCGGTTCGACGTCGAAACGCATCCCGTAGGAGAGCCCCGCACAGCCGCCCTGCTGGACGAACAGCCTGAGACCGGCCTCACCGGTATCGAGTCCCTCGTCCTCCAGCAGGCCCAGTGCCTGTTCCGCCGCGATCGGTGTCACCTCGATCCGTGTCTCGGTTCCCAAGACGCTCTCTGTGCTCATGGGAGACCGTTGCTCGCCCGACGGGTTAACACTAACGCCGATCCGTCGCGCGGACGGGGCCCGGCGCTCCACGGGTTCGGCACAACCGGGAAGCCCGTGAGAAAGTACTTGTAGCCGTTTGCGCAACGAGTGGCCCATGGACCACCCACTCGTCGCCACCGATTCGAGCGACCGTTCGCCGGAGCTGATCCGCGAGGCCGGAGCGCTCGCGGAAGCCGCGGGCGTCCCGCTGTTGGTGCTCACGGTCGTCACCAGGGAGGAGTTCGAGGAGGACGCCGCGGTGCTGGAGACGATCGGGGACGTCGAGAAGGCGGCCTACGAGCCGAAGCCGGCCGAGTACGCGAGGAACGTCGCCGAAAGCGCGGCCGCGGACCTGCTCTCGGGGTTCGACGTCGAGACCGGGACGGTCGGCCGGTACGTCGACGACGGCGACGACCGGGCGGACGCGATACTGCAGGTCGCGGAGGAATTGGGTTGTGACTACGTCTTCCTCACCGGTCGCCGTCGCAGTCCCGCCGGAAAGGCGATCTTCGGCGACACCGCCCAGGACGTCCTCCTCTCCTTCGACGGGTACGTCGTCACGCTGACCGACTAGCCCCTCGGGTGTCGCGAGGACGCCCCGCGGTCGCGCCGCGATCACTCGCGGAGGCTCTCCTTCGGGTCCGCTTCGGTGTCCACCAGGCTGTCCTCCCGGAGCCTGATCGAGACGCTCTCGGCGTGGGCCTCCAGTCCCTCCGCCCGAGCGAGCGTCTCCACCGTATCGGAGAGGTCGTCGAGCCCCTCGCGCGAGAGGCGCTGGACGGTCGTCGAACGGACGAACTGGTCGACCGAGAGCCCCCCAGTGACCCGCGCGAGCCCGTTCGTCGGCAGGACGTGGTTCGTCCCGCTGGCGTAGTCGCCCGCGGCGACCGGCGTGTGCGGCCCGAGGAAGACGCTTCCTGCGCTGTCGATCCGGTCGAGGATCTCCTCGTCCCTGTCGGCCTGGATCGAGAGGTGTTCGGCGGCGTACGCGTCGGCGAACGAGATCACCTCGCTCATCGACCGCCCCACGAGGACGCCGCTCGCCTCGTGAGCAAGCGCCTTCCGGATCGTCCCCTCGCGCTCGCGACCCGTCGTCTGTGCCTCGATCGCCGCACAGACCGCCTCGGCCGTCGACTCGTCGTCCGTCGCGACTACCACCGAGGCCCCCGGGTCGTGTTCGGCCTGGGCGAGGACGTCCGCCGCGACGAACCCGGCGTCGGCCGTCTCGTCACAGATCACGAGGACCTCGCTCGGGCCGGCGAGGAAGTCGATCTCGCAGTCCTCTCGAATCTCCGCTTTCGCGGCCGTCACCCACCTGTTCCCGGGCCCGACCACCTTCTCGACGGCCGTCACGGTCTCGGTACCGTAGGCGAGCGCAGCGATCGCCTGGGCGCCGCCGACGCTGTAGACCGCATCCGCACCAGCGGCCGAGATCGCGGCGAGCGTGACGGGGTTGATCCGTTCGGCGGGCGGGGTCGCTACGGCGACGTGGTCGACGCCCGCGACCGTCGCGGGGACGACCGTCATGATCGCACTGGAGGGGTACGCTGCGGTCCCACCCGGGACGTACGCGCCGATCCGTTCGAGCGGTCGGAACCGTCGTCCGAGTTCGCGGCCCCGACCGAACGCCTCGCGCCAGTCCTCGCGGAGCTGTGCCTCGTGGAACTCGCGGACGTTCCCGATCGCCGCCTCGATCGCCGCTCGTACCTCGTCGTCGATCGCCTCGTAGGCGCGTTCGGCCTCGACCGTGATATCGAGGCTGCCGACCTCGACGTCGTCGAACTCGCGGCTGAACTCGCGGACCGCGACGTCGCCCTCGTCCCGGACGCGCTCTGTGATCTCGCGGACGTCGCCGCGGACCGCCTCGACGCCCCCGTCGCGCTCGAAGAACGCGCGGCGTTCGTCGGGGCCGAGGTCCGCGATAGAACGGCTCTCCATGGTTGGCGTAGGAACCGGAGCCGAAAACGGTTACCGATCCGGTGACGAGCGGTCGTCGACACGTCGCGGTATGCGAGGTCCGTCGCCGAAGCGAGGAAGGAATTGTCAGAGCTATCGATCGTCTCGCCCTCCCCACAGGTCGGCCGACGACTCCCGTCCTCCCGGTTTTCACACCCGTGGGCCTCCCACCCGACCTGAGCGATAGATAGGAGATGTGGCGTGAAAAAATAGTATCTTCTCTACATTAAATAAGTTAGCAGTTATTGAACATAAGAATTAAAATACCGTGAGTCATCCGGGGAACAAGGATGGACGTGGGACGCTCCGGGTCCGCTGTTTTGGCGAGAGGTGTCATCGTACTCCTCGGGGGCGTGTACGTCGCTCTCGCGGCCGGAGTGCTCGTAGGACGGGTCGTCTGGAACGCGCCAGTCGAGACCACTCCGGTGGAGTTCGCGCTGCTGGCCGGTCTCGGTGTCGCCCTCCTCTACGGTGGCTACCGATTGACACACGTGGACGTCCAGCCCGCGTTCTACCCGACCATCGCGGCCTGGTGTCTCGGTGGGTTCGGGGGGATGCTCGCCATCCTCCTCCTCTACGACGCCCAGCCGAGTACCAGCGTCTCCTTTTCGGGCGCACCGATCCTCACGGGACTCGGAGCCCTCGCCGGCTACGGCGTGGGGATCAACGTCGCACGGACACGGGAGTTACGACGGACACGACGGCGGCTCGACGAGACGATAGAACGGCTCCAGACGTCGAACGAACGCCTCGAGCAGTTCGCCTACGCGGCCTCCCACGACCTCCAGGAGCCGCTACGGATGGTCTCGAGCTACCTGTCCCTCATCGAGCGACGGCACGGCGATAACCTCGATCGAGAGGGGCTGGAGTTCCTCGAGCTCGCGGTCGACGGTGCCGATCGGATGCTCGGGATGATAGACGGCCTGCTCGTCTACTCGCAGGTCGCCGCGAGCGACGATCGGTCCGAGCCGGTCGACCTGGACGCGGTGCTCGAGGTCGTACGGTCGGACCTCCGGAGGAAGATCGAAGCGGAGGACGCCGAGATCACGGCGGAGACGCTGCCCACCGTGGACGGGAAGGAAGAACAGCTCTACCACGTGTTCCAGAACCTGCTGTCCAACGCGATCAAGTACTGCGGTGAGGAGCCACCACGGGTTCACGTCACCGCCGAGCGCGATTCGACGGAGTGGACGCTCACCATACACGACGAAGGAATCGGTATCGACCAGGAGGACGCCGACTCGATCTTCGAGATGTTCCAACGGATCCACAGTCGTGAGGACAGCACCGGGTCGGGAATCGGTCTCGCGATCTGCGAACAGATCGTCGAACGCCACGGCGGCGAGATATGGGTCGACTCCGAACCCGGAGTCGGCTCGTCGTTCTCGTTCACCTTACCGGCCGCCTCCGGGGGTGATCGCGATGCGTGAGCGGCGCGAGCCCGATCCGGCGGAGATCCTGCTCGTCGAGGACAACCCGGGCGACGTCAGGCTCACACGGGAGGCGTTCAAGGAGGGACGGATCGCGAACACGCTCCACGTCGTCACCGACGGCGTCGAAGCGCTCGACTTCCTCTTCCAGCGAAACGAGTACACAGACGCACCTCGACCGGACTTCGTGCTGTTGGACCTCAACCTCCCACGGAAGAACGGCGACGAGGTGCTCGAAGCGCTCCGCGAGGATCCGGAGTGCAAGACCATCCCCGTCATCGTGCTCACGAGTTCGAGCGCCCAGCGGGACGTCATCAGGTCGTACGAACTCGCCGCGAACGCCTACCTCACGAAACCGGTGGACCCGATCGAGTTCATCGAGGTCGTCAGATCGACCGAGCAGTACTGGCTGTCGATCGTCCGGTTACCGACCGACAGGGACCTCAAGTGAGAGGTTGTGTGAGAGCGGGGCGACACGAGGTGTCGTCTCGGACGCTCGTCAGCGAATCGGTGTCGACGCGGATTGGTAGGCTACAACGCTCGTGACGACGTCACGATGGATAGCACACCGACCGGCCAGTGGGACGGAGAGTCGCGCCTCTCCGATCTATCGGTAGTGGTGACTCGTCGGTAATCGAGTGTCGCCCGGAACACTAACGTCCGACCTCATCCCTGGCGGCGTGCCGAGTCGGCCGGGAAACCCTCGTGCCGGGCGGGTCGCGCGTAGCGCGACCGAACGCCGAGACGGCGAAGCCGTCGAGGCGTGCGCGGTTCCTTGGAACCGCCTGGTTGCAACCGCACGCGTGTCGCACACCTGGGTTCGCCACCCGGTCATCGCTCCCGAAACGGGAAAGCTCCCGGTGGGGACTTGTGGTGTGCATCACTCCTACTCGGTCGAGCGGTTTCAACCGCTCGGTCGTTTCGGGATTCATACGGGCGGTTGTAACCGATTACCGGTGATCGCCGACCCGTACTGGCTATCGCCGGTACGAGACTGAGACCGCCCGTATCAGCCCTCTATCACGCGGACGCCGATGCCGTGGAAGTCGCTGTCGGGGTTCCCATCGTCCGGCTGGACGACCTCGCTGATCGCCCTTGACTCCACGTCGATCACGGAGAAACCGGGCGTCTCGCCGGTCGCGGCGTGCGGGTCGCCCGAGAGCGGGTTCGGCCCGCGGAGCGTGACGAACTTGTATCGCCCGTCCGGCGAGCCCCACATGATGTCCGGCGCGGGGCCGTAGTCGGGGACCTCCTCGATCACCTCGTCGGTCCCGGGGTCGATCACGAGGCCGTCGTCGGTCTCGCGGTTCAGTATCCAGAACTCGCTCTCGTCGGCGGTGAACCAGAAGCCGTGGGCGTCGTAGCCCCCGCTGTCGCGAGAGACGTCCTCGTGGGAGTACTCGCCCTCGACGACCTCGTCCGTCTCGGGGTCGATCGGGCGGTGTTCCTCGGTGTCGATGACGTACCACTCCCCGACGCCGCCGGTCGGCTCGTGGTTCGACGGCGCGCCAGCGGTGAGATAGAGCTTGTTCTCGCTCGGGTGTGCCATCGTCCCGCAGTTCGCGCGGACCTCGCCCGGCGCGAACGCCTCGACGACCTCGAAGGAGTCGTAGTCGACGATCACGACGCCGGCGTTGTCGATGCCGGGGCCGAGGGTGTGATAGGAGGTGCCGTTCGAGTAGTCGTGACAGATCGGCCGGAGTTCGCCCTCGTCGTCGAGGTCGAACTCGTCGATGCGGTCGGCGACCGGGCCGGCCTCGACGACGTGGATCTCGTCGACGATCGAGAACTCCTCGTTCTCGAGGTCGGCGTCGATCCGCTTGATCGACCCCTCGCCGATGACGTCGACCTGGATGTACTCGTCGTCGGGGGTGAAGCCCGCGAAGTGCGTCCCCGGTCCGGTCGGGCAGGCGCCGACGAGTTCGCGGTCCTCGGTCCGGAAGACGAGGGTCGCGGCCCCCGCGGTGCAGGCGACCGCCGCGTACTCGTAGTCCGAGGAGAAGTCGACCATGTGCGGGACGTTGCCGCCGGATTCGGTTTCGGCCAGCCCGGCGACGTCGATCTCGTCGAGGAGTTCGAACGAGTCCTCGCCGTCGGGTCCGTAGATGTAGCCCGTGTCCGTGCCCTGGTCGAACGCCCAGACCTCGTACTCAGCGTCCGAGCCCTCGTCGTCGGCCTCCCGCTCGTCGTCTTCGTGGTCACCGTCGTCCTCGTCGTCGGCCTCCTCGCCGGCGCTCGCGACGGCGTCGGGTCCGGGCTCGCCGCCGACACAGCCCGCGAGGGCGATGCCGCCGACAGCTACCCCACCGTGCAGGAACCGGCGTCGAGTCGTGTGTCTCGACATGTAGTTCCCTCGCATCTTCGACACGTATAAGACTGCCGTTCCGGGGCGTTTCGAGCGCCGGAAACGCCGGTTTCGCACGAGATAGCGGAAACGACTGTCATGTGTCGCGGGTGTCGGCAATCCTTGCCGTTTCGTGTGTGAAGACCTCCGCGGTGAACAGGTATAATTCCGTTCGACGTGTAGGGTGAGACGATGACAGAGCGGGCGGGACTGACGCGACGCGGGTACGCGAGGGCGCTCGTCGCAGCCGGTGGAAGCGGCGCGCTCTCTGCGTGTCTCGACGAGTTCGGCGAGCGCGAGATCCCGGGCGGTGTCGAGCAACGAGCGGATCTCCCGGAACGCCAGCACGCCTGGAACGCGGTCTGCGAGGTCGACGACGACGGCAACGTCCGCACGCCGCGTCACCACGTCCTGCTCTCGCTCGCGCTCGACCGCGAGGGCGAGCCGACGGCAGAGGACCGAAGGCTCCTCGAAGAGGCGCTCGAGACGCTCGAACGCGCCTACGAGTGGAGCACCGAAGGACTGCTGTTCACCGTCGGCTACGTCCCCGGCTACTTCGAGCGTTTCGGCGAGGGACCCTCGGGTGTCGACCTCCCCCAGCCGACGGCGCTCACCGACTTCGAGGAGCCGGAGTTCGACGCGGGGGACCTCCTGCTCCACCTCACGAGCGACCACGAGCAGGCGGTCCTCGAGGCCGAGTCCGCGCTGATCGAGGGGCACGACGAGGCCAACGGCGTCGAGATGGAACGGGGGCTGGAGGAGGCGTTCTCGGTCGACCTCCGACGGTCGGGGTTCGTCGGCGAGGGCCTGCCGGCAGGGAAACAGGGGGACGACGAGGTGCGTGGGATCCCCACCTCCGAGCCGATCCCGGAGGAGGCGCCCTTCTTCATGGGGTTTCGCTCCGGCTTCAGGGAGAGCCAGGCGAGCGAGGACCGGGTGACGATCGAGGAGGGGCCGTTCGCGGGCGGGACGACCGAACACCTCTCGTCGATGACGCTCCAGCTCGACGTCTGGTACGAGCAGGACACCCACGCCCAGCGTGTCGCGAAGCTGTTCAGCGCGGAACACGCCCGCGAAGACACGGTCGGCGAGTACGGCGAGTCGCTCTCGGACTCGAGCGGTCTCACCGACGAGCGGATCGCGGCGACCGCGGAGGACGCGCGCACCGAGGGAATCGTCGGCCACGCACAGAAGGCCGCACGTGCCCGCGAGGACGGCGAGCCGCTGTTGCTCAGACGCGATTTCAACACCGTCGACGACGGTCGACCCGGGCTCCACTTCCTCGCGCTCCAGCGCGAGATCGAGGAGTTCGTTCGGGTCAGGGACGCGATGACCGGAGCCGACCTGGCAGGAGGAGGCGTCGGCCAGACGCTCAACAACGGCATCCTCCAGTACCTGTTCGTGAACCGCCGGGGGAACTTCCTCGTCCCGCCCAGATCGAGGAGAGCGCTGCCGACGCCCGAGGGGGAGGGGTGAATATTGCCGCATTCGAGTTCGGAGATCGGCCGATCGGAAAAAGGTGAACGCAGAGTGTGTACGAAATGAACGGAGCGAGCCGATGAACCGTCGCCAGTTGCTCTCGCGCGCGGGCACCCTCGGCGCGGTCGCGTTCGCAGGCTGTTCGGATCCGACCGAGGAGGAGACGCCCACCCCCGAGGAGGACGACGTGATCCCCGAGTTCCCCGAGATCGAGGAGCCGCCCGATCGGGTCTACCTCCCGACGCACAGGGAGGGGATGGAGGCGTACGAGACGCTCGTAGGGGAGGAGGTGGCGGTGACGCCGATGCTGACCTACCCACACCCGTTCTGGATCGTCGACGGGACGAACGTCGAACGGGTCGAGCCTACGGAGGACGACGAGGTCCACCTCATGGCGACGGTGTGGGACGTTGAGTCGGGGCTCGTCCTCCCGATGGACGCTGGCCTGCACGTCGAGATCGAGCGAGAGGGTGACCTGATCGACGAGCGGGTCCCCTGGCCGATGCTCTCCCAGGAGATGGGCTTTCACTTCGGCGACAACGTCCCGCTCGATGGCGACGGTCGCTACGAGGTGCGGGTGACGACGAGCCGGATCAACATCGAGAAGACGCGCGGCTTCGAGGAGCGATTCGAGGAGGGCGAACGCTTCAGCTTCGAGTTCGAGTTCGACGACGCGTTCAGACAGCGGGTCGTCGACCGGATCGAGTGGCTCGACGAGGACCGGTGGGGAGAACCGGGCGCGCTCTCGCCGATGACCGATAACGACGGCCACGATCGGGGAGACGACCACGGTTCCGGGAACGACGATCAGGGGGATCGGGACGATAACGACCGGAGCGACGTCCCCTACGCGCGAGCCCCCAGGGTCGAGGAGGTCCCCGGGACGCACCTGCTCGACCCGGAGACTGGGGAGCCGTCGACGAGCGGCGACGGGGTGATCGTGGTCTCGCTCGTCGGGAGGCCCGACGCGGAGGCGTTCTTCGGACTCGACGTCGGCGACGACCTCCCCACGACGGACGAAGACGAGGGGGAACCGCTCGGAGAGGAGGCGTACCTGATCGTCTCCCCACGCTCGCCGTACAACCGGGTGCCGCTCACCGAGATGGCGCTCTCGGTCGAACACTCGCGTGAGGGCGACGACCTCGCGGAGGAGAGGCTCTCGCAGACGATCGACTCCGAACTGGGCTTTCACTACGGCCTCGCGCTCTCGGACGTCGCCGCGGGGGACGACCTCTCGATCGAGATCGACACGCCGCCACAGACCGCGCGGCACCAGGGCTACGAGACGGCGTTCGTCGAGATGTCTCCAGTCGATCTGGTCGTTCCCGACGAGTGGGGCGACGGTGAGGAGGCCGAGGACGGCGACGACGCGGAACCGGACGCGGACGAGGAGGGAGAGGAGGTTGGCGAGACGGAGGACGACGCCGACGAGACTGACGACGGAGACGACGAGGACGAGGGGAGCGAGGAGTGAAGAACCGACGGGGGCTGCTGGCGCTCGCGGGCGGAGCGATCGTCGGCTCGGCGGGCGTCGCGAGCGCGGGTGACAACCTCACCGTCCTCCAGTTCGCCGAGAGCGAGATCGAAGCCGAGAGCGGCGAGGTCCTCGCGCTCGACGTGCTCGCGCGGAGCCACGGCGGCTACGGCGACTCGGCCGTCGCCTCGATCGAGTTCGAGATCCACACCGACCCGGCGGCGATAGCGATCACCGAGGTCAAGGCGGGACCCTGGATGGAGGGCGGGGACGCCGAGGTGGTGACCGAGACGGCGTTCGACGACGGTGTCGTCTCCGTCTCGCAGACGCGGGAGCCGGTCGGCGACGGTATCGCCGGGGCCGGCAGGGTCGCGACGGTCACCGTCGTGGTGAGCGAGGGCCTCGGCCCGGCCGAGGCCCTCCTCGAGTTCGACGGGAGCGAGGTGATGCTCACCGACCGGTACCCGCAGCCGGTCGTCGAGCGCCCGGCGCGGATCGTCGTCGACGGCGGCGGGAAGGAGTTCGCGCACGTCGACTCGGAACCGGGCGTGACGACGCCGGACGACGAGGGAGAGGGGACGACGGAGGGGGCCGACGCGAGGACAGGGAGCGACGGTGATGACGGGTCAAAGGACGACGCGGAGGGAGTCGACGACGGTGACGCCGGATCGGATGATGGCGCGGAAGGAGCGAACGACGATGACGACGGCGGAGAGGGCGAGGCGGGTACGTCGGACGATCAGACGGGGTTCGGCACCCTCGCCGCTGGCGGGGCGCTCGGGCTGGTGCTCTGGCGGTTCGTGCTCCGTGAGGACGATCGGAGCTGAACACCGGCGGTCAACCCGGGGGTCGTCGCGTCGACGGCTCGAACGGTATCAGTATCGGTAATCGGACTCCGAGAGCTGGACGTACCGGCCCTTTCGGTACCTGAACTTCGCCTTCCGGTACGACGTGTAGAACTTCGCCGCGCCGAGGCCGGAGCTGAGCGCCCCCCAGTCGATCGGGCCACCGCCGCGTTTCTCCAGCATCGTGCCGATCGTTCGGAACGTCCGGTCCCAGTCCGCGGGCTCGTAGTCGGCGACGACGTCGGCCATGGAGACGTTCCGGAGGATCTCGTCGCCGATCGCCGCCTTCCAGGCCTCGTTGTACTCGTCGAGACGGCCGCGTGCGGCGAGGTCACCGGCGATCGCACCCGACCGAACCGCGACGTGGTAGCCGCCCTCGTGGAACGCCGAGGTGGTTCCCATCGCCCCGCCGGCGACCGCGATCCCCGCGTCCGTGGGCGAGTCGATCGGCCGCGTGGAGCTGATCGGGTAGGACTCGACGCCGCCGCGCTTTCCACGCTCTTCGACCAGCGGGAAGTCGGTCTCGACGTCGTACTCGTCGCCGAACTCGCGTTCGAGCAGCCGCCGGATGTAGGCGCCGCCCGTCGGGATGCGCTCGTCCTCCGGTCGGAGGAGGTCGTACGCCTCCCTGTTCTCCACCGCCTCGATGTCCATCCCGATCGGCATCGTCAGTCCGATTCTAGCGATACCGTCGTCGTTCGGGAAGATCCAGGGGTAGGCGGTCTTACCGGGGATCAGCCCCCACCAGAACGTGATGACGTCCTCCTCGAACAGTTCGGGGGGCATCCGGCGGTGTTCCTGGTAGGCGATGTGGTTCGCCCGTCGCGGGCCGAGCACCTCGGAGGCCTTCTTCCCCTCCGGGAGGAGCCGGTCGAGCACGCCCATCGTCACCGTCCGTTGTGGGCCGTCTGCGAGGATCATCCTCCCCGCCTCTATCTCCGACCCGTCGGCGAGGTGGAGGACGTGGCTCTCGGTGTCCGATTCGACCCGGCGAACCCCCGTTCCGACGCGGTACGCCGCGCTGGACGCCTCCGCGCGCTCTCGCATCCAGTCGTCCATCCGCGCGCGCTGGAAGGTGAACCCGAAGTTCGGGTACGACGAGTCCATACCGGTGTCCCGCAACGTACAGCGCTCGGTCGGACCGACGAACCGTGCACCCGAGAGCTCCTGGAGGATCACGTCCTCGGGGAGCTCTCCCGGATCGATTCCCATGATGTCGACCCAGTAGTCGAGCATCCCGGCGGCGTCGGTCGAGTCCGGGCCGAGTCCCTCACGGTCGGCCCGCGGGACCCCCTTCTCCACGACGACGGCGTCGGCGCCCGCCTCCGCTGCGGCGTGGGCCGCAGCCATTCCCGCGGGGCCGCCGCCGACGATCGCGACGTCGGCGCGTTCCATACGCGAAGGGAACCCCCGGATAGCTTAAATTCCCCTGAACCCGATCTGTTTCGACGCCCGTTACGAACCGAAATACTCACGCCCGACCCCCGAAGCGTCTCCGCATGTACGCGATCGTGGGCGGGACGGTCCACACGCAGACGAAGCGAGGCGTGATCGAGGGCGGGACCGTCCTCGTCGAGGACGGCGAGATCAGTGCAGTCGGTGAGGGGATCGAGATTCCGGACGGGACGACGACGATCGACGCGGCCGGGAGGGTCGTCACGCCGGGGCTGATCGACGCCCACAGCCACGCGGGCGTGAGCGAGTGGGGCGAACCGGAGGACGCCGACTTCAACGAACTCTCCGATCCGGTGACCCCACACGTGAACGCCTTAGACGGCTTTCACCCGGGCGACGAGGAACTCGCTCACGCCCTCTCCGGCGGGGTCACCAGCGTGAGCGCGCGGATGGGCAGCGGGAACGTGATCGGGGGGATCATCTGCTCGATGAAGACCTCTGGAACCCTGGCCGACGAGATGCTGATCCGCGAGGACGGAATGAAGGCCGCGTTCGGCGAGAACCCGAAGCGCGTCCACGGCGAGGAACGCGACCGCGAGCCCTGTACCCGTCCCGGAGTGGCCGCGACGCTCCGGCAAGCGCTGATGGACGCCGAGGACTACCTCGCGAGGCGCGAGCACGCGAGCGAGGGCGGCGAGCCGTTCGAGCGCGATCTCGGAATGGAGAACCTCTCGCGGGTGATCGAGGGCGACCTTCCTCTGAGAGTTCACGCCCACCGGGCCGACGACATCATGACTGTCTTTCGGATCGCGGAGGAGTTCGGGGTCGATGGGCTCTCGATCGAACACGCGACCGAGGGCCACCTGATCGCAGAGGAGTTCGCGAAACGCGACGTACCCGCCGTGGTCGGGCCGAGCCTCTACAGCGGCGCGAAGTACGAACTCTCGAACATCACGTTCGAGACCGCGGGTATCCTTCACCAGGCAGGGGTGACGGTGGCGATCCAGACCGACGCCCCGATCCTGCCACAGGAGTACCTGAACGTCTGCGTCGGCCTCGCGGTGCGGGAGGGCCTGCCCGAGGAGGCGGCGCTCGCGACCGTAACTCGAAACCCGGCAGAGATCCTCGGGATCGCGGACCGGGTGGGCACTCTCGAATCGGGAACGGACGCGGACCTCGTCGTCTGGAACGAGGATCCGTTCTCGCTCGCGGCCAAGCCCGAGCACGTCCTCGTCGACGGCGATCGGGTCGCGGGAACCGGCGAGATCGAGGGTTGACGCGGGTATTAAGGCCGGTGCGCGTGAGGGTCGGCCATGTCCGAATCCGACGTGCTGGTGCTCAGACGCGGAACCCACGGGATGCCCGTCGACGACCTGGTCGCCGAGATCGAAGCGCGCCTCCCCGACCGCGAGATCGCGCTCGCACGGACGCCCGAAGAGGAGCGAGAGCTGATCGAAGGCGTCCGGATCGTCGCCGGGATGACGATCGGGGAGGACCTGGTCGGGGAGGCGGGGGAGATGGAGCTGTTCGCCTGTGCGTACGCCGGAACCGGGCATCTGCCGCTCTCGGCGCTCGAATCCGCAGGAACGAAGGTTACCAGCGCGTCGGGTGTCCACGGGCCGAACATCGCAGAGCACGTGATCGGCGCGATGCTGGCGTTCACCCGGGGCTTCTTCCGGGCGCGAAACCAGCAGGATCGGCGGGAGTGGCGTCACTTCCAGGCCGGCGAGCTACAGGGCGAGACGGTGACGATCGTCGGCCTCGGGGCGATCGGGGTGGCGATCGCCGAACGACTGGAAGGGTTCGGCGTGGAGACGATCGGCGTGCGTTACACGCCCGAGAAGGGGGGGCCGACCGACGAGGTGCTCGGCTTCGACGGCCTCCACGACGCACTTTCGACCACCGACCACCTCGTGCTCGCCTGTCCGCTCACCGAGGAGACCCGCGGCCTGGTCGGCGAGGCCGAGTTCCACACCCTCCCCCCGAACGCCCTGCTCGTGAACGTCGCGCGGGGTCCGGTGGTCGACACCGACGCGCTCGTCGGCGCGATCCGCTCGAACCAGCTCCGGGGGGCGTCGCTCGACGTCACCGACCCCGAACCGCTCCCCGAAGAGCACCCGCTGTGGGGCTTCGAGAACGTCCAGATCACGCCGCACAACTCGGGACATACCCCCGAGTACTACGCGAGGTTCGCCGATATCGTCGCGGAGAACGTCGAGCGGCTGGATCGGGGCGAGGAACTCCGCAATCAGGTGATCTAGCGGTTACACTTTTGTGTCTGTGTACACAAGCACATTCATGGGGACGAAGACGATCGGCCTCGACGAGGAGGCGTACGAGCGCCTGAGAGCGCAGAAGCGGGAGGGAGAGAGCTTCAGCGACACGGTGAAGCGGATCACGGACGAAGTCTCCTCGGACTGGCGGCGGGGGTTCGGCTCGCTCTCGGAGGAAGAGGGTGAACGGCTCGAAGTGGTCATCTCGGCTCAGCGTAAGCGTGCGAGTGCTGCACTCGCTGTCAGACAGGAGCGAGCGCTCGACGCGGCGACCGACGAGGAATGAAGCTGCTTGACACCACCTTCCTGATCGGCTACGAGCGCGGGCAGGAGGTGATTGGAGCGTACCTCAAGCGGAACGAGGACCGGGAGTTCGTCACTTCGACGATCTGTCTGAAGGAACTAGCGGTCGGAAAGCACCTCGTCGGATCGCCTACCCGGGCGGACCTGACGGCGAACTACGGCTGGCTCCGAATCGTCCCCTTCACGCTCGACTATGCATACGAGGCGGGAGCACTCGAAGCGGCGCTCCATGACGATCCCGGCGTGAACCGGGACGGGATCGACTCGCTTTCGGCCGACGCGTTGATCGCCGGCACTGCCCGATCACTCGGCGCGACCGTCGTGACGAGAAACGTCTCCGATTTCGAGCGGTTCGAGGGCATAGCCGTCGAGTCGTACTGATCGATCGAGTAGCGCACAGGAGCTATCCGTCCCGCACCCCTCGTACCTCTATGACGCGCGAAACCGCGGCCTGCGTCGGCTGTGGCGAGGAGACGCCGATCGAGGAGGAGGAGGTCGCGAGTCCGGTCTGTTATCGGCCGCTCTGTTCGACGTGTCGTGAAGAGACCGTCTAGAGGTAGCTTTCGGAGACGAGCAGTTCGCCGTTCAGGACGCTCGCGCCCGCAGCACCGCGGAGCGTGTTGTGCGCGAGGCAGTTGTACTGGATCCCCGAGACGGTCTCCCTGATCCCGCCGACGGTGACCTGCATCCCCTCTTCGCGCTCGCGGTCGAGACGCGGCTGTGGGCGGTCCGGGTCGTCGAAGACGTGGATCAGCGGGTCGGGCGAGGAGTGAAGCGAGAGCGAGGGGGCCTCGCGCATCGCTGCCTTCGCCTCTTCGACACTCAGTTCCTCCTCGGTCTCGGCCCAGACGTTCTCCAGGTGGCCGTCGAGCGTCGGGACGCGGTTACAGGAGGCCGAGACCTCGACCTCGTGGTGGCTGAGCTCCGCGCCGTCGAAGCTACCGAGGAGTTTCCGCGTCTCGGTCTCCATCTTCGGCTCCTCGCCGCCGATGTGCGGGATAACGTTGTCGATGATCTCCATCGAGGTCACGCCGGAGTACCCCGCCCCGGAAACAGCTTGAAGCGTCGCGACGTGCACCCTGGAGAGCCCATAGGCGTCGAGCGCTTTCAGGGTGGGAACCATCGTGATCGTCGAACAGTTCGGGTTCTTCACGAGCGCGCCGTCCCAGCCTCTCGACTCCCGCTGGACCTCGAGGAGATCGAGGTGGTCGTGGTTTACTTCAGGAATCACGAGGGGGACGTCGTCGGCCATCCGGGCGTTCGACGAGTTCGACGAGACGACGTAGCCCGCCTCGCAGAACGCGCGCTCGACCCGCTCACCGACGCCCGAGGGGAGCGAGGAGAAGAGCAGGTCCACCTCGTCGGGGACAGCCTCGGGATCGGTCTCGCTCACCGTGATCTCGCCGACGTCCTCGGGGATCGGGGTGCCGATGCGCCACTTCGCCGCGTCACGGTAGGCCCGTCCGGCGCTCTCGGCGCTCGCGGTGAGCGCTCCGATCTCGAAGTCGGGGTGCGGGTCGAGAAGCTGGACGAGTCGCTGGCCGACGGCGCCGGTGGCGCCGAGGATGCCGACAGTGGTAGACATTGACACCGGTAGGCTCCCGACCCATCAAAACCGTTTGGATCGACTCCACGCGTGCAAGATTGGCCGACAACGTTTCGAGAGCGCTGTCGCTCGCGGGGGCGGTGACCTGCTCGTGAAGTGGACCTACGCGCTCGCCGCCTGCGCCTTGCGGGTGACGTAGCCGGCGATGCGGTTTCTGACGCCCTTCGACTCGATGTTCGTGAGCTCCCGGACGCTCTCTTTGTTGTGCTCGAAATCGTCGTTGAACGCTTCGGGGTACTGTTCGAGCAGTCGCGCGCCCGTCTTCTTGACGTAGGCCGGTTTGATCGCCATAGACCTCCTACCTCGCTCGCGCTCTAAAAGGATTCGTTCTCCCGCGCCTCGTTCCATCCGGTGAGGTCGGCGATCCGGGCGAACGCCTCGCGTTCGCGCTCGCCACCGCAGCGTCCGACGACCGATTCGTAGTACACGAGCCGCTCGACGAGCCTCCGTCGATCGTACGACGGGACGTCGAGTCGAGAGGCCGCGACGGTCGCGTCGATCACCGCGAAGTAGCCCCGGTTGGTCGTCGGAACCGTCTCCCTCCGGATCTCCGAGTCGGTCGGGGTGAGCGCCCACGTCTCGCGCGTCGTCCCACCCCGCTCGTCGGAGCCGATCCGCTCGACCGTGACACGGACCCAGGCGTCGGCCGAGTCGTCGACCGGGTCGTCCAGTTCGTAGATACCGAGGGCGGCCTCCACGAAGGTCCGGGGATCGCGCGTGAACTGGACGACACCCTCGCCCTCCCGCTCGAAGTTCCGTCGGGTCCGGGTGTCCCCCCACGTCGTCGCGGCCACGGGATCTCCGGAGAACAGCCCGAGCGCCGCGAGGTTCCACCGACCGTTCGGGCCGAAGGTCGCGACGACGGACTCGGTGACGCCATCGAGTTCGGCCGGCCATTCCCCCGCATCGTCGTCGTGCTCGGTCACACCGAGAGCCCCCGGGAGAGGGCGACGAACAGCGCCGCGCAGGTGAGGTCGGCGGTCGTCCCCGGATTGATCCCACGGACGACGAACTCCTCCGCGAGCGATTCGGCCGCTTCGAGGTCGCCGGCGACCGTATCCGCACGTTCCATCACCTCGTGGGCCACGTCGAGACCACGGTCGACCGCGACGAGCGTGTCCGGTGCCTCCGCGAGCAGCGAGAGGAAGGTCCGGGCGGCTCGATCCGTGACCGGCCCCTCGTCCGCGAGGAGCCCCTCGGCGGCCGCGAACGTCCGAGGGAAGTCCTCCACCCACTCGCGGGCGTTCGCGTCTCCGGGGTGGCCCTCGCGCGGCTCCGCCGAGAGCGACATCACGTCGAGAAGGGTGAGCTCTCGCTCGCGGAGCGTCGAGGCGGCCGCCGAGCCGTGGCGTGCGTCGAGCGCGTCGGCCCCGTCCGGGGGATCGCCGACGGAGACGTCGACGTGTTCGAACGCCCGGTAGAACTCTACGGAGTCTTCGACCGTGGTCGCCTCGGTCACTTCGCGAACCCCCTCGGGGGAGAGTCGGCCCACGCTCGCCGCCCGGACGAGCGGGACGAGCAGGAGCAGGCAGCCGAACTGCGTGTTCCCGCCATCCTGCTCGGCCATCCCGGCGATCGCGCGCTCGAACGCCGTTCCGACGGGTTCGCCCCCCTCGGCCAGTCGCAGACCTCCACCCGCGCCGACCGCACCCGCGAGGAAGTGCTCGAACCGGAGGGCGGGGAGGTCCCGTCGACGGTCGACGTTCCCCGGTTTGGGCGTCCCGGCGACCTCCAGCAAGAGGGCCAACTGGGCGTTCTCCGCGGGCCCTCTCGACATCGGCTCCGCGCTCACGCGGTCACCTCCCGCTCGAACCATCGGTCGGTCGTCTCTCTGACCGCAGTCAGCACCCGAGGGTCGTCACTCGCCCGGCCGACACTCACCGCGTCCGCTCCGAACGCGAGGTACTCCTCGGTGGTCTCTCGGTCCCGAACCCCGTTGTTCGCGATCACGAAGAGGTCACACGCCCTCGAGACGTCCCGGATCACGTACTCCGAGTCCATCGCGTCCACGTGGATCGCGTCCGCGCCCGCCCGCTCGATCCGACGGGCGAGGTCCGCGAGGTCGACGGCGGACACTTCGGCCCGGACCTTCACCGAGACCGCCGCACCCGTCTCGCTGGCCGTCTCGACCTGCTCCGTCAGCCGGTTCCCGTCGCGCAGGAGCGACTCGCCAGCACCGGCGTCGCACATCTCGGCCTGTCGGCAGTGGGCGTTGATCTCGCAGATCGCGCCGTGGTCGGCACAGACCGTAGCGACCTCGCGGATCGGCTCCGGATCGCTCGCGCGGACGTTGAAGCCGGGACGGATCTCGGTACCGGAGAGCGCCGCGAACTGTTCCTCGACGAACGCGATCGGGTCCCGGGGAAGGAACTCCTCGCGGTCGCGCTCGGTCAGCTCCCGCGCGGCGGCGCGCGTCCCCCGATCCAGTGCGATCCCGCCGAGAAAGGCACAGCCGACGTACTCCCCTACCGCCAGCGCCCACCCGGCGTCCGATCGCCCGCTGAGGCTCGCGAGCGCCACACGGGGCGAGAACATCAGACCACCTCCGAGAGCAGTCTCTCGACGGCTCGGGCGACCCGGGCGGCGTCCGCACTCGATCCCACGCTCGTGTCGGTCCTCGCGACCGGCCGTTCAAGTTCGGTTCCGTCGGCCTCGTCGAGGACGAACCCGTCGGCGAACGGGTAGGCGTCGGCCACCCCTCTCGTGCTCGGTTCGTGACCCGTCGCCCCCATCAGATCGGCTGCCGGCCCGGAGAACACCCGGTCGTCGACGAACGGCGAGACGGCGATCACCGGGGTCTCGGAGAGCAACCGTTCGAGTCCGGGGAGCGCGAGCATCGGTCCGATGCTGGTCACCGGGTTCGACGGGCCGATCACCACCGGATCGGCGAGGGCGGAGCGGACCTCCGGAGTCGGCTCCGCGCGCTCTGCGCCGCGGAACTCCACCTCCTCCACCGGTGGCTCGCCCCGGTGTGCGACCCACCACTCCTGGAAGTGCATTTTTCCACTCTCGGTGTGGATCAGCGTCGCGACCGGGTCGTCGCTCATCGGCACTAGGGTGAGGTCGATGCCGAACGCCCGGGCGAGGACGTCCGTCGCTTCGGTGAGCGTGTGGCCTTCGTCGAGCAGGCCCGTCCGGGTGAGGTGGACCGCACGGTCCCGGTCACCGATCGTCATGAACTCCGCGATGCCCGAAAAGCGCCGCCACGCAGCCAGTTCTCTCCCGTCGGTCTGCCGGTCGTCGGGCAGGTATCGTGGTCCAGTTCCGAGGTCCGCCGCCTCCGCGAGTTCGTGGAGCCGCTCGTGCGTCTCGTGGCTATCACCGTCGATCCCCCACCAGGTCCCGGTGTCGAGGACGCCCCCCCGCTCGAAGAGCACGGTGTCGATATCCGGCGAGACGAAGAGCCCGCCGAGTTCGACGTCGTCGCCGGTGTTGCCGACCGCGGTGACCTGCTCGTAATCGAAGACAGCGTCGGCTCCCGAGAGGAGTTTCGGCGTCCCCGTCCCGCCCGAGAGGAACGTCGTCATTGTCCCGGTTCGGACCCCGCGGGCCATAAGCCCACCCGTCCCTCGGAGGTCGGTGGAGAGTGCCTGCTCGTCGTGAGCGCCTCGGCAGGGAGAGCGGAGAGCGGTCGAAAGGGGAAGGGACGGGGGGAGAAGCCAGTCGCTATGGGGGTGGAGCGACCATCCCCGTCACGACCTCTCGATGGAGATCCTGCAGGGTATCGGACGGGAAGCACGAGCGCTGTGGGGGGAAGGCAGGGGAACGGCGCTGGTCGCGATCGCCGGCACGTGGGGGCTGCTGGTCGGGACACGGATGATCTACCCGGTCGTCCTCCCGTACCTCCAGAGCGCCTACGGCCTGAGTCTCACGGTCGCCGGCCTGCTCGTGACGGTCCTCTGGCTGTTCGGTTCGATCGGCCAGCTTCCCGGCGGCGTGCTCGCGGACAGGTACGACGAGCGGACGCTGATGGCGGCGAGCACGGTCGTCGTCGCGGTGGCACTCGGGTTCGTCGTCACCGCCTCCACGCCGGTCGTCCTGTTCGTCGCGACCGCCCTCTGGGGGCTGGGCCACTCGCTGTACCCCATCGCCCGGATCACGTTCCTCTCGACGCTCTACCCCGATCGGCTCGGGAGCGCCCTCGGGGTGACGATGGCGACGGGAGACGTCGGACAGACGCTGCTCCCGCCCATCGCGGCCGTCCTCGCCGTCGCGTTCGTCTGGGAGGTCGGTCTCGGCTTCGTCGCACCGCTCCTGTTCGCCGCCGGCGTCGTGATCCTCCTCACCGTCCCCACGGATCGGTCGAGCCGTGGGTCGGCCGACGGGCAGTCCCTGCGGGACGTCCTGGGCGTGTTCGAGGAGATCCGGAACCCGGCGATGGGCTTCATGACGGTGATACTCTTCCTCTACATCTTCATCTGGCAGTCGTTCACGGCGTTCTACCCGACCTACCTGAGCACCGTCAAGGGGCTGTCGCCGTCGGTGGCGAGCGTCCTGTTCGGCCTCTTCTTCGCCGTGGGCGTGGTGGTCAAACCGGTCGCGGGGGCTGCGTACGACCGCATCGGGATGCGGGGGTCGCTCCTCGGGGTCCTCCTCCCGCCGGTCGCCGGGTTCGTCTTCCTCCCGCTCGTGGACGAGCTCTGGCTGCTGGTCGTCGTCACCGCGCTCATCAGTACGATGCTCGGCTCCGGCGCGATCACGCAGTCGTACATCGCCGACGCGCTCTCCGACGAGGTTCAGGGGACGGGACTGGGTGTCGTCCGGACGACGACGGCGACGCTCGGCGCCGGGGGTCCGGTCGTCTTCGGCGTGGTGGCCGATCTGGGCTACTTCGACGAGGGCTATCTCGTCCTGGCGGCGATCATGGCGGCGGTCATCCTCCTCACGCTCCGGATGCCACGGACGTGACGGCCCCGGACCGACGTGTCGCGGGCCGGGTTCGGCTGGAACGAGGATCGGCCGGTCGCGAGACCCGCCGGGTCACTCGCGCTCTCGTAGCCGTTCGGCCGACGGCTCTCGGGCCCGCATCCGGTCCTCGACGTCCTCGATCGACTCCGTCTCGAGCAACAGCGCGAGCTTCCGCTCGAACTGCTCGTCGGTGAGTTCGCCGCGAGCGTAGCGATCTCGGAGCGTCTGAAGCGAGTCCGTGGGCTGCTCGTCGGGGTCGGTCTCCGTTTCCCCCTCCTCACCGAAGAGGTCCTCCCAGAACTCGTCGGACAGCGGGTCCCACTTCCGCCAGTCCTCGGCGCCGAAGAGCAGGCCGACGAGCGGGACGACGACGAACAGCCCGACGACGAAGACCAGCCAGAAGTAGGGGACGCTCAGCGCGAACGCCAGGATGCCGAGGCCGACGACGATCAGGGCGGTCGCCGATGTCACGTTCTCGACGAGCCGTTCTCTCGGACCGGTCATGTTCCCGTGTGTGAACGACGATACGTCCGCGGTGTAATAAACGGTACAGGTCGTGTCGGCATCGACCACTCGACGACGAGAGCCCCACGACCCACGGTCAGCGTTTAACAGCCGTGGCGACTAACTCGATCCATGAAGACGATCAAAGACAGCGTCCACGACCACATCGAGGTCGACGGCGTCGCGCGGGCGCTGCTCGACACGCCGGAGGTCCAGCGCCTGCGTCACGTCCGCCAGCTCGGCACCGTCTCGTTCGTCTACCCCTCCGCGAACCACACCCGTTTCGAGCACTCGCTCGGGGTGTATCACCTCGCCTCGCGCGCGCTCGACCAGCTCGGCATCGAGGGGCGAAACGCCCGACGGATCGAGGCCGCGGCGATCCTCCACGACGTCGGCCACGGTCCGTTCAGCCACAACGTCGAGGACGTCATCGAACGCTACACCGGGCGACGTCACGATCAGGTCGACGACCTGCTCGCCGAGGGCGAGGTGAGGGCGATCCTAGAGGAGCACGACCTCGACCCCGAACGCGTCGCTGGCGTCGTCGCAGGCGAGGGCGAGTTCGCGGGACTCGTCTCGGGCGAACTCGACGTCGACCGGATGGACTACCTCGTGCGCGACGCCCACCACACCGGGGTCCCCTACGGGACGATCGACCACGGTCGGCTCGTCCGTGAACTGCGGATCAGCGGCGGGAGAGTCGTCCTCGACGAGGGCAACGTCCAGACCGCCGAGAGCCTGCTGATCGCCAGGGCGCTGATGAACCCGACGGTGTACAGCCACCACGTCGCCCGGATCAGCAAGGCGATGCTGCGTCGGGGAGCCGAACGGCTGATCGCGACCGGGGAGACCACCCCCGAGGAGCTCCGGCGGATGGACGACCATGACCTGCTCTGTACGCTCCGGAGCTGTGAGGCCACGACGAGGCTGGCAGAGCGTTTCTCCCGCCGGAACCTGCTCAAGCGTGCGGTCTGGGCGGAGCTCCCGGACGTCCCGGACGAGGTGCTCGACCTGCCGTTCGACCTGCTCCGGCGACGCGAACGCGAGATCGCCGAGGAGGGCGGCGTCGATGCCGAGCGCGTGATCCTCGACGTCCCCGGCCGGCCGCGGATGCGCGAGTCGACCTCCCGGGTGATCGTCAACGGCGAGGTCCGCTCGTTGGAAGACCAGTCCCCGCTCGTGCGGACGCTCCAGCAGACACAGGTCAACGAGTGGCGTCTCGGCGTCTACGCGGCGAGCGAGGACCTCGACGCGGTCGGACGGGCCGCCGAGGACGTCCTCGGCCTGGAGACCGACGGATCGCTCGTCAGCGACGTCGCCCCCGGCCTCCGGACGACGCTCGACCGGTTCGGGTCGTGACACGCTCGGCCCCGACCGAGGGGTACTTGGCCGCCAGCGAGAGAAGGGGCGTATGATCGTCGAGGGAACCCTCCTGACCGGCCGATCGTTCGAGCCGCGGGAGGGGCGGCTGGTGATCGAAGACGGCCGGATCGCCGCGATCGAGGAGGAACGCGTCGAGAGTACTCGAGTACTCCTCCCGGCGTTCGTGAACGCCCACACCCACGTGGGGGACTCGATCGCGAAGGAAGCCGGCGCGGGGCTCTCGCTCGCAGAACTCGTCGCGCCCCCCGACGGGCTGAAACACCGCCTGCTCCGCGCCGCGGATCGAGAGGAGCTGATCGCGGGGATGCGCCGGAGCGTCCGGCTGATGGCGAGGACGGGCACCGCCGCGTTCGTCGACTTCCGCGAGGGAGGGATCGACGGCGTCCGTGCGCTACGCGAGGCGACCGAGGGGATCGGGATCGAGGGGGTCGCGCTCGGGCGCGACGAACGGGGAGTGTTCGACGTCGCGGACGGCTACGGCGCGAGCGGCGCCGCAGACGCCGACTTCACGACCGAGCGACGCGAGGCACGCGAGGCCGACAAGCCGTTCGGGATCCACGCGGGCGAGAACCGAACGGACGACATCGAACCCGCGCTCGATCTCGATCCGGAGTTCCTCGTCCACATGGTCCAGGCCGACGACGACCACCTGAAACGGGTCGCGAGACAGGAAGCGCCGGTCGTCGTCTGTCCCCGATCGAACCTCGTCTCCGGGGTTGGTCTCCCGCCGATCGAGGCGCTCTGTGAGCACACGTCGGTCGCCCTCGGCACGGACAACGTGATGCTGAACGCACCATCGATGTTCCGCGAGATGGAGTTCGCCGCGAAGCTCACGGGGCTTTCGGCCACAACGGTCCTGGGGATGGCGACGCACGCCGGTGCCGACCTCTTCGACCTCGAGTTCGGGGTGATCGAGGAGGGGAGAGAGGCACGTCTCGTGGTTCTCGACGGGGATTCCGACAACCTCGCGGGAGCGCGCGATCCGGTCAGAGCGGTCGTGCGGCGGGCGGGCGCCGACGACGTGGTCGACGTGATCTAGCGACGTGATCCGTGTGTCCAGTGTCGACGTGTGGCAAACAGTTATGTCTCCCGGGAGGAAACGAACGGGAGAGCGATGTACGAGCGCATCCTCGTCCCGACGGACGGCTCCGCGGGTGTCGAGCGTGCCGTCGAACACGCCGCACGGCTCGCGGTCGAACACGACGCGACGATCCACGCCGTCTACGTCGTCAACACCGCGAGCTTCGCGAGCCTCCCGATGGAGACCTCCTGGGAGGGGGTGAGCGACATGCTCCGGGAGGACGGCGAGGACGCGCTCGAGCGCGTGGAGCGGATCGCGGGGAAACACGGCGTCGAGATCGAGACGTCGATCATCGACGGCTCGCCGAGTCGCGAGATCGTCCGGTACGCGACCGAGAAGGGGATCGACCTGATTGTGATGGGGACACAGGGCAGAGGCGGGATCGACAGGCTCCTGCTCGGCAGCGTCGCCGAACGCGTCGTTCGATCCGCCCCGATGCCCGTGCTCACGGTCAGGTTCGGCGGCACGGAGACCGACGACGAGCGGCCGCCGCCCGCCGAGACGGCGCGGCGGTAGCTCCGTTCGACCCGGTCGATGACAACGTCTATCGTAGTGCTCCCGGAGTGAACGGTATGCACCGAGGCGAGGCCCGCTCGCGACGAACGGTTCTCTCACTGATCGGCCTCTCCACGCTCGGTTCGCTGACCGGCTGTACCGGGGAGGAGACCGGGACCCGTGAGGGAGACGACGCCGCGAGCGAAGACGCCGCCGATCGAGGTGATGTAAATGGAGACGATACGAGCGGGGGCGCGAAGGCGACGGACACCGGGAGCGAGTCGGGAGACGGGGACCACGAGGGTGAGGGGGAGGTCGGAGGGGACGACGATCCGACCCGCTACGCGAACGAGCGCATGGGCTACGAGATCGCGGTACCCGGTGGCTGGACGGTCGACGACACCTACCCCGAGGACCTCGTACTCGACGACGGCGAGGACCGGATCGTCGTGAGCGTGTTCGCCGTCGAGGAGCGGCCCACCCGTTCCGAGATCGGGGAGGGGGCGATCGCGAACACGGAGTTCGGGATGGAGGCGGTCGAGGTTCTCTCCGAGTCCGAGACCTCGGTCGGCAGCGGCGAGGTGGCGAGGGTGGTCGACCTCCGGTACCGCGACCCGTTCGACGGCGTCGAGCGGACGCTTCGCTCCCGGCTCGTGCTCGTTCCCGCAGAGGGGGTCGTCTACCAGATCGAGGTGGTGAGCGAGCGGGAGGCCGACGAGGAGGCGTTCGACGCGCTGGCCGGGGAAGCGGT
Organism: Halalkalicoccus sp. CGA53; assembly: GCF_036429475.1. GTDB lineage: Archaea > Halobacteriota > Halobacteria > Halobacteriales > Halalkalicoccaceae > Natronorarus > Natronorarus salvus. Next base: position 2,908,431 of record NZ_CP144125.1, read on the forward strand.
CGACTCCTTCTCGATCACCGGCGAACCGGAGGAGGTCACGCCCAGCGTCGAGAGCCTGACGACGTACACGAACGACGCGTACGGCTACCGGATCGCGTACCCCGAGAACTGGGACGTCTGGGAGCTCGGCCCGACAGAGGTCTACATCAACGACTGGACGAGAGAGCGGGAGATCGCCGTCTTCGTCGTCGACGGTAGGCCGGTCGGCACCCTCGACGAACTCCGGGACGAGATACTCACGATGCTCGAACTGGAGTACGACGAGGTCGGCCTCGAAGACGAGCGCGAGGAGCGCGTCGAGGGTGGCGGAGACGCCCGGATACTCGACGTCGTCTACGAGGATCCCGCAGACGCTCGTGGACCCCGTCGGTCGTCGCTCCTGGTGACCGCCGAGGAGGACGTCGTCTACCTCGTCGAGGTCCGCTCGGTCGCGGCGACGTTCGAGAACGGCTTCGGAGAGGTCGCGAGCGCCGTGATCGACTCGTTCGCGCTCGGCGACAGGACGCGAGCGACGGTACGACCGTTCTCGGACGGAGCCGAACTCACCGAGATCCCCGTGGGCGGGCGTCGCCGCAACGGGATCGGACGACGGTCCCCGGGCTCGTGACCGCCACGCGAAGACCCTCACCGATTTTTGGGACCGGTCCGTACGGTCGGCCATGCGGACCGTGACCGTCGAGGAGGTCGAACCGCGCGAACTCGGGAAGGGGAGTAGCTGTCGTCGGCTGAGCGACCCGCTCGGGACGACCGATCTCGCGATCAACCGGTATCGGGTCGGCCCCGGCGACCGGCTGTGGGGGCTCCACGCCCACGCCGATCAGGAGGAGGTCTACCTCGTCCTCGAGGGCGAAGCGACGCTCGAGACCGAACGGGGCACCGTCCCCCTCGAAGCCGGGGAGACGGCCCGCTTCGCTCCCGGCGAGTTTCACGGCGTGAAAAACGGCGGCGAATCCGGCGTTACGCTGCTCGCGCTCGGGGCGCCGCGCGAGACGGGCGACCTCCGTGTTCCGATCCCGTGTCAGGGGTGTGGACACCAGTGTACGGGACCGACGGTCACCGAGGACGGCGACGCCGCGCTCCGGTGTCCGGACTGCGGGACCGACTCCGCGGTCGAGTGTCCCGAGTGTGGCTCCGACGAGAAGCGTGCGGTCCTCGCGGAGGACGGGGAGACGGTCCTCGACACCTGCCTCGACTGTGGGCACGGCGCGGCCGTCTCGCGGTTCTGAGTCGTCCCGCCGCGCGCACTCAGTCGGTCGGCCGGAGGTGCTCGCAGTCGCCGGCGTGGACCCGCCGCGGCCCACCCTCGATCTCGACGACGAGCGTTCCTGGCCCCTCGACGTCGACCGCCCGTCCGACGATCACCTCCGTCCGCGTCTCGACCCGGACCTCGCGACCGAGCGTGAGCGCGCGCTCGCGCCAGGCGTCGAGGATCGCATCCGGGTCGCGCCGGAGCTCGTCGAACCGGTCGATCACGGCCGCGAGCACCGTTCGGCGCACGACTGGGCCGACCTCCTCCCGGAGGCTCGTCGCGCCCTCGGGGAGCGCCTCTGACCCCACGTTCGCGTTGAGGCCGATACCGACGACGACCCAGGTCACCCGATCCGCCTCGCCTTCCATCTCCGTGCGGATCCCCGAGAGCTTCCGTTCGGAGGAGCCGACTAACACGTCGTTCGGCCACTTGATCCCGGCGTCGACGCCGAGGGTACGGGCTGTCTCGGCGACCGCGACCGCCCCGGCGAGCGTCAGCAGCGGCACCCGTGCGGGCGGGAGTTCCGGTCGGAGGAGGACGCTCGCGTAGATCCCGCCGCTCGGAGAGGACCACGCCCGGTCGAGTCGGCCACGCCCGCCGGTCTGTTCGTCGGCGACAACCAGCACCTCGCTCGCCCCCTCCCGGGCCAGCTCGCGCGCACGGGCGTTCGTGCTCGGGATCGAGTCGTGGAACTCGACGTCGGACGCGGTCTCGAGTTCGAGAACGATCGCACCAGCGCCGAACTCCGGGGTCGACCGGAGGCGATAGCCCTCTTCGCTGTCGATCTCGAAGCCCTCCTCCCTGAGTGCCTCGACGTGGTTCCAGACGGCGGCGCGCGAGACACCACGCTCACCCGCGAACTCCGGTCCGGAGACCGGTCCCTCGCGGAGGGCATCGAGGAGCGCCCGTCGGGTCTCTTCCATCTACTCGAGGACGACGATCGTATCGCCCATGTTCACGCTCTCGCCCTCGGAGACGAGCACCTGCGCGACGGTGCCAGCCTGCGAGGCGACGACGTCGTTCTCCATCTTCATCGCCTCAAGCACGCAGATGACGTCGCCGCCGGCGACCTCCTCGCCCTCCTCGACGTCGACCGAGAGGATCGTCCCCTGCATCTCCGCGGTGACCTGTGCGCCCTCGGCCGTGACGGCCTCTCCGCCGTCTTCGTCCTCCCGTGTCGGTCGGGGTCGCGAGCCGCCGCCTCCCGAGCTACCGGAGGCCGTCCCCCTCCCGGCGAGCGCGCCGCGTTCTTCGAGGCTCACCTCGAACCGTTTCCCGTTGACCTCGACGGTGAACTCGCGCTCGATCACCTCCTCGTCCTCGGTCGAGCCGGGCGACTCCGGTCCCCAGCGCTCGACGGCCTGTTCGACGCGGGTCGTGTCGAGTTCCTCGTCCAGGTACTTCGTCGTGTGCTCGCCCGCGAGGAACCGCTCGTCGGTGACCATCAGCCGGTGAAACGGCAGCGTCGTGTGGACGCCCTCGACCTCGAATTCGCGCAGCGCGCGGTCCGAGCGCGCGAGACACTCATCGCGATCGGAGCCGACGACGATCAGCTTCCCGATCATCGAGTCGTAGTCGCCGCCGATCTCGTCGCCCTGTCTGATCGCGTCGTCGAGGCGTACCCCGATCCCCCCCGCGGGGTCGTAGGTGCTGAGCGTCCCGGGCGTCGGCGAGAAGCCGTTCGCGGGGTTCTCCGCGTTCACTCGGAACTCGATCGCGTGACCCTCGATCTCGACGTCGTCCTGTGAGAACGCCAGCTCCTCGCCCGCGGCGACCCGGAGCTGCCACTTCACGATGTCGATTCCGGTCACCTCCTCCGAGACGCAGTGTTCGACCTGGATACGGGTGTTGACCTCCATGAAGTAGAACTCGCCGTCCTCGACGAGGAACTCCACCGTCCCGGCGTTCGTGTAACCCGCCTCCGAGACCCCCCGGCGGGCTGCCTCGCCGATCCGCTCGCGCAACTCCTCGGAGAGCGACGGCGACGGCGCCTCCTCGATCACCTTCTGGTGGCGCCGCTGGAGCGAGCAGTCGCGCTCGCCCAGGTGGCGGACGTTCCCGTGTTCGTCACAGAGCACCTGCACCTCGATGTGTTTCGGCGACTCGAGGTACTTCTCGACGTAGACGCTCGGGTTGTCGAAGTACGCCTCGCCCTCGCGTTTGGCGCTCTCGAAGGAGTCGGCGACAGCCTCCTCCTCGTGGACGACCTTCATCCCGCGGCCGCCGCCGCCGCCGGCGGCCTTGATCGCCACGGGGTAGCCGAACTCCTCGGCGACCTCGCGGACCTCCTCGGCCGACTCCGCCGGATCGGTCGTTCCCGGCACGACGGGCACGTCCGCCGCCTGCATCACCCGGCGCGCGCTCGTCTTCTCGCCCAGTCGCTCCATCACGTCGCTCTCGGGGCCGACCCAGGTGAACGGGCTCTCCTCGACGCGTGCGGCGAACTCGGCGTTCTCCGCGAGGAAGCCGTACCCCGGGTGGATCGCGTCCGCGTCGGCCTTCTCCGCGGCCTCGATGATCGCCTCCTGGTCGAGGTAGGACTGGCTCGCGGTCGCCGGCCCGACGTTGTACGCCTCGTCGGCGTAGCGGACGTGGCCCGCTTCCCTGTCGGCGTCGCTGTAGACCGCGACGGTGCCGATGCCGAGTTCCTCACACGCCCGGAAGACTCGGACCGCAATCTCGCCCCGGTTCGCGACGAGAACCTTCGTGAACATTTCTATCGGAAGAACAGGAAGCGATCACCTCATTCTATCGGTTCTCCGAGCGGGCGCGGTTCGCCGCTTGGGGAAGCTACATCCCGTACCCAACACGAGGAGTGGGGGAGATGGGATCGCTCGGAGGACAGCGGAGGTACGTCGTCGGAACCGTTTCGGGAGCACACTTCGTCTCCCACGTCTACCTGCTCGCGTACCCGCCGCTGTTCCCGCTGCTCGCCGCCGAGTTCGACCTGACGACGACGCGGCTCGGGCTGCTCGTGACCGCGATCTACGTCCCGACGCTGCTGTTCCAGCTCCCGGTGGGCGACCTCGTGGACCGGATCGGCGCGAAACGGATCCTCGTGGGCGGGATCGCGGTCACCTCGCTCGGGATCGCCCTCTCGGGGCTCTCGGGCGCGTACTGGCTGCTTCTCGCGTGTGCGTTCGTCTCCGGGATCGGCCAGTCGGCGTTTCACCCCGCCGACTACGCCCTGCTCGACGCGGTGACCGAACGGGACACCGAAGGGGTCGCGTTCAGCCTCCACACGTTCGGGGGGTTCGCCGGCTTCGCCGCGGCGCCCGTGGCGGTCGGCGGCCTCGGGCTCTCCGTCGGCTGGGACGTCGCGCTCGTCGCCGTCGGCTCGCTCGGCTTCGCCTACGCCGCGTTCGTCCACCTGACGATGGACCCGGTCCACGGGCGAACTCTCCGCGACCGGAACAGATCGGACTCACACTCCGCGGGGCGGTCCGTCCGCGAGATGGTCTCGTTCGTCCGCCGGGGCGACCTGCTCTCGGTCTTCGTCTTCTACGCGCTCAGCATGATGGCGATCGTCGGCCTCCAGTCGTTCACTACGCTGCTCGCCGTGGAGACGTACGGTCTCGACGGCTCGACCGCCAACACGCTCCTGACCGCCCACCTCGTGAGCATGGCCGTCGGTATCCTCGTCGGGGGACCGGTCGCCGATCGCCTCCCGCCCGGGACCGTCATCCTCCTCGCGTTCCTCCCGGCGGCGTTCTGTGTCTGGGTCGCCGTCGTCGGCCCCGTCGGGGGTCTGTCCGGACCGCTCGTCGCGCTCTCGCTGGCCGGGCTCCTGATCGGGGTCGCGCTCCCCTCGCGGGACCGGTTCGCGAACGCCGTCGCCGACCCGGGCGCCACCGGGACGAGTTTCGGCTTCTTCTTCACCGGCCTCTCGCTGGGTGCGGTCCTCGCTCCGGTGCTGCTCGGGGCGGTGATCGACGCCCGGTCGGCCGCCGCCGCGTTCGCCGTCGTCGGCGTCTTCCTGCTTCTCGCCGTCGCGGTCGTCGTGCTCACGACCGGCGGTCCTGAGGAGTGAACGACCGAGCGCGAACCGGATCGAGCGAGCGCGAGACTACTTCCGTCGGCCGTTGATCCCGGCGGCGAGCCCGCGGAGCTTCTCAATCGGCGCGGGCTTGCCGACGCTCGCCTGCGTCAGGTAGAGGACGACGACGATACCGAGCGCCCCCATGCGGATCGTCAGCGACTCGTGGACCATGATCACCGTCCCGAGCGCGAAGAAGCCGAGGCGCATCCCGTACGTCCCGGGCCGACCGAACGAGAACCGGTAGTTGAGCCCGTGGATGATCGCGATCGCGCCGACGAGCGTGATCAGGCCGGTCAGGAGTCCCGCCGACGTGATCTCCCCCGAGACGATCTCGGGGTGGTAGATGAACGTGAAGGGCAGGACGAACAGCGGCGCGGAGATCTTGATCGCCTCGAGACACGAGCGCCAGAAGTTCGAGCCGGCGATCCCGCAGGCGACCGCCACACAGGTGGCGATCGGGGGGGTCAGCCCCGCGAGGATCGCCGCGTAGAAGACGAAGAAGTGTGCGGAGAACTCCGGGAGGAAGAACTGGTTGATCAGCGTCGGCGCGATCAGCAGCGCGACGACCGTGTAGGCGGCGGTCGTCGGCATCCCGAGTCCGAGCAGGATACAGATGATCATCGCCATGATCGCGGCGAAGATCAACACCCCGCCGGAGAGGTCCATCAGCGTGAGCGAGATCGCCGTCGGCACCCCCGTCGCCATCAGCAGGTCGACGACGCCGTTGATCGCCGCGAGGATGATCGCCACGGGCGCGAGCACGACGACGCCCTCGCGCCAGCCGTCCCAGGTCTCGCGGATCGTCCCGGCGAACCGCCAGAAGACCGCGCGGGCGTTCCCCGTGTCGAAGGCGACCTTCGCGACCGGGATACCGATCCCGAGCGCCATCATCGACACCGCGGTCCACAGCGCCGCGGTCATCACCGTCCACTGGACGATGCCGAGGATGTAGATGAGGACGGCGAGCGGGACGCCGTACTTGATCCCCTCCAGAACTAGTTCGCCCCGGGTGAGCGCGTCGTCGAAGAACTCCGAGAGGTCCTGGTTCTCGATCTGTGGCCCGGCGGCGTAGTGGACCGCGACGACGATCGCGATCACGAGGATCGCCGCGGGGATCAGCCCCGCGACGAGCACGTCCGCGTAGGTGATCCCCGTGATGAGCGAGGCCATGATGAACGCCCCGGCGCCCATCACCGGCGGGAGCACCTGTCCCGAGGTGGAGGCGACCGACTCGATCCCCGCGGCCGTCTCGGGCTTGATGCCGTTCTCCTTCATCATCGGGATGGTGAACGAGCCGGTCATCCCGGCGTTGGCGGTCTGCGAGCCGTTGACCGAGCCGATCACCGCGCTCGCGACGACCGCGGTCTGGGCGACCCCCGAGTCGATGTACTTCGCCGAGCGTACGGCCATCCGCAGGATGAGGTCGAACGCGCCGTAGGCCTTCAACAGCCCGGCGTAGAGCAGGAACAGCGCGATCCACGCCGCGACGAGCTGCGTGAGGAAGCCGTAGAACCCGCGGACCCCGATGACGAGGATCCTGAGCACCCGCTCGTAGGAGAGGCCGGTGTGGCCGAGCGTGCCGGGGACCCAGCTCCCGAACAGCGCGTAGCCGATCCCGGCGAGCACGACGACGAGGAACGTCATCCCGAACGCGCGCCAGGTGAGGTAGATTATCACGAGCGTGAACGCGACCGCCAGCACGTACTCGTGATCGAGGGCGAAGCCCCGCCGGTCGGTGTACAGCGCCTCGAAGTTCGACCAGATGTAGACCGTCGTGACCGTGACGATCACCGCACAGACCACGAGGACGAGCGTGTCGAGACGGTTTCCGGGCGCGACCAACGCGCGGAGGTCCTCACCGATGTACCGGTTTCCCCCGCCGACGGACTGGGCCATCTCGTGGAGGATGTAGAGCAGCAAGATCCCCCCGAGAAACACCGCGCCGAACTGCGCCCGCGCGATGAGCTGGTATCTGGCGTAGGCGATCACGTAGAGCCAGAGCGGGACCGTGAGCAGCGCCAGCACCGACCAGAGCGTCACGTGGCGTTTCACGTTCTCCGCCGCGAGCTTCTCCCTGAGAACCGTCACGATCGGGCGTTCGAGGAGCTCCGAATCGATCTTCTCCGTTTCTGCTGTCATGGTACGTCGTGTGTCCGTGTGAGCGTGTCACAGGGTTCGGATACGGTCACTCGACCGTAGAACGGCAATAAGCTACTGGTTCGGGCTACTCGGCCTCGCCCCGCGTCCAGCCGTCGTCCCAGACGTCGTTCTCCTCGTAGAAGTCGGCGACGCCGGGATGGACCTCCAGATCCTCGAGCACCGCCGCGGTCATCGTCTCGGGGTCGGAGTGGTCGAGCGTCGTCGGGTCGGACTCCTGGAGCGTCTCCCAGTGTTCGCTCGCGATCCGGGCGAGTTCGTGGGTCGCGTGGGCCGGGACGTCCGGTCCGAACGCCCACTGGCCGCCGAGCGCCCAGCTCACGACCTGGTCGGTCACCTGATCGACGTCCTGCTGGAAGCCGTAGGGCTCGAACTCCGAGAGCAGCGCCCCGGGGGTGTCCTCGATCGTCTGTCGGAACTCGTCGTCGACCTCGATGACGTAGAGCCGTTCGTTGCTCCTGACGTCGACCTCCTGGCACCAGCCGGCGAGTTCGATCCCGTTCGCGCCGTAGATACAGAGCGCGTCGACTCTGTCCTCCTCGACCGCGCCGGGGATGTCGTCGGTGTTCGCGTTGTTGATCTCGTTCTGGTCCCACATGTCCGCCTCGCGGATGATCTCCTCGGTCAGCAGCCGGGTCCCGAAGCCCGGCTGGATCGGGTAGATCGTGTAGCCGCCCTCGCGGAGGTCCTCGGTCGACTCGATCCCGCTGCCCTCGAGCGCGACCCAGAAGATCTCGAGGCTCGTGAAGATCCAGCCCTGCATCGGGAGGCTCTCGACGGGGTCCTCGTCGAACGGGTCCTCGTCTTCCATCGCCTTCGACAGCGAGTTGTTGTCGACGCCGATGCTCGAGAACTCCCCCGAGTCGAACTCGTAGAGGTTCGCCGTCCAGCCGTCGGTCTCCTGGACCGTGACGTCGACGAAGTCGCTGTGCTCGCTCGCACCCCGTGCGAGCGCCTGCCCGGCGAGCTGTGTCGCGCTCCCGCTCGAGGTGCCCGCGATCGTCACCGTCACGTCCTCCTGATCGCCGTTCCCGTTCGCGTCGTCGTCGGCGTCTGCCGCGTCGTCGGCGTCTGCCGCGTCGTCCGCGGCGGCCGCGTCGTCGTCCCCGTCGTCGTCCCCGTCGAGGCAGCCGGCCATCGTGATGACGCCGAGCGTCGCCGCCCCCTTGAGCACGTCCCGCCTGTTGCGACTGTTACCAGTGTACATGCATATCTACCATAGACAACGATTAGTATAAACGTATTGTATTCGGTTGTGGTATCCGGAGCGAGAAGAACCCGTAGACAGAACCGACTCACCCCGTATCGCCGCCCGGACTACTCGGAGATCGATCAGAAATCCCCTACCCGCGGCGAGCGAGCATCGCGAGCAGACAGAACGCGACCGCGGCCGCGACCGCGAGCATCGCCCAGCCCGCAGCGTAGCCCGAGCGGTCGACGAGCAGGCCGAACGCCGGCGGTGCACAGAGCGCCCCGGCGTTGAGCGCGATCTGACCGCCGGCGGTCGCGCTCCCCATCTCCTCGCTGGGGACCAGCGAGCCCATACAGGAGTAGTAAACCCCGGTGAACCCGAGGACGAACAGGCCGAGGGCAGTGAACGCGAGGAGCGCGAGCGTCGGCGAGTCGACGAGGATCACCGCGACGAAGAGCACCGCAGAGGCGGCCGACTGGACGAGCAGGATCCGGAGCGTCGCGGCGGTGAGCGACGCCGAGAGCCGGTCCGCGAGCCAGCCGAAGACGACGCGACCGGCGCTCCCGCTCACCTGTGCGGCGGCGAGCACGACGCCGGCGAAGACGACGCTCGCGCCGACGGACTCGTGGACGTAGAGGATCGTGTAGCCCGTCGTGGTGAACAGCCCCGCCCCGAGGAAGAAGCCGGCGGCCGTGAGCAGCACGTACGCCGGCGAGGTGAGGTGCGCCCGGATCCCGCCGCGGTCGGTCTCCCCTCCGCTGCCCTCACCGCCGGCGTCGTAGGACACCCAGAAGACGACGCTCACGACACCCGCCACGGCCGCAGCGAGCAGGAACGCGACCTCCCAGCCGAAGCGGGTCGCGCCGAACCACGGCACCGCGAGGGCGGCGATCCCGCTGCCGGCGGTGACGCCCACCTGCTTGATCCCCATCGAGGTGTTGAGCCGCTCGTGTGGGATGGCGTTGAACACCGCCGCGTTCGTCCCCGGCATCGCCGTCGCGTAGAACGCGCCGAGGACGAGGACGGAGACGAGCAAGAGGGTGTAGGACCCCGCCAGGGTGACGACGGCGACCGCGACGGCGAGGCCGAGGAGGCCGACGACGAGCGCGCGCTTCTCGCCGTAGGCGTCGATGACCGAGCCGACGGGGAGCAGACAGAGCGTGTAGCCGAGCATGAGCGCGGTGAGCATGACGCCGACGAGCGTCGCGGAGACGTCGAACCCCTCGCGGACGAACGGCGTCACGGCGTAGACGGCGTAGAAGCAGACGCTCGCGGCGACCTGCCAGAGCAGGATCAGTCCGGTGTACCGCTTCCAGCCCGCCATCCCCTCCGATCACTCGCCCCACTCGACGTGCCAGGAGAGCGCCGTCTCGAGGTCGTGCGGGACGTTCCCCCCGCCGCGTTCGGCCCGTTCGCGGTACTCGTCCAGCGCCTCCCGGAACGCGGGGTCGGCCACCCCGACCAGCGCCTCGGCCCGTTCGCGCGGGGAGAGCCCCCTGAGATCGGCGACGCCGTGTTCGGTGACCACGACCGAGTGGTCGTGTTCGGTGTGATCGACGTGCGGGACCATCGGGACGACCCGCGATATCTCGCCGGCGGCGGTCGAGGGGAGCGCGACGATCCCGAGCGGGCAGCTGCGGCTGAAGTCGCCGCCGCCGCCGATCCCGTTGACGACGTGCGTCCCGCCGACGTGGGTGGCGTTCGCGTTCCCGTAGAGGTCGACCTCGACCGCGCTGTTCACCCCCACGACGCCGAATCGGTCGATCAGCGCCGGGGCGTTCGAGACGTCCGCCGGCCGGAGGACGACGTCCTCGGCGTACCGCTCGATCGACGCGAAAAAGCGCTCCTGTCCGTCGGCCGAGAGCGCGAGCGACGTCGCGCTCGCGCCGGCGAGCGCACCCGCGTCGAGCATGTCCAGCAGGCCGTCCTGGATCACCTCGCCGAAGTAGACCACCTCGCGCCCGCCGAACTCGACCTCGGAGAGCGCCTCTAACAGCGCGTTGCCCGTGCTCCCGACGCCGAACTGGAGCGCGACGCGCTCCTCGAGAAGCGGGTTTCTCTCGATCTCCGCCGAGAGGAACGAGGCGAGGTGGGCGGCGATCTCGCGATCGACCGACGTCGGCTCCCGGAACGTGTAGGGGTCGTCCGGTCGGTCGGTCTCGACGACCGCGACGAGTTTCGAGGGATCGAACCCGATCTCCGGCGCGCCAATCCGGCCGACGGGATCGACGAGCGGGATCGGCCCCCGTTCGGGTGGCTTCGTTCGGGTGTAGACGTCGTGAACGGCCGAAAGCGACCGGGGCTGTGCCGCGTTCACCTCGACGATCAGTCGATCGGCGGCCTCGACGAACGCCGGCGTGTTCCCGATCGACGTCGAGGGGACGAGCCAGTTCTCGCCCACGGACACCGCCTCCACGATCGCGGTGTCGGCGTCGACCAGCCCGCCGTAACGGAGTTCGTCGGCGACCCGCGAGATGTGGCGGTCGTGGAACGCGACGGTCCCCGAGTTGATCGCCTCCCGAGACGTGGGCTTCGTCTGGAAGGGATACCGCCGAGCCATCGAGCCGGACTCGACGAGGTGGGTGTCGATCTCGTCGCCGACGCCGCCGCCGCTCACCACCGTGAGCGCCTTCTCGCGACCGTCGGCCGCGAGCGCCTCCGGCACCGCCTTCGGGTAGCCGACGCCGCCGAACCCGCTCACGAGCAGTGTCTCCTCGGGGCCGACCTCGGCGGCCGCCTCCGCCGGATCGACGACCGGGAGCCCGTCCGCGATCCGCTCGCCCTCGGCTGCCTCCCCCGACCCGTCGCCTACTTCCATCTACTCCTCACCCGGCTGGGTGCCGATACCCTCCGGCCAGCCCGGCGGCGTCGACGCGGAGGGCTTCGCGTGCTCGCGCTTGAGCACCATCGGGGTGCGTTCGAGCGAGAGCACCTTCGTCCCGTCCTGGTTGTACGCCCGCAGCTCGGTCGTGACGATCCCGACGTGCTCTCGCGAGGAACTCTCACGCTTCTCCAGTACCTCGCTCTCCGCGAAGATCGTGTCGCCGTGGTAGACCGGCGCGTGGTGGCGGATCCTGTCGTAGCCGAGGTTCGCCGTCGCGTTCACCGAGACGTCGATCACGCTCATCCCGACCGCGAGCGCGATGACGAACGTCCCGTCGACGAGGCGCTCGCCGAACTCGGTTTCCCGTGCATAGGCCTCGTTGAAGTGCATCGGGTTCAGGTTCATCGTGACGTTCGTCAGCCAGACGTTGTCCGTCTCGGTCACCGTACGCCCGAACGGGTGTTTGTAGACGTCACCGACCCGGAAGTCCTCGTAGTAGCGGCCCTGCCAGCCCGCGACCAGCCGCGTCTCCCCGTCGCTCGCTCCGTCCGTCTCGTCCCCTCCGTCGGTTCTCATTGCCGTCGATTCTCCGTCGGTCGTGTCGGTCTCGTGGGTGTCGTCGGTCATGGTGTGGGTCGTCGGTGTCTCGTGTGGATCACGGTCGTCGGTCGTTCCGCTCAGTACGACCGGGGCAACCCCAGCACGCTCTCGCCGAGGTAGTTGAGCGCGAGCTGCTGGCTGATCGGGACGATCCTCGTCAACCTCGCCTCCCGGAAGTACCGCTCGACGTCGTACTCGCGGGCGACGCCGAAGCCGCCGTGGGTCTGGACCGCCGCGTCGGCGGCGGCGAAACACGCCTCCGCCGCGAGGTACTTCGCGACGTTCGCGATCGCACCCGCCTCGGTGCGTTCAGCGTCGTCGAGCTCCTCCGCGCCGCTGTAGACGAGCTGTTTCGCCGCGAGCACCTGCGCGTACGCCTCCGCGATCGGGTGCTGGATCGCCTGGTTCGCGCCGATGGGCCCGCCGAACACCTCGCGCTCGTTGGCGTACTCGATCGCGCTCTCGAGGGCGGTCTCGCCGAGGCCGATACACTCGGCGGCGATCACGAGTCGCTCCTCGTTCAGCCCGTCGAGCACCTGGTAGAAGCCGCGTCCCTCCTCGCCGATCAGGTTCGCTTCCGGGACTCTGAGCCCCGAGAACCACATCTCGTAGGAGTGGACGAACCCGCTCACCGTCTTCGGGATCGCCTTGATCTCGAGGGCGTCCTGTTCGTACGCCTCCTCGAGGTCGACGAGGAACATGGAGATCCCGCGGGTCCGTTTCTCGACCTCTTCCCTCGGGGTGGTCCGCGCCATCAGGACGAGGTAGTCGCTCTGGTCGACCCGCGAGATCCAGATCTTCTGTCCGTCGATCACGAACTCTGCCTGCCCGCCGGCACGTTCCTCGCGTTCCGCCGAGGTCTCCATCGCCGTCGAGTTCGACCCGGCGTTCGGCTCGGTGAGCCCGAACGACTGGATCGACGCCTCGCCGCGAGCGACTCGCGGAAGCAGGTCGGCTTTCAGCTCCTCGCTCGCGTACTTCACCAGGGGAACGCTGTTGTAGATCCCGCCGTGGATCGCCTGGGCCGCGCTGAACCCACCCCCGCTGGCGGCGATCTCCTCCATCATCACGACGACCTCGGCGGTGCTCATCCCGGCACCCTCGTACTCCTCGGGGATCAGGATTCCCAGCCAGCCGTGGTCGGCGAGCGCGTCGACGAACTCGGTAGGATACTCCTCGGCCTCGTCGTGTTCGCGCCAGTACTCCGCGTCGAAGTCCGCACACAGCTCCCGAATGCTGCTTCGCACCAGCCGCTGTTCCCCCGAGAGCGTCATCGTATCCCGCCAGGAGTGCGCCATTGTGAGGAGATCGGTAACACGGGTAATGAACGTGTTGGAGCCGGTAGGACGGCGATCGGCCGCCGCCCGGCCCTCGGACGACGACGGCCTCGGAACGACCTACTCCAGGGCGTCGAGGGTGGCGAACAGTTCGTCCGAGTGTCCGTCGCGGAGGTCGCCGACTGCCTCGACGACCGACGCCGAACCGTCCCGATCGATCCCCGCCGCACGGGTCAGTTCGTGGAACTTCCCCTCGACGTCCGCCCAGTCCATCGGCTTCTCCGGCTCGCCGAGGGCGTACTCGACGAACCGCTCGTGCGTGCCGTCGGCCTCGACGGTCACCCCCGCCGTCCAGCGTGCCGGAAACGGATCGTTCGTCCGGTCGGTCGAGGCGACCTCGACCCGGTCCATCAGCCGCCGGAGCGCGGGGTCGTCGAGGCGTTCCTGGGCGTCGAGGAACGCGCGAAGGCCGGCCTCGCCCGCCGAGAGCGAGAGCGCGGCGGCGAACGGCGTGGAGAACTGGCAGTCGACGAAGTTCTCGGGCCGTCGTTTCGAGGTGATCGGCTCGCCCGTCAGCCGGACGCCCGGTCCGGGGAGGTCGACCCTGACCGACTCGATCGCGTCGGGATCGACCCCCTCACCGATCTCGAGCAGCGCGTCGATCGCCGCGTGCATGTACCGACAGCAGGGGTACGGCTTGAGCGCGGTCTCGAGCGCTGCCCTCCCGGGTTCGATCCCCCGGAGCGCCTCGGGGATCGGCTCGTCGGTGTAGCCGTGGAGGAAGCCGAACGTCCCCTCGATCGGTTCCGCCGAGCCCCGGAAGCCGGCGTCAGCGAGTTCGGTAGCCAGCACCGCCCGGTGTGCACAGAGTCCGGGGTGCAGCCGTTTGTTCCACGCGCCGTTCTCGAGGAACTGCAGCGAACCCGCGGCCTGACTGCCGTTGACCCCGAACGCGGCCTCGAACGTCGCCTCGTCGAATCCCCTGAGGAGACCCGCAGCGGCGGTCGCCCCGAACGTCCCGCAGGTGGCCGTGAGGTGGAACCCGCGGGCGTAGTGGGCGTCCGGGTTCACCGCGCGGCCGAGCGCGCAGGTGACGTCGTAGCCGAGCGAGATCGCGGCGAGTAGCGCCTCGCCCGTCGCCTCCGTCTCGCGGGCGACCGGGAGGGCCGCGGCGATGGTCGGCGCACCGGGGTGGAGCGACGACTCGCGGTGGGTGTCGTCGAAGTCGAGGCTGTGGGCGAACGTGCCACTCAGAAGGGCGGCCCGGTCGGGCGCGAGGGTCGACCCGGTCGGTAGCCGTGGAGCACGCCCGCCCGCGAGCCCCTCGACCGTCCTCAGAACGCTCTCGGAGGAGGTGGCCACGCTCCGACCCCCGAGAACGAGCCCGACCCAGTCGAGCAGGTGTCGTTCGAGGTGGTCGACGCTCTCGGCGGGCGGTGCGTCGGCCTCCGCGCAGAACGCGGCGAGGCTGTCGGTCACCGGGTACCCCCCACGGGACCGGTTTCGGTCGCCTGCGCGCGTACCCCCTCTGGGTCGAGGACGGGGCGATCGGCGCTCATGTCGGCGAGACCATCACCGTTCGGTCGGCGTCGAGGATGACCGCCTGCGTGACGCTCCCGAAGATCGCCTTCCCGACGGGGGAGCGCCGCCGCCCACCGAGGACGATCGCGTCGGCGTCGACCTCGGCCGCGACCGCGAGGATCGCCTCCTCCGGCTCCCCGGTGACGCCGTGGACGGCGGTCTCGACGTTCGCCTCGCGGAGCAGCTCCACGAGTAGGTCGGCGGTCTCCGGCAGCCCCTGGATCTCCTCTAAGTTCCGGTTGATCTCCTCGATGTACGAGGACCCCGCCTCGTCGGCCGGCGTCTCTATCTCCTCGTGGACGTAGAGGACGTCTGCACGGACCGCGGCCGCGCCCGCGAGTCCGAGGATCGTCTCCGCCTGCGAGCGGACCCGCCGTTCGTCGTCGTCGATCGGAACCAGTACGTGGTACATGACTCCGACCACAGGGTGAGAGGTTATCAATCCACCCGCGGATCGGCCCCTGAATTCGGACGATCCGCACCCGTCATCGCCGCCCGGAGGTAGCCGTAGACGTCGGTCATGTCACCCGTCTCGCCGTACCTCGCTCTCGTGTACTCGATCTGGCTCGCGACGACGCCAGCCAGCAGCAGCGGGAGACCCTTCTCGTCGCCGAACCGTTCGAGCAGCGCGATGTCTTTCTCCATCAGCGCGAGCGAAAAGCCCACCTCCTCGCCCTCGGCGATGTAGTCGGGGAACTTGTCCTCCGTGGCGGAGTTCCGGCCGGTGCTGACGGTGAACACCTCGCACATCGTCTCGATGTCGAGACCGACCGCCTCGCCGAGAACGACCGCCTCGGAGGTCGCGACCATCGCGGCGAACGAGAGGTAGTTGTTGAGCAGTTTCACCGCGTGACCGTGACCGGGGTCCTCGCCGACGTGGAAGACGTTCTTCGCGAACGCGTCGACGTAGGGCCGACAGCGGTCGAGTTCGCTTGGGTCGCCGCCGACCATGACCGTGAGTGTCCCCGCCTCCGCGCCGTAGGTGCCGCCGCTGACGGGTGCGCCGAGGGTCGACACCCCCACCTCGGAGAGCGAGTCGGCGACCGTCCGGGTCGTCTCCGGCGTCGAGGTCGTCGTGTCCACGACGACCGATCCCGGACCGAGGCTCCCCGCGAGCTCGGCGGCGACCGACTCGACCGCCTCGGGTCCGGGGAGCGAGAGGAAGACCACGTCCGAGCGCTCGCCGACGGCCGCCACCGACTCGACACCGGTCGCACCCATCGACTCCATCGCATCGATCGGGGCGTCCCTGCGGTCGAAGACGGCCACGTCGTGGCCGGCTCGAACGAGGTGTGTCGCCATCGAACCGCCCATCCTCCCGAGACCGACGAACCCGAGTCGCGTCATGCTCGGGGTTCACGCCGGGGGGTAACGAATCTAGCGTCGCGCTGGGGACGGCGACGCCCGCTCGGAGCTCCTGTGAGCGAGGGGAATCGACGCTGATAAGCGAGCCGCGCGAGGAGTGACGCGAAGACACGGCCGACGGCCCCGGAGTGTCGGCCACACACCACTCATGAAGGGGAACGACCGCCGGATCGTGCTGTTCACCGCCGGGTCGCACGGGCTCGTCCACACCTACGAGCTGTCGATCCCGATCCTGATGACCGTCTGGCTCGCCGAGTTCTCGGTGACCGCGGCGGCGCTCGGCCTCGCGGTGACGGTCGGCTACGGCCTCTTCGGGGTCGGGGCGCTCCCCGGCGGCGTGCTCGTCGACCGGTTCGGCTCGAAGCCACTGATCATCGGCTGTCTGCTCGGGATGGGCGTCGCCTTCCTGCTCGCGGCCGCCGCGCCGAGCTTCCCGACGCTCGTCCTCGCCCTCGCGCTCTGGGGGATCGCCGCGTCGGTCTACCACCCCGCGGGTCTCGCGCTCATCTCGAAGGGCGTCACCCGGTCGGGGACCGCCTTCGGCTACCACGGCATCGGCGGCAACCTCGGCATCGCGCTCGGCCCGCTCGTCACCGTCCTCCTGCTGCTCCAGTTCGACTGGCGGGTCGTCACCGCCGCGCTCGTGCTCCCGACGGTCGTCGTCGTCGCCTACGGGCTGGCCGTCGAGTTCGACGAGACCGCCGCCGTCGAGACGGCGAGTCGGGCCGACGGTGGGTCGGGGGACGACAGCGGGTCCGCGAGCGACACGAAGGGACAGCTCACGGTGGGAGCGATCCTCTCGGACAGCCGGGCGCTGTTCACGCTCGGGTTCTCGCTCGTCTTCCTCATCGTGATGCTCTCCGGGCTCTACTACCGCGCCTTTCTCACGTTCCTGCCCGACCTGCTGAGCGACCTGCTCGACGGCGTGTTGCACCTGGAGCTGGTCGATCCCGAGAGCCCCTACGCCGACGAGTTCGACGTCTCCCGGTACCTCTACGTCGGCATCCTGGTCTTCGGGGTGGCGGGCCAGTACCTCGGGGGACGCCTCGCGGATCGGATCGCGCCCGAACGCGCGCTCGCGTACGTCCTCGCGACGCTCGCGACGCTCGCGGGGCTGGTCGTCCCCGCGGTCGCCCTCGGCCTGCTCCCCTTCCTCGCGGTCGCGCTGCTGCTCGGCGTCGCGCTGTTCACCATCCAGCCGCTCCAGCAGGCGACGGTCGCGGCATACTCCCCCTCGTCGGTTCGCGGGCTCTCGTTCGGCTACACCTTCCTCGCGATCTTCGGTATCGGCGCGCTCGGCGCGGGACTTGCCGGCGCCGTGCTCACCTACGCGGACGTCGCCGCCCTGTTCGTCGTGCTCGCGGGCATCGCCGCGACCGGAGCGACGCTCACGGTCGTCCTCAGACGGCTCACCCGCTGAGGCGGCGTACTCAGAGGAGCCGGAGGCGCTCGCGGTCGAGTGGCACTCGCTCGCCGTCGCTACGCGACCGTCGAGTCGGTAGACGGGGTCGTCTCGCTGCTCTCGAACGGGTGATCGCGGTGCTCACTCGACGATCCGCGACATGACGGCGGACTCGGCCTTGCGCAGGTGATCGGAGGCCGTGCTCTCGGCGCAGTCGAGCGCCGCGGCCACCGCCGCGAGCGACGCGCTCCGGGGGACGTCGTAGTAGCCGAGGTCGACCGCCGTCCGGACGGCCTCTGCCTGCCTGTCGGTCAGCGCGCCCGCGACCCGAGCGTGTCGGCGGTCGTACTCGCCGACCCCCTCGATCGTCACCTCGATCTCGCCCGGTATCCTCCCGACGAGCGTCCCGAGGTCCGCCTCCTGGCCGACGACGGTCATCCGCATCGCGGCCTCCGAGTCGTAGACGATCGGCGGGACGACGACGAGCTCCAGCTCACCGAACGCACGCCGGAGCGAGACGTCCTCCTCTCGGGTCTCCTGGCACGCGAAGACGTAGAGCGACCGGTCGTCGACCCGCGCGGTCCGATGCCACCGGATCGAGTCGATGGCCTCGATCGCCCCCCGGTACCGCTCCGGGTCGGTCACCTCCGCGTAGAACAGTTCGTACTCGACTCCCTCCTCCCGCCCCAGGTTCCACGTCAGCAGCTCCTCGTGGGTGACGACGTCCCCGTGGCGGATGAACCGCTGCATCGGATGGAGCATCGAATCGGGCTGGCGCAGACGGAGGTCACAGTACTTCACGGGTCGTCCCTTGGAGCCGGTTCGAACCCGGACTCGACCGACGCGTCGGACCGACGGAACATAAAGACACTAGCCACTCCGGCCGAACCCGTTTCTCCCGAGGGGATCTATCGGGAACCGCGATGACGACCACACCCGACGACGGATCCGGGAACGGGGGGACGAGAGGGACGGGGAGGCTGCCACCCGGACCCGACGGCCTGCCGGTCCTGGGGAACACGCTCTCGCTCGCCCGGGACCCGATCGGCTTCTTCGACCGGATGGCCGCCTACGGCGACGTCGTCCGGTACGAGCTCGCCGGGCAGCCGTTCACGATGGTGCTCCACCCCACGTACGTCGAGCGGCTGCTGGTGACCGACTCGGACTCCCTCCGGAAGTTCCGGTTCGAGGAGTTCGGCTTCGGCTCCGGCAACGACGCGTTCGCGCCCGAGGGCGTGCTCTTCAGCGAGGGCGAGCAGTGGCGTGCCCAGCGGACGGCCCTCCAGGCGGCGTTCACGCCCGACCGGATCGAGCGCTACGGCGAGACGATGGTCGCGACGGCCGCCGAACACGCCGCCGGCTGGCCGAGGGACGAGGGGGTCGCGATCGACCGGCGGTTCTCGGAGCTGACGCTCGATATCCTCGCCCGGACGCTGTTCGACCTCGACCTCGACGGTCGGGGGGAGGCGATCACCGACGTCGCCCGGGCGCTGAACGAGCGGGCGGACACGCGGAACCTCTCGGCGTTCCTCCCGTCGTGGGTGCCGACGCCGAGCCAGCGTCGGTACGACCGGGCGATGGGCGCCTTCGACGAGCTCGTCGACGAACTGATCGCGGGACGCCGTGGGGACGAGGACCTCGACCGACGGGACGACCTGCTCTCGTTGCTGCTCGCCCGGGCGGGGCCGGAGGGCTACCGCCACTCGCAAACCGAACTCCGCGACCAGCTCCTGACGTTCCTGTTCGCCGGCCACGAGACGACCTCGCTTGCGCTCACCTACACGACGCTCCTGCTCTCGCGACACCCCACCGTCCACGACCGACTCCACGCCGAGTGGGACGAGCTCCTCGGCGGCGACGATCCGACGCCCGCGGACCTGTCGGCGCTCGCGTACACCGACCGCGTCGTCCGGGAGTCACTGCGGCTCTACCCGCCGGCGTTCGCCGTCTTCCGCACCGCCCTCGAGGACCTGACGCTCGACGGCTACCTGCTCCCCGCGGGGACGAACGTCACGATCCCGCAGTTCCGGATCCACCGCGATCCCCGGTTCTACGACGACCCCGAGCGGTTCCGGCCCGACCGCTGGACCGACGGCTTCGAGGAGGGTGAGGTGCGGAGCACCGCCGGCGGGGCGAGCGGGGAGGGGACCGACTCGCGAGCCGGGCGTCCCGAGTACGCGTACTTCCCGTTCGGCGGCGGTCCCCGCCACTGCATCGGGATGCGTTTCGCGATGACGGAGTTGACCCTCGTGTTACCGACGATTCTCCGACGGGTCGAGGTCGATCCGCTCTCCGATCCGGAGCCCGACCTCGCGCCGGGTGCGACGCTCCAGCCGGCCGACGACGTGCGGGTTCGGATACAGGAACGCGGGGGGTGATCGGAACTCGAAGGGACCGCGACGCCGGGAGCGGAACCTCCGTCGCAGCCTCACACGGACTACTGTCCGTCGTTACCGGCGCAACCGCGCCCGTCCTGTGGGTGCATCGGTAAATCGTTCCAGCGGACCGTATCAGAACCGATCGGTTCTGGCGGCGGCGCTCCACGCGTCGGTCGGCGCGCCCGTCGGCACCCGGACCTGCCGGTTCTGCATCGCGTCGATCCGGCCGGCGAACGTCCATCGCTCGCCCTGCCAGGTCGGTTCCTCGCCCTCCGTACCGGCCTCCAGCGCTCGGAGGTGACTGCCGATCGCCGCGGCGATGGCCGCTGCCTCCTCGGGATCGGCGTCCGGCGGGATCGAGAGACCCTCGGCGAGGGTAGTGAGCTCCTCAGAGCGGGATGTTGCCATGTTTCTTCTCCGGGGCGTGTTCGCGCTTCGATCGGAGCATCGTCAGGTCCGCGATCAGCCGTTTTCTGGTCTCTCGCGGCTCGATCACGTCGTCGACGAACCCCCGGTCGGCGGCGGTGTAGGGGTTCGCGAACTCGTCTCGGTACTCCTCGATCAGTTCGTCGCGGCGGGCCTCGGTGTCGTCCGCCGCTTCGAGCTGTTTGCGGTAGAGGATGTTCACCGCGCCCTGTGGGCCCATCACCGCGATCTCGGCGGTCGGCCAGGTGTAGTTGACGTCCGCGCCGATGTGTTTCGACGCCATCACGCAGTAGGCCCCGCCGTAGGCTTTGCGGGTGATCACCGTCAGGAGTGGGACGGTCGCCTCGGAGTAGGCGTAGAGCAGCTTCGCCCCGTGTTTGATGATCCCCCGGTGTTCCTGGTCGGTGCCGGGCATGTAGCCCGGCACGTCGACGAACGTGAGGATCGGGATGTTGAACGAGTCACAGAACCGGATGAACCGCGAGCCCTTCATGCTCGCCTCGACGTCGAGCGTGCCCGCGTTCACCCGGGGCTGGTTCGCGACCACACCCACCGAGTGGCCGTCCAGCCGGGCGAAGCCGGTGACGATGTTCGCCGCGTAGTTCTCCGCGACCTCGAAGAAGGAGTCCTCGTCGGCCACGCCGTCGATCACGTCGACGATGTCGTACGGTTTTCGTGGCTCGGCGGGGACCACGTTCTCCAGCTCCTCGCACTCGCGGTCGGGGTCGTCCCACGGCTCGACCCTCGGCGGGTCCTCGACGTTGTTCTGCGGGAGATAGGACAGGAGATACCTGATGTCGTCGAGCACCGACTCCTCGTCGGGATCGGCGAAGTGTGCGACCCCCGTCTCGGTGCTGTGCGTCGTCGCGCCGCCGAGTTCGGCGAAGGTGACCTCCTCGCCTGTGACGGTCTTGATCACCTCTGGGCCGGTGATGAACATGTGGCTCGTCTCGTTCACCATGAAGACGAAGTCGGTGATCGAGGGGGAGTAGACCGCGCCGCCGGCACACGGACCCATGATCGCCGATATCTGGGGGACGACGCCGCTGGCGCGCTGGTTTCTGTGGAAGATCTCGGCGAAGCCCGCCAGGCTCTCGACGCCCTCCTGGATGCGTGCGCCTGCGGAGTCGTTGAGCCCGACGATCGGCGCGCCGACCTCCATCGCCTGGTCCATCGCCTTACAGATCTTCTCTGCGAACACCTCGCCCAGGCTGCCGCCGAAGACGGTGAAGTCGTGGGCGAAGACGAAGACCGTTCTTCCATCGACCTCGCCGTAGCCGGTGACGACGCCGTCGCCGGGGATCTGTCGCTCCTCCATCCCGAAGTTGTGCGAGCGGTGGGTCCGGAGCTTGTCGAACTCCTCGAAGGTGCCGTCGTCGAGGAAGTAGTCGATGCGCTCTCTGGCGGTCAACTTCCCCTTCTCGTGCTGGGAGGCGATCCGCTCCTCGCCCCCGCCGAGCTCCGCCTCGCGCTTTCTCGCCCGTAGCTCCTCGATCCGTTTCTCGACGGTCACGGAGTCCACCTCGCTTCCGGTCGCACCTGGCCTGTCATGGTTGGCACGAACGAGAACCACCGACGGCAAAAGGTTTCCCCACTACGTATCCTCGTTTCGGTAGAGTTTATATGAGAGACACGTGTACGGTAACGTGACGTATGAGACGAACACTCAACCGACGAAGGGTACTGACCGGGATCGGCGGCGCGACGTTGCTCGGTATGGCGGGTTGTCTCGACGACGATGACGACGACCCGGCCGACGACACCGACGACGACGCGGACGATACGGACGACCCGGCCGACGACACCGACGACGACGTCGACGACGACACGGACGATACGGACGACGCGGACACCGACCGCGACCTGATGGTCGGCGTGCTCCAGCCGACGACCGGCGACCTCGGCGACCTCGGTGGGCCGATCCGTGACGCGGCGGTGCTCCCGGGGATCCAGCTCGAGGACGCGGGCATCGGCTTCGGGATCGACATCCAGGACGAGGACACACAGACCGACCCGGAGGCGGGGATCAGCGCGGCCGAGGCGCTCGTCGACGGCGGTTACCCGGCGATCACGGGGGCTGCCTCATCCGGCGTGACGATCCCGGTAGCGGAGAACGTCGCGGTGCCGAACGAGGTGGTGATGTGCTCGCCTGCCTCGACCGCGCCGGCGATCACCGACCTCGACGACGACGGCTTCGTCTTCCGGACCGCCCCGAGCGACGCGCTCCAGGGCGAGGTGATGGCCGAACTCGCCTCCGAAGACCGCGGTTACGAGAGCGCCTCGACGTTCTTCCTCAACAACGACTACGGCCAGCAGCTCTCGGACTCGTTCGTCGAGGCGTTCGAAGAACTCGGCGGCGAGGTGACCACGACCGTCGCGTTCGAGCCCGAACAGCCGTCGTACTCCTCGCTGTTGCAGGAGGCGCTCGACGACGAGCCCGACGTGATGATCGTCATCGGCTACCCCGACAGCGGCGAGCAGATCTTCCGGGACTACTACGCCGACTTCGACGGAGAGGAGACGATCATGGTCACCGACGGCCTGCGCGACGGCAACCTCCCGGCGAACGTCGACAACCCGATGGAGAACGTCATCGGGACGGCGCCGCTCGCGGCCGGCCCCGAGGAGGATTTCTTCGCCGACCTCTACGAAGAGGAGTACGGAAGCGCTCCGGGCGTGTTCAACGCACAGGCGTACGACGCGACGGCGGTGTTGCTGCTGGCGAACGTCGCCGCCGGCGACAACGACGGCGCGGCGATCCGCGACGCGATCCCCGACGTGGCCAACCCCAACGGCGAGGAGGTCGGTCCCTCGAACCTCGACGAGGCGATCGAGATGGTCGCCAACGGTGAGGAGGTCAACTACCAGGGCGCGTCCAGTTCGGTCGACTTCGACGAGAACGGTGACATGGTCGCGGTGACCTACGAGATCTTCGAGTTCAGCGAGGAGGGCGTCGAGACGCTCGAGGAGATCGACTTCGAGGCGGAGTAGTCCGGTCGAGTCTTCGTTTTTTCGACGGCGGGGCGCTCAGCCGCCGAGGAAGTCGCGTCTGACCTGTTCGTCCGCGAGCAGCGCCTCGCCGGTGTCCTCGTAGCGGTTGCCGCCCTGTACGAGCACGTACGCCCGGTCACAGCGTCTGAGCGCCTCCTTCGCGTTCTGTTCGACGATCAGGATCGCGGTGCCGTCCTCGTTGATCTCGTCGACGCGGTTGAACGTGGCGGCGACGAGGTCCGGCGCGAGCCCCGCCGAGGGCTCGTCGAGCATCAGCAGGTCGGGATCGAGCATCAGCGCCCGCCCCATCGCGAGCATCTGCTGCTGGCCGCCGCTCATCGTCCCCGCCTTCTGCTTCGAGCGCTCCTCGAGGATCGGGAAGCGGTCGTAGATCGCCTCCAAGTTCTCTTTTGGTACCTCGTCCCTGATGTACGCACCCATCTCGAGGTTCTCCCGAACCGACAGCGAGGGGAAGACGTTGTCGTTCTGGGGGACGTAGCCGATCCCCTTCGTGATGATCTCCTCCGGGCGCAGCCCGTGGATCTCCTCCTCGTCGAACCGGATCGACCCGCCCATGTACGTCGTCAGTCCGAAGACCGACTTCATCACCGTCGACTTCCCCGCGCCGTTCGGCCCGACGATGGCGACGTACTCGCCGTCGCCGACGTCGAGGTCGACGCCGTCCAGGATCTGGAGGTCGCCGTAACCGGCGTCGAGATCGGAGACCGACAGCAGCGCCATCAGACCGTCCCCCCCAGGTAGGCCTCGATGACCTCCTCGTTCTCCCTGATCTCGGTCGCATCACCCTCCGCGAGTACGCGCCCCTGGTGCATCACGATCACGTGCTCGCAGTGGTTCATGATCACGTCCATGTCGTGTTCGACTAGGAGGAACGTGTAGCCCTCCGACTCGAGGGTGTGAACGTGTTCGAGCAGACGGCGTTCGAGCGAGGGGTTCACCCCCGCCATCGGCTCGTCGAGCAGGACGACGTCCGGATCGGTCAGGAGCGCCCGTGCGAGCTCGAGGAGTTTACGCTGCCCGCCCGAGAGCCCGCCGGCGTACTCCTCGCCCAGGTGGTCGAGGTCGAAGAACTCGAGGGTCTCCCAGGCGCGCTCTCTCAGTTCTTCCTCCTGCTTGACAACGTGTCCGCGCGCGCCCGGGAGCACTGAGCGCCAGAGCGACTCGCCGAGCTGGCCCTTCGGCGCGAGCATCATGTTCTCGATGACCGTCATCTCGGGGAGTTCGCGGGCGATCTGGAACGTGCGGACGAGCCCCCGGTCGACGATCCGTTCCGGTGGGAGGCCCGTTATCTCCTCGCCGTTCAACAGCACGCGGCCCTCGTCGGGTCGGTTGACGCCGGTGATGAGGTTGAACGTCGTCGACTTGCCCGCGCCGTTCGGGCCGATCAGGCCGGTGATCGACCCGGCGTCGACCGCGAAGCTCGCGCCGTCGACCGCGACGATGCCACCGAAGCGCTTTCGGAGGTTCTCGACGCGGAGTGCGGGTTCGGCCACCGTTCGGTCGGTCGCAGTCTCGTCGGAATCGGCCCCCCTCTCCGGGACGCTCTCGGTGTCACTCATCGGATTCCTCCCGGCCGCCGTCTGCGGCCGTCGCCGTCGTCCGCGGTCGTCGCGAGAGGTCGGTCGCGGCGGCGATCTCCTTTCTGTGGCCGAGCACGCCGTCGGGCCGCCAGAGCATCAACAGGATCAACACCACCCCGACGAGCATGAACCGGATCTGGTCGAGGTTGCCGACGGCGTAGCCGAGCAGCGCGAGCGGGTCGGCGGCGACGACCGCGTCGTAGATCGTCGGTGGCGACCGCACCGAGAGGTTCGCGTCGACGATCCGCCGGACGAACGGCGGCCCCTCCCAGAGCGCGGCCGCGAAGACGATGCCGCCGACGATGCTGCCCGCGTTCGAGCCGGCGCCCCCGATGATCAGCGCGACGAAGACGTAGAAGGTGAGGATCGGCAGGAACGAGTCGGGCGTGACGAAGCCCCGGCCGCCCTGCCAGAGGATCCCGCCGAGGCCCATCAGCGCGCAGCCGAGCATGAACACCGTGATCTTCGTCGTCTTAGTGTGCTTGCCGAGCGATCGGGCGGCGAGTTCGTCCTCGCGGATCGCCTTCAGCACCCGGCCGAACGGCGAGTACGCGATCCGAGCGAGCAGGACGTAGAGCGCGATCACGCAGGCGAGCAGCACGAGCGTGTAGAGAGCGCTCTGGATCACCGAGGACTGGATGCCGACCGCCGCGCCGACGGCGAACAGCGCGTCGCCGAGCGCCGAGAGGACGGGGAGATCGAGCAGCCAGGGGATGACGCTGTTCGTCGCGGTGAAGGAGATGCCGCTCCCCCCGCCGGTCCCGAGTTCGAGCCCCGCGACCTCGAACTCACGGAGCGAACCCGAGAGCACGCTCAGGCGGATGATCTCCGAGAGCCCGAGCGTGACGATCGCGAAGTAGTCAGCACGGAGCCTGAGCGCGGGGAGCGCGGCGACGAGGCCGACGAGCGCCGCGGCGGCCATCCCGCCGACGATACCTACCGGGAGCGGGAGACCGAGCCCGGCGGGTGAGCCGTCGACGGGTGCGGTGAGGATCGCCATCGCGTAGACGCCGACGGCCATGAAGCCCGCGACGCCGATGTTGAACAGTCCAGTGTAGCCCCAGTGGAGGTTGAGCGCGAGGGTGAGGATCGCGTAGACCGCCGCGAAGTAGGTGACTCGCCTCAACGTGCTCACGATGCCGTTCAGGCTGAGTCCGAGCGCGAGCCCGAAGAGGACGAAGAGGACGTAGCTGGCGAGCAGAAACCCGAAGACGAGCAGCAGATCGACCTGCCAGCGCGAGAACCCCTCGGTGCGTTCCTCGACGGCTCTTCGGGCGTCGGAGATCCTCCCACCGATCCGATCGCTCGCGCTCATGCGGTCTCGACCCCCCCGAACAGCCCCTGTGGGCGGAAGATCAACACGGCGATCATCAGCCCGAAGGCGGCGACCTCGTTCAGGTCGGAGGGGATCCAGACGAGCGAGACGTTCGTCGCGAGCCCGATCACCAGTCCGCCGACGATCGCCCCGTAGATCGAGCCGATCCCGCCGAGGATCACCGCCGCGAAGATCAGCAGCAAGAGGAACCAGCCGAGGTTGTAGGTGATCACGCCCCGATCGAGCACGACGAGGTAGCCCGCGACGCCGGCCAGTCCCGCGCCGATCACCCAGGTGGCCCAGACGACCCGTTCGGTCGGGATGCCGGTGATCAGCGCGAGGTCGCGGTTGTCGGCCATCGCGCGCATCGCGGTGCCGAGTTTCGTGTACTGGAGCATCAGGTGGACGCCGAGCATGAGCGCGAGCGCCGAGAGCACCATCGTCGCCTGGTGGAGGTTCACCGAGTCGGTCCAGACGATCCAGGAGGCCTCGTACTGGGGGGCGGTCGCGGTCACCCCGCGGGTGCTCGAGGTGTAGACGAACGCGATCAGGTACCGAAGCGCGAGCGCGACGCCGACGCTCGCGATCAGCAGGGCGATCCCGCCTGCCTGACGCATCCGCCGGTAGATCAGTTTGTCGATCGAGAGCGCCACCAGCACCGTCACGACCGCTGCGGTGAGCAGGCCGACGACGATCGCGATCGGCTCCGCGAGTATCTGCATGTTCATGTCGCCGGGGGCGGCCCCGCCGTCGGCCCTGAGCAGCAGCCGGCTCGAGAGTTCGGCGATGCCGACGCCGCCGACGAGGTAGGCCGCGGTCCACCCGGAGAACGCCCCCGTCGTCACGAGGTCGCCGTGCGAGAAGTTCGCGAACCGGAGGATGCTGTAGGTCATCGAGAGCCCGATCGCCGCCAGGCCGATGATCAGCCCGTCGACGATTCCGTTCCAGAGGAACGTCGTGAACGTCCCGATCGCCAGCTCCCCGACGACGAGGCGGCGGAGCAGATCGACGAACAGCGCGACGAAGACCAGAAGCAACAGTCCCCCGAAGAGTCGCTCGGGCGAGAGCGTCGCCCCCAGCCGCCGTGAGTCAACAATACTCATACACGTTCGTATCAGAGAGGGGACCAAATATAGTTCGTGGTTACGATCGGCCGCAGGTCCTCGAATCGAGGTCGGCTCACGGGGACGTGAGAGCAGGCCGACACTACCCGGCTCAATAACCCTTATACTTGAGTTCGGTGAAGCCGAGCCATGGCAGAACGCGAGACGTGGGCGACACGCACGGGCTTCATCCTCGCCGCCGTCGGGAGCGCCGTCGGTCTCGGGAACATCTGGCGCTTTCCGTTCGTCGTCGGCGAGGGCGGCGGCTCCGCGTTCCTCTTCGTCTACCTCCTGTTCATCGTCCTGATCGGCGTTCCGGCGATCCTCGTCGAGTTCGTCATCGGGCGGCGCACCGAACTCAACCCCGTAGGGGCGCTGCGCGAACTCGGCGGCGGCGCCTGGCGGTACCTGGGGTACGTCTTCTTCGTGACGGCGTTCGTCATCCTCTCGTACTACAGCGTCGTCGCTGGCTGGTTCGTCCGCTACTTCCTGATCGGGCTCGGCGAGGGCTACGACGTCGAGGACGCTGAGGCGGCGGGCGCGCTCTTCGAGACGGTCTCGGTGGGACTCGACTCGCTCGCGTTTCACGCGCTGTTCATGGCCGCGACGATCGGCATCGTCGCCCTGGGCATCAGACGCGGGATCGAACTCGCGGTGAAGGTGATGGTGCCCGCGCTCGTCGTCCTGCTCGTCTCGCTCGCCGTCTACGCGGCGACGCTTCCCGGTGCGGGCGAGGCGTACGCCTACTACCTCTCGCCCGACTTCGACGTGATCGCCGAGAACTGGCGAACGCTGCTCCCCGACGCCGCCGGACAGGCCTTCTTCACCCTCTCCCTGGGGATGGGCGTGATGATCGTCTACGCCTCCTATCTCGGCGAAGACCGCAACCTCGCCGAGGACGGCGCGATCATCGTGAGCCTGGACACGGCGTTCGCGGTGCTCGTCGGCTTCGTCGTCTTCCCGATCATCTTCTCCGCGGGCGCCGACCCCGAACAGGAGACCGTCGGGGCGATCTTCTTCAGCCTCACCGAGGCGTTTTCCGGGGTCACCGGCGGGACGGTCCTCGGGATGCTCTTCTTCGGAACCGTCGCGATCGCGGCGCTCTCGAGCGCGATCAGCCTGCTCGAGTTCGTCGTCGCCTACTTTATGGACGAGTTCGGGCTCCGACGCCGGAGCGCCGCCCTCGTCGCCGGCGGCTCGATCTTCCTCCTGGGGGTGCCCGTCACCCAGGACCTGATCTTCCTCGACCTGCTCGACGGCTTCGCCGACGCGATCCTGCTCGTCCTCGGCGGGCTGATGCTCGCGCTGTTCGTCGGCTGGGTGATGCCCGACGTCGCGCGCGAGGAACTCTCGCGGGGGATCGGCGACCTCGGCTCCTGGGGGGTCGCCTGGATCTGGGCCGTCCGTGTCCCGATCGTAGTCGTCCTCGCCGTCGCGCTCGGACTCGGCGTGATCGAGTACGTCGAGTTCTTGACCGAGGACTTCGCCGGCTGGCTCTCCGGCTAGCGCTTCTCGCCGTAGACCGGCACTGCCGCCCCGCTCGTCACCGGCGTCGCGTCCGAGGAGAGCGCGAGGAACGTCCGTGCGATCTCTGCGGGGTCGACCCACGCCGAGTGGTCCGCGTCGGGCATCATATCGCGGTTCATCGGCGTGTCGATCACGCTCGGCATGACGCAGTTCGCGCGCACGGTTCCGACGTTCTCCTCGGCGATCGTCTCGACGAGGAGCCTGATCCCCGCCTTCGTCACCCGGTAGGGGCCGTCGCCGGAGCCACCTTCGAGACCGGATTTCGCGCTCACCGCCACGAGCGTGCCCTCGCGCTCCTGGAGGTGCGGGAGGGCGTGTTTCGCCGCGAGGAAGGCGGTCTTCAGGTTCACGTTCATCAGCAGTTCGTACTCCGAGAGGTCGGTCTCCGCTACCGGCTGGCCGCCGCGCCAGGTGCCGGCGACCGCACAGAGGTGGTCGATTCCGCCGTGGTCGGCGGCGACGGCGTCGACGGCCTCCGCGACCCTCTCCTCGTCGGTGAAATCAGCTTGGTAGAACGAGACGAGGTCGGGATCGAGCAGCGAGTCCTCGGAGTCTACCTCGACGACGTCGCTCGCGGCGACGGTCGCGCCGGCCTCGGAGAACGCCTCGCAGACCGCGCTGCCGAGTGCACCACAGGCGCCGGTCACGAGGACGACCCGATCGCTGAAGTCGAACGAAACGGACATGCCTCACGTTCGGGCGCCCGGTCGATAAAGCTCCCCTCGGCGGAATCAGGGGACGAGCACGAGCTTTCCAAGGAAACTGTCCTCCATCACCGCCCGCTGGGCCTCGTCCGCCTCGTCGAGGCCGTATCGGCGGGCGACCGTCGCGGAGAGCGACCCGGCCTCCACGAGCGTCGCCAGTCGGGAGAGTACGGGCGCCATCTCGGGGGTGTTGAACATGCTCATCAAGTGGAGCGAGAACTCGTTCGCGCGGGCGGCCGAGACGTTCTCGAAGCCCGCGTCCTTCCTGTTTTCGCCGATCCCCACGACGCGGGCGCCGAAGCCAGCGACCTCGGCGTCGAACGAGAGGTAGTCGTCGAGTCGGTGGTCGAGGATCACCGTCGGTTCGTGGGCGGCGACCCGCTCTCCCAGATCCGCGTCGTCGTAGTCGAAGAGCTCGCTCGCTCCGAGGCCTCGAATCTCGTCGTGGTACTCCGGGGAGGCGGTCGCGAGGACCTCTGCGCCGGTCGCGGCGGCGAGCTGGACCGCGACGTGACCCACCCCGCCCGAGGCACCGTGGATCAGACAGGTCTCGCCCGGTTCGAGGCGGGCGTGATCGACGAGCGCCCGCCACGCGGTGACGCCGACGAGCGCGGTCGCCGCGCCGCTCTCGAACTCGACCGCCTCCGGGAGACGCGCCACCCGGTCGGTCGGCACCGCTGCGTACTCGGCGTAGGTGCCCTGGTGTGCCTTCCCGAGTCCGGTCGCGAACACCCGGTCGCCGACCTGGAACTCGCTCTCCCCATCCGTCTCCGCGACCACGCCCGCGAGGTCCGATCCCGGGGTCATCGGCAGGCCGAGCGCCTGGTACGAGCCCTCGCGGAAGTAGGTGTCGACGGGGTTCACCGCCGCGGCACGCACCTCCACGAGCAGTTCGTCCCGTCCCGTTTCGGGCCGCTCGGTCTCCTCGACCGCTAGTACGTCCGGTCCGCCGTGATCGTGGTATCTGACAGCCTGCATGGACTCTCATCGTTGCCGACCCGTATAACCGCTGGTTCCGGGGCCAAGACGGCCGGTGTCGACGGTCACGAGCTGCTGAGAACCGTACATTTAAGGGATGGCCCTTCGTGTCACCGACTGACGTGGACGGCCGTGGCACCCGTCCCCGGACGAGCGCCGTCCGTTCGCGTCGACTCGGATCGAGACGATGATCGCGTCACCCATACGGGGGTGCGGATCGCTGCGTTGGGGCGCCCGGTCCCCGCTCGTGGGATCGGACCACTCTCGGTGCGGGTTTTGTGGGGTCGCTCGGTGAGAGGCGTCCCCGTTCCGATACTACTAACTCGCCGTTGGTCCCACTCCCGGACGAGTTAGAAATGAGACTTCACGAGTACCAAGCGAAGGGGATCTTCGCCGAGGCAGGGATGCCGACGCCCGACTCACAGCTCGCCGAGACCACCGACGAGGTGCTCTCGGCGGCCGAGTCGATCGGCTACCCCGTAGCGATCAAGGCACAGGTCCACGTCGGCGGGCGCGGGAAGGCCGGCGGGATCGAACTCGTCGACGACGAAGCGGAAGCGCGCGAGGCGGCCGACGCGATCCTCGGAATGGACCTGAAGGGCTACCACGTCGACCGCGTGCTGGTCGAGGCGGCCGTCGACTTCACCGACGAGCTCTACGTCGGTGTGACGATGGACAGAGGCGAGGGAAAGCCCGTCGCGATGGTCTCGGAGAAAGGCGGCGTCGACATCGAGGCCGTCGCCGAGGAGACCCCCGAGGCGATCGCCCGCGAGCACGTCGACCCGGCGTTCGGCCTCCACCCGTACCAGGCCCGGCGCGCGGTCGCCGAGGCAGGGATAGAGAGCGAGATCCGCCGCGACGTCGTGGGCGTGCTCACCACGCTCTACGACCTCTACGAGTCCCGCGACGCGAGCGATGCCGAGATCAACCCGCTGATGGTCACTGCGGAGAACGAGGTCGTCGCCGCCGACGCCGTTCTCAACGTCGACGAGGACGCGCTCTTCCGCCAGCCCGAGCTGGCGGAGATGGAAGAGGGATCCTACGTGGACGACCTCGAACGGAAGGCCGGCGAGTACGGCTTCGACTACGTCCGCTTGGAGGGGAACGTCGGCATCATCGGCAACGGCGCGGGCCTCGTGATGACGACGCTCGACCTCGTCGACTACTACGGGGGAGAGCCGGCGAACTTCCTCGACGTGGGTGGCGGCGCGAAGGCCGAGCGGATCACGAACGCGCTGGACATGGTCTTCTCCGACGAGAACGTCGAGTCGGTCGTCTTCAACATCTTCGGCGGCATCACCCGCGGTGACGAGGTGGCGAAGGGGATCAACGAAGCCCTGGAAGGGTTCGACGAGATCCCGAAGCCGGTCGTGGTACGACTGGCGGGGACGAACGCCGAGGAGGGAATGGAGATCCTGAACACCGACCTCGTTCAGGTCGAAGAGACCCTGGAGGCGGCGGTCGAACGTGCGGTCGAGAACGCACGGGAGGTCTCGGCATGAGCGTCTTCGTCGATTCCGACACGAGGGTCGTCGTCCAGGGGATCACCGGTGGCGAGGGCTCGTTCCACACCGGACAGATGATCGAGTACGGCACGAACGTCGTCGCCGGCGCGGTGCCCGGAAAGGGCGGCCAGGAGATCGAGGGCGTCCCCGTCTACGACACGGTACGGGAAGCGGTGCGCGAGGAGGACGCGAACGCCTCCGTGCTCTTCGTCCCGCCGGCGTTCGCCGCCGACGGGGTCTTCGAGGGGCTCGACTCGGACCTCGACCTCGTCGTCGCCATCACGGAGGGAATCCCGACTCAGGACATGGCGAAGGTCAGAAAGCGGCTCTCCGAGGTCGACACGCGACTGATCGGGCCGAACTGTCCGGGAATCATCACGCCGGGCGAGGCCAAGCTGGGCATCCTGCCCGGGAACATCTTCAGTTCGGGGAACGTCGGCCTCGTCTCCCGATCCGGTACCCTCACTTACCAGGTCGTCGACAACCTCACGAAGCGCGGACTCGGCCAGACCACGGCGGTCGGGATCGGGGGCGACCCGATCATCGGCACGTCGTTCGTCGACGCGCTCGCCGCGTTCGAGGACGACCCGGCGACCGAGGCGGTCGTGATGTGCGGCGAGATCGGCGGCGAGGACGAGGAGCAAGCGGCGGCGTTCATCGACGAGAACATGGAGACGCCCGTCGCGGGCTTCATCGCCGGGCGGACCGCCCCGCCGGGCAAGCGGATGGGCCACGCCGGCGCTATCGTCTCCGGCTCCGGGACCGGAACCGCCGAATCGAAGATCGACGCGCTCAACGACGCGGGCGTCCCGGTCGGCGACACCCCCGAAGAGGTCGCAGAAAGCGTCGAGAGCTTCCTGTAAAGGTCCACGACTGCGCCGACCTCGTCCGGTCCCCGTCCCGAACGCGACGGCGAGGTTATCCCCTCCGGCGACGTACGTGATAGCACACCATGAAGAGACTCGACTGCGCGATCGACGGCTGTCACGCGACCATCGAAGCCGAGAGCGAGGAGGCGGTCATGACCCAGGTCGGCGCGCACGCGGCCGAGGCCCACCCGGACCTGGAGCTGGACGAGGAGACCGTCGAGGGGATCCGATCGCAGATCCAGACCGTCTGAAGCGTCTCCGCGGGGGACGGTTTGACGGTCCGATCAGAGCGGTTATTTCCTCTCCGTGTGAGTGAGAGCCGTACCGCATGGTGTCACGACACACGGAAATGGAGGGCACGGTCAGAAGAACTGGTCGGAGGAGCTTTCTGACGCTGGTCGGCCTGGCGGTCACCGCGAGTACGGCACAGACTGCAGCGGCTACGGAGCCGGCGGCATCGACGTCCGGTGCCGACCCGATGCTCGTCGACGCCGACCTGGAGCCCGCGGAGGCGCTTTTGGCCTACGTCGAGGCGGTCTACGGCGACCGACTTGGCGAGGACGACGGGGAGACGATCCTCGCGGGGATCGAGGGCTCGCTCGCCTCGGGCGACGCCTTCCGCGAGGTCGGCCTGGAGAACGACGACGAACCCGCCTTCTCGTTCTCGGCCTACAGGGGTGAGCAGTGATGGTCGATCCCGAACTGCTCGTCGGATCGATCGACGAACTCGGCCGCGGACTGCGCGAGGGCGCGTTCACCTCGCGCGAGCTGACCGGGGCGTACCTCGAGCGGCTCGAGACGGTCGGCGAGGAGCTGAACGCGGTGGTCACACTCACGCGCGAGCGGGCGCTCTCTGGGGCGGATCGAGCCGATCGAGAGCTCGAAGCGGGCGAGGATCGAGGGCCGCTCCACGGGATCCCGTACGGGGTAAAGGACCTGATCGCCACCGAAGGCGACCCGACGACGTGGGGCGCCGAACCCTACCGCGAGCAGGTCACCGAGGAGGACGCGGCGGTCGTCGAACGACTGGAGGAGGCCGGTGCGGTACTGCTCGGGAAGCTCGCGACGATCGAACTCGCCGGCGGCTTCGGGTACGACGACCCCGGTGCCGCCTGGACCGGGGCGACGCTCAATCCCTGGGACCGCGAGGCGTGGGCCGGCGGCTCCTCAAGCGGTCCGGCCGCGGCGACCGCAGCCGGTCTCGTCGGGTTCGCCATCGGCACCGAGACCTGGGGCTCGCTCACCACCCCGGCGGCGTTCTCCGGGGTGACAGCGGTCCGACCGACCTACGACCGGGTGAGCAGGGAAGGGGTTATGGCGCTCTCGTGGACCATGGACAAGGTCGGACCGCTCTGTCGCTCCGCAAGCGACTGCGAGACGGTACTCCGGGCGATCGCCGATCCCGAAACCGAGGACGTCGACGCCTACGGCGTCTCCGGAGATCGCCCCCGGATCGCCGTCCCCGAGGGTGCGGGCGAGGACGAACAGGAGGGCGTGCGCGAGAACTTCGAACGAAGCCTGGGGACGCTCTCGGGGTTCGCAGAGGTCGAACGGATCTCCCTCCCGGAGCTCCCCTACGCGGCGATGGCGGGGACGATCATCGACGGCGAGGCCGCGGCGGCGTTCGACGGCCTCATCGAGAGCGGTGACGTCCACGACCTGGCCGACCCGGTCCACACGCTCGGGAGCTATCGGGCGAGCACCGTACTCGCACGCGACTACATCAACGCCAATAGAGTGAGGGCGATCGCCCAGCGGGAACTGGACGCGCTGCTCGCCGAGTACGACGCGCTCGTAACGCCGGCGCGGTCGTCGGTGGCGAGCAGGGTCGGGGAGTCGATGGGCGAGTTCTTCGGGGAGTTCGCGACGCCGTCGGTGAACGCGGCGGCGAACGTCACCGGCCTTCCCGGAGTCACGGTGCCGAACGGGTTCGCGGAGGACGGGTTACCGACGGGTGTCGAGGTCGTCTCCCGGGCCTGGGAGGAGTCCGCGGCCCTCGCGGTCGCCTGTGCGTTCGAGCGGCGGTCCGAGCGGCCGCCGTACGCCGACCTGCTCGGGTAGGGGTCGCCTACGACGCACCCTCGCCGACGATCCGGTCGAGCGACGACCGCTGCAGACGCTCGACGTCCGCCTCGAGACACCGGGCCAGGTCGAGTCGCAGGTCGCGCGCCTGTCGCTCTCCCATCTGGCGCTCGCCGTCGATTCGGTGGGTGAGCGGCCGATAGGCGGAGACGTCGAAGCCCATCCGGTCGAGGTAGGCCCGCACCTCGGGCGACTCGAGACCGGTGGTGATCGCCTCGTCGGTCAGGTCGCGGAGCGTCCCGAACCCCGGGAGCGAGATCAGCTCCTCGCCGACCCGTCCCTCCTCGTCGCCGATCACGACATCGGTCTCGGGGACGCGTTCCATCACGGCGGCCATCTCCCGGACGAGTCGGAGCGTCTCGCTCGGCAGGGCGACGTCCGGCGAGCGCCACTCGACGGTCGGGACTTCGGTCCGCAGCCTGAGCGGCGTCCAGACGGTGTCCTCGGGCGAGAAGTGTTCTCCGAACAGCTCGGGGTCGATCCCCTCCTCCATCGCGGCTGCCTCGAACTCCCTGAAGCGGTGCTCGAGGAGCTGGTTCCACTGCTCGACGCTGTCGACGTACTCCCAGAGCTGTCCGTGGCGGGGGAACGTCTCGTAGCTTCGCTTGCGGTAGATGAACGCGCGCGCACAGGCCGCGACGCGTCGGCCCCCGTAGTAGGGCGAGGAGCTGAGCAGAGCGAGGGCCGGGTCGAACGCGATCAGCGTGTTGAGCTGGTCGGTGACGTCCTCGCGGTCGAAGTGGACGTGCGTGCCCGCACAGTGGGCGGCGTACTCGAAATCCTCGCCAACGACCGCACGCTGGATCGCACCGCGTTCGCCCTCCTGTTCGGTGACCTCAGCCGGGCCGATCGGCGTCCCGGTCGGGACGAGCATGCGGTCGCGCGCGTTCGCCTCCTCCAGCACCCACTTCAGGCGGGCGACGAACTCGTCGTAGAGCGCACGCACGCTCTCACAGGGGGAGGTCTTTATCTCGAGGAGCGGCTCGACGAACTCCGGGACGACGTGTTCGGAGAGGTCGGTCAGCCCGCCGGGGTCGGCGAGCGCCCCGCTCCGGTCGATCACCCAGTACTCCGCTTCGATGCTGACGTGCATGTGTTGGTGGTCCGTGTCCGTGCGACCGGTCGACGAGCGGGAGATCCGGCCGCGAGAGGCCGATATGTGTAGAGAGTGACGACCCTGCCTGGAAACCATCGTCCCTGCGGGTGCAGGGAGTGACGCTCCCGATACGCTAATCCTTTCGGTGCCGGCCACACAGGGGGAGTATGCCGATCCGCCCGCCGACCGAGACGGACCTGCGCGAGTTCGGGGAGCGACTCCACCTCGACCTGCGAGAGGAGGAGCTCGCCGAACTCGCCGAACTGGCCGCCGACCAGCTCGTGGACTACGAGACGGTCGCCTCCTACACGCCGACGGTGCGGGCGGACGGCGAGGCGGTCCGCCCGCGGAGCGCCGGCCTGCGCGTTCCGTCGGTGGAGAACCCGAAGAACGCGTGGGTCTCGCGCTGTACGGTGGAGGGGGACGAGGAGGGCCCGCTCGCCGGCTGGGAGGTCGCCGTGAAGGACAACGTTAGCGTCGCGGGCGTCGAGATGACCTGCGGCTCGCGCGTACTCGAGGGCTACGTGCCCGACGCCGACGCGACCATCGTCACCCGGCTGCTCGACGCCGGCGCGACCGTCGTCGGGAAGACGAACATGGACGACATGGCGATGACGACCACCGGCCACAGCGCGTTCGGCCCCGTGCTCCACCCCGAGAGCGAGGACCACCTCGCGGGCGGCTCCAGCGGGGGGAGCGCTGTCGTCGTCGCGACCGGCGAGGTCGACGCGGCGATCGGCACCGACCAGGGCGGGAGCGTCCGTCTCCCGTCGGCGTACTGCGGGATCGTCGGCCACAAACCGACACACGGGCTGATACCCTACACGGGCTGTGTGGGCCTCGAACACACGATCGACCACCCCGGGCCGATGGGGCCCGACGTGGAGACGGTCGCCCGCCTTCTCACGGTGTTCTCCGGCGACGGGCCTGAGGGGGCCGCGGCCGACGACCGCCAGCCCCGGTCGATCCCCGACGAGCGGTACCACGATCTAGAGGGGGAGGTCTCGGAACTACGGATCGGCGTCCTCCGCGAGGGGTTCGACCGGCCGGACGCCGATCCCGCGGTCCTCGACCGGGTTCGGGCGGCGATCGACCTGCTCGCCTCGGCCTGCGGAGCGATGGAAGAGGTCTCCGTGCCGATGCACGCCGACGCGCGCGCGATCCACTCGGTCTGTGCCTCGGAGGGGCTGGTCGCCGCGATGGCCGGCGAGGGCCTCGGCCACGGTCGCCGGAAGTGGTACGACACGACCTGGGTCGACGCGTTCGGGAAGTTCCGCCGGACCGCCGGCGGCGAGTTCCCGGCAGCGCTCAAGCGGTCGCTGCTCGTCGGGGCGTACGCCGCCGAGAAGTACCACGCCCGCTACTACGCCCGCGGGATGAACCTCGTCCTCGACCTGACCGAGGGGTACGACGCGCTGTTCGAGGAGGTAGACCTGCTCGCGATGCCGACGACGACGCGGACCGCACCCGAACACGACCCCGAACGGAGCGAGTTCGACCGGCTCCGCGACGGACGGGAGGCGGCCAACACCGCCGCGTTCAACCGGACCGGCCACCCGGCGATCTCCGTTCCTGCGGGGGCGGTCGACGGCCTCCCGGTCGGGCTGATGCTCGTCGGTCCCGAGTTCGAGGACGCGAGGGTGCTCGAGGCAGGCTACGCGCTGCAACGGATCCGTTCGGACGGCTGATCGACTACGAGAGCCGGCGATCGAGGTCCGAGAGGTCGATCGTCTCGGCGTCGACGTCGGCCTCGATCGACTCCTTGAACCCGCTCCCCGTCACGACGAGCACGGCGTCCTCGCCCTCGCGGATCTCTCCACGCTCTCGGAGACGGGAGACGCCCGCGAGCGTCACCGCGGACGAGGCCTCGACCCGGAACCCTCCGTCCCGCGCGAAGCGTCGCTGTGCCTCGCGGATCTCGTCCTCGCGCACGCTCACCGCACCGCCGTCGGTCGCCCGGAGGGCGGCCAGCGCCCGGTTTCCACTCGGCGGGTCGGCGTTCGCGATGGAGTAGGCGACCGTCTCCCGCTTCTCGATCCCCGAGACCGCCGTCTCGCCCGCTTCGAACGCGCGAACGATCGGGTCACAGGCGGCGGCCTGGACCGCGTAGAGCCGGGGGAGACGGTCGAGGAGGCCGCCCGCCTGGAGTTCACGGAGCGCCTTCCAGAGACCGGAGAGGTGGCCGCCGCTCGAAACGGGGAGGACGATGGCGTCCGGCACCGAGGGGGAGAACGCCTCGCAGATCTCGTAGGCGGTGGTCTTCTGGCCCGCGACCCGGAGGGGCGTATCCGAGTTGAGAAACGGCGTCTCGACCCCCGGAGAGAGCGTCCGCCGGTAGAGGTCGCCGTAGTCCCCCTGGACGCGAAGGATCTCCGGGTCGTACCGAGCGATGTTGGAGAGGCGCTCGTCGGAGATGTCCGCGGGAACCAGCACCGTACAGTCGAGACCGTGGGCGGCCGCGTGCGCCGCGACGCTCATCGCCATGTTGCCGTGCGAGACGGTTCCGACGCGCGTCCCGCCGCCCGCGGCGACGGCCGCGACGCCGACCGCGCTCCCTCGGTCCTTGAAACTCCCCGTCGGGTTCTGCCCCTCGTCTTTCACGTACGTCCCCACGCCCTCCGCGTCGAACGCGGGCGTGCGGACGAGCGGCGTTCCGCCCGCCGCCGCCCCGACGCCCGACGGCACGTCGGTGGGCAACACGCGCTCGTAGCGCCACATCCCCGGATCGCTCGACGCGGGCCACGTGCTCGGTGCAGGGACGTCGATCCAGAGGGGTTCGCCACAGGAACAGCGGGTCCTGCTGATCGGCTCCGAGCGCTCGCCACAGGCGTAACAGACGAGGTCCATGTGATCCGCCTCGCGCGCGCGTCGAAAAATACCCCCGGTTAACGTCCCCGGGTGCCGGCCGTCGTCTCGCCGACCTCTCTCCAGGGCGACCCTCGACCTCGCGCGATTCGACATCGGCCACTGGTCCGACGTCGTTGTCGGAGGCCCCGGGCTCGCTGCGAGGACCGGGTGGGGTTCGAGCGCTCGCCGACTGATCGGGATGCGAACGGAGGTCGAACGAACCGCTCCGAAACCCCGATAACCCGCCAATACTTACAAGGTAGCATATCTCATGGAGGGGCGATGAACGACCTCACGGGGTTCCAACGAGACCTGCTGTACGTGATCAACGGCCTCACCCAGCCACACGGTCTCGGGATCAAAGACGAGATGGAAGGCTACTACGCGAGCGAGGTCCACCACGGTCGGCTCTACCCGAACCTCGACGCACTCGTGCAGAAGGGGTTCGTCTCGAAGGAGGAACTCGACCGGCGGACCAACGCCTACTCGCTCACCGAGCGGGGAGAGCGCGAACTGGGGGCGCGACGCGAGTGGGAGGACAGCTACGTCGGGTCGCTGCTCACAGAACCCTGATCGGTACCAGAGCGGGAGGGGAGAGGTTCGACGTGGCTACAGGTACGCCGCGTCCCAGCGGGTCGCCTTCCGGACGTTGCCACAGCCGTTGCAGACGACCCGCCCCATCGTGTCCATCGAGTTGTCGAAGCTCTCGCAGGCCGAGCAGAACCAGCCGTACGGCGACGTCCGATCCCTGTCGTGGTACGCCGCGTGGAAGGTTCCCTCCGATCCGATCGACGCCTCCCGGTAGGCGACGAACACCTCCTCGCCCGCCTCGGTCGTCCAGGGCTCGGTCTCCCGACGCCACGGCTCGTCGTCCGGTACGGTGACCCAGACGTTCTCGGTGTGCTCTCCGCCGGCGATCGACTGCTCTCTGGTGTACGCCCGCTCGAACCCACGTGACTCGTAGAAGGCGTTGCCGGCCTCGTTCTCGGCGAAGACGAGCCCCTTCAGCCGGTCGATCCCCTCCTCCTCGAACGCCGAGACGAGGTGATCGAACAGCGCCGACGCGTGGCCCTGACCCCTGAACTCGGGGTCGACGTGGAGCCAGTGGATCTCGCCGACCTGCTCCGGGTGCTCGACGACGTGGCACTGTGCGAAGCCGGCGACCGAGCCCTCGACGTCGACGACGGGGAGCGAGACATCGTCGTCGGTGAGGAGGTCGAGCAGTCGCTCGTCGCTGTACCACTGATCGACCGCCTCGTCGATCGTCCCGGCCTCGATGAAGTCGTAGGACTCGCGCAGCGACCTGCGGGCGACCTCGCGCAGCGACTCTACGTCCTCGGGCGTCGCGTCTCTGATCTCCATACCCACCCTGGGACGTACAGGTAGTAAACTATACTGTCGGCTGTAACCGTGTGAAGACTCCCGGCACCACGCGGTTCGATACTCGTGAACGACGTACAGCCGGCAGTATGTTTGCCCAGGAACCCCGACCGTTCGATCACTCCCCTACGAGGAGCGTTCGTTTCGTTCCCCTGACCGGCCCCGGACCGGGCAACGCTTATGCCGCTCGCCTGACTCCGCTCGCCCGTGTTCACCGACGCCCTCGCCTTCGAGCGCGAACAGCTCGCACCTATCGTGGTCCTCACCACCGGGCTCCTGATCGCGCTGTTCGCCGTCGGCGTCCTCCTCCGCGCGCTCTCGCTCGTCGGACTCTGATCGAACCCCTCAGCCGAGACGGTCGAACAGGTCGAGGTAGTCGCCCAGCTGTCTCGGCAACAGAAACCGGTCCCTGACGTGCTCGCGCGCGTTCTCCCCAAGTCGCTCCCTGAGCGTTCGATCGTTGAACAGTCGCGTGACCCGGTCCGCGACCGCCGCCGTGTCCCGCGGGTCGGTGAGGTAGCCGGTCTCGCCGTCGTCGATCTGGAGCGGGATGCCGCCGACGCGCGAGGCGACGACCGGCGTCCGCTTCCAGAGCGCCTCCGAGACCACGAGGCCGAAGCCCTCCCGGATCGATTTCTGGACGACCACGTCGGAGTGAGACTGGACGTAGTTCACCGTCAGGTCCGGCTCGTTCGTCAGGAGGTGGACCCCCGCGTCCTCGCCCGCCTCCGCGAGCACGCGCTCGTACACCTCCCTGCCTTCGGGGTCGTCGTCGGCCATCCCGCCGAGCAGCATCAGCTGGGCGTCGGGAATCCCCTCCTGTACCTCCCTGAACGCATCGATCACCCCGAGCGGATCCTTCCAGGGATCGAACCGCGAGACCTGCGTCAGGATCGGTTCCTCGCCATCGAACGGCACGGACGAGAGACGGTCGCGTTCGGCCCGTTGCTCACTCTCGGTCAGCGGGCGGTTCTTCTCGGTGAACGGATCGATCGCGGGGTAGACGACCGACCGGGGTTCGATACCGATCGTCTCCCCGTAGACCTCGCGGCTGAACACCGCGTGGTCGATCCCTTCGAGGTGCTCCCAGAGGAGGTCCTGATACGGCTCCGAGGCGGCGGTACAGTCGATGTGGCAGCGCCAGACGAACTGGCTGTCGGGAAACCGCTCGCGGAGGAGTCCGATCATCCCCAGCGGCTGTGGGTCGTGGAGCACGACCACGTCGTACTCGCCGGAAAACGCGCGCGCGTTGCGCTCGGTCGTCTCCCGGTACGTCTCGTGCATCTCCGGGGTGAGGCCCTCCTCCTCACCCTGAAGCCCGTTGTGGATCCGTTTGGTCACGTCGAAGAAGGGTTCGTCGGCCTCCATCACGGCCCAGTCGGTCTCAACCCCCACGTCCTCGAACAGCGGGACGAGCGAGCGGAGCAGTTCGGCGACCCCGCCGCCCGAGGCCGTCGAGTTGACGTGACACACCCGCGTTCCGGCGACGTTCTCACCTCGATCCCTGAGGTCGTCGAGACGCTCTTCACCCAGGAGGTCGGCGTACGCGCTCAACGGTCGGTCGGGGGTGGGTGGGCGCTCCATGGGTCGGTTCGGGCCAAGAGACGGAGTGTGCCGGCTTATCACTTTCCTACCGAGCGGTAGGACCGTGCTCGCCGCGAAAACGGTGGGTCGGGGCGGATTCGAACCGCGGTCGTTCCTCTCGCTCGCGCTCGCTTCACTCCCTGATTCGAATCCGTCCGAGTCCAAACCGGTCGCTCGCGAGTGTGCTCGCGACCGGAATATGGGTCGGGGCGGATTCGAACCGCCGATCTCCTCCGTGTGAAGGAGGTGTCATAGCCAGACTAGACCACCGACCCTCGCTCTCACCTCTCTCCGCGCCGGACTTAAGAATTACCTTCGTTCAGTCCGCGTGCGGGGCCGCCGCCTCGGATCCCGTGAGTGGGAGGACGTAGCCGCAGTCGGGACAGGTCTCGTAGCCCTGGACGATCGCGAGCGTCGTATCGCAGTTCGTGCAGTTCATCGTTACACGACTGTAGATCCGCCCAGCAATATAAGGCTATCTTGATATACCGTACATTCTCACCCACATTAATACGTATCGTAAGAGGATCTGTGAAGATCCTCTAGGATGTCAGTAGGAGGGACGTTTGCACGCTCCGTGGGACGGGTCATACGGACTACTGTGAGTCTGTACCGCTCAGACCGGAAGACGGGTACCGGTCTGAGCGGTAAACAGTTACAGTAGTCCGTATCAGGCCGGGGGTCGCTCGCGGCGCTCCTCGACGCGCGCCTTGGCACCCTCGATCGCCGGGTGGCTATCGATCGCTCTCACCCGTCGCGTCATGGCCTCGATGCCCGACGGCTGCGGTTCGGGATCCGGCTCGGACCGGCGACCGAGGAGGCCTGCGATCCTCGCCTCGACCGGGCGGAACTGCTCTTCGATACCGAGTTTCGTGTGCTCGCCTGCTCGCTTGAGATAGTACGCTGCATCTCTGAAGTGATCTGGCATACACCGATTCTATCCGATCACCTTATATAATTTTTGTGGCCTGTTTCGTAGGATCAGTAGGTCGGGCTCTCCTCGGGTTCCCCGTCGCGGGCGTTGACCGCCCGTCCGAGGGTAAAGAGGAGATCCGAGAGCCGGTTGAGGTAGACGACGGTAGCCTCGTTGATCGGGTCGTCGACGGCTAGCGCGACGACGCGGCGTTCGGCCCGCCGCGAGACCGCCCGGGCGTGGTGCAGCGCCGCGCCAGCCTCGCTCCCGCCGGGGAGGACGAACCGCGCGAGCGGCTCTAGCTCCTCGTCGTA
This sequence comes from Halalkalicoccus sp. CGA53, assembly GCF_036429475.1. GTDB lineage: Archaea > Halobacteriota > Halobacteria > Halobacteriales > Halalkalicoccaceae > Natronorarus > Natronorarus salvus. Next base: position 2,951,730 of record NZ_CP144125.1, read on the forward strand.
GGTGTCGATCCACTCCTCGAGCGTCTCGACGTGCTCGTCGCGGACCTGCGGGTCGTCCTCGTCCGGGTCCGGGTTCGCGAGGTCCGCTTGAACGACGTGGAGGTGGTTCTGCACGCGTTCGAGACAGCCGTCGACGTCGTCGTGTCCCGTCGGGCGGATGGTCCCGACCAGCGCGTTCAGTTCGTCGACGGTCCCGTACGCCTCGATGCGCGAACTCGTCTTCGAGACCCGCTGCATGTCCTTCAGATCGGTCATCCCCTCGTCGCCGCGGCCGGTGTAGATCTTCACAGCGAGGGGACGGATCGGACCGACTTAGGCCTATGTAGCCGGCGACGCGTGCCGAATCGACAAGCGCTTTATCACTCCTGGTGTTACGACTCGAAATATGTGGGCGAGTCCGGGATCGAGAGGGACGACGGAGGCGGCGACCCGGTGAGACGGCCGGAGCCGGTCGTTCTGGCAGTTATACTGAGCACGTTCTTCGTCGGCTTCGGCGGCGGCGTCGTCTTCCCGATCCTCCCAAATCTGGGTACCGTCCTCGGCATCTCCGCCTTCCTCGTGGGGCTGATCCTGAGCGCGAACCGCTTTGCGCGTATCCTCGCGAACGCACCCGCGGGCGCGCTCGTCGATCGGGTCGGCACCCGGACACCGTTCGTGATCGGGCTGTTCGTCGAGGGGGTCGCGACGCTCGGCTACATCGTCGCGATGTGGTCGGCCGCTCCAGAGGTCTGGTTCATGCTCGCGCGGATCCTCTGGGGGCTCGGCAGCGCGCTCGTCTTCGCGACGGCGTACACCATCGCCGCGGACGTGAGCAAGGGCGACTCGATGGGGACGAACATGGGCGTCGTCCGCGGCGGGATGACCCTCGGGTTCCCCTCGGGACTCGTCCTCGGCGGGATCGTGAGCGAACTCGCCGGCATCGTCGAGGCGTTCGCCGTCGCCGCCGCCTTCGCGCTCCTCGCGAGCGCGCTCGCGTACTGGACCGTCCCGGAGACGCACGTCGAGGGCGAGCGGAAGGCGGTCAAGCCGTGGGAGATCGAGAAGACGATCCCCGCGCTGACCGTGGGCCTGGTGAACTTCGGGCTCTACTTCGCCTACATCGGCGCGCTGTTCGCGACGCTCGTGCTCTTTCTCGACGCGAACGACCTGACGGTCCCCGCGCTCACCGTCGCCGGCGTCGGCACCCCCGCGTTCGGCTCGCAGGGCTCCTCGGGCATCTTCATGGCGATCACGGTGATCTCGGCGTCGGGGTTCATGCTGCTCGGGGGTGCGGTGAGCGACCGGATGCGCGCTCGCGTCCCGGTGTTGCTCGCGTTCGTCGTCACCTCGTTCGTGGGCTTTCTCCTCCTGGCAGGGGCGTCGACGCTCGGCCAGCTCGCGCTCGCGTGTGTCTTCATCGGTATGGGACAGGGAGGGACGAGCGGCCCGCTGATCGCGCTGCTCGCCGACCTCACCCCCGACGAGCGGATGGGGCGGGCGATGGGGACGAACAACGTCTTCGGGGACATCGGCGGCGGTCTCGGTCCGATGCTCTCGCTCCCGCTCGTGGAGACGGTCGGCTTCGCGCCGATCTACGTCGCCTGTGCCGTGATTCCCCTGATCGCCGGCGGGATCCTCGTCTGTGGCGTCTACGCCCAGACCGGTTCGCTCAGCCCCCGGACGACGCTCGACGCCGAGCAGGGCTGACCCCAGAGTTTTTGCCGGTTCGCCTCGCGGGGAGGGCATGACCGCCGACCGACGGCTGCTCGTCGACACGGATACAGCGAGCGACGACGCCATCGCCCTCCTGCTCGCCGCAGGGTCGGAGGGCGCGGGGATCGAGGGTGTGACGATCTGTGCGGGAAACGCCCCGTTCGACCAGCAGGTCGAGAACGCCAAGTACACGCTCGACCTCGCCGGCGCGGACGTGCCGGTCCACGAGGGCGCACGGACACCGTTGCTCAAAGAGCACGAGTACGCGAACGACGTCCACGGCGAGAGCGGTCTCGGCGAACTCACCCCGGAGACCGAGATCGCCTCCGCCGACGAGTACGCAGTCGACTACATCGTCCGGAGCGCGAGGGAGAATCCGGGAGAGTTCACCCTGGTCTGTCTCGCGCCGCTGACGAACGTCGCGCTCGCACTCGCACGCGAACCGGATCTCCCCGACCTGCTCGAGGAGGTCTGGATCATGGGCGGGGCGGCGTTCGCGCCCGGCAACGTCACCCCGGCCGCCGAGTTCAACTTCTGGGCCGACCCCGACGCCGCGCGGATGGTCTGTTCGCGCGTCGAGCACACGCTCGTCGACTGGGGCGTTTGTGTGAGAGACGGCACGGTCGACGCCGGGTTCTTCGAGCGAGTACGTGACCTCGACACGCCGCTCGCTCACTTCTTCTGCGACGCGCTCGCTCGCGTACGCGCGTTTAACGCCGAGACTGACGATGTGGACCGAGCGACGATCCCCGACGCACTCACCGTCGCCTGCCTGCTCGATCCGGATCTCGTCGTCCACTCGACGGAGGTCGGCGTCTCGGTCGACGAGAGAGAGGGACTGACCCGGGGGGCACTCGTCGTCGACGAACTCGGGAGGACGTTCGAACCGCGGACAGAGCTAATCAGGGAGGCCGACACGGAGGAATTCGAGCGAACGATCCTCGATACGCTCGGCGGGGCTCGCTGAATCGATATCGCGGCCAGTGGTATATCGGGGACGTGGGCTCGAAAATCAGTACCGATAAATCGACCCGCCACGCACGGTGGATATGGCACAAGAGCTCGATCACGACTGTCCGGAGTGTGACGAGACCCTCACGTTCTACCGGGCGGCGAGCACACGGGTTCACCTCGGCGAGAAGATCAAGTGGCACTGTCCCGACTGCGACTACGGCTTCGTGACGATCGACGGGATCGACTCGAGCGCGGTGTAGGCCACTCACCTCCTCTTCGTTCACCGAACCGTTGGAGCGACGGCGCCCAGCTCATCGACGCGAGGAACCGGCGTGAGTTCCACCGAGATGACCGGCTATGGTCACCGGTTCTCGACTTCGACTCGGATCGGTCGGGTGTTCTCACAGAAAGCGACGCCGGCCGATCGGAATCGACTCACGTTCGTTCCCCCGGAATCGCCCTTCGAATGGTCTCCCCTCCGGTCTAGGGGATTCGACCGGTAGCTCTTCCGGTCGGATGTGATCGAATCGAGACGCTCAACCGGGACCGGGCAGCCTCTCCCCGTCCCGGGGATCGAACTCCCTCCCTCCGGTGCGCCGGTCGCTACTTCACCCCGTCCGTAAACCACTAATCGCGATAGCAAATCGGGCCGGTGGCGACGCTCCCACCCGGGAGAGCGCTCCGAAGGGCGTCGCTACCGGTACTAAAGAGAAGCCGTAACCCTGTGAACGAGCCGAGGTGGGGACCCTCGCGCCGTGTCGAGAGCGTCGCCTACCGAGCGAGGGCGGCGGTGAAATCGTCGACTGGAATTACCGAGTAATCGACGGTGAGGATATCGCTCGTCGCGCGCACTTTCCCGACGAACTCGGAGATACCTTCCAGATCGCCCTCGAGGATGAACAGCTCCATGCAGTAGCGGTCGCCGACGTGACTGTGGAAGTTCGAGGTGACCAGTTCCTCGTGTTCGTGGCGCAGACGCATCATCCGCTCCTCGACGCTGGTGGTCTCGTAATCGAAGAGGACGGTGACGACGCCCATCAGGTCGTGGTCCTCTAGCTCTCTGTCCTGGAACTCCCCGAGGAGGTTCCGCGAGGCCTCCCTAACCACTTCGCTCCGCCCCGTGTAGCCGTGGTCGGTCGCGAACTCGTCGATCCGTTCGAGCAGTTCCTCCGGCATCGAGACGCTGACGACTGCCATGTGGCAAAAGAGCGTTGACGTCTACTAAAGGTTGCTAAAATACACCGAAAATATGGGGTCGAGTTGTGAACTACTCGTCGATCGCCTGCCAGGAGAGTCGCGGGTTCCGCGCCGCGGAGGTCTGGTCGATCCGGCGGGCGCTCGTCCGGTTCGGCGCGGAAGCGAGCGTCTCCTCGTCCTCGCCGGCGACCGCGTTGAACGCCGCCGCGAGCTGGTCGAGGCTGCGTTTGCTCTCGACCTCCGTCGGCTCGGTCATCAGCGCCTCGGGGACGAACTCCGGCCACTTCGTCGTCGGGGGGTGCACTCCGTAGTCGAGCATCCGCTTCGCGACGTCCGCGGCGTCCTGCTCGCCGGCGCTCGCGACGAACTCGTGGTGGAACGGTCCGTTCGGGATCTCGTACTCCAGCCGTGAGGCGAGGTAGTTCGCGTTCAACACGGCTTTCGCGCTGGCGTCGCCGAGTCCCTCGTCGCCGAGGCGGGCGATGTAGGCGTAGGCCTTGATCAACACGAGCCAGTTCCCAGTGTAGCCGTGGACCTTTCCGACCGACTCCTCGGGCTCGAAGAACTCGTACTCGCCGTCGCTCTCTCTGACCTGTGGCGTCGGCAGGTACGGTTCGAGGTCCGAGACGACCCCGACCGGGCCCGCACCGGGCCCACCGCCGCCGTGGGGCGTCGCGAACGTCTTGTGGACGTTGTAGTGCATGATGTCGAAGCCCATGTCGCCCGGACGCGCCCTCCCGAGGAGCGCGTTCAGGTTTGCCCCGTCGTAGTAGAGCAGGCCGCCGACATCGTGGACCATCGCGGCGATCTCCTCGATCTCGCGCTCGAACAGCCCGAGCGTGTTGGGGTTCGTGAGCATCAGCGCCGCGGTCTGCTCGGAGAGCGCGGCGTCGAGCGCCTCGATCTCCACGCGGCCGTCGTCCCCCGACGGGAGTTCGACGACGTCGTACCCCCCGAGCGCCGCGCTCGCGAAGTTCGTCCCGTGGGCGCTGTCGGGAATGACGACCTCGGTCCGCTGATCCGCCTCGCCGTTGGCCCCGTGGTAGGCGCTCGCAAGCAGGATGCCCGTGAACTCGCCGGCGGCACCCGACGGCGGCTGGAGCGTCACCGCGTCCATCCCGCCGATGCGGGCGAGGTAGTCCTGAAGGTCGTAGAGCAGTTCGAGCGTGCCCTGCGTGCTCGCCTCAGATCGATCGGGGTGGACCAGCCCCGAGGGGAGTGCCGCGACGTCCTCGGTGAACTTCGGGTTGTACTTCATCGTACAGCTTCCCAGCGGGTACGGCCCGCTCTCGACACCGTAGTTCATCTGCGAGAGCCGGGTGTAGTGACGCGCGAGTTCGGGTTCGGTGAGGTCCGGTAACGTGAGCGAGTCGCGTTTCAGGTCGTCGGGGAGCGGGACGTCGTCGGTCGAGACGGTCTCCAGGTTCTTCTCCGAGAGCAACGGTTCGTACCCCTCGCTGTCCGGGTCCTCCCATCGCGCCTGGTCGTAGTGGAGCGTCACGCCGCCACCTCCTCGACGGCGGCGACGAGGTCGTCGACCGCTCCGGCGTTCGTCTCCGTGACACAGAGCTGGACGTGGTCGTCGTCGATCACGTGGATCGAGAAACCACGTACTTCGAGCCCCGCTCTGATCTCGTGGGCCGAACGATCGGTCCGGGCGACGAACTCGCGGAAGTGGTGTCTGTCGTGGACCGGTGCCTCGACCCCATCGATCGCGTCGAGTCGCTCGGCGAGGTCGGTGGGACGTTCGAGGCAGTCGGTCGCGAGGTCGACCAGCCCCGACGCGCCGAGGCTCGCGGCGTGCATCGCTGTGCGCAGCGCGACCCACGCCTGGTTCGTACAGATGTTCGACGTCGCCCGTTCGCGGCGGATGTGCTGTTCTCGCGTCTGGAGCGTGAGCGTGTACGCCCGTTTTCCCGCACCGTCCTCGCCCGCGCCGACCAGCCGGCCCGGTACCTGTCGGAGGAATGCCTCTCGGGTGGCGAACAGGCCGAGGCCCATCCCGTAGCTCGTCGGCAGCCCGAGGGTAGCTGCGTCGCCGACGACCACGTCGACGCCGACGTCTGCCGGTCGGGAGAGCACGGAGAGCGCGACCGGGTCGGTGCCCAGAACGAACATCGCGTCGTTCTCGTCGGCGAGGCCGCCGATCTCTCCGAGGCGTTCCTCGATCGTCCCCCGGACCGTGGGGTTCTCGGCGTAGACCATCACGACGTCCTCGTCTACCGCATCGGAGAGCGCCTCGACGTCGGCGTTCGCGTCGTCGGTCGGGTACGTCTCGACGGCGAGTCCGGCTCCGTCAGCGTAGTTCTCGAGCACCGATCGGCGTCCCTCGCGGATCAGATCCGGCACGAGGATCCGGTCACCGCTGGTCTCTCTGACCCTCTTTGCGAGCGTCGCCGCCTCGCCGAGCGCGGTCGCCGCGTCGTGCATCGAACAGTTCGCCACATCCAGCCCGGTCAGCTCCACGAGCATCGACTGGTACTCGAAGAGCGCCTGGAGGAACCCCTGGGTGAGTTCGGGCTGGTACTGGGTGTAGCTCGTGAGGAACTCCTGGCGGTCCGCCACGTGGTCGACCAGCGAGGGGACGTAGTGGTCGTAGTGACCCCGGCCGAGGAACTCGGTGAGGTCGTCGTTCCGTCCGAGCACCCGCTCGACCTCATCTCTGATCTCGCGCTCGTTCCTCGCCTCGATGCCGAACTCCCCGTCGAAGCGTACGGCCTCCGGGATGTCGAAGAGCGCCTCCTCGTCCTCTGCGCCGATCGCCGAGAGCATCTCGTCGACCTCCTCGGCCGTGTGCGGCGCGAACGGACTGCCCTCCGTTCGGCTCATCGGAGCCCTCCGAACCGCCTGCGGTGTCCGTGGTCGTCCATCACACGGTACGGTTACGGGCGCTTCTATATGATAGCCGTGGTTGGACTCAGGCGATCTGCTCCTCGTACTCCTCGGGGGTGAGCAGCGCGTCGAGTTCGTCGGCGTCTTCGGGGTCGACCTCAATCATCCAGCCCTCCCCGTACGGGTCGTCGTTGACGAGCTCTGGTTGATCGGCGACCGCCTCGTTCACCGCCGAGACGGTGCCAGAGACCGGCGCGTAGAGGTCCGACACCGCCTTGATCGACTCCACGACGCCGAACGCCTCCTCTTGACCGACCTCCTCCCCCTCGCCGGGGAGTTCGACGAACACCACGTCGCCGAGTTCGTCCTGTGCGAAGTCGCTGATGCCGACGCGGACGGCTCCGTCCTCCTCGCGCGCCCACTCGTGGCTCTCCAGGAACCGCAGGTCGTCTGGTATCTCGAAGGTCATACTCCCTCCACGAAACGGGGGGACTCAACCCTTGCCCTTTTTTCCTCGCCGCGGATCTCCACCGCGACCTGGGTACCTGGCTCGGCGAGTTCGCACCTGACGTAGCCGAGGCCGATCGGCTCGCCGAGGGTGGGACTCATCGTCCCGCTCGTCACCTCGCCGACCCTCTCCCCGTCGCGGACGACCGGGTAGCCGTGGCGCGGGATCCCGCGCTCCTCCAGGGCGACCCCGACGAACAACTCGGCCGGCCCTTCCTCCTTCTCGCGCGCGAGCGCGTCGCGCCCGACGAACTCGGTCTCCAGGTCGACCGCGAAGCCGATCCGCGCCTGGAACGGGGTCCGGGGGTTCTCCTCCGGGTGAAAGTCCTGGCCGGAGAGGAGGAAGCCCGCCTCCATCCGGAGCGTGTCGCGCGCGCCGAGGCCGCAGGGCTGACACTCGAGCGCGTTCCAGACCGCCTCGGCCTCGTCCCACGGACAGAGCACCTCGAAGCCGTCCTCACCGGTGTAGCCCGTCCGGGCGACGAGACAGTCCGCCCCCTCGATCGTGGTCTCCGTGAACGCGAACCGGGAGGTCTCGGAGACCGCCGAATCCGCGGCGCTGTCCAGTAGTTCCGGTGAGTCAGGCCCCTGAACGGCGAACATCCCCCACCCTTCGGTCTCGTTCTCCACGTCGCAGTCGAGACCCCACTCGTCTCGGTGCTCGACCCACCGTGCTTCCACCTCCTCGTCGTGGCCGGCGTTCGGTACGAAGAGGAACTCCTCCTCGCCGAGACGGTAGAACACCGTGTCGTCGAGCATGATCCCCTCGCTATCGGTGATCGCGGCGTACTGGGCCCGGCCGACAGCGGTGCCTACCGCGTCGTTGGTCGTGAGCCGGGTCATCAGCTCCGCGGCGTCCAGTCCGGAGACACGGATCTCGCCCATGTGCGAGACGTCGAAGATCCCCACTTCCTCTCGGACCACCGTGTGCTCCTCTCGTATCGAGTTGAACTCGACGGGCATGTCCCAGCCACCGAACTCGATCACCCGCGCGCCGTTTGCCTCGTGGGCGGCGGCGAGCGGCGGATTGCGTGCCATGGGCCCACGCTCGACCGCCAGCGTCTAAGGGTTTCGTATCCCGGCCGCGACCGAGTAAACCGTGTGTCGAGATACGGAATACGTCGACGCCGATGGTCAGCGGGAAGAGCCGCGTTCGGCGGTTCGGTCCACGTCCGTATCCTCGACCCGGAGTTCGGGCCGGAAGCGGTGAGAACGACGGCGGATATGACGCTTATATCCGCGTCCGCCGAACGGACGGTCATGACGAACGGGTTCAGTATCGTCGATGAGGCCGACGTCCCACGCGAACGGTTTCCGGAGTCGGGGATCACCCATCGAAAACTCACCGAAGCACTCGGCTGCACCGAACTGCGCGTGAACACCGTCACGCTCGCCCCCGGCGAGGCGACGGCACCCCACTCACACGCGCGCCAAGAGGAGGTCTACGTCGCGCTCGACGGCGGACAGGTCCGGATCGAGGGTGAGGTCTACGAGCTGTCGTCGGGCGACCTCGTCCGGATCGGGCCCGGCACCGTGCGGAGCGTCCACAACGAGGGCGAGGAGAGCCAGACCTGGCTCATGTTCGGCGCACCGCCTCTCGGCACTGTCGACGATTTCGGCGAGTACAGGATGCCCGACCGAGATGGGTAGGAGAACGTGCAGAAGCGGGTTCCGTGGAGGAGAGCTGGCGAGAGGTGTCGTCGTACGGACGGTTTCGGGACTCGGAGACGCCGGCGTCCGGATCCGTATCGGAAGCGAGCCGGGTGAGGCGATCGGTGGAGCTTCCGACGGAAACGGGGGACACGTCGGGTGATGTACCGTCAGTGACGATATGAAACCGGGTCGGAGAGGAACGATCGGTCCCGAGCGGATCCGATGGGCTTTCGGCGACGAACGGACAGGAGACGGTATGAAGCGGTTTCTGGAGCGAGCGATCGACCTCGACCGAGCCCCGCGTGTCGGGCTGTTCGTCGACGGTCCGAACGTCCTCAGGGAGGAGTTCGACGTCGACCTGGACGACGTGCGGGCGGCCGCCGAGCGTTTCGGCTCGCTCTCGGTCACCCGGCTCTACCTCGACGAACACGCGACGCCGGGGCTGATCCAGGCGGGCGAGGCCCGCGGCTTCGAGGTGGTGATCACGAGCGGTGACGTCGACGTCAGGCTGGCGATCGACGCGACCGAACTGATCTGCGAGGAGGCGTTCGAGGTACTGGTCGTCGTCTCCCGCGATACGGACTTCAAACCCGTCGTCGAGCTCGCGGGCCGCCGAGGCGTCGAGACGGTCGCAGTCGCGCCGGGGCTGCACGGCCGTTCGGACGCGCTCGCGAACGCCGCTGGCGAGGCGTTCTCCCTCGGCGAGTGAGAGCGCTTTTGAGCGGCGCAGTCCGAGGGAGGGCATGAGCGAGTTCGAGACGCCGGTCCTCGACAACCACCTCCACCTCGATCCGGTCCGCGGTCGCGGGATCGAGGCGGTGAAGGAGTTCGCCCGCGCGGGCGGGACGCACCTCCTCGTCGTCAACAAACCCTCCTGGCACCTCGGTGACCTCCCGACGGGGAGAGACTCCTTCGAGCCGGTCTTCGAGACCACCGTCGAGGCGGTCGAGCGCGCAACCGACGTGCTACCCGGACGTGCGTGGCCGGTCCTCGGGGTTCACCCCGCCCTCATCTCTCGGCTCGTCGACGCGGGATCGACGCCCGAGGAGGCCCGCGAGGTGATGGGCGAGGGGATCGACCTCGCCGCGGCGTACGTCGAGTCGGGACGGGCGCTCGCGCTCAAGTCCGGCCGGCCACACTACGAGATCGACGAGGAGGTGTGGGAGGCCTCGAACGGGGTGTTACGACACGCGCTCGCGCGCGGGGCCGAACGCGACTGCGTCGTCCAGCTCCACACCGAGTCGAGCGAGGACCTCACGGAGATCGCGGAGTGGGCCGAGGAGCGAGGGCTCGCGCGCGAGAAGGTCGTGAAACACTTCGCGGGCGGTCGGCTCGAGGGACCGACCCCGAGCGTGATCAGCCGGAGGGAGGAACTCCGACGGGCGGCGGAGGGTGGTGAGCCGTTCCTGATGGAGACCGACTTCATCGACGACCCCGACCGTCCCGGGGCGGTGCTCGGTCCGAAGACGGTCCCCCGCAGGGTCGAGTGGCTGCGCGAGGAAGGCTACGGAGTGGGGATCGAGACGGCGCACGTCGAAACCCCGAGACGGCTCTACGATATCGATACATGGGCCGAACTCGCGTAGAGAAAGGACTTTGACGCCACGTCCGCTCTCCTCTGCTATGAGCACACCACCGGAGGCGTTCTACTCGGAAGAGCGGTGGCAGAACTGGATCGACCGGATCGAGGACGAGGAGCTCGATCCCGAGGACGAGGGGTCTGCGCGGCTCCTGTTGAACCTGCAGGACGACGCCGCCATCGCGGTCGCGAAGGTCCTCTCGGCCCACGAGGAGGGGACGCTCGACGACGAGGAAGCGATGGACGAACTCGCGGAGATCAGGGAGATCGTCCTCGCGGAGCCGGGGATCGAGGACGAGGAGACGGCGTTCCTGATCGACGGCGTTCAAACCAGCCTGCTCTGTGTCTTCGCCGCCGCCGAGGAGTTCGTCGCCGCCGGGCCCGTCGAGGAGGGCGAGCCCCACGCCTACGTCCAGGCGGCCGCCGACGCCGAGGCCGAAGAGGAGTTCGACGCGGCGCTCGCCTACTGCGTCCAGGCGGGCACGCTGATCATCGACGGCGAGGACCTCGACTTCGAGGTGCTCGGCGAGTTCGAGTACGGACTCGTCTCCGAGTGGGTCAACGGCCTCGACAGCCTCCAGAGCGCGGTACGAGACCCGGAAGTCATCGAAGAGGAGTAGGTCTCGGTACCGACTTCGACGCGTGTCGAAGGATCTATCGACAGACAGATATAGCGACGGCGCCCTCGTCGGGCTATGACCGAGGTCGGCATCGACGCGATCGAGATACGTACCGGCAAGCTTCGGCTCGACCTCCCCGGGGAGTTCGCGCCCGTGAAAGGCGACGACCCCGAGAAGTACACCAAGGGACTCGGCCTCTACGCGAGCTCCTTCCCCGACGTCTACGAGGACATCGTGACGATGGGCGCGAACGCCGCCTACGAACTCATGCGCCGGGAGGGACTGTCTCCCGAAGACATCGGCCGAATCGACGTCGCCACCGAGAGCGCATTCGACCACTCGAAACCCGTCTCGACGTACATCGCGGGCTGTCTGGAGAAGGTCTTCGACGGGGACTTCCACCACGCGAACAAGGGCGAGCGGAAGTTCGCCTGTGTCGCGGGCACCCAGTCGATCGACGACGCCTACAACTGGATCAAAGCGGGGCGCAACAGGGGCCGAGCGGCGCTCGTCATCGCCACCGACACCGCGCTCTACGCGCGTAACGACCCCGGCGAAGCTACGCAAGGCGCGGGCGCGGTCGCGATGCTGATCGACGAGGAGCCCGACATCGTGAGCCTCTCGACCGAGCAGGGATATGGAAGCGCAGACGAGACCGACTTCCTCAAACCGAACCAGCAGTTTCCCTCGGTCGACGGAAAACGCTCGGTGCAGGTCTACCTCGCCCGGATGCGCGAGGCGTTAGAGGACTACGAGTCGATGGTCGGCCGGACCCACCCCGACGACTTCGCCTACATTCCCTTCCATACACCGTTCCCCGGGATGGTCCGGAAGGCAGCGCTGTTCGGCTACCGCCACATGATCCGCGATACGGAAATCGAGGACGAACTCGCCGACGAGATCGGCCGCCAGCCCCGCGCCGAGGACTACGAGTACGACGAGGAGTTCACCGAGGCGATGACCGTCTACATGGACGACCTCAAACGGACCGAGGCGTACCAGGAGTGGTACGACCGGGTGATCGACCCGACGCTCACCATCTCGCGTGAGGTGGGCAACTGGTACACCGGCTCGGTCCACATCGCCCGCGCGAGCGCGCTCAAGACCGCCCTCGACGAGGGTGTCGATCTCACCGGCGAGCGCCTCCTGGTAGGTTCCTACGGCAGCGGCGCGCAGGCCGAGATCCACGTCGAGCGGGTGAACGAGAACTGGGCGGAGAAGATCGCCCGAATGCCGATCGACGAACAGCTCGACGCGCGCTACGACATCAGCTTCGAGGAGTACGAGCGCGTCCACGACGTCCACAACCACGACGTCGAGACCGGCACCGAGGTCGAGGAGTTCACCGTACCTGACGGCGAGTTCGTCTTCGACGGCTGGGGCCGGATGAACGAGCGGAAGTACCGGTTCGTGGAGTAGATCGGACGACGGGCCCATCCCGACCGATCGTCCGAGTCCTCACAGCCCTCGTTCGTAGATCACCGAGGGATAGGAGTCCTCTGCGATCTCGAACGCCGTCGATCCCCGTTTCGTGAACCCACGTGACTCGTAGAACGATCGACCCGTCTCGTTCGCCTCGAAGCTCTCGAGGACGACCGCCGTCGTCGGCTCCGGGACGCGGTCGAGCCCCGCCTCCAGGAGCCACGTCCCGACTCCCTCCCCCACCGATCCGGGTGGACGTAGAGCGTCCGGATCTCGGCTTCGTCCCCGTCGACGTACTCTCTCGTCAGGTTTCGGTCCCAGATCAGCGACGACCACCCGATGATCGCTCTGTGGTCGTCGGTGACCAGGGAGACGCCGTCGTCCAACCTGCGGATGCCGAGATAGCGATCGTCGAGATCGTCGGGATCGGCAGGAGTTCGACGGCCTCGAATGCCTCCTCGTTGACGATGGGGGAGAACGCCTCGCGCCAGGCGTCGGCAGTCAGCGAGGGGGCCGCGTGGAGTTCGGTCGGTGACTCCGGTTCACGGATCTCCATCGGCGGCGTTTCGGGGCGTCGTCACGTCACTCTTCACGTCCGCACCTCGAGACCGATCAGGCCGACTGCGATCCGCCAAGGTCCGTGCGAATCGACTCGACCCCTTCGCCCCGCCCTCGACGCGCTTCTCTGCCACCTCGTGATGGACCTCGAACTTGTCGGACGGTCGATCAGTGATGGTCGGTTCGACGAGGATCGGTCGTGATCGGGAGAACCCCCGTGACCGAGTGGTGCTTTCTCATCGACGAGAACCTGGGCAGGCAGGTCGCGACCTACCTCGTGGCAGAGGGTAGCCGGGGCGAACACGTCTCCGACGCGCTGTTTCCCGGTGCGGACGACTTCGAGGACATCCTCCCATACGCTCGCAAAGAGGACCTCATCGTCGTCACGAACGACGTCCTCGGTTTCAAACCGCTCTCGGAGGACCAACACGAGGGAATCGTCATCGTCTACAACCAGCGTCTGTCGCCGTGGTCGATCGCGACCGGTCTCTTTCGACTGATTGAGCGCTATTCCGATCGTGGCTCGCTCCCCGGTACGGAGGTACTCGATCCGTACGTCGAGTAACCGTCGCGAGCCTCACGGAAACTCCCGGAGTTCCTCCAGCAGCTCCTCTAACCCGGTCTCACACACGGCGAGCGAGAAGCCGTCGATCCTGGCGAGGTCGGCGGCGTGTTCCCAGACCGCCTCTTCACCGAGTCCGTGGAGGACGACCGCGTTCGGCGTCGGGGTCACCACGCGGAGTGCGACCAGCGGGGACTCCCCGCGAGTGACGTCGGTGAAGACGAGCGCTCGGTTCGTCGACTGTCCGTACAACCGGTAGAACTCGTCGGACGAGAGCGTCGTGATCGCCTCGATGCTGTTGATCACGGTGTGGCCGCTGATCCGCTCGAAGGTACCGGAAACGAGTTCGCTCGCGCCGATGGCACCGTAGAACCGGGTGATCGGGACCGTCGCCGAGTACTCCCTGAGATCGTAGACGACGTCGCTCTCGAAGCCCGCCGAGAGCACCCGACCGTACTGGCGGATCCGGTCGCCGCCTCGCCGTTCGTCGATGTCGAGCAGTGCGACGACGATCCGGCTCACAACGCCGATGCCGGGGCTCTCGCGCCGCCCGCTCTCGTAGTCCGAGACCACCGAGGAGGAGACGTCGAGTTCGCGAGCGAGGTCGGTCTGTGAGACCGAGAAGTCCGTGCGCCACTTCCGGAGTGTCGCCCCGGGGTCGTCGCTCAGCGTCACCTCGCCGGCGATCTTCTCCGCTAGGTCCGCGCGCGGGCTCCGATCCCCGCTCATCTCCCGCTTCCCTCGACAAGCCGTCGCATACCCGCTCTACCGCTGATCGGCGCAAAAGCGTGTCGAACCCGGGTCGACGATCGCCGGGAACGGGAAGGCCTTGACGACGGCGAACGGAGACGACCGCATGGAGTACAGGCCGTACGACCCGGAGCGGGACCGTGAAGGGCTGTGGGCGTGTAAGCGTGCGTTCGAACTCGGCCTCGGGTCAGGTACCGGAGACGACGCGAAGACCGAGACGTACGAGGGGAAACTCACCGACCGGTACAGGGAGCGGTATCTCGCGTGGGTCGATCGGTGCGTCGCGGACGACCCCGGCTGTGTGGCCGTCGCCGTCGAGGAGGACGTCGTCGGCTACGTCTTCGTCCTCCCCGGAGAGCTCTCGCTGATCTGGGACTCCGCAGTGGTAAACGAACTCTACGTCGATCCCGAGCACCGGGGAACCGGCGTGGCCGACGAGCTGATCGAGGCGGCCTACGCGGTCGCGCGCGAACAGGACCTCCCCCTCGACAGGATCGTCCTCGACGTCGATCGGGCGAACGAGCGCGCGCGAGCGTTCTACGCCCGCCACGGCTTCGAACACTGGGGGGAGATGGTCGCCAGGGAGCTGTGAGTGCGGATCAGGCTGTCCTTCCCGTTATCGTCTCGACGCGGAGCGCGAACAGCCGCGGTTCGAGGTCCTCGATCGGTTCGCCGAAGACCCGGAGCGGGACGAACTTCGTCTCGACGTCCCCGATCGTTTCGCGGTCGGCCTCGGTGGCGGGCTCGATCGGCCCCCTGACGAGGACGCTCCAGGACTCCTCCAGAGGGTCGTCGTCGTAGACGAGGAGGCAGGCGCGGTCGGTCGCAGCGAGGAACCCCCGTTTCGTACTTCCCGGCTGGACCGCGAGTCGGAGGTAGACAGCGTCCTCCTCGTAGTGGATCGCGACCGGGATGGCGTAGGCCTCGTTTCCCTCCGCGAGCGCGAGCGTGGCGGTGTTCGCCTCTCGCAGTCGCCGCCCGACTGCCTCGTCGCTCATCCCTCCGGTGTAGGTGTACTCGAACTCCTCCATGCGAAGACCACGACGACGAGGGACAAAGCCGCTTTGAGAACGGGGGTTCGCAACACCTAACCGAGGGTCGGACTTAGGGGTGATAATGGCCGACTGGACCGAGACGTACCGCCCGACGACGCTCTCGGAGGTGCGCGGCAACGACAAAGCTCGGGACGCGCTCTACGAGTGGGCCGACACGTGGGAGAGCCACCGGACGGCGGTGATCGTCCACGGCAGTCCGGGTGTAGGAAAGACCTCGGCCGCGCACGCGCTGGCCGCGGACATGGGCTGGCCGACGATCGAACTCAACGCGAGCGACCAGCGCACGGCGAACGTCATCGAACGGGTCGCCGGCGAGGCGGCGATGAGCGGAACGTTGACGGGGGGCGGAGCGGGCAGGAAGCTCGTGATCCTCGACGAGGCGGACAACATCCACGGGACCTACGACCGCGGCGGCGCACGGGCGGTGACCCGGCTCGTGAAGGAGGCGGGCCAGCCGATGGTGCTGATCGCCAACGAGTTCTACGACATGTCCCGCGGGCTCAGGGACGCCTGCGAGACGATCGAGTTCCGCGACGTATCTTCTAGATCCATCGTCCCGGTGCTGCGGGACATCTGCCGGAAGGAGGGCGTCGAGTACGACGAGGAGGCGTTGAAGGCGATCGCGGAGCAGACCAGCGGCGACCTCCGGTCGGCGGTGAACGACCTCCAGGCGCTCGCCGAGAGCCACGAGAGACTCACCACCGAGGCGGTCGTCACCGGCGAGCGCGATCGATCGCTGGGGATCTTCGAGTTCATGGACGATCTCTTCAAGGAGGAAAGCCCCGAGGGCGCGTTACGCGCCTCTTACGCGGTGGACGAGACGCCCGACGACCTGATCAACTGGATCGAGGACAACGTCCCGAAGGTGTACGAGGGGCCAGAGCTCTCGGGTGCGTACGAGTCGATCGGCCGCGCCGACGTCTGGCTCGGCCGCGTGCGGGCGAGTCAGAACTACAGCTACTGGCGGTACGCCGCGGACAACATGACCGCCGGCGTCGCGGCCGCCCGACAGGAGCCGAAAGGTGGCTGGACGCGCTACGGACCGCCGAGCTACTGGTCGAAGCTCGGTCGGTCGCGCGCGGCCCGCGATCGGCGGGACTACGTCGCCAGGAAGATCGCCGAGACGGGAGGGATCAGCATGGCGAGTGCGCGCAGGGAGGTCCTCCCGTTCCTCTCGACGATGACCCATCACTGTAAGAACCGGGAGCTGACGGTGGCGATGGCCGCACGGTACGACCTCGCGGAGGAACACGTCGCGTTCGTCACCGGCAGCGGGAAGGACACGAGGAAGGTCGAATCGATCGTCGAGGAGGCCGCAGAACGCAGAGGAGAGGCGGTCGTCGAGGGCTCCGGCGGCGCGTTCGAACCGGGCGAACGAACGGAGGAGTCAGAGGAGAGCGATGCGCCCGCGCGCGAGGGGGACGACGAGGGAGAGCGGTCGGAGCGAGAGACGGGAACCGAGGACGGAGCCGGCGATGGCGACGGCGACCCACCGGAACCCGCGAACGACCAGTCCGGGCTCTCGGACTTCGTTTAGGTCCCATCATATCCCGATTGGTCGGTGCCTTATCGGTCGTTACGGACGTGATAGTAAAGGTGACTGTTCACCTGGGCGTAGATATGGCCCGGTCGGACGTAACGGTGTGCTGTCCCCGCTGTGGCTCTCCACTCGACTCGAGCGCTCACGGCGACACGACCATCCACCACCATCCATCCGATCGCCTGAAAGGCACCCGTGCGAACTGCACGATCTGTGAGAGTGACGTCGACGTCTACTACTACTGATCGTTCGCGCACGGATCGACTCCAACCCACCGGCGTCCCCGGGTCATACCACACGTTTCTCAGGAGGTCCGTTCGGCGAGCCGCGGCCGTCGGGGCTCGACGCGGGAGGCGAGCGTGAGCGCGCAGATCGCGAGCACGGCCGTCGCCACGAGCGTCGCCGCGTCGAGGAGCTGGATCAGCTCGGTATAGACGAACCGCCCGACCAGCAGCTGGAGGCCGACGACGACCGCCCCCACCGACGAGACGACCCGAAGAGCGTCGAGACGACCCTTCGCGGAGAGCAGCGCGCTCCACGCCGCGACGACCACGAAACCGGTGAACGCGAGCAAGCCGGCGGCGTTATAGACGACCTGCACGACGGGAGTGTGTACGAAGAAGAGTCCCGGCGAGAGCGCGAGCATCACCGGAACCGCGCCGACGACGGCGAGCAGGGCGTATCGGACGCGGGCGACGGAGACGGCGTCGTCCCCGTAGGACCAGAGCGTTGCGAGCGCGAGCGAGGCGAAGATCACCAGCGCGGTCGAGAGGTGGGCGGTGAGGTAGACGAACGTGTACTGGAGGACGGTCCCCGCGCCGAGTAACGCCTGCACGGGAAAGAGGACGAGCGCGAGCGTCACGGAGAGCCGTACTCTGCGATCGGACTCCCAGCGCCAGGCGCCGTAGGCAGCGCCGATCACCAGGAAGCCGGCGACCATCGCGATCAGCCGGTGGAACCACTCGATGAAGCTCGGCCAGTTCGCCGGGAACAGCCCGAAGACCGCGCCGTCACAGAGCGGCCAGCGCGCCTCGCAGGTCAGTCCCGCACCGGCCGCGGCGGTGTAGATCCCGATCAGGATCAGGGCGGAGGTCGTCGCCGTCGTGGCGAGCAGCAGCGAACGGAGCCGGCCGTTCACGACCACACACCTCGGTACGGAGGTCCCCTCTGTCGCATACCCGGTTCTCGGGGTGGTGCGCACTTAGCTCTGTCCGACCGTCTCCGGCAGGTTTGTGTGCGTTCGGGTGCCAGGGTCGCCATGCGAGAGGAACGTCTCGATCGGTACCTCGACGAACGGGAGCTGGAGGCCGTCTGGTTCGCCGAACCGGCGAGCTTCGCGTGGCTCACCGGCGGTGACAACGTGGTCAGCCGCGGGGAGCGCGTCGGCGTCGCTGCCGCTGGCTACACCGGATCGGGAGTGGAGGTGGTGACGGACTCGATCGAGGCCGCCAGGCTGAGAGAGGAGGAACTCGCTTCCGAGACCACGGTCACCGAGTTCCCCTGGTACGAGACGACGCTCGCGGAGGCGGTGAGAAGGCGATCCCCGACGCCTGCAGCGGCGGACTTCGAGGTCGAGGGGATGACGCGGATCGACGCCTCGACACTCCGTCAGCCGCTCTCCGATCGCGATATCGACGGCTACTGGTCGCTCGGGCGCGACGCGGCGGCGGCGGTCGAGGGCGTCTGTCGGGAGGTCACTCCCGAGACGACCGAACGAGAGGTCGCGGCGTCGCTCCGCGGGGCGCTCTTCGCTCACGGAATCGACTCGCCAGTCGTCCTCGTGGGAGGGAGGTATCGCGCGCCGCGCTATCGTCACTACACCCCGACCGACGTCGAGGTCGGCGACTACGCGCTCGTCTCCGTGACGACCGAACGCGACGGGCTGTTCGCCAGCCTCACCCGGACGGTAGCGTTCGACCCGCCCGAGTGGCTCGCAGAGAGACACCGAGCAGCGGCGGAGGTCGAAGCGAGGGCGCTCGCGGCCACCCGCCGGGTCGGACTCGACGACGGGACGGCGGGCGAGGTCTTCGACGCGATCCGGGCGGGGTACGCCGACGTGGGCTGGCCCGACGAGTGGCGTCACCACCACCAGGGCGGGGCGGCCGGGTTCTCCGGGCGGGAGTGGATCGCGAGGCCGGGGGGCGAAGAGGCGGTCCACCTCCCGATGGCCTACGCCTGGAACCCTACGGTGAGAGGAGCGAAGGGAGAAGACACTGTCCTCGTCGCCGAGGAGGGGTTCGAGGTACTCACGACGACGGACGAGTGGCCGACCGAGACGGTCCGGGTGGGCGACCGCGACCTCGATCGGCCGGCGATCTATCACGCGAACGACTGACACTGATTCCCGGGAGTGTCCACACGGACCGGCTCGTCGGGAAGCGAGCACGGCCGTCGCTCTCAGTCGTCGGCCTGACCGGTCGCGTGGCGGTCGGCGCGGGAGGGCGGTGGGACCTGCACGGAGGGAGCCGACGTCGGGCGCACCGGCTCTCGGTTGACGTGGTCGTAGCGCTCTGGGGTGTTCGCGAGCGGGTGGGCCGGGTTCTCGCCGCCGTCGAGGACCGCCGCACGGAGCTCGCCGAAGGAGTCGAGTCGCGCGCGGATCGACCGCCAGTGTGACTGACTGGCGGGCGGGACGCAGAGCTCCGAGAGCGACTCCCAGTCGGGCTGGCGCCGGGTGAGCGTCGCCAGGTTGACGTTGCTCGCGAGCTGGTCGTGATCCAGGAGGACGCCGACGCGAGCCGAGGGCGGCGCGTGGGCGGCGAGGAGGTCGAGGCCGAGGTCGAGCGCCTGGTACTCGGCGACGTTGTTGTCCGGGGCGACGGTCGAGAGCGCACGCCGGGCGACGCGCGCGCCGTCTCGCGTCTCGATCACGACCCCGAGACCCGCCTCGCCCGTCGCACGGCGGAACGAGCCGTCCGTCGCGACGTAGAAGTCGCGGTGGTGGGTTCGTGGCGGGTGGGCGATGTGCGGGGTCGACGCCAGGTCGAAGCGATCACGGAGGGACCGACGGCCGTAGGTGGCCATGGTTACCACATACCGTCCCACAAGCATAAAATTCACGTCAAGGGCCGAGATCGAGTGAAACGAGGCGAAACCGCCGTGAAGCGGTGACTGCGTGTCTCTCGCGTGCGTTAGTCGAAAGCTATTTGCGTACACTGTGTGAGAAGATTCCATGGCACCAGAACGACGCGGTCGGGCGGTCGGTCGGAGAACGTACCTTCGGTTCGCAGGGGCAGCGACGGCGAGCGCGATGCTCGCCGGCTGCCTCGACGGGGAGGACCCGGACGACCCGGACGACGTCGCGGACGACGACGCCGACCCCGACACCGACGACGCGGACACGGACGACGACGACGACCCCGATACCGAGGACGACGACGCCTCGGTGACGATCACACAGGGACAGTTCGCCTCGACGCTCGACCCGCAGGACCACCGCGAGACGCCGACGGACAACGTCATCCTCCAGGCGTACGAGGGCCTGCTCGATCGCGAGCCCGACGGCACGATCAGGGAGGGGCTGGCCACCGACTGGGAGTACATCGACGAGCAGGAGGGCCAGGTCCGCTTCGAGTTCAGGGAGGACGTCACCTTCCACAACGGCGACGAAATGACGATGGACGACGTCGCGTTCAGCATCCTCCGCGTCGTCGACCCCGACGTCGGAATCGTGAGCCCGCAGGCCGACCAGCTCGCGGGCGTCGTGGACGCCGAACCCGACGGCGAGAACGCGGTGGTCGTCACCTCCGACGGCGTGAACCCGATGGTGTTCGGCAACTTCGCCTCCTACTGCCAGGTGATGCAGGAGTCGTGGGTCGAGGAGGCGGGCGACGAGGTCGGCCAGGACATCAACGGGACCGGGCCGTACCGGCTAGAGGAGTTCACCGAGGACGAGTTCGCCCGGTTCGTCGTCTACGACGACTACTGGGGCGACGAGGTCGAGGTCGAGGAGGTGGTCTACGACGCTGCCTCGGAGTCGAGCACGCGAGTGAACAGCCTGCTCGCCGGCGAGAGCGACGTGGTCGAGAGCGTCCCCCCACAGGACGCCCCCCGGGTCGAGGACGAGGACGGAACGAGGATCGAGGCGGTCCCCAGCACGCGGGTGCTGTTCATGCCGATGCGGAACAACGTCGAGCCGTTCGACAGCCTCGAGTTCCGCCAGGCGATGAACTACGCGATCGACCTGGAGACGATCATCGACGAGATCCTCGCGGGCTTCGGCGACCCGACCGGCCAGCCGACGCTCGAGGGCTACGTCGGCTACAACGAGGAGATCGAGCCGTACCCGTACGATCCCGATACGGCCGAGGAGCTGGTCGAAGAGAGCGGCTACTCGGATGCGGAGATCGAACTCCACGCGCCCGCTGGACGCTACCTGGGCGACATCGAGATCGCACAGGCGGTCTCGGGCTACATCGACGACCTGCCGAACGTCTCCTGTGAGCTCGAACAGCGCGAGTTCGGCTCGCTCGCCGACGAGATCTTAGACGGTGATCTGGACACCTCCCCCGAGTTCTTCATGATCGGCTGGGGCAACACCACGTTCGACGCGAGCCAGACGATCATCCCGTGGTTCGGCGAGGGAACCGCGACGCAGGCGTTCGTCGACGAGGAGGTCTACGGACTGATCGACGAGGCACAGAACGAGGCCGACGAGGAGACCCGAGAGGAGACGCTTCGAGAGACCAACGAGTACCTCAACGAGCAGGCGCCGTGGGTCTTCCTCAACCGTCAGTACAGCGTCTACGGCATCAGCGACCGGCTCGACTGGGAGGCCAGACAGGACGAACACATCCTCGCGAAGGAGATGGGTCTGCAGTAGCATCGCGTGCGAACTACCACCGAGATATACTGAATGTCGCTAGCACGGTTCGTCCTCCGCCGAGTGCTCCAGGGGCTGTTCGTCATCTGGGGCGTCATCACCGTCGTCTTCGCGCTGCGGTTCGTCACCCCGGGAAGCCCGGTCGACGCGGTCGCCCCGCTCGACGCCTCGCCCGAGCTCCGGGCACGGATCGCCCAGGAGCTCGGCCTCGACCAGCCGATCTACGTACAGTACGTCGACTACCTCTTCGGCCTGCTCCAGGGCGACATGGGCTACTCCTACATCTCGGGGACGCCCGCCGCGGTGCGCGTCTTCGCCAGACTGCCCGCGACGATCGAACTCGCGGTGGCGGCGACGCTCGTCGCGCTCGTCTTCTCGATCCCGCTCGGCGTGATCAGCGCCACGCGCAGACACAAGCCCGCCGACTACGCCGCGACCTCGTTCTCGCTCGTGGGCATCAGCACGCCGAACTTCTGGCTCGGCATCATGCTCATCCTGATCGTCTCGGTGAACCTCGGACTCCTTCCGACGAGCAGACGACCGATCGGGCTGCTGCCGGCGCTCGAACTGCTCGTCTTCCAGCTCGAGGTCACCGGGGTCCGGACCTGGATCGCGCACATGATCCTGCCGGCGCTCACCCTCGGGACGTACTTCACGGCGCTGATCGTCCGGCTCACGAGGAGCGGGATGCTCGACGAACTCGGCAAGTCCTACGTGCGGGCGACGCGGGCGAAGGGACTGCCCGAGACCCTGGTCCGGTACAAACACGTGCTACGGAACACGCTGATCCCGATCGTGACGATCCTCGGCCTCCAACTGGGTACCTTGATCGGCGGGGCGGTGATCACGGAGTTCGTCTTCTCGTGGCCCGGACTCGGCACGCTCGTGATCAACGCGATCACCAGCCGTGACTGGACGATCATCCAGGGCTCGTTGATCGTCATCGGTGCCGGGTTCGTGATCGTGAACACGGCCGTCGACGTGCTCTACGCGACGATCAACCCGCAGGTGATCTACGACTGATGCTCACGGACAGGACGAAACGGAACCTCAAACGCGAGCTGAAACACAGCTTGCTCGCGAAGATCGCGCTCGTGACGGCGGTGTTCATCTTCCTCGTCGCGCTGTTCGCGCCCTTCATCGCGCCGTACGACCCGACGACACAGGAGCTCGCCGGGTCGAACCTGCCGCCACTGGGGGTCTCGACGACGACCGAGACGACCGCGATGGTCGACGGCGAGATGACTCGCGTCGAGGAGGAGGTCGCGGGGACGGCCGCCCACCCGCTGGGAACCGACGCGCTCGGCCGGGACATGCTCTCGCGGGTGATCTACGGCGCGCGGACCTCGCTGCTCGTCGGCATCATCGGGACGGCGCTGGCCGCCGTCTCCGGGGTCACCGTCGGGATGGTCGCGGGCTACTACGGCGGGCGCGTCGACGACGGCCTGATGCGCTTTGCGGACATCATGCTCGCCTTTCCGGCGCTGGTGCTCGCGATCGCGCTGATCGCCATGTTCGGCGCGGGACGGCTATTGGTGCCCGACCCGTGGGTCGAACTCGGCCTCGTCTCCGGTCGGCCCGAACGGTTCGTCTTCCCCGGCACCGTGACGCTCGTCGTCGCGCTGGTCAACTGGGTCTGGTTCGCCCGGATCGCCCGTGGCGAGGCGCTCTCGATCCGCGGCGAGGAGTACGTGAAAGCAGCCCGCTCGATCGGCGCGTCAGACCGCTACATCATCAGGAGACACGTCCTCCCGAACAGCATCACGCCGATCCTCGTGCTCGCGACGATCCAGGTCGCCGCGATCATCCTCTTAGAGAGCTCGCTCTCGTTTCTCGGCTTCTCGGGGACGACGCTATCGTGGGGGTTCGACATCGCACAGGGACGTGACCGGCTCGCGACCTCCTGGTGGATCGCGAGCATGCCCGGGCTCGCGATCGTCGTGAGCGTCGTCAGCATCAACCTCCTGGGGGACTGGCTGCGCGACGCGCTCGATCCCGGGCTCGAGGGCACGGGGGGTGGTGGCGGTGCCTGAGGAGGTACTCCGGGTCAGGGATCTCACGACCCGGTTTTTCACCGACGAGGGCCAGGTGAACGCGGTCGAGCGGGTGAGCTTCGACGTGCGCGCCCGTGAGATCTTCGGCATCGTCGGCGAGTCCGGCAGCGGCAAGAGCGTCACCGCGCTCTCGGTGCTCGATCTCGTCGACGCGCCCGGGAGGGTCGTCGAGGGAGAACTCTGGTACAGGAACGCCGATCTCGCCGAGGAGATGGGAGAGAAACGGCCGGAGGCGGTCGACGGCGGGTTCGTCGACCTGCTGCGGCTCTCGAAGGGCGAACGGCGCGCGCTCCGGGGCTCGGCGTTCAGCATGATCTTCCAGGACCCGATGAGCAGTTTCAACCCCTCGATAACGGTGGGAGAGCAGATCGCGGAGGCGGTCGAGGTCCAGCGGAGGGCGCGGGCGAACCCTCGGTCGACCCGCTCGCGGACCCAGGGCTACGGCCTCGGCTCGTACCTGAGTTCGCTCGTCTACCCCTCGAACGAGTACGTCACCGACGGGAGCCACGAGCGCGCGGTGACGCTGCTCGAGCAGGTCGGCATCCCCGACCCGGCCGCGCGAGCCGAGGAGTACCCCCACCAGTTCTCGGGCGGGATGCTCCAGCGAGCGATGATCGCACAGGCGCTCGCGGGCGAGCCGGACGTGCTGATCGCGGACGAGCCGACGACGGCGCTCGACGTCACCATCCAGGCACAGATCCTCAACCTGCTCCGGGACCTGCAGGAAGAGACGGGGATGAGCATCGTCCTGATCACCCACGACCTCGGCGTCGTCGCCCGGATGTGCGACCGGGTGGGCGTGATGTACGCGGGCGAACTCGTCGAGCGCGGCGAGCTTTCCGACCTCTTCGAGCGCTCGGTCCACCCCTACACGGAGGGGTTGCTCGGCTCGATCCCCGACCTCGAGGAGCCCTCCCCCCGGCTCCAGCCGATCCCCGGGAACGTCCCGGATCTGATCGCCGCGGAGATGGGCGATCGGTGTTACTTCGTCGACCGGTGTCCGAAGGCGATGCGCGAGTGTCTCACGAAGCCCCCGGAGTTCCAGATCGACGACGAACACGGCGCGAAGTGTTACCTCGCGGAGGATGAGTACGCGCCCGAGCGCGCGCTCTCGCCCGAGGAGCTGGCGGAGGAGGTGCCGGCCGATGACTGACGTCGAAGGGGCCGGGAGCGACGTCGGTGACGGATCGGAGTTCGAGTTCGTCGGCTCCGAGACTGCGGAGGAAACCCCGACCGAGAGCCCGCTCGTCAGCGTCAAGCGCCTCGAGAAGTACTACGACGCGGATACCTCGCTGCTCGATCGGCTCTTCGGCGAGGAGACCGAGCCCGTGCGGGCGGTCGACGACGTCTCCTTCGACGTCTTCCCAGGCGAGACGCTCGGCGTCGTCGGCGAGTCCGGCTGTGGGAAGTCCACGACCGGCGAGACCCTGCTCAGGCTCCGGGAGGCGACCGGCGGGAGCGTGCTCTTCGACGGCGAGGACGTCTTTGAGATGGACGACGACGCTCTCTCGGTCTTTCGAACCAGGGCGCAGATCGTCTTCCAGGACCCCTTCTCCAGTCTCGACCCGCGGATGACCGTCGGCCAGATCGTCAGAGAGCCGCTCGACGTCCACGACTGGCCGACGACACCGGGGGACGCCGACGTCGAACCCGTCCTCACCGTCGAGGGCGACGGGGAGGTCGACGTGAGCGTCGATCCGCCGGGAAGCGATCGGGTGGAGGGACGACCGGCAGGAGGGATCGACGTCGAACTCCCGCTCACGGTCCGGATCGAGAGCGGGTCGGCGTCGGTCGAAGCACCCCGCGGCTGTGAGGCCAGCGCGACCGTCGAGGGTGACAGTGTACGGGTGGAGGTCTCGCCGTCGAAGGCCGGGTTGCGTCGGCTCAGAGCACAGCAGTTACTCGAACGGGTCGGGCTCTCGGCGGGACAGATCGACCGATATCCCAACGAGTTCTCGGGCGGCCAGCGCCAGCGCATCGGCATCGCGCGTGCGATCGCGCTCGAACCCGAGTTCATCGTCCTCGACGAGCCGGTGAGCGCGCTCGACGTCTCGGTCCAGGCGCAGGTGCTCAACCTGCTCGCGGATCTCCAGGACGAACTCGGGCTGACCTACCTCTTCATCGCCCACGACCTCTCGGTCGTGAGACATATATCGGATCGCGTCGCGATCATGTACCTCGGGAAGCTGGTCGAGATCGGCCCGACCGACGCCATCTTCGACACCCCGGCACATCCCTACACCGAGGCGCTCCTGGAGAGCGTTCCCCGGGCGGCGCTCTCGGAGTACGGCCGGCGGATCGACGCGCTCGAGGGCGACGTTCCCTCCCCGAGGAATCCGCCCTCCGGCTGCCGGTTCCGGACCCGATGTCCGGCGCTGATCCAGCCCGAGGGCTACGGGATGGAGCAGTCGGCGTGGCGGGCGGTCGCGACGCTGCGCGACGGGACGGTATCGGGGGAGTTCGACGCGGACGCGGTCGACAGGCTCGTCGAAGCCCGGGTGGAAGACGGGGGGGAAGGGGGCAGGACGCTCCCGACCGAGGAGGTCGCGGCGGCGATCCGTTCGGAGTTCGGGGTCCCGGAGCGGATCGGCGACCGCGAAGCGGAGGCGACGCTCTCCGAGGCGATCACGGCACTCGCGGAGCGCGACGTCGATCACGGTCGGGCAGTGCTCGAACGTGCGTTCGTGACGCCGTGTGAGGAGCGCGTTCCGCCGCAGTACCCGATCGGATCGGGTCACGGGGCGGCCTGTCTGCTCCACGAAGAGACGTGACTCAGTCGCTTCCGTGTCGGTGGCCGACGACGACCGAGACGACGTGGAGGGCGACGAGGACGAAGAAGGCGGTCATGTGCGAGCCCGTCTGGAGTCCCTCTACGAACAGCAGCGGGATGTAGAGGAACGGGAGGGCGATCGCGCTCCAGAAGGCGATCGCTCGGAGCGGTCGCACGGCGGCGCGCGAGAGCGCGCGGTGGTCTAGTGTCTGTGCGTCGTCGGTCGGGGTGGGGATGGAGGGGGTCGACATCCTGGGGACCTCACCTACCGTACCACGGAGTGACACATATACCCTGACGAGGGTTTATCATATTTCAGCACTATTTATCAGTGTATCGGAGAGGTTGTGTCGTTTCATAACGCGCGCAGCGGGGAGGAGACGTTTTAATATACGATTAGAAACAATGTTTTAGATTACTACTTTCGTTCGTACGTCACGCCCGAACGGGTGTTCGGTCTCCTCCCTGGGGAGAGCGACACGAACTATCTGACGACGGTGACCGGCACCGGCGAGCGCCGGACGACCGACTCGGCGACGCTCCCGAGGAGGATGCGCGAGACGCCCTCGCGGCCGTGGCTCCCCATCACCACGTGATCGAACCCGCCCTCCTCGGCGACCTCGACGATCGTTCGCGCCGGACGACCGATCTCGGTCTCGGTCACGAGGTCGACGCCCGTTTCGTCTGCGATCCCGCGGGCCTTTTCGAAGTGTGACTCGGCGCGTTTCTCGGCGGTCGCCATCCACTCGTCCGCGTTGACCGCCATCGCGACCTCGGTGCCGGCACCGACCTCTGCCGGATCGAGCACCGTGAGGGCGGTGATCGTCGCGTCGCCGAACTCGGAGGCGGCGTACTCGAGCGCGTCGAACGACTGTTCGGAACCATCTACGGCCACGAGGACGTTACTCGCCATAGGTCGGTTTCGACGTCCCGGCCGATAAAACCTCATACTGCCGGCGAAGACCTCCGCCGGCACTGGGTGAGGAGGAACCGGACGTGGGTACGTCCCTCGGTCTCACAGGAACCGTCGGAGACGTTCGTCGTTCTTCGATT
Source organism: Halalkalicoccus sp. CGA53 (assembly GCF_036429475.1). Lineage (GTDB taxonomy): Archaea > Halobacteriota > Halobacteria > Halobacteriales > Halalkalicoccaceae > Natronorarus > Natronorarus salvus. The sequence goes on from NZ_CP144125.1 coordinate 2,979,350, forward strand.
TCGGATCGAACGAGATCGGTGAGACGTCTACCTGAGCGATCGGGTTGGCTACGAGGATCCCTATCAGTCCCTCCCGTGGCGGGTGAGACAGACCGACAGGCCACAGAGTTCGACCGGTTCGGAGTTATCGGGCGAGTAGACGACCGCCTGGCCCTTCTCCATGTAGGGGACCTTCCCCGCCAAGCTGCCCGGAATGTTCACCGCCCTGATCACCTCCTCGTCACCGAGGTTCAGGACGAGTTTCGTGTTCACCTGTTTGAAGATCGACTCGGCGATGTCCTGGGGGTCCTGCGTGACGAGGAACAGTCCGAGACGCTCCTTTCTCCCCTGTTTCGCCGCCTCGGTGAACTTCCCGATCACGCGCCCTGCCTGTGCACTGTCGGCCCCCGAGAGGAAGTTGTGCGCCTCGTCCATCCCGATCACGAGCGGCGTCTCCTTGATCCGGTCGAACCGGGGGTCGTTCGAGAGCTTCTCGTCGATCAGCAGGCTCGCTACCGCGAGGACGACCACCTCCGTCGCCCGGCTGTCGTTTACGTGGTAGGTCGGGACGACGCTCAGCCCGCCCGGGCGGACGAACTCGTGGACCATCTCGGTGATCGGCCGGGCGTCGCCGTCGAAGACAGCGTCGAAGCCCCACGCGCGGCGTTTCACCGCGTCGTAGGTCGCCTCGTGGACCCTGCCGGACTCGTCGAGTTCCTCCCTGAGCGCCGGATCGTCGAGAAAGGTCGTGAACTCGTCGTAGGTTCCCCCGTTCCCGTACTGGCGGAAAAAGCGCTCTAACAGGTGCGTCAGCGCGTTGTACTGGTTGTCGTTCAGGCTCGCGCCGGCGACGAGCCACTTGTTCGACCGGACCATCGAGAACGGGATCGTGAACTCGACGCGCTCGGCACCGTGGTGGCTCGCCTCGTAGCTCGTTCCCGCCACGCTCGGGACGAACACCGTCGTGTCGTCGTAGCCGCCGTAACTGATCCCCTCGCGGTCGAACCCACGGGCCTGCTCGGCGGTTACCTGCGGGTTGTCGTCGTGCATCTGGGCGTACTCGTCCTGCGGGTCGAACTGCACGACCGCGAGGCCGGGCGTCCGACCGTCGTCCATCTCGTACTCCCGACCGAGGTACTGTCTGAGGACGTTCTTCGTGCTGTGGGTCTTCCCCGATCCCGTGCCGCCGGCGACGAGCGTGTGTCTGAACACCAGCGGGTCGCCGTCGGCGTAGTCGTCTTTCAGTCGATAGTCGATCGTCGGGGGGGAGGCGGCGGTCCTCACCCGTTCACCCCCGACCGCGAGGTGACCGAGGAAGACGCCCTCTTCGGGGATCTTCAGTCCGGTCTTGATCTCCTCGGTGTCCGTCGCCCGCCGGACGACCGCGTCCGGCTTCGGGACCCGGTCGGTCATCCGCCGTTTCAGCTCTCCTCCATCGTCGTAGAGCACCGCGACGGGCTCGAGCGTCGCGACGAACTTGAAGTCGCGCTCGGCCTCGCCGTTCCACGTCCGGCGCATCGCCCGTCGGGCGTGGATCTCGGTCGCGTCGTCGGCCTGGAACTCCCGGGCGTACTCGAGGGCTGTGATCCGCGAGAAGAGCAGTTCGCCGTCGGGATACGGCACGAGAAGGTAGCTTCCGAGCCGTATCTCCGAGCGGTTGCCGGTCGTCACGTAGGCCCTGATCCGGCACTCCTCTCCCTCCTCGGCGATCACGAGGCCCTCGCTGACCGCGACCGTCCCGATCCCCCGATCGGTGCCGACGGCCTCGGCCTCGTACTCGGTGAACTCCTCTCCGACGTCGGTCGAGCGGGTCGAGTTCTCGCCGTCCGACGCGCCGGAACCGGACGCCTGGAAATCACCGAGATCGGTCATGTTTCCGGCGATGGGTGCGCGGAGCAAAAGTCTTGCTCGACGGTGTCCTTTTGGGGTGTCGCGGCGTACTCGGTGTATGTCCCCCGCAGAACCGCGGTCCGGCTACGCTCCGCGACGACGACCCGGCTCGACGGTCTCGGCCGCCGCCTCCAGCAGCCTCCACCGGGCGGTGGTCCGATGTTGCTGATCCACGGGAGCGCGGGTGGGACCGCCCTCACCGGAACGCTCTTCGAGCGGGGCGAGCGCTCGCCCACCTTCAGCGGCGCGCCGAACGAGGAGGCCCCGTACGTCTGGGTCTGCGACGAGTTCTACGAGGTCGAGTCGGGAGGGACGGTGCAGAGAATCGACGGACGAGAACTCCACGTCGCGTTCGAGTCGCCGATGCCCCGCGGCTTCGACACGCGCGAGCAGGCCGTCGCGGCGGCGAAAGACCACATCCGCACGCAGTTCGCCCGCGTCGGCGTCGACCCGGAAGAAGTCGAGTTCGAAGTGGAGAAACGCCCGTCTCTCGCGCGGTAAGCGAGGAGTTGCGGAGAGAGGTCTCGGACTGTGTGGACGACGGGTCATCGGTAGTGGTGTGAAGGAGACGGTGAGGAAAGGTGACTCACACCGCGCGTATCACGGCTACGGCCGAATCGAGAGGAGAGACGGTATCCGATACGAAGTAGTCAAGGGACTCGCTCTCGAAGGCGCGAGCAGTGAGTGTGGACCTCATCGCGGCACTGTTCGGTGATCCGTTCGCCGTGATGAACACGATCGGCCTGGTCGCGTTCGCACTCGTCGGATCATCCAAGGCGATTCGTGAAGAGTTCGACCTGTTCGGGATCACGATCGTGGGACTGGCGATGGCGTTCGCTGGAGGAGTGACGCGCGATCTCCTCGTAACGAGGGTTCCACTGGCGCTTCAATCCCCGGTCGAGATCGCGCTGGGCCTGTTCGGAGTCGGGTTGGCGATCGCGCTGAGCGTCGTTCTGACCTCACCGGATGCACATCCGATCACCCTCGTCTCGGATGCTATCGGACTCGCCGCGTTCGCTACGACGGGCGCCATCGTCGCGACCGAGACGGGCGTCTCGGCGTTCGGTGTCGTCGCTATCGCGACGATCAACGCCGTCGGTGGCGGTGCGGTTGCAGACATCCTGCTCGACCGGTCGCCGTTCATTCTCTTCGAGGACTTCTACGCGAGCTGTGCAGTCTTGGGCGGGAGCGCGTATTTCGTAGCGAGTAGCGTCGGAACGCCTGGAACTACCGCCGCGATGGTGTGTGCGATAGTCACCGTCGCGACACGACTCGCTGCGGTTACGTACGGCTGGAACCTCCCGACCGTACAGGGACTGGGGTCGATCAAACGGTGAACCGATATCCGTCGGACGTTCGTGTTCCGAGACCGGTTTCTCGTTCTACGACTGGGTCGGTACGACGCTGTGCGTAGTTCGCAGGTCCCACGCGGCGGCCGGTTCACGAGAGCTGTCGGCGAACCCCGGTTCTGACGGCCGAGCCTCAGAACTCGCCCTCGGCCCACCGGACGTCGTCGTAGGTCCGCCTCGCCTCGGAGTCGGTCTCGCGTTCGATCATCCTCGTGATCGCTCTCTTCTCTCCGCTCCTGATCCGTGCGAGTTCGTCGGCCTTCGCGATCGCCTCCGGCGGTCCCCGCTGGGCGGCGACCTCCGAGAGCACCTGCCGGGTGAGCGCCTCTCTCGTCCCCTCCTCGCGCGTGAGGCCGTAGGGCGCTTCGACCTTGTAGAGCACGTCGTCGCGGGGGTCGTAGATCAGGAAGAAGCTTACCTCGTACGATTCTGGGTCGTACCGCCTCCGAATACCGAGGGCGTCGCCGTCGCTCGCGAACGCCCGATCCGCGCCCGAGCGCGAGCGGAACCAGTTGGTGAACGTGAGCGCCTCGCGCAGGCGCTCGGCCTCGGCGCGGCGTTCGAGTAGACGGACGAAGAGGCCGGTGTCGTCGGACCAGCGCGTCTCGATCCCGGTCTCGTCGTTCTTCGCGAGCTTCTCACGGAGCGTCCGAGTGATCGTCCGGGAGGCAGGGTTCTTCACGAACCCAACGAGCGGCACCCCCCTGTCGAGCGCTGACTCGACCAGGTGGACGTAGTTCTCGACTGCTTCCAGGGGGAGGCCCTCTTCGAGGCGGGTCTCGAGGTGAGAATCGAGGGCCCGCCAGTTGAGCAGGCCCTTGGGATAGAGCGGACCGTCGAGGTAGAGCAGGTCGTCGATCCGATCGACGAACCGGAGGGCGTGATAGCCCTCGGCGAGGTAGAGCGCGAGCGCGTGGACGACGGGTTCGGTGTAGCGGTCGATCCCGCGGACGTGGACGATTCGCTCCTCTGCGAACCCCTCGTCGTAGGGTCGCCAGCCGCCGCCGCCGTAGCGTTTCGAGACGTCGTCGAAGTGCAGCGCGAGGACGACGCTCCGCGCGCGGTGGGTGTCGAGATCCGAGGGGACCGAGCCGACCGCGGCGTGTGCCGCGTCGAGGACGACGCCGTTCTTGAACGTCGTCGGGTTTATGGTACCCGAATCCACCCCGTGGCTCGTCTCGAACGGTCGTTCGGTGAGCGAGAGGTCCTCGCAGTCCGCACGGCCCCTGTACTGCTCCCCGATCGGCTCGAGCACGACCCGCCCGGAACCATCGGTGAGCGGGGAGAGAAACCGTTCCCAGACGGTCTCGGCGAACGCCCTCCCCTCGCCGTCGTCGACGTCGCGACCGACCTGTCTGGCGAGCCTGACGATCCCCTGTGCGTGGACGGGGTCGAGCGTCATTGGCGTGGCTGGGCGAGGGAGCGAAAAAAACACTCCGGTCGGGAGAGCGAAGCGGGTTTGGGGGTGCGAGCGGAGTGAGGAGTATGGACGCGGCGCTCGTTATCCTGGACGGCTGGGGGTTGAGTGGGACGGGTGACTCGGAGAGCGCGGGTCACCGGGATGCAGTACGGGCGGCGGAGACGCCCGTCTTCGACCGGATTCGAGAGGAGGGTGCGTTCGGGACGCTCGATCCCACGGGGAGGGCGGTCGGCCTCCCGGACGGACAGATGGGAAACAGCGAGGTCGGCCACCTCACGATCGGCGCCGGTCGGGTCGTCAACCAGGCGTACACCCGGATCGACGACGCGATCGAGGTGGGCGAACTCGCGGAGAACCCGGCGATCGCCGGCGCGTTCGAACACGTGCGATCGACCGGAGGCCGGCTCCACTTCATGGGGCTGGTGAGCGACGGCGGCGTCCACTCGGATCAGGCACACCTGCACGCGCTGATCGAACTCGCCGCGGAGAACGGCGTGGCGGCCGTCACGCACGCCTTCACCGACGGCCGGGACACCGACCCACACGGCGGCGCGGAGTACCTCCGGGCGCTCTCGGCGGCGGCCGAGGAGTACGGGACTGGCCACGTCGCGACCGTTTCCGGAAGGTACTACGCGATGGACAGAGACGGAAACTGGGAGCGGACGAAGCGGGCATACGACGCGATCGTCCTCCGCGAGGCCGAGCACGTCGCGCCCTCGGCACCGGGCGCGGTCGAGGCGGCCTACGAGCGGGAGGTGACCGACGAGTTCGTCGAGCCGACGCTGATCGAAGGTGGGGTCGGTGTAGATGACGGCCACAGCACCGACCACGGGTCGGCCGGAAGCGATCTCGCGGTTCGAGACGGTGACGCGGTCGTCTTCTTCAACTTCCGGGGCGACCGGGGCAGGCAGCTCACCCGGATGCTCGCGGACATCCGACCCGAGTGGAGGTTCGAGGTCACCACCCCCGAGATCCACCTCGTCACCGCGACGGAGTACGACGCCACGTTCGGACTCCCGGTCGCGTTCCCCCCACAGCAGCCCGAGGAGACGCTCGGGGAGGTACTCGCCCGAGAGGGGCACACCCAGCTCCGGATCGCCGAATCCGAGAAGTACGCCCACGTCACCTACTTCCTGAACGGCGGCCGCGAGGTGGAGTTCGCGGGCGAAGTTCGGAAGATCGTCCCCAGTCCGGGCGTGCCGACGTACGATCTCCAGCCCGAGATGAGCGCTCCGGCGGTGACCGACACGGCTCGTGAGGTGATCGAATCGGAGGACCCGGACGTGCTCGTGCTCAACTACGCGAACCCGGACATGGTCGGACACACCGGGGACTTCGAGGCGGCCGTCGCGGCCTGCGAGGCGGTCGACGCACAGCTGAGTCGGCTCCTGGAGACGCTTCGAGCACACGGATCGCACGTCGTCGTCACCGCGGACCACGGCAACGCCGACGACATGGGAACCGAGGAGCGCCCGCACACCGCCCACACGTACAACCCGGTCCCCGTGATCTACACCGCCCCCGACGGGACCGACGGGGGCTACGCGATCCGCGAGGGCGGGACGCTCGCCGACCTCGCACCGACGCTGCTCTCGCTTCTCGGAGTGGTAAAACCCGGAGTGATGACCGGCGAGAACCTCCTAGTGAGCGCTCAGCGGCCGTCGTAGACGACCTCGCCGTCGACGAGCGTCAGCGCCACCTCTACCTCGTCGATGCTGTCGACCTCCCAGGGCGACTCGTCCAGAACGACGAGGTCGGCCAGTTTGCCGGTCTCGACCGTTCCCATCCGGTCTTCGTCGAATCCGGCGTACGCTCCGCCGGAGGTGTAGGCCCTGAGCGCCTCCGTGACCGAGAGCCGTTGCCCCTCCGCTGGTGCGGTGACCGCCTGGTGAACACCGAACAGCGGATCGAGCGGCATGCAGTCGCTGCCGAAGGCGAGCGGCGCGCCCGCGTCGAGCAGCTCTTTGTACCTGTTCGTCGCCTCGCGGCGTTCGGCCCCGAGTCGGGCGTCGTAGAGACCCTCCGGCCGGGCCCACTTGAGGAAGTTCGGCTGGACGGAGGCGACGATCTCTGAACCGGCGAATCGCCCGATCGCCTCGTCGCTCGCGAGTTCGACGTGCTCGACCCGGTGGCGTCTCTCGCCCGGCGTCGCACAGCCCTCGAAGGCGTCGAGACAGGCGTCGATCGCCTCGTCGCCGATCGCGTGGGCGGCGAGCTGAAAGCCCGCCCCGTCGGCCTCCTCGGCGAGCACACCCAGCTGCTCGGGACCGACGACCCACTGTCCGGTCCCCTCGCCGTCGGAGTACGGTTCGGAGAGCTTCGCGGTCCGACCCCCGAAGCTGCCGTCCGTGTACGTCTTGATCGCGCCCGTCCGAACGAACTCGCTGCCGTGGTTCGTCGACAGCCCCGCCTCCCGTACCGCGTCGAGGTGGTCGCTCCAGTAGTTGATCCGGACGCGAAGGGTGAGTTCGTCGGCGAGGTCGAGCTCGCGGTAGACCCGCGGGGCGTGGGAATCGCGAACCATGTCGTGAACCGCGGTCACACCCAGTTCGTTCGCGCGCTCCTGGGCCGCGACGAGCAGCTCTCGGGTCTCCTCGGGACCCGGCGCGACCGCCTCGTAGATCACGTCGACGGCCTCCTCGACGATCACCCCGGTCGGTGTCCCATCCCCGAGTTCGACGTCCTCGTCGGGCATCTCCCCCACGTGGCGTTCGATCGCGACCGAGTTGAGCGAGGCGACGTGCATGTCCTCGCGGAACGCACAGACCGGCCGGTCGGTACTCACTCGGTCCAGCTCCTCTCGGGTGAGGTACTCGCCTCCGGGCCAGCCGCTCTCGTCGTAGCCGAAGCCGAGCAGCCACTCGCCTTCCTCCCCGGAATCGAACCGCGCGAGACACTCCTCGGCGTCGCTCGCGCCCGAGAGGTCGGCGTAGACGAGGTACCGGCCGAGCGTCTCCATGTGGGTGTGAGCGTCGACGAACCCGGGGAGGACGACGCGGCCCTCGCAGTCGATCACCTCCGTCCCGACGCCCGAGAGGAACTCGACCTCGTAGGCGCTGTCGACGCGGACGATCCGGCCGTCGCGGATCGCGAGCGCTTCGTGTACCTCGTCGGGCTCCGCGAGGCTGTGGACCTCCGCGTTCGTGAGCACGAGGTCCGCGGGATCGGTCATACCGGGTGGGCGAGGCCGACCGGAATAAGCGTACGGAAACCGGCTCACTCCGTCGCGAGGTCGTACGTCGCGCCCGCGAAGACCCGCGCGCCGGCGACGGCGTCCTCCCAGGGCGTGAACTCCCGCTCGTTGTGCGTGATCCCCTCCGCGCTCGGGACGAACACCATCCCCGACTCCGCCACCGGGGCGAGCGAGACGGCGTCGTGACCCGCCCCGCTCGGAAGGTGCTCCACGGCGACGTCACGGCTCTCCGCGGCCGCGGCGAGCGCGTTCCGAACGACCGGGGAGAACGTCACACGGTCGGATCGCCACCGTTCATCTAGATCGAACGTCGTCCCGTGGCGATCACAGGCAGCCGCGAGCTCCCGCTCCACGCGCTCGATCGCCCGATCGACGACGGTGTCCGAATCGGCACGGACGTCGACCGTGAACGTCGCCCGCGCGGGGATCACGTTGATCGAATCGGGTTCGACCGAGATCCGACCCACCGTCGCGACCGCCTCCGGCGAGAGCCTCCCGGGGAGCTCCCCGATCGCGTCGATCGCGTCCACCGCCGCCGCGAGCGCGTCCTTCCGGGCGTGCATCGGCGTCGGCCCCGCGTGGTTCGCCTCGCCCTCGATCGTGACCCGGAGCCACGCCATCCCGAACACCCCCTCGACGATCCCGACCGACACACCCCGCTCTTCCAGTCGCGGTCCCTGTTCGACGTGGAGTTCGAGACACGCCGCGGGGTCGATCTCGCCGGGTTCGCCCCGGTACCCGATCTCGGAGAGCGCCTCGCCGAGTGAGGTACCGGTGTCGTCGGTGAGCGAGAGCGCCTCGGAGAGCGATGTCCGTCCGGCGAAGACCGCGCTGCCGAGCATCGCCTGCTCGAAGCGCGAGCCCTCCTCGTTCGTCCAGTCGACGAGTTCGACCGGTCGATCCGTCTCGACGCCTCCGTCCTCGAACGCCCGGAGCGTCTCGAGCGCCGCGAGGACGCCGAGCTGTCCGTCGAAGCGCCCGCCCTTCGGCTGCGAGTCGAGGTGCGAGCCGATCAGCACGGGGTCGGCGTCGGGGTCGAGTCCCTCGCGGCGGGCGAAGACGTTCCCGATCCCGTCGACCCGCACGTCGAGGCCGATGGCCTCCGCGTCGGAGACGAGCGCGTCGCGTGCCTCGCGGTCCGCCTCGGTACAGGTGAGCCTGTCCAGTCCGCCGTTCTCGGTCGCGCCGATCTCCGCGTAGCGGTCGAAGCTCTCGCAGAATCGCTCGGGGTCGATCTCGATCATGACGGCGAGACGGGCGAGGGGACGAAGAACGCTCGCCTCTCGGAACCCCTTTGACGGCCGCGGTCGCAGGTGGGGCCATGACCGATCCCGACGCCGAGGAACTCGCAGAGCGCGTGCGCGAGGGCGAGCTTCGTCTCCACGAACTCGAGGAGCACGCCGATCACGAGACGGCCGCGACCGCCCGGAGACGGTATCTGGAGAGTGAAACGGGCGTCTCGCTCGAGACGACCGGGGCGTACGCCTTCCCGGCCGAACGTGCCGACCCGAACGTCGAGAACATGATCGGGGGGACGCAGATCCCGACCGGCGTCGTCGGCCCGCTCCCGGTCGAGGGGAGTTCGGCCTCCGGAGACTACCACCTGCCACTCGCGACGACGGAGGGCGCGCTCGTCGCCTCGGTGAACCGGGGTGCGTCGGTGCTTCGGAGTGCCGGGGGCGTGACGACGCGCGTGTTGAAGTCGGGGATGACCCGGGCGCCGGTCTTCCGGGTCTCGGGCGTCGCGGAGGCCGCGACCGTCGTCGAGTGGGTCGGCGAGAACGAGGAGCGACTCGCCGAGCGCGCGGAGGAAACGACGAGCCACGGCGAACTGCTGGGGATCGAGCCCTACGTCGTCGGGGACAACGTCTTCCTGCGATTTCTCTTCGACACGAAGGACGCGATGGGGATGAACATGGTGACGATCGCGACCGAGACGGCCTGTTACCTGGTCGAGGAGGAGACGCCCGCCTCGCTCGTCGCGCTCTCGGGCAACCTCTGTACGGACAAGAAACCCGCCGCGATCAACGCGATCCAGGGCAGGGGTCGGACGGTCGCCGCGGACGCGCTGATCCCCCGCGAGACGGTCGTCGAGCGGTTGCACGCCGCGCCCGAGGCGATCGCCGAGGCGAACACCCGGAAGAACCTGATCGGGAGCGCGAAGGCCGGGAGCCTGGGGTTCAACGCCCACGCCGCGAACGTCGTCGCCGCGGCCTTCCTCGCCACGGGTCAGGACGGGGCGCAGGTGGTCGAGGGCGCGAACGCGATCACGACCGCCGAGGCACGCACGGAGGGGCTCTACGTGAGCGTCACGTTCGCGAGTCTGGAGGTCGGAACCGTCGGCGGCGGGACGAAACTCCCCACCCAGGCCGAGGCGCTCTCGCTGCTCGGGCTTCGCGGCGGTGGCGACCCGCCGGGATCGAACGCCGACGCGCTCGCCGAGGTGATCGCGGCCGGCGCGCTCTGTGGCGAACTCTCGCTTCTGGGCGCGCTCGCCTCGCGACACCTCTCGAGCGCACACGCCGAACTCGGTCGGTGAGCCTCGAGGGGGCTGTCGTCCCGGCCCGACGATCGCCAGCCCCCGGTCACCGGTTGGTTTCATACGGGCTGCTCTCCGTCCGTCCCCTTCTGACAGAGCGGCGGATACCGGTCCGAGCGGTACACAGGTACAGCAGTCCCTAACTGGGGTCGAGCGGACCGATCAGTATCTCGCCGTCGGCGTCGACCCGGACCAGATAGCCCCCGTACGGGAACTCGACGTGTCCACGCATCCCCTCCCTGTGTCCGCCGATCGGCTGGAACAGGCCGTCGAGGCACTCCGGGTCGATCACCTCGTAGAGCGGCATCTCCGCCATGGACCGTTCGGTGACCGACTCCACCGCGAGGATCACCGTCGTGCTCAGCGCCGTGGGTCCGTCGAACTCGTGACGCACCCGGTAGACGTCGCCGTCCGGATCGACCCGGATCACCTCCGGTCCGCCCTCCGTGTCAGCCACCACCATGGTTGGGCGAGTATCGAGGGTCCTCGCTCTTGAATATTTCGACCGAGAAGAAGTTAATCAGTTAGATGGGATACAGAAACCAACAGTGGATCGGGACGAAACGTTTTACTTTCACCCTGCCCGTGGCTCGGGGTTATTGTTCCAGACGTGAATCGGACGAACGGTATCCACCGGGTGAGCACCCGCGGATACCACCACCATGGCACGGAGACGAGACGGCCCCACGCGTCGAAAAGAGCGGACGCTCCTGCGCCTGCGGATCGTACAGACGGCGCTCGCGGCGCTCGCGACCGCGCTCGCGATCTGGCAGGCGATCTAGAGCACCCGGTAGCGCCCGCGGTGTTCGGTGAGCGTCCCCGACCGAACGAGTTTTTCGAGCAGGGGTTCGGCCGTCGAACGGTCGAGACCTCGCTCCCCCGCGACCGACAGGATCCGTTCTTCGCTCGGCTCCTCGAGGTCCGAGACGACCTCGAGGAGGAGCGTCTTCCGGTCGGTCGATCCCCTGAAGGGGCGCTCCGCTGCCGCGGCCGCCTCCTCCGGATCGATCCCCGCGGCCTCGAGGAGGCTCTCGTCGTCGATCACCGGTTCGCCCGCCCTCCCGTCGGTCTCTGCGAACGAGCCGACCGACGCGAACGCCTCTCCCTCCCCGCTCCGTTCCGCGAGCATCGCCGCACGGACGTCCCGGGCGTGGTCGGCATCGTCGGTCTCGACGAACGACCGGAGCCGCTTTCGGGGGGTGCGTTTCTCACAGCGCGGGCAGGTGGCCGTCTCCGCCCGCCCCTCGAGGATCCAGAGCGCCGAGCACCGGGAGCAGCCGACGACAGCGTACATACGGGCGGTTGGAGGTCGACCACCGTGAACCCTGCGGCCACGCATAGCGTTATTCCCCCCGTGCTCGTAGGCCGGCCATGGAGCGCGTCCCACTGACCGAGACGACCGAAGCGGGAGCGGGTATCAACCTCGCACAACTCGCGGCGGGCGAACTGATGAGCGTCCAGTACTTCCGGATCGATCCCGGTGCGGAGGTCCCGCTGCACGACCACCCACACGAGCAGGCGGGGTTCGTCTACAGGGGCGAGCTGACGTTCCTCGACGGCGAGGGCGAGGAGACCGTCGTCGTCGCGGGCGACTCCTACACGATCCCCGGCGAGGAGGCCCACGCGGCCGAGAACCGCGGCGACGGTCCCGTCGAGGGCGTCGACATCTTCAGCCCGCCACGGGAGAACCCGCCCTGGCGGGACTGAGAGCAGCAACAGCCGGGAACGGACGATCGTCACCGGGAAAACAGTTAACCAGCCCGTCGTCGCAGCGGTATCGGGGAGAGTGTATGCCAAGCGTTAGCGAACTACACGAGATGTGCGAGCACGCGGTGACGGCGCGTCGGTACGAAGAACGCCTCCAGGAGGAGTACCTCGAGGGAAAACAGCCAGCCTTCGACATCTCCGCCGGGCCGATCCCGGGCGAGTTACACCTCGCGGCCGGCCACGAGGCCGCCGCCGTGGGCGTCTGCCAGCATCTCCGCGCGGACGACGTCGTGACCGCGCCACACCGACCGCACCACGTCGCGATCGCGAAGGGTGTCGACCTGCGACGGATGACCGCCGAGATCTTCGGCCGCCGAACGGGGCTGTCGAAGGGAAAGAGCGGACACATGCACCTCTACGATCCCGGGGTGAACTTCGCGAGCAGCGGCATCATTGCCCAGGGCTGTCCGCCCGCGGTCGGTGCCGCGCTCGGGGCGAAGAAACGGAACACCGACGACGTCGCCGTGGTGTACCTCGGCGAGGGAGCGATCAGCCAGGGGGCGTTCCTCGAGTCGCTCAACCTCGCGGGGCTGCACGACCTGCCGGTCGTCTTCGTCGTCGAGGACAACGACTGGGCGATCAGCATGCCCAAGGGGCGCGTGACCGACGTCGACGACGGCTCCCTGCGGGCCGACGGCTTCGCGGTGCGCGGCGAGCGCGTCGACGTCGACGATGCCGTCGCCGTCTACGAGGCCGCCGGCGAGGCGATGGGACGGGCGCGAAACGGCAACGGCCCGACGCTCCTCGAGGTGCAGGTCCACCGACGGATGGGCCACTTCATGGGTGACCCCGAGAGCTACCGGCCCAGGGAGGACGTCGAGCGGGCGGAGGCGCTCGACTCGATAGAGCGACTGGAAGAGCGCCTCCGGGCACACGGCGTCGAGGACGACGAGATCGATGGGATCCGCGAGCGTGCCCACGACCGCGTCGAAGACGCGATCGAGTGGGCGAAAGACCAGCCCAGCCCGACCCGGAGGAGGCCTACGAGGACGTCTTCACACAGCAGCCGGAGGGATGGCCGGAACGCCCCGAGATGGCCGCGACCGACGGGGGTGAGGAGTGATGGCGCAGGTCGAGGCACCCGGTCCGGAGACGACCGATCGGGAGCTGACGATGAGCCGGGCGATGGTCGAGGCGATCCGCTCGGAGATGGAAGAGAGCGAGGAGGTGTTCGTGATGGGCGAGGACGTCGCGGACTACGGCGGCATCTTCGACTCGACCGAGGGGCTGCTCGAGGAGTTCGGCCAGGACCGGGTGATGGACGTCCCGATCTCCGAGACGGGGTTCATCGGCGCCGCGGTCGGCGCAGCCATGCAGGGGATGCGCCCGATTGCCGAACTGATGTTCGTCGACTTCTTCGGCGTCTGTATGGACCAGATCTACAACAACATGGCGAAGACCGCGTACATGAGCGGCGGATCGGTCTCGGTGCCGATGGTGCTCACGACGGCCGTCGGCGGGACGTACAACGACGCCGCCCAGCACTCAGGGACGCTCTACGGCACGTTCGCCCACCTGCCGGGGATGAAGGTCGTCGTCCCCTCGACCGCCTACGACGCGAAGGGGCTGATGCACGCGGCGATCCGCGACGACGACCCCGTCGTCTACATGTTCCACAAGCGGCTGATGGGACTGGGGTGGATGCCCGCGCCCGAGGGGCCGAAGACCCCGGTCCCCGAGGAGCCCTACGAGATCCCCTTCGGTGAGGCCGACGTCAAGCGCGAGGGCGAGGACGTCACCGTCGTCACCCAGGGACTGCACGTCCACCGGGCGCTCGAGGCGGCCGAAGAGCTCTCCGACGAAGTCGACGTCGAGGTGATAGACCTCCGGACGCTCGTCCCGCTGGATACGGAGACGGTCCTCGACTCGGTCCGCAAGACCGGCCGGCTCGTGGCCGTCGACGAGGACTACCGCTCGTTCGGCGTCACGGGCGAACTCCTCGCTCGGGCCGCAGAGGGCGCGCTCGACGACCTGGAGGCGGTCGAGCGCGTCGCGACCCCGGACGTACCGATCCCGTACGCACGACCGCTGGAAGAGGAGGTACAGCCCGGCGTGGAGGACGTCGTGGAGGCGGTCCGGGCGGTCCGGGCGGTCCGGGCGGTCCGGTGATGGTCGCGGTCGACGCCGGCACGATCTGGCCCGAGGACGCCGCGGACGTCGAGGAGGGGATCGTCGCCACGTGGTTCGTCCGCGACGGGTCGACCGTCGAGGAGGGCGATACGCTCTGTGAGGTCCAGATCGAGAAGGTGAGCGTCGACGTGGTCGCGCCCGTCGGTGGGGTCGTAGAGAGGGAAGTCGGGGAGAACGAGCCGTTCGACCGGGAACGGACGCTCGCGCGTATCGAACCCTGAGATCGATCGCCCGCTTCGACGGGATCGGCGTCCGACCGGGCGGCCGCCGGGATGAGTAAAACGACTCTTTGAGTTATCAGGAAATATATATTTATTCGTCCCGAACGACCCGGCATGCGACGACGAACCTTCCTGACCGCGACCTGTACCGCCACTGCGCTCGCGCTGGCCGGCTGCCTCTCTGCGGACGACGCCGACGGACGGGATCCGCTCACGGCCGCCGGTGTCGAAGTCGACGTGGACGGATCGGAGGCGACGGCGACGATCCAGGTCGCCGGTACCGGCGAGGCGGAGGCCGACCCGGACGTCGCCGTGCTGTCGGTCAGCGTCGAGGAGAGCGGCGACGACGCGGAGTCGGTGCGGAGCGGTCTGGCCGAGCGGACGACCGAACTCCGGGACGCGCTGATCGGCGCAGGTGTGGACGACGACGGTATCACGACGGGACGATACGACATTCGCGAGCGACGACGGGCACCCGGGTTCGAGGGTGTGCACACCTATCGAGCCGAGGTGGACGACGTCGATTCGGTCGGCGAGGTGATCGACGCCGCCGTCGAGGGCGGCGCGGACGGCGTCGGCCGGGTGACGTTCACACTGAGCAACGACCGGCGCGAGGCGGTAAGAGCAGAGGCATTGGAGGAGGCTATCGGATCCGCTCGCTCGGAAGCGGAGGTGATAGCGAGCGCGAAGGGCGTCGACCTGGTCGGGGTCGTCGCCGTCTCCACGACGGGTACGGATCTCCGTCCACATCGGGGGACGGTCGTCGAGACCGACGACGTCGCGGACGAGGCGGCCGCACCCACCGAGATCGACGAGGGTGCGGTCTCGGTCTCCGCACGAGTCGAGGTCGTCTACGCGATCGACTGAGGAGAGGCGCACGGGATCGTTTCGACGTCTCGCGTCGAGAGTGTGAGGGACCGAAACGCGTTCGCCGAGAGCGTCTCGATGCCGTCAGATCCGCCGGGATCTGATCGCTCGATCCGGTGGCTACGCCAGCGTCTCGATGTTGGCGACGACCGCCTCGGCGAACTCGCTGGTCGCGACCTTCTCGCCGCCGTCGATCTGCCGGTGGAGGTCGTAGGTGACCGTCCCCTCGGAGATGGTCGCCTCGACCGCGTCGCGGACGAGCTGTCCGGCCTCCTCCCAACCGAGGTACTCGAGCATGAGCCGGCCCGAGAGGATCATCGCCGTCGGGTTCACCTTGTCCTGACCCGCGTACTTCGGCGCGGAGCCGTGGACGGGCTCGGCGAGGCACCTGAGCTCGCCGAAGTTCGCGCCCGGTGCGATCCCCAGCCCGCCGATCTGTGCGCCGGCGGAGTCCGAGAGGTAGTCGCCGTTGAGGTTCGGCATCGCGAGCACGTCGTACTCGTCGGTGCGGGTGAGCAGCTGCTGGAGCATGTTGTCGGCGATCCGGTCGTTGACGACGACCACGCCATCGGGAACGTCGCCGTCGCGCTCCTCCCAGAGGGTGTCCTCGGTGATCACCTCGTCGCCGTACTCCTCCTCTGCGACCTCGTAGCCCCAGTCGCGGAACTGCGCCTCGGTGAACTTCATGATGTTACCCTTGTGTACCAGGGTGACCGACTCGCGGTCCTGTTCGAGCGCGTAGTCGATGGCGCGTCGGACGAGGCGCTTGGTCCCGAACTCGGTGATCGGCTTCAGGCCGAGGCCCACGGGCCCGTCGTGGATCGTGCCCTCGTAGCCCATCTCCTCCTCGACGAACCGTCGCACCTTTTCGACCTCCTCGGTGCCGGCCTCCCACTCGATACCGGCGTAGACGTCCTCGGTGTTCTCCCGGAAGGAGACCATGTCCATCTGTTCGGGGTTCTTCACGGGGGAGGGGACGCCGTCGATATAGTAGGTGGGTCGGACGTTCGCGTAGAGGTCGAGTTCCTTCCGGAGCGCGACGTTCAGCGATCGGAAGCCCGATCCGACGGGCGTCGTGAGCGGACCCTTGATCGCGACGCGGTACTCCCTGATCGCCTCGACGGTTTCGTCGGGTAAGTGTACGTCCTCGCCGTAGCGTTCTCTGGCGTGCTCTCCGGCGTACACCCGCATCCAGGAGATGTCGTGGCCGGTGGCGTCGGCGGCCGCCTCCAGTACCGTCTGGGCGGCGGGGGCGACGTCGACGCCGATGCCGTCGCCGTAGATGATCGGTACGATCGGCGTCTCCGGAACCGAGAGCGACTCGCCCTCGACGGTGATCGCCTCGCCCTCCTCGGGAACCTCGATCTGCTCGTAGCTCATTTCGTTTTACCGGTCGTCCATCCCGAGCATA
Organism: Halalkalicoccus sp. CGA53; assembly: GCF_036429475.1. Lineage (GTDB taxonomy): Archaea > Halobacteriota > Halobacteria > Halobacteriales > Halalkalicoccaceae > Natronorarus > Natronorarus salvus. The sequence continues at coordinate 2,996,116 of NZ_CP144125.1, forward strand.
AGGCCTCTCATTTCCGATTCGTCGGCAATCGAAGGACACCGGTCGCCTGTCGGGTTTCGGCGTCCGGCTCGCCGCTTCGCACACCGTTATACGCCCCCGAGCGACAGGGCGGATATGCAGGTGATAGTCCACGGCGGAGCCGGCGGCGTCCCAGAGGAGCCAGAGTCGCGACAGGCGGTCCTCGACGACGCGGCGTCGGCCGGCGCGGCTCGGGAGAGACCGGTTGAGGCGGTCTGTGACGCCGTCGCGGTGCTCGAGTCCTCGCCCCGGTTCAACGCAGGTACGGGAGGCGCGGTCCAGAGCGACGGGACCGTGCGAACGGATGCGGGGATCATGGCGGAGGACCGCTCCGTGGGCGCGGCCTGCTCGATGGAGGGCGTCGAGAACGCCGTAGCCGTCGCCCGGGCGGTCATGGAGGGGACGCCGCACGTCCTGCTCGCGGGAGACCGGGCCGTCGAGTTCGCCGCCGACTACGGTATCGAGACGGGCGTCGACTGCCTGACCGAGGAGACGAGAGCCCGATGGGAGGAGCTCGACCCGCCGGAAGGCGGTCCGAGCGAGCAGCTCGCGTGGGTCACAGAGCGCTTCGGGGGGACGACCGCCGATCCCGCATCGGATCACGACACGGTCGGGGCGGTCGCGAGCGACGGCGAGCGTGTCGCGGCGGCCACTTCGACGGGCGGCCGATGGCTCGCACTGGCGGGGAGGGTCGGCGACGTCCCGCAGGTCGGCTCGGGGTTCTACGCCACGCCCGCGGGCGGGGCGAGCGCGACCGGCGCGGGCGAGGACATCGCGCGCGTGACGCTCTCGCGGCTGGCGGTCGACGGGCTCGAGGCGGGCGATACCCCTGAAACGGCGGCGGAGACCGCGATCGAGGAGTTCGAGTCGCTCACCGGCTCCACGGCCGGGATCATCGTCTGCGATGGGGAAGAAGTCGGCAGCGCGTACAACAGCGACGGGATGCAGATCGCCGTCGCGAACCGGTAGTGAGTGAGTCCCACGGGGACGAGACGCAACGGCTTTGGGTCGGTCGTCGGTAGGGAACCCATGAGCGACGTGGACCTCGACGGCGAACAGTACGAGAAACACCGGGAGGCGGGCGAGATCCTCGCGCAGGTCCGCGAGGAGACGGCGGATCGAGTCGAGGTGGGCGAGAGCCACCTCGGGGTCGCGGAGTACGCCGAGGACCGGATCAGGGAGCTCGGTGGAAAGCCGGCGTTCCCGGTGAACATCTCGGTCGACGAGGAGGCAGCCCACGCCACGCCGGGGCCCGACGACGAGAGCACGTTCGGCGAGGAGATGATCAACCTCGACATCGGAGTCCACATCGACGGCTGGCTCGCGGACACCGCGATCACGGTCGACCTCTCGGGCAACGACGACCTGGTGACGGCGAGCGAGGAGGCGCTCTCCGCGGCGATCGACCGGGTAGAAGCCGGCGCGGACACCGGCGAGATCGGCGCGGCGATCGAGGAGACGATCACAGGCTACGGCTACAACCCGGTCGTGAATCTCTCGGGCCACGGTCTCGGCCACTGGGAACAGCACACGACGCCGAGTATCCCGAACAGAGCGGTCACACAGGGCGTCTCGATCGAGGTGGGTCAGGTGATCGCGATCGAGCCGTTCGCGACCGACGGCAGCGGCAAGGTCGGCGAGGGCACCGACGAGGAGATCTACTCGCTCGAACGCGAGGGCTCGGTCAGGAACCGGCAGGCGCGGGCGGTGCTCTCACAGATCACCGAGGAGTTCCGAACCCTGCCGTTCGCGACCCGCTGGCTCGACGAGCCACGCGCGGAGATGGCGCTCAGACGCCTCAAGAGCCAGGGGCTCGTCCACGGCTACCCCGTCCTGAAGGAGGAGGAAGGCCGCCTCGTCAGTCAGAAAGAACACACCGTCATCGTCACCGAGGACGGCTGTGAAGTGACGACGCGGTAGGCGCGGCGAACGCCGTCGCTCCCGGGAGGCTCACGCGTTGTTCATCCGCTGACTCCGGCGTTCGCCACAGCGGAGACAGCGGGTGATCCGGTAGGGCTCCCGGGAGTAGCGTGCGTTCTCGGCCTTGGTGCTCTCCGTTCTGAGCTCCAGCGAGACCTCGTGGTCGGTCTCCGCCTCGCACGCCGGACACCGCTCGGTCATCGTTTGTCGGGGTGGTCTGGTGGCCATACCGAGTATATATGTGATACAAAAACATAAATTAATCGTATATTTAATCGGCGTCCCTCCCGGCACCGGGACCGGGTCGCCTAATGAGGTCGATTGTAGTCTCTCACCGGTGATCGCCGACCCGTACTGGCGATCACCGGTAATCGGTTGAAACCGTCCTTATAAGTCGTCGCTCGCGTACTGCGGGCATGGAGCAGGTGTTCGCCCCGTGGCGGATCGAGTGGATCGAACGCGAGGAGCAGAACCCGGGGATCGAGGAGTGTGTCTTCTGCGAGCTCCCGGGACGGGGGGCCGATCGCGAGAGTCGGATCGTCGCGCGGAGCGAGCACTCGTTCGTCCTGCTGAACAACGCCCCCTACAACCCCGGGCACGTGATGGTGATCCCGTACCGCCACACAGGGGAGTACACCGACCTGGGAGAGGAGGAGCTGCTCGATCACGCACGGCTGACACAGCGGACGATCGAGGCGTTCGACAGGGCGTTCGCCCCCGACGGCGTGAACACCGGCTGTAACCTCGGTCGGAGCGCGGGCGGGTCGATCCGGGACCACCTCCACACCCACGTCGTTCCGCGCTGGGAGGGGGATACGAACTTCATGCCGGTCATCGGTGAGACGAAGGTGATCGTCGAGGGGCTCTCCGAGACCTACGACCGACTCCACGAGGCGTTCGCCGCGGCCGACGGCGCGACGGTCACCGACCGCGACCGAGCCGTTCGGTTCGGGTGAATCACCTACGCTATCCGAGATAGCAGAGCGTTCAAATACCATCGGTACAGTGGAGTTAGATGCACCGTGGTCGCCACGGTACAAAGACAGTGGGATGTCATGATAGGATGGTTACGGACGATCCTCGCCCGGGATCACCGGGCGAGCGGACGCACTGACCGGCGGCCGACGACGGAGACGGCCGACGAAGCGATGCTGATCACCGACGACGAGATCGTCGTCCAGCTGCTGCTCGACAACGACGGCGTGATGTGGCAGTCCTCGATCGTCGAGGAGACCGACTGGTCGAAGGCGAAGGTGAGCCGGCTGCTCACCGGTCTGGACGACGACGGGCGGGTACGAAAACTCCCCCGTGGACGGCGCAACGTCATCTGCCACGAGTCCGTCGAGATGCCCGCAGAGCGGGCTGGCGGCCAGAACCTCAGACAGCGGAGCTGAGGTCGGCTCACGGTCTCGCGGTGTCGACGCCAGCGACGCGACGCTCAGCGCTCGCTCGGGATCCCGAAGGCGTACATCGGCTCCGCGCTCGTCACCTCGACGGTGAGGAACTCACCGGGTTCGACGCCGTACTCGGACGCCTCCCGGACGATCACCTGCCGGTACGCCGAATCCCGACACTTCACCGAGTCCCCGGTACCCGGTTCGACCGCGAGCACCTCCCGGACCTGCCCGACGAGCCCCTCGTAGACCTCGGCGACGATCTCGCGCTTGAGCGCGCTCATCTCCCGCGAGCGCTCTTTCTTCACCGTCCCGCCGAGTCCCTTCATCGCCGCAGCGTCGGTTCCCGGCCGCTTCGAGAAGCGGGTGACGTTGATCTTCTCTGGTCGGACCTCACGTAGGAGGTCCATGCTCGCTTCGTGGTCCGCCTCGCCCTCGCTCGGAAAGCCGACGATGAAGTCCGTCGAGAGCGTCCAGTCTCTCACCCGAACATCGAACGTCTCGACCACCTCGCGAAACTCCCGGACCCGGTGCTGGCGGCGCATGTCCCCGAGAACCGCGTTCGACCCGCTCTGGACCGGGATGTGCAGGAAGTCGTAGAGCTTCTCCTCGCGTGCGAACACCTCGGCGAGCTCCTCGCGGATACCGTGAACACCCTTCGGGTTCGCCATCCCCACTCGAACCCGGAACTCGCCGTCGATCGCACAGATCTCCTCCAACAGCGTGTGCAGCTTCCGCTCGCCCGTGTCCCAGCCGTAGACGCCCGTGTCCTGACCGGTCACGCGGATCTCGCGCGCCCCGGCGTGGACGAGCGCGCGCGCCTTCTCGACGTTCTCCTCGATCGGGGGCGAGTCGATCTTCCCGGTCGCTCGCTTCGTGATGCAGTACGAACAGTCGGACATACAGCCACGGGCGATCGGGAGGATACCGATCACGCCGTCGAGTACCGGTTCGGTATCGGGCGTCGTCGTCGGACACTCCCCACCGAGCACCGCCTGCGGCACCGCGTCCCAGTGGAGCACCTCGGCGTCGATCCCGGCGTTCGCGAACGCCTCGCCCTGCGCGAGCGCCATACAGCCGGTGACGATCAGGTCGGCGCTTTCGTCCTCTAGCTCGCCCGCCCGGCGGAGCATGTTCGTCTCCGTCTTCTCGACGACCGTGCAGGTGTTCAGGATCGAGACGTCGGCCTCCTCGGGGCTCGGTACGGGATACGACCCGGCGTCGCGAAGCCGCCGCTCGATCTCGCGGCTCTCACCCCGGTTGGCCGTACAGCCGTACGTCTCGATGTGGTACCGCGCCATTCGTGGGGGAGTCCGGTTCCCGCGAGCAAAAGGCCGACGGTCTCACGGGGAAAGAGCTATTATCGGGTATCGAACAGCTCGAGTGATGCACTCCAGACGAGACGTCCTCCTCGCGCTCGGCGCGGTCGCCGGATTCGGCTGTCTTTCGGGTTCGGAGCCCGGCGAGGGGGCCGAGACGAACGGGACGCCGGTCTCACGCGACGAGCGACCCGACCCCTCTCGACACGTCTCCGGGAGCGACGGCCGGTGGTCCTCGGTCGGATCAACGACGGGATCGCGGTCTGGATGGCCTACGCTGCGGTCGTGACGACCGAGGCCGGGAGGGTCTACGGCGTCTTCGAGCACTCGCTTCCCGCGAGAACCGAAGCCGCGCCGACCGTCGGGAGGGAGTACGTCTACGCCGGCGTGATGGCCGGCCACGTCCACGCGATCGATCCGAGCGGCACCGGCGACGGCTTCGCGGTCTGGTCGGCCTCAGTCGGTGGATTCGGCAGCCGCGACGGCCTCGCCTACGACCGCGAGCGCGTCTACGTCGCCGCCGGACCGGATCTCGTGACGCTCGACGCCGAGTCGGGAACCGAGAGCTGGTCGACCTCGCTCGGCGAGTCGGCGATAACCGCCCCGCTGGTGCCGGCGACACCGTCTTCGTCGGCGGCGAGTCACTGTTCGTGTTCGACCGAACGGGAGGGACCGGCATCGGCCCGCTCCGCTTCGGTACGGAACGGTTCTCCGAGACCTACGGCGAGAGCGTCGGTCGCGGTCCGATACTCGACGACGGCATCCTCTACACCTCCGCGTTCACCGACGGGAGCACGCAGTTGCTACTCGCTTGCGAGGCGGCCTGACCGCCGAACGCTCACTCGGGTGCCCCCTCGAGGATCGCCACCCCGGACGACGCGCCGATCCGCTCGGCTCCCGCTTCGATCATCGCCAGCGCGTCCTCGTAGCTCCCGATCCCGCCGCTCGCTTTGACGGGTAAGTACTCCGCGAGCAGCGAGACCGCCTCGACCGTCGCTCCGCCGGAGGCGAACCCTGTCGAGGTCTTCAACATCGCCGCATCCGCCTCGACGACGGCCTCGGCAGCCCGCCGGATCTCGTCCTCACGCAACTCGCTCGTCTCGACGATCACCTTCACGGGGATCGGCACCGCCGCGACGAGTTCGGCGAGCCCCTCGCTCACCCGGTCGTCCGCGCCCGCGAGGAGCAACCCACGGTTGAGCACCACGTCGAGTTCGTCCGCGCCGTCGCGCCAGGCCTCGACGCCCTCGACTCGCTTGGCCTCCGCGCCGTTCTGCCCGTGAGGAAAGCCGATCACCGTCGCGATCGTCACCTCGGTGGCGTACTCGGCCGCCTCGGCGACGTAACACGGCGGGACGCAGGCGTTCATCCCGTACTCCGCTGCCTCGTCCAGTACCGAGTGAACGTCGTCGGGAGTCGTCTCGGGGCCGAGGACGGTGTGGTCGATCATCGGCGCCAGCGTCTCGCGATCCATGGACTCCGGAGGCGAGGGCGTGAGAAAAATCCACGGGGTGGACCGTGGACATCGGAACGCTCATTGCGTGCGGGCGACCCGCCTACGCCATGGTGCTGCCAGAGGGCTTCGCCCTACCGCCGCCCGCCTACCTCCTGCCGCTCGCGCTCGCGACGGTCCTCGTCTGCGGGCTGCTCTTCACGCGTCGTCCGACCGTCGGGGAGGCTACGGTGGTGGCGTTCGCGCCGTGGATGGCCGCCGGCGCCGGCCTCCACGTCCTCTACGTCACCGACCTCGCACCTCCGGTCTTCTCACCCCTCCTCGGCACGCCCGCGGTCTACGTCAGTACGTTCGCTCTCGCCGGTGCGATCTGGCTCGTGGCGAGCGAAATCTTCTCGGATCGGGAACGGACCGATCGAGTGCTGGGAGCGACGGGTCTGCTCGCGGCGCTCGCCGCCGTGAGCACGGTGCTCGGGGCGGGCCTCGGAGGCCTCGACCCGTTCTGGCCGGCGGTCGCCGCCATCGGGTCGGTCGCGCTCACCGCGGCGACCTGGGTCGCCGTCCGGCGCGGGCTCCCCATGGTCGCGGAGACGACCGGACTCGTCGGCCTCCTGGTGGTGTTCGGCCACGTCCTCGACGGCGTCTCGACGGCGGTCGGGGTCGACCTGCTGGGTGCCGGCGAGCGATCACCGATCCCGCTCGCGATCATGGAGTTCGCGGAGGGGCTCGCGCCCGCCCTCGGCGGTGGCTGGCTGTTCGTCCTCGTGAAACTCGCGCTCGCCGTCGGCCTCACCTGGCTGTTCGTCGATTACGTCGAGGAGGCTCCGGCCGAGGGCTACCTCCTCCTCGGGCTCGTCGCCGCGGTCGGCCTCGGTCCGGGCGTCCACAACCTGCTGCTGTTCACGCTCGGCTGGTAAGGTATCACGACCTGGATGGATCCGTCGTCGACCCGTGAGCGCGGTGGCGTCCCTCGATCGTGGAGAACCTCGTCGTGCGACGACCGGTCGGCGTGGAGCCCTGTTACCGCGGGTTCGCGACGCTCCTCCCTGCGGGTGAACTCGAGTTCGTCACTCGTTCCAACCCCCGGGTGGTCTTCCGGCTCGGCGGTGACGAGGCCGTCGTCGAGGCCGAGCGCGTGGAGGGCGGCCACGCGACGTGGCGTCGATCCCGTTCGGTGTCGTCCTCTCGTCCCTCGGTCGGCGCGAGGAGCCCTGGTCGACGACCGACCGGTTTTTGACGGGACCGGTCGAAGCGCGCGTATGGCGAAACAGCCACACCTGCTGGTCGAGGAGGGCGACGTCCACGAGGTCGCGCTGATCCCGGGCGACCCCGAACGGGTCGATCGGATCGCCGGCCGCTGTGACTCACACGACCTCGTCGCCGAGAACCGCGAGTACCGTGTCGTGAACGCGACCTACGAGGGGACGGAGCTTTCGATCTGTTCGACCGGGATCGGCTGTCCCTCCGCGGCGATCGCGATCGAGGAACTCGAACGGGTGGGCGTCGAGACGGTCGTCCGGGTGGGTACCACGGGAGCGCTCCAGTCGGGGATCGAGATCGGGGACATGATCGTGGCGACCGGCGCGGCGAAGGAGGAGGGGACGACGAAGCGCTACGAGTCAGAGACCTACCCGGCGGTACCCGACTACGACGTGCTCTCGGCGCTGGTCGACGCTTCGGAAAGGCGGGGCGAGGAGGTCCACGTCGGCCCGATCGCCTCCGACGACGCGTTCTACGCCGAGACCGACGAGTACGTCGCCGACTGGGAGCGCGCGGGGATGCTCTCGGTGGAGATGGAGGCGGCGGCGGTCTTCTCGCTCGCTCGCCGGAAGGAGATGGCCGCCGGGGCGATCTGTACGGTCGACGGCAACCTCGTCGAGGGCACCCAGAAGGGCGAGACCGAGGACGAGGAACTGCCGGAGAAGGCGAAGGACAACGTCGAGCGGGCGATCGACATCTCGCTCGACGCGGTGACGACGCTCTTGTCCGACTAGAGGACGACGAGCGCGACGAACAGGATCGAGACGGCCACGAGAGCGGCGAGGACCGCGAGTCCGACGCGCAGCCAGTCGCGGTCTCCCTCGTCGCCGCCGTGATACGGCGAGAGCACCGTGTTCCCACAGGAACGACACTTCTTCGGGTTCCGCCGGTGGACCGTCCCGCAGGCGTCGCACTTCCACTTCGACATACTCGGCTCTCGCGGTCGAGCGGGGTAGCCGTTACGACCGTTCGATCCGTGCCCCCTCGTTTCTCGCGCGGACGACCCGGACGCTCCCGTCGACGTTGGCCGATTCGAGCGCCCGTTCGCCGGCCGCTCGTGCCGCCTCCGCTCGCTCGCTGTCGGTGACGGCGTAGACACACGGCCCCCACGAGGACTGTCCCGCACCGTCGACCGAGGGTGAGCCGTCGAGCGCGCGAACTATCCCTCCCACCGGCGGTCTGTAGACCCCACCCTGTTCGTCGGCGTACCAGGCGCCGTTGAGCCGACCGATCGACGAGACCGCCCGCCCGAAGGTCGGGAGGTCGCCCTCCGCGATCGCCGGGAGGAGCCGCCGGGTGAGGATACCCGCGATCTCCTCGCCGATCCCGGGGCTCGCGCGCTCGACCACCGAACGCATGCTCGCGTCCTCGCTCTCGCCGTGTTCGCCGCGGCCCTCGGGGATCACGAGGAGGAAGCGCCACCTCTCCGGGACGTCGTGACGGGCGAGGACCGCGGGCACCCGCCAGTCGCCCTCGCCGGGTGGGGCGGAGGTGAACCGCGTCGTCGGGTGACCGACGTCGGTCACGAACCCTCCGGACTCGAACGTTGCAACGCCGACGCCGCTCCGCCCGCCCCGTCCGAGGGCGGGAGCCGCCTCCCTGACGTCAACCTCCCGGTCGTACGCCGCCGCGACCGCCGCATAGACGGCGAGCGCGAGCTGTGTCCCGCTCCCCAGGCCGACGTGTCTCGGGAGCCACCGCTCGACTGATACCGAGACACCGGAGAGGTCGAGTGCTCGAAGGCTGCGCCGGGCGTAGCGCTCCGCGAGCGGGTCGGGGGTCGAAAGCCCTTCGGCAGGATCGGCGGCGACGGAGAGCGAGGGCTCGGAGAGGGCGACGCCGACCCCGCCGTAGAGGCGTTCGTGGGCGAGCGAGAGGTTCTGGAAGCCGAAGTGGAGGCGAGCGCCGACGGTGACCCGGGCCATACCGAGGTGTGGTGGCTCGTCCGAAAGCCGGTTTCGACGGCGGCAACTACACCGACTCTGCGAGATCGACCGCCTCGCCGACCGCCGGGTCGTCGGCCTCGGCGAGCGGTGGGCGGACCGCTGTCGATTCGATGATCCCGCGGTGGCCCAGCGCGGCCTTCGTCCCCGGGGCGAAGCCGTGGGGTGCGACGGCCGAAAAGAGCCCCGCTATCGCCTCGTGCAGTTCGTCGCCGCGGTCGCCGGACGGATCGGCGACCGCCTCCGCGAGCGTCTCGGGCACCGCGTTCGAGAGCGCGTTGATCCCGCCGTCGACGCCCATCCGGAGCGCCGGCACCAGCAGCGAGTCGTAGCCCTGGGTGACGAGGAACTCCTCGGGCGTCTCACGAACGAGCGTGAGGAGGTACTCGAGGTCCCCCGAGGAGTCCTTGAGGCCGACGACGGAGTCGTGGCCGGCAAGTGCCGCCACGGTCTCTGGCTCGATCCGCGTCCCGACACACTGTGGGATGTTGTAGAGCACCAGCGGGAGCGGCGACTCCTCGGCGATCGGTTCGAGAAATCGCCGGTTGCCGTCCGGTCCGCTCGCCGTGTGGAAGTACGGCGCGGTGACGAGCGCGGCGTCGGCTCCCACCTCCGCCGCGTCGGCGACGAGTCGGTTCGTCTCCTCCACGCTCGGCGATGCAGCCCCTGCGATCACGGGCACCGACGAGCCCGCCACCGTCCGCTCGATCACGTGTGCGCGCTCTTCGCGCGTGAGGCTCGCGAACTCGCCGGTCGTCCCGCAGGGGACGAGGCCGTCGATCCCGCCCGACTGGAGGTGATCGAGCAGCGCGTCGAGCGAGTCGACGTCGACCTCGGTGCCCGAGAACGGGGTGACGATCGGACAGCTGATTCCGGTGAGCGCGTCGGTGAGGGTCATACGTCGTCGTTCGTGCCGAGCACCAAATACTGTGGGCTGCTGGCAATCGCTCGAACGGGATCGCTGTGATCGTCGGCCGGGCGGACCGACAGTTCCACGATCACTCGGCTGCCCATCCGTCCCCTCCTCAGGTGGCGGAGTTCGTGGTGAAGCATACGTCGCGTGAGGAAATCCGGCCGCCCGTTCGAGAGGACCGTACCCGGCTCGGAACCGGCCCGCACCCAGAGTGTCCGCAACGTGAACGCGACGAAGGAGATCCCGAGCGCGTCGTGGACGAGGGCACCGGTCAGCAGTTCTGCCGGTGATATCCGCGGGCCGGCCGCCAGTAGGACGGCAGTGACGGCGGTCCCGACGGGACACGCGGTCACGACGGCGGCCGAACGTCGATCGGGCGGTTTCAGTTCCGTCGCCCTCACCGGCAGTTCGAACCCGTTATCCGGAGCGGGGTCCACCAGACTCGATCTCGGTCGAGAAGGCCCGTATCGGTCGCGGTCACGGCGATCGAGTATCGAGTGGCGAGGAGTCCGTTCGTGACTGGCCCTCGAGCGGGTTCCGAGAACGGTCGGTGTCCGCGCGGGAGTGTACTCCCGCCATCGGCAGGTATAAGCCCGCGAAGTCGGTGCCGTTGGGTATGAGTAACGCACCGCAGGAGCGTGCGAAGCGGGAGAAAGACGAGCGACTCAGGAGCCGCGAGGTCACCGAGGGACCGGAACGCGCCCCACACCGCGCGATGTTCAGGGCGATGGGCTTTGACGACGAGGACCTCGCCTCGCCGATGGTCGGCGTGGCGAACCCCGCTGCGGACGTCACCCCCTGTAACGTCCACCTCGACGACGTCGCGGAGGCGGCGATCGAAGGCGTGGACGGCTCGGGAGGGATGCCGATCGAGTTCGGGACGGTCGTGATCAGCGACGCGATCTCGATGGGCACCGAGGGGATGAAGGCGTCGCTGATCTCGCGGGAGCTGATCGCGGATTCGGTCGAACTCGTCGCCTTCGGCGAGCGTCTCGACGCGCTCGTCACCGTCGCGGGCTGTGACAAGAACCTCCCGGGGATGATGATGGCCGCGATACGGACGGACCTACCCTCCGTCTTCCTCTACGGCGGCTCGATCATGCCGGGCGAACACGAGGGACGCGACGTCACGATCCAGAACGTCTTCGAGGGCGTCGGGGCCTACTCGCAGGGCGAGATGAGCGAGGAGGAACTGGACGACCTCGAGCGGCACGCCTGTCCCGGCGCGGGCTCCTGCGGCGGGATGTTCACCGCGAACACGATGGCCTCGATCTCGGAGGCGATCGGCCTCGCCCCGCTCGGAAGCGCCTCCCCACCCGCCGAGGACGACTCGCGCTACGAGGTCGCACGAGAGGCGGGGGAACTCGTCCTCGACTGCATCGAGGCGGACAGGAGACCCTCCGATATCGTCTCGAAGGCGAGCTTCGAGAACGCGATCGCGATCCAGGTCGCCCTCGGGGGGTCGACCAACGGCGTGCTCCACCTGCTCGCGATGGCGGCCGAGGCGGGGGTCGACCTCAGGATCGACGAGTTCGACGAGATATCGAAGCGCACGCCGAAGATCGCGAACCTCCAGCCAGGGGGCTCGAAGGTGATGACCGACCTCCACGAGCAGGGCGGGGTGCCGGTCGTGATCCGGCGGCTGCTGGAGGCTGGGCTGTTCCACGGCGACGCGATGACGGTGACGGGGAGGACGATCGCTGAGGAACTGGAAGAACTCGACCTCCCCTCGGACGAGGAGGTCGATCCGGAACTCGTCAGACCCGTCTCCGATCCCTTCGACGCGGAGGGGGCGATTCGGATCCTGAAGGGGAACCTCGCGCCGGACGGCGCGGTGCTCAAGGTCACCGCGAAGGACGCGAAACACCACGTCGGCCCGGCGCGGATCTTCGAGCGCGAGGAGGAGGCGATGGCCTACGTGCAGGAAGGAGAGATCGAAGCGGGCGACGTCCTCGTCATCAGGAACGAGGGGCCGCAGGGTGGGCCGGGGATGCGAGAGATGCTCGGCGTCACCGCCGCCGTCGTCGGCCAGGGCCACGAGGACGACGTCGCGATGGTGACCGACGGCCGCTTCTCGGGGGCGACTCGCGGGCCGATGATCGGCCACGTCGCGCCGGAGGCGAGCGTCGGCGGCCCGATCGCCCTGCTGGAAGACGGCGACGAGGTGACGGTGGATATACCCGAGAGGACGCTCTCGGTCGATCTCACGGACGAAGAACTGGACGAACGGCGAGCGGCCTGGGAGCGTCCGGAGCCGACGTACACCGGTGGTGTACTCGCGAAGTACGGGACGCTGTTCGACTCGGCAGCGAACGGCGCGGTCACCAACCCGGGCGTGAAACGCGAGTAGTCGCCCCTCAGCGCGAATCGTCAGTCCTCCGGTAGGCGTAGGCCGAGCCCACGAGGACTGTCACCGCGTAAAGCCCCGCGAACGACGGCGAGAGGAGGGCACCGATCGCCGCGAACCCGACCAGAACGAGGGAGGTCCCACCGACGACCGAGAGGTCACGTCCCGTCTGCGTCAGTTCGACGCGGCGGACCTGGAGTGGGTTCCACAGCCGGTGAGAGCGCTCCGGGTCGAAGATCCAGACGAGACCGACGACTCCGAGATCGACGAGCGAGAGGACGCGAGCAGCGTCGAGAGCACGGCCCGAGAAATCCGACCGATGACACGACCGTATCACAGGTGACCGGTGTGCCGGTCGCGAGAACCTGGGTCGGCCACCTCCACGAGGACGGGAACGAACGCGACCCGTAGAGGGCCGTCCGGGCCCTCACCGGTTTACGACCACGAGCCCCGCCAGCGCGAGGACGATCGCGGCGATCCCGACCCCCGAGAGCCCGGTTCCGAACGTCAGGTCGGCGATCGTGTGGATCATCCCGACGAACACGACGCCGAGCAGGAGCACGCTGTAGGCGATCCGACGCTTGTCCATGCGTGTCCCTGAGGCTCCGGGTTGCTTAACGGAACTGCCTGAGAGGGACGTTCGTGGACCCGAATCCGGCGATCGCCGACTCGTACTCTCGGCCCCGTCGAACGATCACGGCCGTCCGGATGGAAGTTCGACGATCGTGTACTTTTATTCGGACGCACGGCGATCCCGCGACCGTGACGGGTGATCGACGGAGGGAGTGGGCTCGTGGATCGGCGGGTCCTCACGCTACTCCGGGGCGCGATTCGGCAGCGAGCGGGGTCGGATGATACCGTTCGTCGCCGAGGGAGTGCTGTCGCCACCGTTCGAGGACCCGATCCTGATCTTCGGACTGGCGATGGTCGTCTTCCTCACCGCGCCGCTGGTACTCGCGCGGTATCGCCTGCCCGGGATCGTCGGGATCATCCTCGTCGGGGCGGCGATCGGCCCCAACGGACTGGGACTGCTCGAACGCGACGCCACGATCCAGCTGCTTGGCGAGGTCGGCCTGATCTACCTGATGTTCGTCGCCGGCCTGGAGATCAACCTCAACCGGTTCGTCGAGAACACGGACAGGAGCGTCGTCTTCGGCCTGCTCTCGTTCGTCGTCCCGCAGGGCGTCGGGACCGTCGTCGGCGTCTATCTGCTTGGTCTGACGGTCCCGGCGGCCCTGCTGTTCGCCTCGATCTTCGCCTCGCACACGCTGCTCGCCTATCCGATAGTGAACCGTCTCGGGCTGGCGAAGAACGAAGCCGTGATGACCACCATCGGCGGGACGATCCTCACTGACACGCTCGCGTTGCTCGTGCTCGCCGTGGTGATCGCCGCCGAGGCGGGCGTCCTCGACGCGGCGTTCGGAGGTCGACTCGCGATAGGACTCGCGCTCTTCTTCGTGGGGGTCTGGATCGTGGTGCCGCGGATCGGCGCGTGGTTCTTCCGGACGCTCAACGAGGAGAGCTACTTCGAGTTCCTCTTCGTGATGGTGGTGCTGTTCGCCTGTGCGTTTCTCGCCGAACTCGTCGGCGTCGAGCACATCATCGGAGCGTTCCTCGCCGGACTGGTGCTCAACCGGCTGATCCCCGAGACCGGCCCGCTGATGAACCGGATCGAGTTCGTCGGCAACGCGCTGTTCATCCCCTTCTTCTTGCTCTCGGTCGGGATGCTCGTCGACGTGCGCGTGGTCACCGAGAGTTCGGCCTCGGTCGTCATCGGCGGGTCGCTGATCGTCATGGTGATCGTGACGAAGGTCGCGGCGGCGTGGCTCACCGGCCGGATCTACGGCTACAGCTCCGACGAAGTGCTGGGGATCTTCGCGCTCTCGGTGGGCCAGGCCGCGGCGGCCCTCGCCATCGTCGGTATCGGCTTCGACGCGGGCGTCCCCGGCTTCGACCAGACCATGATCAACGGCGTCGTCCTGATGATCCTCGTCGTCAGCCTGGTGAGCCCCGCTGCGATGGAGCGTGCCGGACGGGGGATCGCGAGCGAGCGCGAACGCGCCCCGTACGATCCGAGCGAGGCACCACAGCGGCTCCTCGTCCCGGTCTCGTCGGCCGCCGACCACGCAGAACGGCTGCTCGACGTGGCCTTGCTCGTTCGCAACCCCCGCACGGAGGAGCCGATCCGGACGCTCTCGGTGGTGAGACCCGGCGAGGACGCGGAACGCGACGTCGCGGACGCCGAAGAACGGCTCTCGCGCCTCGGACGGTACGCCTCGGGCGCCGAGGTGGCCGTCGAGGGCCAGACGAGGGTAGACTACAACGTCGCCTCGGGCATCGTCCGTGCGGCGGTCGAAAACCGCATCACGACCGTCGTGATCGGGTGGGACGGCGCCCGCTCGCGTCGCCAGCGCGTCTTCGGCGACGTGATCGATCAGGTGCTCCGACGGACGAAACAGCTCGTTCTCGTCGCCCGGGTGAGAGAGCCGCTCAACACCACGGATCGGATCGTGGTGCTGCTTCCCCCGGAGATCGAGCACAACGCGGGCTTCCCGGAGGCGATCCACACCGTCAACCGGATCGCCGAGGCCACCGGCGCGGCCCTCCTCGCTGTGCCCGTCTCGGAGGGAGATGAGGAGTTCGACCGACTGCTCGCCGCGGTCGAACCCGAGGTCCCGACCGAGGTCCAGGGCGTCCCCGACTGGGCGGGCCTGCTCGCGCTGCTCAGGGACGACGTCCGGAAACGGGATCTCGTCGTCTGCGTGAGCGCTCGCCGTGACGCGATGGGCTGGCACCCCCAGCTCCAGACGCTGCCGAAGAGCATCTCGACGCTCGTCGACGGCGATTTCGTCGTCGTCTACCCGGCGAGCGGCGCGCGTGCGGACGACCGGCGGTTCCTCCAGCTCAGCTGAGCCGGCGACGACCGCGTTTAACCGGGTGGCGTTCGTGTGGCCACCATGGCCACCATCGCGGAGTTCGACGTCGCGTCCGAGGAGTTCGCCCTCTCGGAGACGAGAGGAGAGGTTCCCGACGCCGAGTTCGAGGTCGAACGCGTCGTCGCACACGACCGGGACCGACTGATGCCGTTCGTCTGGATCAGCGCCGACGATCTCGACGCGATCGAGAGGGCGCTCGCGGAGGACCGAACGATCGCCGATCACGAGGTGATCGCGGACTTAGAGGACGAACGGCTCTATCGCATGGAGTGGATCGAGGACGTTCTCGTGATCGTCCACATCCTCACCGAGGAGGAGGGGACGGTCCTGACGGCCTCCGGAAGGGACGACCGCTGGCACTTCCGCGTGCTCTTTCCCGATCACTCTGCGCTCTCGGCCACCCACGACTTCGCGCGGGACGCGGGGCTCGCCTTCGACGTGACGAAGGTGTACAAGCTCGACGACGACCGCGAGGGCCGGTTCGGGCTGAGCGAAGAACAGTACAGCGCCCTCGTCGAGGCGACCGAGCGCGGCTACTTCGACGTCCCCCGGTCGACCTCGCTCGAGGAACTCGCCTCGGAGATGGGGATCAGTCACCAGTCGCTCTCCGAACGGCTCAGACGAGCTCAGCGGAGTCTCAACGAGAACACGATCCTGATCGGCGGCGCGGGCAGGGAACAGGAACTGCGCTACTGAAGAGGGGAGACCCCCGGTAAAGTCGCGGCTCGCGAACGTGCTCGCCACGCGAAAATGGGGCCGCCGTCACTTCGCTCCGCTCGTGACGAGCCCCACGCGAACGAAGTGCGCGTGGGACGCCGAGCGTCGAACTCGCCCAGACGTTCCTGCTCACTTCGCTCCACTTCGTTGCGCGGGCTGCGACTGGTCTGCTCGACGCTCGGCTCGTCACCGATTTACTGCTCGTTCGTTCGTCGCAAAATCGGATGGGGCCGCCGAGAGTCGAACTCGGGTCCTACGCACCCCATGCGCAGAGGATACCACTACCCCACGGCCCCGCGTCTCCACCGAAGCCCGTTCCGGAGTTAAGCCCTTCGTTTCGCCGGTCAGTCCTCGGGTCGGGGGACCACGAGCTCTTCGTTGTCGCGCACCGCGAGGCTGTAGAGCGGGTCGTTCTCGTAGACAGCGACGCCCTCCTTTCGGGCGAGGACGTATCCCTCGTGCCTGCTCTCGACCGCCGAGAGGACCTCGCCGTGCGGGCTCACGACCTCGGCGACGGTTTCTCCGATCCCGATCGCCTCACCGGGCTCGACACGGTGTCGGACGATTCCCGCCCGAT
Organism: Halalkalicoccus sp. CGA53; assembly: GCF_036429475.1. Classification (GTDB taxonomy): domain Archaea; phylum Halobacteriota; class Halobacteria; order Halobacteriales; family Halalkalicoccaceae; genus Natronorarus; species Natronorarus salvus. The sequence continues at coordinate 3,012,913 of NZ_CP144125.1, forward strand.
CGGCGTGCGGCCCGACCGCCCGTCTGACCGGGAAGTCGACGGGAGGGCTATAGCCCGGATCGGCCGTCGAGACCGGTTCGGGGACGGAATCGAGCATGTCGAGTTCGACGAGCGTTCTGAACACGCCAGCGAGACCGGCGGTCCGGGTATCCTCGTCGACGACGGAGTGTCCGCCGAGTTCGGGCGTGATCGCGGGGATACCGGCCCCGTTGAGCACCGACCCCGCAGTCGAGCGGTGCAGCCCTTCCTCGACGTACTCCTCGGCTGCGTACTCGGTGACGACCGGGAGACCGAACGCCTCCGCGAGCCGGTCGAGGTCGGTCGCGAGCGCCTCCGCCTCCGATTTCGACCGTCTCTCGCCGTAGAGCACCCGGTCGCGGATCGTGAACGGGACCGAGCCGACCTGCGCAGTGTGGAGGTCGAGGAGCGCGTCGGCGGACGCCGTGATCGCGTCGGAGAGCCGTCGGTCGATCACCTCCTGCACGCGCGGCGGGCGCGCGGAGTCGTGATCGGCGTCGGGGAAAAAGCGGTTCGGGTCGTCGTCGTGGTAGTAGGAGGTCCGTTCGTTCCGTCTGAGCCCGGCCGGGTTCGTCGTCGGCATACAGACGAGCGTGCCGCGGATCGATGCCGGGTCGAGCGTTGTGAAGGCGTCCTGGGCGACCGCGAGCGCGGTCACCTCGTCGCCGTGGATCGCTGCCGTCACCCACAGCGTCGGCCCCCCGGTCTCGCCGGCGACGATCCCGATGGGGACTCGCTCCGGACCACCCGTGGGGAGTTCCGTGACCTCGAGGGTGCCGGTCGAACGCTCGCCTCGGTTCGCGTGTGCCGTTCCGATCTCCATGTGGGGAGAGCGTTCCCGCGGGTGAAGTACGTCCGTGCGCCGGCAGTCTACACGAGCACCCGTTCGAGGTCGACGACCGTCCCCCGCTCCGCGTCCGGGTCGCCCACGACCCGTCCGAGACAGACGACAGACCCGTTCGGGGTGTAACAGGCGGCCAGCGGCTCGCCCTCCGGACCGACCTCGCTGTCGAGGACGCCCGGCGCGTAGACTGGCGCGCCCTCGGCCACTTCCCGGGCGGCGCTCTCGGCGATGGTGAGACGGGGGAGGTGGATGAGTGCCTCTTCGGCCGGTCGGAGGACCTCCCGCAGCGGTTCTTCCTCGCCCTCCTCGGCGAACGCGAGCGCGTCGGTCAGGTCGTGAAGCGTCACGAGGTCCGAGTCGTCGAACGGATCGGTCCCGGTTCGTCTGAGATCGCCCATGTGTGCGCCCGTCCCGAGCGCGAGGCCCATGTCGTGACAGAGCTTCCTGACGTAGGTCCCGCTCTCACAGTGGATCCGGAGGAGCGCGCGTCGCTCTTCGAGATCCAGCAGGTCGAGGGCGTAGATCTCCCTGGTCCGCAGTCGTCGGGAGACCGCGCTCTTTCGCGGCGGTTTCTGGTAGAGCTCGCCCTCGAACTCCGAGAGTACCCGTTCGAGGTTCGCCGGCGCGTGTCCGTGCAGTTCGAGCACGGCGACGTACTCCTTTCCCCCTTCGAGGAAGACCTGAGAGAGCCTGGTCGCGTCGCCGGTGAGGACGGGCAGACAGCCGGTGACCTTCGGGTCGAGCGTCCCCGCGTGGGCGGCCCGGCCCACTCCTGTCAGATCGCGAACCCAGGCGGCGACCTGGTGCGAACTCGGACCCGGCGGCTTGTCGAGGTTCACGACCCCGAACGTCCGCAGATCGTCGGTCGACCGCTCCTCGGGCGGTGGTCTGAGCATTTAGAACTCGTAGCGGACGCCCTCGACCGGGAACGGCCCCTCGTCCGTCTCCGGGTCGTACGTTCGCGCGGCCGCCGCGAGCAGGTCGACTTCGGCCTCGACGCTCCAGCGCGAGGTGTTCACTACTAAATCGTAGATCGAGAGGTCGGTGATCTCGATCCCGTAGTACTCCCGGTAGCGTCGTGCCTCGCTTTCTGCGCGAGTGACCGACTCCTCTCTCGCTTCCTCCGGGGTCTTCTCCTCCCGATCAGCGACCCGTGCGGCTCGAACCGACAGCGGCGCGTCGAGCCAGATCCGCAGGTCGGCGTACTCCCCGGCCATCCACCCCGAGAGCCTCGCTTCGAGGACGAGGTCGTCCCGATCGCGTGCGGTCTCTCTGAGTCGCCTGTCCAGATCGCGGTCGATCGAGTCCTCGTTCTCGGCCAGACGGTTGAACTCGATCAGCGAGAGCCCGCGCTCTGCGGCCAGCTCCCGAAAGATGTCCCCGCCGCTCACGTGCTCGTAGCCGAGCGAGTCGGCGAGCCCGGCCGCGGCGGTGCTCTTCCCGCTCCCAGCGGGGCCGGAGACGGTCAGTAACATGTCTTCACTCCGTCGAACCGAGTGAAAGGGGTTGTGATCCGGTGGTGGCCCCCGGGGAAAATCAGGTGCCCGTCGGGGTGAGGTTGATGTTGAGCGTCTTCCGTACGACCTGCGCGAACGCGATCGAGCAGACGACGTACCAGACGATCCACGCCTGCATCGGCCCGATCACGCCGGTCCGCCAGCCGTTCTCAAGTTCGCCCGCGATCGGGAAGACGATCTGGCCGGCCTCGGTGAGCCCCCCCGGGTTGTCGAACACCCGCCAGTAGAGCCAGAGGAAGACGGGGATGGTGAAGAGCATGATCCAGACCATCGGCCGGAACTGGGCCTTGAACACGTCGATCTGGTCGCCCATCATCTCCATCTGCTCCTCCTGGATCCGATCGAGTTCCTCGTCGTCCTCGCGCTCTTTGGCCTTCTTCCGCCGTTCCTGGAGTGCCTTCATCTTCTCCTGGTGTTCGCCCATCACCGAGGTGTCCATCAGGTTCGCCTGCAAGAGCGCGGAGTAGAGGCCGGTGACCAGCGCGAGGACGAGGATCGTCGCGTAGAAGGGGACGACGGCGTCGATCGGCCCGATCAGGGTGTCCATCGTCCCGCCGACGAGGTCGCGCGCCGGGTTCCACCAGTAGCCGACGAACAGCAGGACGGTGGCGAGCCCCGCCGCCTTGTCCCACTGGGTCCAGCTGGTGTCCTCCTCGTCGTCTCGCGAGGCCTCCTCGGCCTCGCGTGCGGTCGTCGACTGAGAGGTGAGCCCCGACTCCTCAACCGCGGTTCGGACCTCATCGACGTCGCGCACGACGAACCCCTCCGATCCCTCGGTCAGGATCCCCGTCTGGATGATCCGACCCCACTGCCCGCTCGTGATCTCGGCCTTCACGTCGACCCAGGCGACCTCCCCGCTCTCGTCGGCGGCGCGCAACACCGTCGCGAGAGCGTCGGCCATCGCCTCGTCCTCCTCCATGAGGGTCGTCGCCTTCTCCGCTGTCCGTCCCATTACTCGGGAGGTGGACGCGACCCCGTATCAACCTTTCAGTTCCCGCATTCTCACGCCGTGGACTCGACCGCGTCGCGGATCCGCTCCCAGACCACCTCCGGTGAGCCCTCGCCGTCGACGGTGACGAACTCCTCGCGGTCGCTGTAGAACTCGATCACCGGCGCCGTGTTCTCCTCGAACACGCGCAGTCGCTCGCGCACGACGTCCTCCCGATCGTCCTCGCGCTGGATCAGCCGGTCGGCCACCGCCTCCTCTTCCGGCATGTCGAACTCGACGTGGTAGTTCTCGCCCGTCTCCGGATCGACCCGGCGGCCGGTCAGCCGACGGACGAGCTCCTCGCGGTCGACCTCCAGGTGCAAGATCACGTCGAGGTCGGCGATCCCGGCGAGAAAGGCCGCCTGGTCGTCGGTCCGGGGGTAGCCGTCGAGAACGAACCCCTCCGCGTTGCCGAGCGCCTCCTCGACGACCGCCTCCATCACCTCGTCTGGGACGAGTTCGCCCGCGTCCATGTACTCGCCCGGGGTGCCGTAGGGCGTCTCCATCTCCTTGTTCTGTCTGAGCATGTCGCCCGTCGAGACGTGATCGACGTCGTACTCGGCGGCGAGTCGCGTGCTCTGTGTGCCCTTGCCAGCGCCCGGCGGACCGAGGATCAGGATGTTCGGCTGCTCCATAGATGCATAATTCGGGCCGACCCTAAAACCGTACGGAAATCCCCCGATCTACTTCAGGTCGTAGCGGGCGATCTCGATCGAGCCACAGACCGGACAGGCGCGTTCGTCCGCTTCGGTCGTCGTCCCACAGTCACGACACTCCGAGAAGGGCTCCCCACTCGCGTCGGAGAGCGCGGATCGGAGGCGGGTCACGAGGGTCATCGGTCAGGCGTACTCGGTAGCTCCCTATAACAGTTCTGGCTACCGGAGAGGTTTTGTCACGGGTATATCGTCGTTAGGTGGTGTGTAACGGACGGGACGAGTACCCCAGATCGCGTAGTCCCGAATCGGTCGATGTTCTATCAGGTCGATGCCAGCTTCGTCGCTGATCACGAGCACGTCAAATGTCTAGTGTGAGTGAAAGATCACCTGAACGGGTAGGTCACGGGATGCCAGAGGCACAGATCACGGGGCGTAACGGTGATCTACGGTAGTTGGTCTACCCGAGCAGGCTATCCCATTCGAATATCCTCAGTTTAATGAGCTTTTTGGCCGGTCTCGTCGATCGACGTTCTCGCTACGCGGGTTCACCCCTTTCGCCCCGTGGTGACCGGCCGTTGCCCCCGGGTTAGACCGGTGCCATCCCGGTTCCCGTCTTCGGGAGAGGTCGTCCAGCACTCTCGGTTCGCTACTACGGGAGAGTGAGGATCCACCGAACCAGTCCGATCATACAGAGAGGTGGTGGGGAAGCTCACCGTCGGTAGTTCCGGGTTGGTCGTGCCGAAACGGCATATCTCGACCTCGTTAGCAGATTTGGATTTCCCACCGAGGAGCGGTACGTGCATCGTATCGGATCTCTCCGTCGCGTAACGCACGTCTCCGAAGCCGTGAGCGGATCTGATCCCCCATCATCTCACCTCTCCCGTGTTCGTGCGCCACTCGATCACTGGACAACGACGGCGCCTTTCTGTCCGTTCGCCTGGTGTGGCGTGCAGTAGTACCGGTGGATGCCGTCGTCTTCGAACGTGTGTTCGAAGGTTTCACCCTCGCCGTCTTGCGTGTCGCTCTGGAACTCGCCGTCGGCGTGGGTGACGTCGTGCGAGCCGCCCTCGCCGGTCCACTCCCAGACGACAGTCGTTCCGGCGTCGACGAGGATCGCCGGCGGGTCGAACCGCATCCCCGTCTCGCCCGCGCCGTTCATCACCGTCACCTCCTCCTCGCCGGTCATGTCGAGGGTCCCCTCGTAGGTGTCGACGTCGTCGAACCAGTCGTCGTACTCCGGTTCGTCCTCGACGTACTCGCCCCCACCGTTCTCGTCGCCGTCGTCTCCGTTTCCGTCCCCATCGTCGTCGTCCGCACACCCGGCGAGGCCGGCCGCGAGCGCACCCGCGAGCGTGATCGTGAACGACCGACGGCCGATCCAGTCCGCGTTTCGGTTCGTCATCGTTGGGGCGATGGATTCCCGTCTGCAATAGTGTTCCGCTGACAGCTATCGAACCCGTCGTTGCGTCGCTGCTCTAACTCGAATTCGTCCGGTCTGAACGGTGTAGAGGGGGACGGCTCGACAGCTCAGCAGGGCCTCGAGCGATACTATAAGCAGGATCCGGAACTTCTCTCTCGACGATTAGATCGTCGTAGCACCGTTACTGGACGAGGGTTCGTATCGAAACCGCGTTGTGAGGTCGTTCGTGGTCCCGAGAACGCCGAAAGTCGAGCGAAACCGTCAGTACCCTTATCTACGTGTGGGTGGGTAGACTGTCCTCATGGAGGGCTGTGACCTGTGTGGGTTACCCGTCGCGTCGTCTCCGATCACCGGAGCGGACGGGTCGGGGCGGTTCTGCTGTGGGGGCTGTCGCCAGGTCGCGGCCACGATCGACGATCTCGACGGCGTCGAGGTCCTTGAGGGCGACGGGAAAGGCAAAGAAGACGAGGAGACGGTTCCAGCGGACGCGAGCGTCGCCTACTTCGCCGTCGACGGGATGCACTGTACCACCTGTGAGGCATTCCTTCGCTTCCAGGGGGAACGGACCGAGGGCGTCTACCGTGTCGACGCGAACTACGGTCTCGAGTCCGCCCGCGTCCACTACGATTCCGATCGGCTGTCCGAGGAGGAGTTGGTCGACCGTCTCTCGGGATCGGGCTACACCGTCCGGCCTCGGAACGAGGGGTGGGGCGCGGACGCGAGACAGCGACGACAGCGAGCGACCGCACAGCGGCTGATCGTCGGCGGCTTCCTCACAATGCTCGTCATGCCGTGGTATTTCTTCTACCTGTACCCACAGTACCTCGGGATCGGCGACGGCCTGCTGGAGATGGGGAGGACGACGACCGTCGGTATCTACTTCCCTCTCGTCGTGATCGGGGTCCTGAGCACCGTCGTGCTCGTCTACACCGGCTATCCCGTCCTCCGGGGCGCCTGGGTGAGCGTTCGCACTCGCCAGCCGAACATGGACCTGCTCGTCAGTGTCGCGGCCCTCGCCGCCTACGTCTACAGTGTCGTGGCGCTGGCGCTCGGTCGGACGCACCTGTACTTCGACGTCACTGTCATGGTGATAATGGTCGTCACCCTCGGACGGTACGTCGAGGGTCGGTTGCGACTCGATGCGACGGATCGCCTGTCGTCTATCGCGAGTGCTCGCGTCAACGAGACGACCCGGCTGCTCGAGAACGGCCGAGAGCGCGTTCCGGTGGACCGGCTTCGACCTGGCGACGGCGTCCTCGTCTCACCCGGCGAGAGCGTCCCGCTGGACGGGCGAGTCGTCCAGGGCCGAGCGGACGTCGACGAGTCGGTGCTCACCGGGGAGTCGCTCCCGGCGACCAGAGCGGTCGGCGATCCGGTCGTCGGCGGGGCGACGGTTCTCGACGGGACGATCACCGTCGAGGTGGGACCGGAAGCGACCAGCACGATCGATCGAATCGCCGAGTCGATGTGGGGGATCCAGAGCGGGTCCGGGGGGTCCCAGCGGTTCGCCGACGCGCTCGCGACGATCTTCGTGCCGGCGGTACTGGTGCTCGGGACTGCCGTGACCGTCTGGCAACTCGTCACGGGCGTCCCCGTAGCAGGGGCGTTGCTGGCGGGGCTTACGGTCCTGCTCGTCTCGTGTCCGTGTGCGATGGGGCTCGCAACGCCGCTTGCGATCTCCGGCGGGATCCGGGACGCCCTCGATCGGGGGATCGTGGTGACGAACGAGGTCGTGTTCGAGCGGGCACCGGACGCCGACGTCCTGATCTTCGACAAGACCGGGACCCTGACCAGCGGCGAGATGGCGGTTGCGTCGGTCGTCGGCGACGATCGAACGCTCCGGCTGGCCGCCGCGGTCGAACGGCTCGCGACACATCCGGTCGCGGAGGCGATCCTCTCGGCGAACGACTGCACGAGCGAATCGCCCGGGACCGCGCGAACGGACGGCGGCACACGGCCTGAAGACACCTGGGGAACCCCGGCGGAACTACCGCACCCCTCGGACGATACGCTGGCGTCGGTGTGCGGCTTTCGGACCCATCCCGGCGCCGGCGTGTCGGGCTTCGTCTCCGGCACCCGTGTCGTGGTCGGTACACCCGACCTCGTGCGAGCCGAGGTCGGCTCGATCGACGAGCACCTGGAGTCGTCGATCGAACGGGTTCGCGTCGGTGGCTCGCTCCCGATCGTCGTCGGCTGGGCGGGAAGAGCCCGTGGCGTCGTCGAGGTCGTCGATCGTGCCCGGGAGACGTGGTCGGCGGTCCTCGACGGCTTCACCGAACGCGAGGTCGTCATCCTCACCGGGGACGACTCGTCGGCGACGGAGGAGTTCGCGAGCCACCCAGCGGTCGATCACGTCTTCACCGGCGTTCCGCCCGGCGGCAAGGCCGAGGCGGTGAGCGGCTTCGGGGCGAGCGGCACCACCGTAATGATCGGTGACGGGACCAACGACGCCCCCGCGCTCGCCGCAGCCGACCTCGGGATCGCGATGGGAGGCGGCACCGCCGACGCCTCGGACGCGGGCGACGCCGTCATCGTCGACAACGACCTCGAGCGGGTCGCCACGGTGTTCGACCTCGCTCGCGGGACCCGTCGACGTATTCGCGAGAACATCGCCTGGGCGTTGCTGTACAACGCGATCGCGATTCCACTGGCCGTCGTCGGGTTGATCAACCCGTTCTTCGCGGCCGTCGCGATGGCGCTCAGCAGCCTGATCGTGGTGACGAACTCCCGCCGTTCCGTGATCCGCTAGGTGGCACGGAGCCGGATCGGCCGGACGGGTCGGGGGATTCTACGGGTTTCCGTGGTGGGTGAGCTACGACTCGCGGACGCTCGTGATCTGTCGACGGAGCGTGTCTCCGTCCTCGTCCCGGTACTCGACGGCGAACTGGTAGCCCGCCTCCGTCTCCCTGAGCTGATCGGTCCCGACTTCGAAACGGTACGGTGGTTCGTCGGCCTCCGCGATCACCTCCCCCTCCACTATCGCCACCACGTGATCGACGTGCCGGGTGTCGTGGACCTCGCAGGTCACGAGGTCGTCGACCGGTCCCTCACACCGGAGTTCGCCACGGACGTCCCCGCCCTCGTCCGAACCGACGGAGCCGAAGTCGAGGAGCATGAACCCCGGTGTTGAGAGCGCCAGCACGATCACCAGCGTGAAGAAGACGGAGAGGTTGATCTTCCCGCCGTTTCGAGCCAGCGTCCGGACGAACGGGCTGTTCGCGCTCCGACGGAGTTCGAGGACCAGCGGAACGATCACGAAGTGCGTGAGCGGCCCCCAGAACAACAGCAGGAAGCCGTAGGCCATCACGAAGTAGAGGAACGTCCAGTCCGGTCGGACCGACAGCAGGACGGCTCCACCCGCCCAGGCGCACAGTCCGAGAAAGAGGAGGGCGCCGCTTTTCAGCCACCGCCACACGGGCGTGTTGGCGTAGTAGACGCTCAGCATGTCCCGCCACATCTGCGTGAGATACCACCGGAGCGTCTCGGACGGTCCGTCGACGGTGGCCGGCTTCTTCATCCGTCTACACGTTCCCGCTGCGGTTGTTTAGTGTTGGGGGCGCGTACCATCGTGGTGGAATCGGACCCGGTTCGACTGTGGTTTGACTGTGGGTCGACGTCGGGTCTCGACGGGGTCACTGGCCGATCGACCAGAGCTGGGTCAACAGGAACCAGTTGAGGACGTACAGCAGCACGAACGTGGCCATGAAGATCAGGCAGATCCCGAACGTCCCCCGCATGTCGATGGCGTGGATCGACTCGCCACCGTCGGTCCTGAACTCGCCCTCGGGGAGCAGTCCACCGTCGTCGCCGTCCGCGAGTGGCTCGCCGAAGAGGATCGAACCGACCGCGACCAGGACGAACAGGACGCCCGCCAGGATGGCCAGCACCGCGAAGATACCGAAGACGTTCATGAACGGGGCCGCCGCCGAGAGGCTGAACGTGGTCCCCGGGATCTCCTCGACGACGCTCGAGGTCCGCCGCGGGACGCCGTAGAGGATCCCCGCGTAGATCATCATCATGACCGCGATCCCGAAGGCACCGGCGTACGCGTACGGGATCGCCGACGCCAACCGATCCGAGACGAAGTCGCGGCGGAACATCGTCTTGATGACGAAGAATATCAGCCCCATGAACGCGAGCGTCGTCCCGAGCGCGACGGTCCCGTGGAAGTGGCCGACCGTCGCGAACGTGTTGTGCCAGGTCATGTTGAGCTGGATCTGTCCCATCAGGACGCCAGTGATCCCGCCGACGAACCCGAACAGGATGATGCTGAAGATCACCGACGAGAACACCGGGTTTCGCCACGGTGCGCCGGTCAGCCAGCCGAAGAGCCCGCCGCCGAGCCCGCGTCGGCGTCGCCCGGCTTCGAGGCCGGCGGGGATCGCGAAGGCGTGGATGAGACTCGCGAACGCTGCCCCGTAGAACGCGTAGGAGGTGTTCCAGACCCGCCAGCCGACCGAGAGACCGGGATCGACCATGAGGTGGTGTGCTGCGCCCAGGTTGATGAAAAAGAGGTAGAGGATGAACGCCGTCCGCGAGACCTTCTCCGAGACGACGACGGCACCGCCGACGACGTGCGTGAGGAAGTACCAGACGGTGACCATCGCCACGAGGTTGATCTGCTGTGTGCCGTGGCCGACGATCCAGTAGAGGTGACGGTAGAGCCCGACGTCGATCGAGCCGATGAGGCCGATCCTCCAGGAGAGCGCGTAGCCGAACGCGGCCAACCCGCCCAGGATCGCCTCGAAGGCGATGATGCTCGTGATGAACGCCCCGAAGGTGACCAGCGGCAGCGATCCCGACGACTGGCGCGTCTCCCTCCAGATCGTCAGGAAGAAGGGGAGCGCGGCGATCGTCGCTCCGAGCAGGAAGACGATCGCGCTCGCGTAGAACCACTGGGACACCTCGAGGGGGACGTACGCCGTGAGCAGCGGCGCGTCGCCGGTCGGCCCCATCCGCCAGATCGAGACGTTCACCCCGATCGCACCGACGACCATCGTCGCCCACCCGAGTCCGGCCACCTTCGTGATGGGGAGCCGGCGACCGAGCACCATCGGACCGCCGACGTAGAGGATCGCGATCTCCATGAACACCATCCAGAAGATGAGGATGTTCCACGCGTGGAGGCTGAGGTGGACGTAGTAGCCGTCGAACTCGCCGATCAGGCCGATCAGCTCCCAGCGGGTCAGCGCGACGGTCGTCGCGAAGATACCGCCGACGACGAGCGCGATCACGGCCGTCAGCCCGAACAGTTTGACGAACACCTCGGCCGATCGGTGGATCTCGAGTCCGGTGACCGAACACGTCCGGAAGCCCTCCCGGTCGTACTCGTTCTCGAAGAGGTCGCGAAGCGTTCCGCTCATCTACGGCTCCCTCACGACGAACCGTTCCTGCATGCTGTTGTGTCCCGGCCCACAGAACTCGTTACAGATGACCCGGTAGCTGCCGGGTTCCTCGAACGTCATCGGGACGACCCACTCCCGGTCCGGGAAGATCTGTAAGTTGATCTGCTGGCTCAGCGAGTGTTCGGGTCTGACGGAGAAGCCGTGCTGGACGTCGTACGCCCCGAGGTGGACGTCGTACTCCCTATCGACCTCAAGTTCGACCGGGAGTCCGTCCCAGAAGAACCGCCCGCCGGCGATGAAGACGTCGTCGCCCGGCGGTACGATCCCGTCCTCACCCTCCTCGGCGGCCTCCTTGTACTCGTCGACCTTCGCCCGATACTCCTCCGGTGTCACCTCGTAGGTGTCCCCGATCGGGTTCTGATCGCCGAACTGCGTGAACCCGGCCATCCAGGCGAAGATACCGAGCGACCAGGCGCCGGCGATCCCCAGCCAGATACCCTCGCGGCGGTTGATCGGATGGTCCCACCAGTTCTCGTCCGGCGGTCCGAGTGGTCCTGCCATCGGATCACCCCGGTGGCGCGGAGAAGATGTCGATCACGCCCCAGCCCACGTACGACAGGGCGAAAAACAGCAGTGCGAGGGCGGCTAGCAACCAGATCCGGTCGTACAGCAACTGCATCGTGGGCACGTCGTCTCTGTTCGATTCTTTCATGAAGGATGGGCAACACTGGGACGGGCTCTCTTAAAATAGTTTCCCCGATGGTGTTCGCCCGGAAGAGGCGGGATCGGTGAACGACGGTCTTCGACTCTCCGCAGTGCCCCGTCGACTCCGTATCCGTACCGTCCGAAACCGCGACGGCCCCTCATCAGTCGACGTCAGACGTACTCGGATCGACGAGGAGAATCGAATCCTCTCCGCTAGCCCGGGCTGCGTCACAACCACTGGCGTCACTCCCGATCGACCCACAGCAGGTACGAGAGAAGCACGAGGAGGATCAGTTCCGTCACCTTGGCGACCGATGCGATCGTGTCGTTCCGGAGGTGGTGTCCCAGACTCTCTGCGACCCCCACCTCCTCGTGTCCGTGGCCGGCGAGGTGTGGCCAGAACGCGCCGTGGTCGAGGACGGTGTGCCAGGCGACGTAGCCCGCGACGTAGACCACCATCAGGCAGGCACCCGCGGCGTACAGCGGTCGTCGTCGGATTCCGAGATACCCGAGTACGGCACCGGCGAGAAGGGCACCGCCCGTGAGGACGAACAGCGGCGGTCGTGGGTCGTATATCGTCCCCAACTCGGCGTACAGGAGCATCGTCGAGAGCCCGTACTGGGGATGGAGGAGGTGGATCCAGGCGACGAGCAGGACGAGCAGTCCGGCGACCCGGCGGACCGTTCGACGCCGCGTATCGTTCGCGTCCGGGTCACCTGACACCTGTCGACCCATCAAACGAGAGTCACACGTGGGGGATATCTATACGTTTCGTACGCGCGATGGACCGCGATACGCTCTCGGGTATCCCGTCATAGGTGACCCGAGCCCCATCTCGGGATCCGGATGGATCACCCGACGTCGTACACGAGTGGTACCCACGTGACCGACCGAGGTCCTCGCTCGGTGAATCGGCGGTCTTACCGTCGGGGCTTCCGTTACACCTCGGAATCCACGAGAGGATCGTACAGATCGCCGTCGAGCGAGAGAGCAGTCCCGAGCGATCTCGAATCGCGGGGAGGAGTTATCACCGATCGGCTCGAACCGTCCTCCGTGGTGATGGCGTCGATGGCGAGCACGGCGAGTAGCCAGGCGGTGGGAAACGTCCCTCCGACACCGCCCGCTCTCGAGTGTACGATAGAGTACCACCCTGGTACCGCGCGAGACCGACGCACCACCGCATCGATGTTTCAGTCGGGACGTCGAGTCACGATCGATCATGGTCGGTAACCGTCCCCCGTCGCCCGACGCCGCTGCGACGGCGATGACGACCTGGCCCTCTACTGTGGATCACGCCGTGTTCGTCGGCGGAACGACGCTCCAGCACGCCGATCTGGCGCTCTTCTTCCTCGTCGGGCTCCTCGCGGGCGCCCACTGTCTGGGCATGTGTGGCCCGCTCGTGACGACGTACGCGGACCGAATCGGTGCGAGCGGACGCGGGCGGCGCGGGGACGTGCTGACCGTCTACGAGGTCCGCCAGCACACGCTGTTCAACCTCGGTCGAGCCGCGAGCTACGCGCTGCTGGGTGGTCTGTTCGCTCTGATCGGCGGCGTGGCGTTCGCCTCCGTCGACGTGGTCGGAGCCGTCGGCGATGTCGTCCGGGGGACCGCGGGAGTGCTGGTCGGCGGTGCGATCGTCGCCAGTGGCGTCTACTACCTCACGGGTCGGACCGACGTGACCCACAGAGTACCGATCGTCGGCTCCCTGTTCAGTCGGGTGTTCGCCGCGCTCTCGAATCGGATCGATCGGCTCGCGAACTCCCCCGGAATCGTCGGTCTCGGCGCGATCCACGGGCTCCTGCCCTGTCCGATCATCTACCCCGCCTACCTCTACGCGTTCGCACTCGGGGATCCGCTCAGGGGGTTCCTCTCGCTCGCAGTGCTCGGTCTCGGGACGATCCCGACCCTGTTCGCCTACGCGACGATCCTCGGATCGGTCGGGACGGCTCGACGGGTCCAGCTACATCGGGCCCTCGGCCTCGCGTTCGTGGTCCTCGGGTACGTCCCGCTCCAGCACGGCCTGATGCTCTTCGGGATCCACCTCCCGCACCCGCCGATCCCGTTCTACCAGCCGCTGTGAGGGTCCCGGAACCGAAACTCGAACCGCGACCGGAACCGGTAGCCCGGCGGTGTCCGTCGACGTAGTGATTCGGGATCCGTTCCGGCTCGTGGACGGGCCAGCGCGACTGGTACAGCCAGCGGCCGAATGAGCCGGTCGTGGCGTACACGAGCTGTCACGACTGCTACCCCCGATAGGGAGCGGCCGCGTTAGAAATCGATAGCGTTCTCTCACGGCGTGTAGAGAGCGTACCCAAGCACGGATGATCGGCGTTATCTGCCGAACATCTGGCGCATATTCGTCTGATAAAGCCTATAATCTGGGCTGGTGTAGGTAGAATATGGCTAACGTGAACGACACCAACAACACCCGAGGAAAGCTCGAAAGCCAGTGGAGACTGCTTCGAGAGGCCGATATCGACAATCGAGATCGAAATGCGATCGAAGATTTCGTGAGACTTCATCGTCAGAACGTCGAAAACCGTGCTCTCCTTACACTTTACACCGACCTGAGCACACTCAGAAACGCCTCCGAACGGGCAGACACCCCTCTGGTAGACATGAAAATGGGTGACGTGCGACGACTTCTGGGAAAACTCGTCGCCCCGAAGGACCAGGGAGGTTACGACCTCGACCCCCAGGGAACTGGGATCTTCGGGTACAAGCGAGCGCTCAGAATCTTCTTTCAGTGGCTCGACCAACAACCCGACTTTGGGGATTTCGGGTTCTATGAACACATCGAACTCCCCTCGCATAACGTAGAACGCGTGAGCGAGGACCAAGTCCCCACGGAGGAAGAAGTCGAAGAACTCAAAGCTGGAGCTGTAAACGCACGGGATAAAGCCCTAATCGAGTTTCTCGCAGATACCGCCGCACGGATCTCCCTGGCCTCTCAACTGCGGGTTGGCGACGTCTATGACCTCGACACGGATCGACCGCACTACAAACCTAACTCGAATGGGATCAATCACAAAGACGCACCCCTCAGACGGTATCCGATCCTCTACAGTCAGGTGGATCTCCGATCGTATCTCGCACAGCATCACATCGATCCCAGAGATGAAGCCCCTCTCTGGCACGTTCTTCACGGATACGATCGGATGGAACCGGAGAAGGGTGCCCTGAGCAGCGATCGTATTCGTAGCATGCTCAGGGAATGCAAGAGTCGAGCCGATATCCAAAAGCCGGTCAACCCTCACAACTTCCGACACACGGCCATTACCCGACTCTCTAGGGCGGGATACACCCCGAAAGAGATTCAGCACATCGCTGGTTGGGCCGACGATCGGATGCTCGAGGCATACGATCACACGACCGACATCGAGCGTAATGATCAGATCCGAATCCGTGCAGGCCTCATCGACGAGACGGATACCGGAACAGCCCCACCCAGACCGAAGACGTGCGAAAACTGTCGGGAGCAGCTCAACCCGAGTTCCCGCTTCTGTCCCAGATGCGGTACAGCCACGACAGAAAAGGCGCGTACGGCTGTAGAGGACCAAGAGGATCGGTTCTTCAGATCCGGGCTCGAGGCAGAGGGAGAGCTGACCGAGGCTGTCCGAGAGTTCCGTCGGCTCATTTCCGAATACCCCACCCTGAGAGCCGCCGTTTTGGACGACTGACTCTACACTCATATGAGACTCTTTCTTTCGTCGAGCACCGCGAGCGTACGCTCGGCGTCTCTCGCGATCGGAAGTGAAGATTTTTCGAGCCGTTCTAACAGCTCCCGGTTCGATTCTATCATCGCTATCGGTAACTCCGGTCGTGCCGCTTCGCTCATTCGACCACCTCTGAGTCGTCCGCGTTCAGGATTGGTTCGAGGCAGGGTTCTCACTCGACGAGCGAGAGTTGGATTTGTCGCTTGTTAGTCGATGCTTCCGCTGGTGTTTCTCTTCTCGTGACTTTCATTGTCCGTCGGATGAGCCTTTAAGGAGGCCAACCCGAACGAGCTGGATCGAACCATAGGCGATTTCCGACGAAATCGTCCGAAAGTACTTTGTCCACTCACAGGCCAGTGGAGAGTACAGGGCTGGGTCGATCCGACCCGTTCCTTTGCTTCGCACGCCGGTGACCGAGTTCCTTGGACGGGGATGGTCGCTGGCGTCGAACGATACGTTCCCATAGCTCCTTCTCTATTCTTGGGCTTCGTCGACCTCGTCGGGGTCGTACTGTTCTACCATCTTCTGGAGTAGTTCATCGTACGATTCACCACCTCTCTTCTTCGATTTCACCAACTGTCGGGTAGAGCGCGAGCAGGGAATTCTCGACTCGGTTCGGTTCGACATGTCACTGCCAGTTACCGGCACGTATCGCGCCGATAAAGTTATTTCGGACAGCGTGGTCGAAGTTTGTAGGAGGAAACCGACGAATCATGGTAGAGGAGGATAAACTGGATTTCACCGATTTGTTCGCTGGAGATGAAGAAGCGGAGGACATCGAATGGGAAGGTATCGAGCTCGAAAAGCGACCACGCGGGATCCTTTCACACACCGATCGAGAATTCCTTTGGGGGCTACGCGAATACGCACACGCACAATCGGAGTCGAATCGCAAGCAAGACATCCGCGAGCGGGTTATCAACGCGCTCTACGATTATCCACTCCTCGCTGTACTTTTGGACGAGGGCGAACGAGACAAGATCTTTCAGGAAGAAACAAACGAGGAAGATCTCAATAGATGTCTCGAGTGGATCATCACGTTCATCTATCTCGGTCTCGGACAGGACGAGGATCGATTCGAGGACCTGATCGAGAGGGGAATCTACTTCGGGGCGAACTTCGACAAAGACGGGCGCTGGGTCGGCGAAGCGACCGACGTCGAGGTCTCCATCGACATCGAATACAATCCTGATGTCGACAAACTCTACAATCAGCTTCAGCAAGGAGAGGGTGATGAACTAAGTCCGGCCGAGATTGGAGTTCTCGTTCAAGCGGGGAAACTCGATGCTGACGATCTCGGTGAGTTAGAGGATTCGGAGCCGAAGTTTCCACGCGTATCTACTGGGCTGAATTAGTGAATGGGTTGATCTACATCGACAGGAACAATCCACGGGCACAAAGGTAAACGAGGTCGATGGGAGCCACCTCGAGCGCTTTATCCAGGGGACCGTGCGGCCTGAAGCTTTTCAACTCCTTCCCAAAGCCTCTACTCTCCGGTATCCTCTGGAACAACCGTAAAGCCGAGGGTTCGGAAGTGGTCTGGATCAAAGGTGAACATGTGCTTGATGTCGCGTTCGGCGGCGAGTACACCGCTCATGTGGTCGGTGAACGAGATCTCGTGGTCGTCATAATGACGAAACTGATCGAGCGCGGCGTCAAAGTCCGTCTCATCGGGGTGAATGACGATAGTTGCTGACTGTTGAACCCATCCGATCGCGGTGGTGGCGGCCTTGTGATTGCGGTGACTAAGAATGAGTGTCGCCAGTTCATCGAGCACGTACGTGGACGTGTACAGCGGTCGATACACCGCATCACCGGTGCCGATCGCCTTGAAGACCGACGTCGCGCGTTCGTGGCGCTGTGCCGTCTCTACGAACCGTGCGTAGAACGCTCCAGTGTCGATAAACAAGGTTAGTGCACCGGGCGTATCACTGTCCGACACCTATCAGCCCTCGCCGTAGAGAACGTCGTCGATCTCGGTTTCATCAACCGGGTCCTCGGGCGCGAGGAGCGGCTTGTCGCTGAAGAGTGGATCGTTGGGGTCGATCTCTGGAGGGTGTTCGGGAGTGGGTTCATCGTCGATGAGCCACCACACAACCGCGCCTGCCCCAACCTGCCGGCGCGCGACGAGCCCCTGATCACGAAGCTCTAAAAGCTTCTGCCGAGCGGCTTCGGCGGAGCATCCGAGCGTCTCGCCGACCTCTTTTGCGGTCGCGATTGGCGAGTCACTCTCCTGAAGGATGCCGATGACGTCCTTCAGCGCGATCTCCTCGACGAACTGCCCACTCTTGTTTCGTTTGCGTCCCATGTAGGACTCTACGGAGGTCACCACTATAGCCCTGTTGGTGCGCGGCAAATGGGGAGGGTTATCGCTTATGGGTGCGTAACAACTAGCAGGGATAGATCGGCTCCTCGAGGCATGTTCTTCGTCCGAGAATGGCCGGGTAATGCCAATATGGATTAGCAAGAGAACTCATACATTTGGCTACATAATATCTATTGACTGTCAGGACCGGCGTGCGAGATACACGGCGCGTATTCATCACGGGATAATGCCGCACGGTTGGATCGCGATACCTATTGTCCCACCAACTACTTCCCTCGCTGGCTACAACTAGCGGGTAAGACAATGTCTCTAGCTCAGCCGACGGTCGACAGTCAGTCGGACACAGCACTCGACGGAAAGACTATCGTCGTGACCGGTGCCTCGCGCGGTATCGGTCGCGGTATTGCAGAGGAGTTGGGAGCTCACGGGGGGAATATTGCGGTCAACTACCGGTCCTCGGATGGCGAGGCAACGGACGTCGCCAGTCTCATCGACGAGACAGCTGGAGAGGCCATCACGGTGCAGGGTGACGTTGCGAACTTCGAGGTCATGCAGACGATGGCCGACCGTGTCCGCGACGAGTTCGGTGCAGTCGATGTGCTGGTGAATAACGCCGGAATTACGATGGATTGCTCGTTCGAGAGGATGACCCCCGAGGAGTGGCAGTCCGTTATCGGCACCAACCTGACAGGCGTTTTTAACGCGACCAAGGCATTCTACGAGGACATCAAGGAAGCCGACGACGGCCGTATTGTCAACATCTCCAGCCTCGTCGGTGAGGAGGGGAACTTCGGTCAGGCGAACTACGCCGCTTCGAAGGCAGGCGTCCACGGCCTCACCATGACGCTTGCGAAGGAGCTGGCCCCGTCAGGGTCGACCGCGAACTGCGTCTCGCCAGGCTTCACCGAGACTGACATGCTCGCCGGCGTGTCCGAGACGATTCGGGAGAACATCCGCGACGACATCCCACTTTCCTGCTTTGCTCAACCCGAGGACATTGCGGCCCTCGTCCGGTTTCTCGCGTCCGCGGAGTCGGGGCACATCACGGGACAGGTCCTGTCGGTCTCCGGCGGACACAACCTCTAAAGGGGCCGTCTTTCTGCCGAGTTGCCAAACTCGATAGGTATTCGTGGCCTGATGCGTAGAGCCTCTCCATGTAGCAGGCTGTTTCTGTCATAAATTGATTCTATCTGTCCGTTGAAGACGTGAGTAGACTCGCAACTTCAGGCTCGAAGCCACACTTACCTTATCTGCCAGAGCGCCGGAGGCGCGACGCGGCGGTCGACCGTAGCGGCCATCGCGGACGCTCCGCCGTGGGCACCAGGTTAAAAAAGGTCATTCGTTGATCGTTTCGGCCGGTTCAGTGCGAGTGCCGCTCTTCCTCCCACCAGGCCTCGGCCTCCGCCTGCTGTTCCTCGGGAAGATCCTTCCAGAAGGAGTTATTGTGGAAGTTCTGGAGGTCGTCGACCTCGTCCGGGCTGCGCTCGAAGAGCGCGCCGCTGGCGAGCTCGGCGTGGAGGTTGTCGAACATGAACTTCGCATGGCGAACCAGCTGGCCGCGTGACGCGTTATTCAGCTCCGACGCCTGACCTCGCTGCTCGATCAGGATGCTGCCGCGACCGGCTACCCCGTGTGCGTTACGGGCGATGTTCACGGTGGTGCCGCCGGGATATCGGGAGACGTTCCCGTTCGCCCGGCCCTGGACGCCGTCTCGGAGGGCCGCGACGCCTCGCTTCGAGAGGTCGACCGCCTCGTCCGGCGCAGCTTCGTTGTACGGCCAGGCCATCGAGACGTTGATCATGTCGCAGTCGTCGTCGTAGTAGGTGAACTGCGTGTGCCAGTCGACGACGAGATCGGCGCCGACCTCCTCGACCTTGTCGAGCATCGCCTGGGTCTCCGGCGAGGGGTTCTCGTCCGGAATCCCGACATCGGCGTCGAAGGCATCCGGATCGACCTGGGCGAGGGTCTGGTCGTCGAACTGGAAGTAGTGCTGGCGGTTCGGGTCGACCGGACCGCACTGGGTCGTCGGCTGCCACCACGAGGCGTACGGGTTATCGTGGCATTCGCTCTCGGGGCGCGCGTTCGACCGCGTGGGGGTCTCGTTGTCACCGGCTGGCGCCCAGCCGTCCGGGTTGTGCCGCGGGATGACGTGGATCGTCACCTCGTCCAGGATGTCGTCGTTCCCCCGGCCGTTCCCGAGCACCTGCAGGACGTCGAGCGCGGCCTCGGTGCCGGGCTGCTCGTCGCCGTGCTGCTGGGTGGTGTGGAAGACGTGGAAGTCCCCGCTGCCGATCGTCGCGTACGGGATCGGTCGACCCTCCCAGGTCTCGCCGATCTCTTCGTACTCGACGTTCGATCGGTTCTCGAGTCTGTGGAGTCGGTCGTAGAGCTGTTCGTTCGATAGGAAGCCTTGGTAGTTCTCCGCGGCCGTCTCCGGCGGGAACGGACCATTCGGCGTGATCTTGTCACAGTCGGCGACAGCTGTCCCAGTGACGGCGATACCGAGTGTACTCGCCGCAGCGATACCTCCTACGCTCTGAAGTATGTGGCGCCTTTTCATGGCGTACCAAGAACCACATAATAGATGTGCTTATAGATTTGCAAAGATCAAAATGGATGTATTTACGAGGTCTTAATAACTCAATAAAGGATAATAATGAAAATTTATATCCGCTAATGTATAAATTTTCCGGAAGATCTACAGAGCGTAGAATGGCAAGTTTGCTTCTGTGCCTGGACGAACTCCAGGAACAGGTCGAGGAATTCGTCCGGCTCGAGGTTCGATTCTGCGAATCGGACGTTGATCCCTTCGATTCCCTTCTTATCGAACGGCGTCGATATCGGCTCGCCAGTCTCGTAAGGACGCATGTCGGGGAATCACGGTTGGATGAGGAGTTCGCCTTCCGTTCCCCGTGCCCATAGGCACTGATTCTGAGCTCGTAGAGTCGATCACCTCCGACAGAATCCGTCAGCCGCGGTGCGATCCCACTCTTCTGGTACGAAAGAGTGAGCGTCCAGGATTCGCTGCCGATCGGAACCTCGATCTCCCCCGAGAAACCATTGAATCCGGCGTGAGGAGCTTCGAAAGGATCCAGTACGGGCACAACCCATGCTTGGTGAAGACGAGGTTCCCCTCGCACTCGTGCGGGGCTGACTCCACCTGGGTCACGGTAGACCCCCCTCGGGAGAGCCCCGAAGCAGACGAGTGTCACAGTAAGGACAGAAGAATCTGCGAGCACCAGGAACGAAGACGACTCGAATCGAGCGTCCGCAGGAGTGATTCGGGCACTCCGTCGTCGTTTCATTCGTTTCACCCAGCGGCCGAGCGGGTTGGTCGTGCCGCGCTCGCGCCGTCACGACGCCCACCCCCGACGGGGACCGGCTGCCTTAGAAACCGATAGATGTTTCTCGGAGGGTGTAGAGAACTTAAAGAAGCACAGATAATAGGCGTTATCTGCCGAACATCTGGCGCATCATCGGGTGCATCTCCATGAGTTGCTCCTCGGCGATCTCCTCGTAGAGCTTGTACGTGATCGACACTGCCAGCAGCAGGCCCGTCCCGTCGACGTTCCCGATCGTGCCGAGCATGTTCGCCATCACGGCGAGCCCGCCGACCAGCGCGCCCCCGATGACGGTCACCTGCGGGATGTATCTGGCGAGGACCTTCTCGTAGACCCCGACGTTCTGTCGGAAACCGGGGATCTGCATCCCCGTGTTCTGGATCTGCTGGGCGGTCGCTTCCGGCCCCATGTTCGTCGTCTCGACCCAGAAGATCGCGAAGATCGCACTCCCAACGATCATGAACGTCAGATCCACGAACACCCGGATCGCGATCATCCACGGTTCGGCGGTGGTCGTCCCGAGCCACCACATCCACTCCGTCGGGCCCATGATCGGGCTGAAGTAGTAGAAGAAACCGGAGACCGCCTGCCCGTCCGAGTAGACCCCGAGCGCGGCGGGCATCCCCGCCCACTGGCTGTCGAGGATCCGGCCGAGGAACTGGATGTTCATCTGGAGCGCCCGGACGAGGATGATCGGCAGGACGCTCGCGTAGATCAGCTTCACCGGGAACCGACCCCGCGCACCCTTCACCCGAGCGTGCGAGAGCGGGATCTCCACCCGGACGGACTCGGCGTAGATGACGATCGCGAAGATCACCAACGTGGTGAGGATCGCGAGCAGTTGCACCTCGGTGAACAACAGCGCGACGACCCCCTCGGAGGTCAGCGGCGAGGGCATCTCCCGGCTTCCCAGCAGGATGCCGATCCACACCGCGAGGAAGCCCGGCTGATCGCCCAGACCCTCCCAGGCGAACACCCCGCCCAGGAGCGCCTGGCTCACCCCGGCGATGATGAACAGCCCGATCCCCGAGCCGACACCCCACTTCGAGACGATCTCGTCCATGAACAGGATCAGGATCCCGCCGATCATGATCTGGGTGAACATCAGCCACTGCACCGTCGAGGTGCCGTACGCGGCCGCCGATTCGGGACCCACTGGAAGGAAGCCGCCGAAAAACACCATCGGGAACGCGGTGAGCGCGGTCATCACGATCACCAGCAGCTTCTGGAGTCCCTGATAGAGCACCTGGTCCCGCGGGTCGTTCGTATCTAACCCGAGGAGACCGGCCCCGCCCAGCAGCTGGAGCACGATGCTCGCGGTGACGATCGGTCCGATGCCGACCTGCATGATCGAGCCGTGTTCGCCAGCGAGGATCGTGCGGAACTGCCCGAAGAGGTCGTCGCCGATCTCGGTGCCGGGCAGCCCCCAGAGGGTGATGTTAGTGAGGAAAAAGTATACGACCAGCACCCCGGCGGTCCACCCGAGCTTTCGCTTGAAGGGGACGTGCCCCTCCGGCCGGGTGACACCGGGCATTCGTGTGAGGACCGGTTCGGCGGTCTCCTTCCAGCTCATTGCTTACCCGTCGTCGGGTGTGGGGGTATCAGTACTTTGTGGTTCGGCGTCTTCGCCCTCTTGCGATTTCCTAGCTCTATCGGAGAGGTTCGCCGAGCCACCGGCCTCTTCGATCAGTTCGACTGCGCCCGCCGTGAACGCGTCGGCGGTGACTTCCAAACTGTTTCTGACCTGTCCGCCGCCGAGGACCTTCACGACGTCGACCGCGTGGCCGTCGTCGACGAAGTCCCGGGCATCGAACCGGTAGCCGTCGTCGGTCTCCTCGGCGAGGCCCTCGGCGACGTAGAGCGCGGCGTCCTCGTCGAGTTTCTGGACGCGGACCTCACGGACCTCCGCTTTCGCCTTCTCCGGGCGCTTGAAGCCGTGTTTCCCGAGCGGGCCGTAGTTGTGGAACTCGTGTTTCGAGCGACCGGCACGCCCGCGACCGCCGCGGTTTCCGGCACCGCGGCGGTTCTTGTGCGTGCCGCCGCCGTGTGTACGCGAGCCGCGCTGTCTGCGCTTCTTCGAGGTCATCGCATCGCCTCCAGGAGCTCGTCGATCTCCTCTGTCGTGTGCTTGCCGAGCTGGCCGCCGTCGGTCCGGGGGTGTTTGATCCCCTTGTGCCCGCCGCGTGGCGGGTGGAGCCGGAACACCGGCGAGAGACCCTCGTCTCTGAGCGTCGTCTCCTCGTCGACCAGAGCGGCCGCGAGCGCTGAGACGTCGTCGTAGGTCGTGTTTTCCGCGATCCACTCGTCGTCGATCTCCGCACTTCCCTCCTCCGGCTCGCCGCGCCGCCGGACGAGCTGTTCGACGGCCTCCTGACTCGGCTGGCCGATGGCGACGAAGTCGTTGACCTTCGCGACCATCCCACGGTACGTGTCGGTCTCGGGGACGAGCGTGCAGTGGTTCACGCGGTGGAGGTTGAGCATCCCGAGCGTGTCGCGGACGCTCTGGGACATGTTCACCTCGCCGCGAAGCTGGACGACCGCCTGCATCAGTCGCTCGCCTCCCGTCTGACTTCGGCCGCCCTGTCGGGCACCCGCGCCCGCGAGGCGTTCTGTAAGGCGTTGTACGTCGCCTTCGCGAGGTTGATCGTCGTCCGGGTGTTGCCGTGGCTCTTCGTCCAGGCGTCCTCGATCCCCGCGAGCTCGAGGATGTGTCGAACGGTCGGCGCCGCCGCCAGCCCGAGCCCCTTCGGCGCGGGCATGATCTCGACGGTGACGCTGCCGGCCTTGCCGGTCGCCTTCCGTAGCAGCGAGTGCTGACCGCCGGCGCGGTCCTCCCAGGAGCCGCTGCCGCGCTCGACCTTGATGATGTTCAGCTTCGCGATACCGATCGCCTTCTGGATGGCGCCGCCGACCTGATCGTCACGCCCCTCGGCGTAGCCGACGAAGCCGTCGCGGTTGCCGACCGCACAGACACAGCGGAACTTGACTCGCCGACCGGAGTCGGTCATCCGCTGGACCATGTTGATGTCGAGCACCTCGTCCTCGAGTCCGGGAAGGAGCTGGTCGACGATCTCGGTCTCCTTCAGCGGCAGCCCGGAGTCGAGCGCCTGCTCCATCGACGTGATATCGCCGTCTCTGACCTTCCGGCCGAGACGGGTTCGGGGCTCCCATCCGTTGTTGTTTCTCGCCATCAGTGGGTCTCCTCCATGATCGCCTCGCGCACCTCGTCGAAGTGCGCGGGCAGCTCCGTCGCGTCGAACTCGCCGGAGTAGAGCGGCTCGTCGAGCGACTCGGCGTACGCCGCGATATGCTCGCCGCGGGTTCGCTCCCAGTCAGCGAGCACGCTGTCGTTGTGCGGGACCTCGAGTCCCGCGTCGATCGCGCCCTCCTGCACCGCGAACACCTTGCTGCCGGGCGTCGCCGTGTGCAGGCCGATGTCCAGCACCGCCTCCTCGACGCCGGCCTCTATCGCGCGTTTCCCCGCGAGCAGCCCGGTGAGGTACGCCGCCGAGAGGTTCCCCGTGGGCGCCTCCCAGCCGTACTCCGCGAGGTCCGCGGAGTGTGCGCTCGCGAGCGTCTCGTCTCCCTGTGGGCCGGTCGCGATCAGCTGCGCCCTGATGTGCTTGTTCGACGGCCGGGCGACGAGCCTGGCCTTACCGGATTTCAACAGGCGCAACCTCTGGTGGTAGTCCGTCCTGACCTCTCGGCGCCGACGCATCGGCACCTTGTATCGTGGTCCTGTAGCCATTATTCGTCTCCGTATCGCTCCTCGATGAACGTCTCCATGTATCTGACACTCCTGAACTCGCCGCCGCCCGCCTTCGCGTACAGCGCTCTGTACTGCGTCGGGGTCAGCTCGCCCTCGTCTCTGAGCTCGCGCAGCCGCCTGCGCTGGGCCCGGATGCGGCTCTGCCAGTCCTCCTTTCGGCCCTGGCGCGCGCCGGCTTTCCCCTTTCGCTTCCCCGGCCCCTTCAGGTGGCCGTAGGCCCGCTTCGCGTTGCGCTCTCGCGCCCGTCCGCGGGAGTTACCCTTCTCCTCCTTCGCCCTGATCGACCCCTGGTCGACCAGGTCGCGGATCTCCTCTCTCGTGATCGCGTTCGCGATCTCGCCCTGTGCGTCGGGGTCGAGCCACACGCGGTTCTTCCCCACGCCGAGGACGTCCGCAGCCAGTCGTTTCTGTGCTTTCAGATCACTCATCCGAACTCACCTCGACCTCCTCGTAGGTCGGATTCAGCACGCGGATCCCCGCCTCCTCGGCGGCCTCTTCGATCCGCTCTCGCTTCCGCCCGCCGACGGTCGAGCCGATACGGATCGCTTCGGTGTCGCCGTCGACACCGTCGACCTCGCCTGGCGTGTGCACGAGTACCTCGTCGAAGCCGCTCGGGTGCTTTCCTCGAACGGCCTCCGGTGTCCGGAAGCCCGCCTCGACGACGGGCCCGCGGCTCTTCATCCGGCGGCGCTGCTTCGAGAGGTTTCCACGCGGTTTGCGCCACGACTCGGGCGTCCGCTTTTTCATGTGGTAGTCCTGGCGCTTGAACGCCGGCTTCCCCTCGCGTGCCCGCTGGGTGAGCAGCCGCGACTCCTCGTCGCCGAGATCGGGCGTCTTCTCCGCGTGTCCGCGGGGACGCAGTTCGGTCTCGACGTCCTCGTCTTCGACCTCTTCTTCCGGCGGCGCGTCGTCTTCGATCTCCGCCTCGGCCTCCTCGTCGATCTCGAGGCCGCCGACGTCGGCCTTGATACGCGCCGCGAGCGCGTTGCCGATACCCTCGACCTCCGCGAGTTCGGCCTGGCTCGCCGCCTGGACGTCCTCGACGGACTCGTAGCCGGCCTCGCGCAAGGCCTCGGCTTTCGACTCGCCGACGCCGCTGATCTCCTCTAGCGTCTCCGCCATCTCAGACCGCCTCCGTCTTCGGTTTCTGCGTGATGTAGACGCCGTCCTGGAAGACGCGCGTGTCCTTGTCGTTTATCCGGGTGAGCTGTTCGATGTCGGCGGCCGTCTGGCCGACGTGCTCCTTGTTCGGCCCCGAGAGGACGAGGTCGTCGCCGTCGACCTGCACCACGGTATCGCCGTGGATCGTCGTCCGCCGGGAGGCACGCTCGCCGAGGAAGTTCTCGATGACGACGTCCTCGCCCTCCACGTTCACCTGCATCGGGAAGTGCGAGTAGACGACCTCCATCTTGTACTCCCAGCCCTCGGTGACGCCGTGGAAGGCGTTCTCGAGGTGGCTCTCGAACGTACCGACCGTCGCGTTCGTCTTCGCGTTCTCCGTGTCGCTCTCGATGACGACGTGTTCGTCGTCGACCGTCACCCTCACGTCGGGGTACCAGAGCCGGCGAGTGACCTCACCCTCCGGCCCCGAGACGGTCACGTCGAGGTGGTCGACGCTCACGTCGACCTCGTCCGGGATCTCGAGTTCAATTCGTGTCATTGTTAGTAGACGTACGCGATCACCTGGCCGCCGACGCCCGCCTCGCGGGCCTCGTAGTGGCTCATGATGCCGTGGCTGGTCGTGACGATGAGCGTCCCGTAGTCGCGGGCGGGGAGATAGCGCTTCTCCCACTTCTCGAACTCGTCTGCGCCCGCCGAGTAGCGGGGCTTGACCGCACCACAGCGGTTTATCGCACCTTTCAGTTCGACCTCGAACGTGCCTGCGCGACCGTCCTCGGTGTACTCGAAGCCCGCGATGTAGCCGCGGTCGTAGAGCACTTCCAGGACGGCCCCGATCTGGTTCGAGGCGGGCTGTACCGTATGCGAGAGGTGTCCGACGCTCTCGGCGTTGTTCAACCCCGAGAGCGCGTTGCTGAACGGATCTGTCGTCGTCATATTAGCTGTACTTCTTGAATCCCATCTCGCGGGCGATCTCTCTGAAACACTGTCGACAGAGCCAGATGTCGTACTTGCCTACTAAGCCCTGTTTCCGGTCACAGCGCTGGCAGGCACGCTCCTGGCCCGTCTCGCGCGTCTCCTCGACGCCCGCCGATTCGGTCTCTGATTCACTCATCTGTTATCTCCACGTCGAACTCGCTCTCGAGGTACGCGATCGCGTCCTCGGCGGTGAGCCGGTGGTCCTGTGGGATCGACCGGGTCCGGACGTCGCGTTTCGCGACCCGATACCCCGGCCGAACCATGTTCACGGTGACGTCGAGGCCGTAGATCCCCACCGTGGGATCGTACTCCTGGCCCTCGAACTCGGTGTGTTCCTCGATGCCGAAGCTGACGTTGCCGGTCTGGTCGAACTGGTTCCGCGAGATCGATCCGAGCGGCAGCGCGTCCGCGAGGAACTCGCGGGCGGCCTCGTCGCGAAGCGTTACCTTCGCGCCGATCGGATCGCCCTGGCGCAGCCCGAACTCGGGCACCGTCTTCTTCGCCTGCGTTCTGACCGACGCCTGACCCGTGAGGTCCTCGAGGATCTCCTCGGCGTGGCCGAGTTCGCGGCCGCCGGTGCCGACGCCCATGTGGACGACGACCTTCTCGACGACCGGTTCTCGCATCGCGTGGAACTCGCCCTCGGACTCCGATTCGCTGCTCATTCGGCCTCACCTCCGTCGTCCGTGAAGTTCTCGTCGATCACGACGACGTACTCCTCTACCGTCTCGAAGCCGCCGTCCTCGCTCTCGACCGACACCGTGTTCGGCGCCGACGAGCGGATCACGTCGATCGACTCCACTCGTCCGATCACGCCGGCGTGCTGGCCCTGCACCGCGGTGACCAGCGCGCCCTCCTCGTACTCGAAGTGTGCGAGAACGGCGTCGTCCTCGAAGCCGATGACGATCGAGTCGCCCGTTGCGTACTCGCGTCCCTCGTCCTCGAGCCTGAGCGTGCGGCCGTCGTGCAGCTGGAGCTGGGTCGCCCCGCCCTTGACGGTTCGCTTGTCGACGATCTTCCCGAGTTTGCCGTCGGCGTCGTCCTCGGGGATCGGCGTCAGCGCGAGCCGACCGCCCTCGTCGGGGAACACCCGGTAGTACTCGCCGCGCTCGGTGAACCCGAGGATGTCGAACATCCCGATCGGGCGTCTGACGTCGCGGATCGGCTCGCCGTTGACCAGTACCGTACCCTGGTTGACGGCGTACGTTGCCTCGCGTTTCGAATCGACGTAGCCGAGGACGTCACGGAGCAGGATCAGGAGCGGGACGCCCGCCTCGCCGTGGGGGCCCGCCGTCGCCTTCACCGTGTACGTCGCGGTCTTCCGCTCGACCGGCCACGATTTCGGTACCGAGAGTCGTTTCTGGTGGTTACTCATCGTCACTCTCCAGTCGTGTCTCGCGAACCGTATCCGAGAGGTCGAGCGCCGTGATCCGGACGTTGCTCGGATCGACCGGTCGGGGGACCTCCTCGCCGTCTGCCTTCTCGACGGTGACGCCCTCGACGTGGACGACGCTCCCCTTGAGGTCGACGCGGAGGACCTCGCCCTCCTCGCCCGCGAAGTCGCCGCGGAGCACCTCGACGGTGTCGCCCGCGTTGATCCGCGTCCGGCGCGTGCCGTGATCCTCACGGAGCTCGGCCGAGAGCGTGGCGTGCACCTGCTTGTGGCGCTCGTGCAGCGGCGCCTCGGCGGTCGCGGTTCGCTGTTTGCGTGGTTGTTTGCTCATTGTACTAGACGATCATCGTCGCGGTGCTCGCGATCGGTCCGAACCGTTCGGCGACCTCGCGCGCGATCGGTCCCTTGATCTCCGTTCCTCGGGGATCGCCGACGTCGTCGATGACGACCGCGGCGTTGTCCTCGAACTTCACGCGGGTGCCGTCCGGCCGCCGGATCGGCTTGCGTTGGCGGATGATCACCGCCTCGACCACCTGGCGGCGCATCTCGGGCGTCCCCTTGGTGACCGAGACGGTGATCTTGTCGCCGACGCCCGCCTTCGGGTGCCGGTTCTTCGTCCCGTGGTAGCCGGCGACGCTGATCAGCTTCAGCTCGCGGGCACCGGTGTTGTCGACGCAGTTGAGCAGCGAGCCCTTCGCGAGCCCGCGGGTGACGTCGGCTTTCAGCGCCTCCATCACGCCTCACTCTCCTCGTCGACACCGGGGTCGGCCGCCTCCACCTCGTCGAACCGGGTCGATCCCTCCGCCTCCTCGGCGGGGGTGACCTCGACGACGACGTGGCTCTTCGTCTTCGAGAGCGGCCGTGTCTCTGCTATCTTCACGCGGTCGCCGACCGAGATGGGCTCGAGCACGCCCGGCACGTGTGCCGGGACGCGCGAGCGACGTTTCATGTACCGATCGTACTTGCGTACGGGAACGTCGTACTCTCGTTCGACGACCACGGTCTTCTCCATGTCCGCGCTCGCGACGACTCCCTCGAGGATCTGGCCTCGGACGGGGAGCTCGCCGTAGAACGGACACTTCTCGTAGTCGTACGTGTCCGGATTCTCTGGCTCCGGTGGGTTCTTTACGTCTAATCCTATCGCCATGGTGAATCACCTGTGGTCTCGGTGCGTCGTGCGGGCCGTGAGAGCAGTCGGTCCCCATCGACCGTAACGGAAGCCTCGGAGTCGCGGGTAGCGCGCCTACCGGCGCGAGCGTGCCCGCCGGCACGATCCCGTTCCCCCGCGGTCTCGTCCCCCTCTCGGGAGAGCGCGGCGTCATCTGTGGGTAGCGTGAACTCGAAGACGCTGCCCGCCTTCGGCACCTGGCGCACCCGAGACTCCCCGTTCGAGTCGGAGTGGACGTGGACCGTCTTCATCGACTCGATCACGACGATCCCCGAGATGCCGATCAGGTCGGCGTTCTCGGCGTCGACTACCCGTACGGGCAGTCCGTTGAGCTCGTGTCGCGGGAGCGTCTCGGGTGTGAGCGCCATTATTCGTCGTCCTCTTCCTCTCGCTGGATCGTCTTGATCCGGGCGATCGTCCGCTTCAGTTCGCCGATCCGGCCGGGGTTCTCCGGCGCGCCGCCGGCGGCCTGCACCGCCTTCATGTTGAGCAGCTCGGTCTCGAGCTCCTCGAGTTCGGCCGCGCGCTCGGCGGCGGTCATGTCGCGGATCTCCTCGGTGTAGAGGATCGCCATCAGTCCTCGCCCCCGTCGTCGGCTTCCATCTCGGCGACGATCCGGGCCGCCTCGGCCTCGACGTCCTCGTCGAGCTCCTCGCTCTCGTCCGCTTCGACCTCCTCCGCGACCTCTTCGACGATCTCCTCGTCGACGGCCCCGGCCTCGATCGGCTCCTCGCCCTCGACGAGCTCCTCTTCGACCACACCCTCGTCGATCTCGCCGCCGGTTTCGGCACCGGCGCCCTGGGCTGCGGCCTCGACCTCGCCGAGGTCCTCGCCGACCTTGTCGAGCGCGTCGGAGATGTCCTCGCCGGCGCCGATCGGCTCGGCGACCAGCGAGGAGGTGTCCGCGTCGTCGTGGATGCGGAAGTCGTCGGGGAGTCGCGCGCCCGGCGGGATGATCTTCACGGTCACGCCGATCGTGCCGAGTTTCATCACGGAGACGGCCTGGCCGTGGTCCACGATCTCCTGGGCGGGCTCGCCGTTGTGCTTGATGTACCCGCGGTTGAACTTCTCGACGCGGCCGCGCGCGCCCGTGACCTTCCCGGAGAGGACGATCTCGGCGCCGAGCGCGCCCGCGTCCATGATCCGGTCGATCGTCGTGTGACCGGCCTTGCGGAAGTACCACCCTCGTTCGAGGGCGTTCGCCAGCCGCGACGCGACGATCTGTGCGTTCAGGTCCGGCTCGTCGACCTCCTGGACGTCGATCTGGGGGTCGTCGAGGTCGAAGCGCTCCTGGAGCTCCCGGGTGACCTTCCGGATGTTCTTCCCGCCCTTGCCGATCACCATGCCGGGTTTCTCGGCCTTGAGCACGATCTGCGTGCCCATCGGGGTCTTCGCGACCTCCATACCGCCGTAGCCGGCGCGCTCGAGCTCCTCTAGGAAGAACTCGTTGATCTGTGAGCGCTGGAGTCCGGTCTCGATGAACTGGTGTTCGTCTGCCATCTACTGCTCACCTCCCTCCTCGGTCTCGTCCGAGTCGGACGCGCTCGCCGCCGGTTCCTCCGAGTCCGCCTCGTCGTCCCCGTCGTCGGCCACGTCCTCCTCGCCGCTCGGTTCCTCGTCGTCCTCGCCGTCCTCCGTCTCCTCGTCGTCGACCTCCTCGTCATCGTGGTCGTCCGCTTCGTCTGCCTCGTCCGACTCGTCTTCTTCCCCGTCGGCTTCGATCGCGTCGAGGGCCTCCTCGGCTTCGAGGACGAGTTCGACGTCCACGAGGGGAGTGTTCCACTCGGTCGCCCGTCCCATCGCGCGGGGCTTTCGACCGGGTGACTCGCCGACCTTGTGGGCGGCGACGTGGGCGATGGTCATCTCCTCGCCCTCGAACCCCTGGTGGTCGGCGTTGCCGATACCGTTCTCGAGCAGGTCGAGAAAGGCCTCGCTCGCCTTCTTCGGGAAGCGACCGGCGTCCCAGCCTTTCAGGTTCTTCCGGTGACCGACCCCGGAGTTGTGGGACTTGAAGGGCACCGCCGCCTCCTCGGCGACGACCCGTTCGAGGTACGAGACGGCCTCGCCCGCGCGCATCCCCTTGATCTCCCGGGCGATCTCCTTCGAGTGTTTGTGGCTCATCGGGCGCTCGCGGAGCATCGCCTTCGCGCTCCGGTCTGGCTCGACCTCCACTGAGTAGCTGATTCCCATTCTGTCACCTCATTTCAGCGGCACGAACTTCGAGGAGCGGGTCGCCCCGATCCCTGCCTGTCCGTGCTCGACTGACGTCCGCGTGAGCTGGAACTCGCCGAGGTAGTGTCCGAGCATCTCGGGTCGGATCTCGACGCGCTCGAACTCCTGGCCGGTGTGGACCGCGAATGTGAGCCCGACCATCACCGGCAGCACCGGCATGTCGCGCAGGTGCGTCCGGATCGGGTCGTTCGCCGTCCCCTCGTCGGTCGCCTCCTCGGCCTGTTCGAGCAGTTTCCGCTGCTCCGCGGTGAATCCGCGCACGATGCTCCGCCGCTGGCGGGCGGGTAACAGTTCCGCGACCTCGTCTACGTCCATCGACTGCAGCTCCTCGAGCGTGTGACCGCGGTAGGTGAACTCACCCTCGCGGCCGGTTCGGTAGTCCGTGCTCATTTCTTTCTCCCTCCCTTGCCGCCGCGGCCGGTCCGTCGCGAGGCGATGTCGCCGACCTTGCGGCCAGGCGGTGCGTCACGCGAGACGGACTTCGGGCGACCGGGGTGCTGTCGGCCGCCGCCACCGAACGGGTGGTCGACGGCGTTCATCGCCACACCGCGCACCTTCGGCCACTTGCCGCCGCGTGCGCGCATCTTGTGGTACTTCTTCCCGGCCTTCACGATCGGTTTCTCCGTGCGGCCGCCACCGGCGACGACGCCGATCGTCGCTCTGCACTGCGGGTCCAGTCGCTTCATCTGTCCGCTCGGCAGCTGGACGACCGCCGCGTTCCGGTCGTGGGTGATCAGGTTCGCGCTCGTCCCGCCCGCGCGGGCGAACTTGCCGCCGTCGCCCGGCTGGCGCTCGACGTTGCAGACCGGCACGCCCTCGGGGATCTCCGCCAGCGGGAGCGTGTTGCCCGGCTTGATCTCCGCACTGATCCCGATCTGGATCTCCTCGCCGACGGCCACGCCCTCGGGGGCGAGGACGAGTCGGCGGTCGCCGTCGTCGAACTCGACGTCCGCGACCGGCGCCGATCGCGCGGGATCGTGTTCGATCCCGACGACGGTTCCGGTCACCAGATCCGCGCCTTCCTTTCGGTGGGAGAGGTCGGCCTTGTACCGGTGCGACGGCGCGCGGAACGTCGGCGTGCCGCGCCCTCGTCGCTGGCCTTGAATGCGTCGTCCCATCTCAGAACACCCCGATCCGTGAGGCGACTTCCTGTGCGTCGTCGTCGTCTCCGAGACGCACGACCGCCTTCTTCTGTCCTTGCATGGTAATCTGTGTGTTCACGCTCTCGACGGAGACGTCGTAGCGCTCCGCGACCGCCTCCTCGATCTCGGTCTTCGTCGCCTCGAGGCCGACGATGAACTGGAGCTTGTTCTCGAAGTCCATGTCGTTCATCGCCTTCTCCGTGACGAGCGGGTGGACGATGACGCTCATCGGTCCGCTACCTCCTCGAGTGCGCTCTCGGTCCAGACCGTCAGTCGACCCGGGAGCGTCCCCGGTGCCAGATCCTCCGCGCTGACGTTCGCCGCCGTGGCGACGTCGACGCCCGCGAGGTTCCGGGCCGCCTTCGACGGGCCGGCCTCGCTGGAGGTGACGAAGAGGATCGACGTGGGCTCCTTGTACTTCCGACCGCGCAGTTTCCCCTGCCCGGCACGGACGTGTCGGCCCTCGTCGGCGCGCACGACATCGTCGTGGGCACCGACCGCCTCGAGGAACGAGACGACCTCCTTCGTCTTCAGCAGCTCCTCGAACTCGTCGGAGACGACGAGCGGGAGCGCCAGCTCCTCGTCGAAGCGGTGGCCGCGTTCGGCGACGCGCTCTGCGTCGGCGGTGGCGGCGATGGCGCTTCTGACCGCGAGCTTTCGCTCTTTGGTGTTGATGTCCTGTGATCGGTCCTTCTCCGCCTTCGGCGGGTGGGCCTTGCGGCCGCTCACGGTCTGCGGGACGCGTCGTCCGCGCCCGCGCGAGCGCGGGACGTGTGCGAGACCGCGGCCGGAGCCCGGTGACTCCGCCGAGGTCCGCATCCCCGCGTGCTCGTCCGCGCCGTAGGGCTGAGTGCGGTTCGCCTGCGCGGCGAGCACCGCCCGCTTGATCAGGTCCGGACGGTACGGCGTCTCGAAGACTGCGGGGAGGTCGACCTCGCCCGCTTCGGCACCGTCCGTGTCGTAGACTGTTGCGTTCATGTTATCCCTGCTGTGATGCCGTCGAGACGTGGCGCACCTCGGGGTCGAGGCGCGGCTGGTCGTTCGGGCGTACCGCCGGGCGGAACCTGACCAAGCGCTTTTTCGGGCCCGGCAGCGAGCCCTTGATCAGCGCGTAGGGGCCTTCGACCTCGCCGTAGTTGACGAACCCACCCTCGGGGGCGATGCCGTCGTCGGCGATGTCGATCAGGCGCTTGTTCAGTTCCGTCCGCTGGTGGTAGCCGGTCTGTCCCTGCTGGGGGACCGTCGAGCGCACCCGGGAGGGGTTCCACGGACCGAGGTTGCCGATCCGTCGTCGCCAGCCCTGGCGGGCGTGTTTGCCCTTGCGCTTCTGGACGCCCCAGCGCTTGACGGGACCCTGGGTCCCCTTCCCCTTCGTGATGCCGCCGACGTCGACGTACTCGCCGGGGCGGAACACGTCCGTCGCGGCGTGCTCGCCGCCCTCGTCGAGCAGGTCGAAGCCGAACTCCGCCCGCTCGACGAGGCTGCCGCCGCCGATGCGCGTCTCCATCACGTGGGGTCGCTTCTGTGGGACGGCCTTGAGCACGGCGGGGGTCGTGTGGGTGATCATCCGCAGGTCGTCGACCCGACCCTCGTCGATCGCCGCGCGCAGCTCGTCTTCCGCCTCTTCGTCGTACTCCGCCGGGAGGTCGAGCGCCCGGTCGAGTTCGTCGTCGAACTCGTCGGTCCAGACCTCGCCGACGGGTCGCGTTCCGTACGGCGTCTGTTCGTAGGCTCTGAGTGCGACCGCGCGCATGGGCGGGGTCTCCACGATGGTGACGGGGACGGTCTGTTCCATCCCTTCGACGGGCGAGTTCGCCTCGTCGTTGATCATCACCACGTGGGTCATGCCGGTCTTGTAGCCGGCGAAGCCCTGCAGCCCCGGCTGTCCGTCGTCGTCCGGCCAGGACCGGAAGCGGGGGACCTCGCTGGTCGCTCGCTTCCGCGGGCCGAAGCCCATCGAGCCTTTGCGTGGTGTGTGTGGTTGTGCCATTCTTACTCCTCCGTGAGCGACAGACAGGCGAGCGCGGCGAACATCGCCTCCTCCGTTCGCACGACCTCGCTGCCCTGGTTCGGGATCACGTTTAACCAGAGGTCGAACCCCCCAGCGGGTTCGACGTCGTCTCCCGACCGCTCGACCACCTCGGGTTCTACCCCGAGGATCTCCGGCAGCCCTCTCGCGGGCGAGCCGAAGGCGACGGTCGTCCCGTCGCCCTCGACCCGTCCGGCCAGCGTCCGCAGCCGAGAGACGGTGAGCGGTTCACCGAACCTCGACGTCGCGATACGGACGCCGGCGTCCTCACGGCCGAGCGCCGCCTGAAGGTCCACACGCTCGACTGCGAGCCCCGTGGGCTCGTCCACCAGCCGTGCGCGGACCGGTCGTCGCGAAGAGATCCTGACGGTGACGCGCTCCCCCTCGGCGACCTCCATTTCTTTCGGCACGCCGAGTGAGATCGGGTGTTGCAGTCCGCAAGTGACCCGAACGCGGTCATCAGGTCCGACCTCGGTCACGATTCCCTGTCTTAACGACCCCGGATCGGTGGATCCGGAGCCGGTCCGTGAGAGGGCGCGAAGCGGCGGCAGGACGCCCGCGAACTCCAGTTCGTCCCGCCGCCCCCACGCCTCCTTTCGGAGGTAGGGGGGCGTCGCGGCGTACTTCAGTACGGTTTCGACGAACCCGCCGCCCCACCGTCCCTCCCCTCCCCCGTCGGGGAAGACCGAGAGCCGGTCCGCCCGGAAGACCGTCGCCGCGCGGGCGACGGTGCCGAGTTTGCGAGTCGCCTCGCGTTTGTCCTCGGCTTCGCGGACGATGGACGACGGCACGAGTACGCTGACGGTCATGCCGTGACGCTTTCACGCCGTCTCACTAGACTGTGCCGGTCGTACCCGACGCACTCGTAAAAGGATAGCGGATTCAGCGGACGCTGTGAGGCCGTCTCACGCGTGAAATCGGCTGCGGATCGGTCGTCCGAGCGCGGCGCGATTCGGTCGTTCCGCAACTCTTATACGGTGACCGACGGTTAGTGGGAACTGCAACAGGGCGCTGGTAGTGTAGTGGTATCACGTGACCTTGCCATGGTCACAACCTGGGTTCAAATCCCAGCCAGCGCACTTCTACGGCGAACAACCCGGACAGCGATGCCGAGCGTCCGCGAGGCTCGCTGTCTACACCGTGAGCCACGAATGCGGTATCTGGCGATTCGAATCAGGGAGTGAACGGCCGATACGTTCATAACAGTTTAGACACGTTAGTAGATCGGATATGTTTGGTGAATCCAACGGAGTCAGTCGGCGGCGGTTCGTTCGTGGGACAGTCGCTGCCGGTATCGGTGTCGTCGCTATTACGGGAGCTACCCCGGCCGCGGCGGAAGAATCGAACTCGGTCGACCTCTACGCGAACGAGGACGAACTCGTCGGGAGCATCACGCTTTCCGGTGGCGAGGAGGGCCTCGAAGTGACGTACGACCTCGACGAGGACAGCGAGTGGTCGATCGTCGAGACACACCTCCACGTCGGTGATATCGACGACGTGACGAACCCGGGTGGAAACCCCCGACCGGGACACTTCGAGTACTCCTCCGAACACGAGTTAGAGGACGAGACGGCCTCCGTCACTCACCTGGTCGAGACCGACGAGGAGGGCGAGGTGGACGTCGCCGCACACGCCGAACTCGCCATGGTAGTCGAGGAAGACGACGAGGAAGAAGACGAAGAAAACGGAGATGAGGGAGAAGAGGAAGGCGACGAAGAAGACGCAGAGATAGCGCAAGAGAACGGGGACGACAACGGAGACGACGAGGAGGAGACGGGAGACGGCGAGGAGGGCGAAGACGAAGAAGAGGACGGCGACGATGAAGAAGAGGAAGGCGACGATGAAGAAGAGGACGAAGAGGAGGTCGTCACCGTCTCCGCGTGGGCCGACGGTGATCGGATCAGCGACGGGAGAGGCCGCGGGAACGGGCGGGGCAGTTGGGCGACGTACTTCACGTACGACCTCGACGCAGAGTAAGTGCCCGATCGGCAGTTTTTTCGGAGGCACCACCGCCGACCGTGAGCGTGACACGGAGGCGTAGATCGAACGGCCAGTCCGTGGCCCGTTTTCTTCGCGCATTCGTACCGTCCGCGGACGACCTCCGAGTCGATAGGAGGTCGTGTGCCCGCTTCTCGACGTCCACCCACCTCAGTCGGCTCACGCGAGCGTGTGTTCAACGACCCACGCGAGCCGCGAATACGGTCCGCTGGATTTGAGCTCCGGTCGACCGCTTCCTCGCTCACTCCGCTTCGCTCCGTTCGAAAGACTGCACTCTCCCTGATTCAAATCTCACCCGGCGATGGAGCGATCGAGCCGTCGATCAAGACACCGGCCGGCCGGACGATCGCTGGGCGACCGGTAGTCGGGTCGCTATCGCGATCATGAGGGTGCCGACACCGGCGAGGAGGAGAAACAGTTCGTTGAAGAACCCGAGTTCTGCGACCGCTCCAAAGAGAATCGGGCTCACTGATCCCGTCGCAAAGACGACCGTCCGAAGGATGCCGAAGCCCGTTCCCTCCACGTCCGACGGGAGGGCGTCGACGAGATATGACTCCGTAGCCGTTTCGAATCCGAGAAGCGTCCCGAGCAGGATCGAGATCGCGATCAGGGCCGGGACGCTTCCGACGAACGGAAGACCGAGGAGCATGACGACGGCGACGGCGACGATGGGGAAGGCGTACTTGACGTTCCAGCGGTCGTAGATCATCCCCGAGAGTGGGTGGACGAGGGCCGACCCCGCGAAGTGCAGGCCGAACAGCGCGCTCGCAACGGTCGGAGAGAGTCCCTTCTCGTCGATCAAATACGTCGGATAGAACCCCGTAAACGCCTGCCAGATGAAGATGCCGAGGACCAGGACCAGCGTTGCCATGACGACCGACGGATCGCGCAGCGCCGAGAGGAGCGTACGGACGGTGTCACGGGTGAAGGTATCGACCGCACCAGTCCCGGCGGTAGAGTGCTTTGAAAGGGTTACCCACAGCGCCACGGCGACGAGGACGAACACCGGGATGGTGAAGCCCAATCCGTACTGCCAGCCGACGAGAACCGCGATCGTGCCCGCGATCGGGGGTAGCATCGCCTGTCCGATCGCCGGCGCGGAGTTCGTGACGCCGGCTGCGGTACCGTACCCTCGAGGATAGAGGCCGACGATCGCGGTAAAGCGGGCTATCGCGTAGAATCCGACTCCGAATCCGAAGAGTGCCGTAGCGAGGAACAGCGCGGTACGCGATCGAGCCAGGACGATCGATACGAGAGCGCTCGCCGAAAGCAGCAGGCTCATCGTGAGCGTAATCCGTTCGCCGATCCGGTCCGCCAGAATGCCGCCGGGGAGTTGTCCGATGGCGTACGCGGCGAATAGAACCGTAAGGAGCGTTCCGGCGTCGACGAGGTCTAACGCGTAAGCCTCACGGAGCTGGGGGAGCACCACGGGATAGATCATCCTCGCCCCGACCGAGATCCCCCATCCGACCGCTATCGCGAGTAGGACCCTTCCCCGTCCACCGCCCTGGAGCTTCCGTACCTCGACGCCGAGAGCAGAGAGAGACACACGATTCATCGATAATTGTAGGGACCGGTTGTTTCGCGCGCCGCATTAATTGGACGATTCGACACCGACTGGATCGGCATCTCCTCACCAGGAGTACGTTCGTCCGACTACGGTTCGACTGGTTCCGGTTGCAGGGTTCCTGAATCGCACACAGCGCGCTTCTATCGTTGTCGGTGTCTCGGTACTCGAGTGAGTCCGGTGATCGTCGGCAGTCCGACCGGCGGTGCGGTCGCACTCAGCGTGTAGCTCGGTTCGAGGAGGGACGAGGAAACGACGTGAACGAGACGGGTTCCCGAGGAGGAGACACCGGTTCGGACAGCCGAATTCACGGAGAAGCAGGAGCGAAACGGTGACGACGTTCCGAACGCGAGTGTACGATTCGGCCGGGAGAGGGTGCTCACCGAGCGGTACGGAGCCACCACTGGACTACCCCTACAGACCCGGACGATCACCGGCGACCGCGGGCGAGGACCACGACCGGGAAGCACGCTCCGGTGTCGTGAAATCGGATCGTCGGCGTCGATCACTCCTCGGGACCGTCGCTCGATCGTTCGTTCTCGGGGAACGGACTCCGACCCAGTCGTCCCTCGACGAAGGAGGCGAAGTCGGCGGCGAACGCCTCGACCTCGGCCCAGTCGGTGTACTCGTAGTCTCGGGAGGTGTCTACGTCGCCCGTCGCGCCATTCGCGATCCGTTTCATCAGCAGCCGCTTCAGGAAACCGTACTTCGAGTAGCGGAGCGCGCCGTCGAACAGCCCGATCCGATCGGGCCGCCAGTCCGTCGCCTCGAGGAAATCGTCCACGTACTTCGCCGCCTCCGCCCGTCGTTCCGGGTCGTCGGCGGCCGACGAGAGCGAGAGCTGGAAGAACCCCGTCGGACGGGTTCGGAGCTCGTCCACGTTCGTGGCGACGAACTCCCAAACCCCGGAGTGGTGCGTACCGGCGTGGACCGACGATCCGACCAGGGCGGCGTCGAACCCCTCGAGCGAGAGCTCCTCGGGGACCGATCCGAGGTCCACCGTCGTGACGTCGTGGCCGCGCTCGCCGATCGTCTCTGCGAGTCGCGTCGCGACCGTCGCCGTCTGGCCCTCTCCCGTGCCGTAACCGACCAGAACCGATGCCATCCGTGCCGTCTACGACCGTCACGCGGATAAAATCACGACCCCCGGTAACTGTCACGACGGACTCCCACTCGATGCCGAACACCCCCACCGGTCGCTCTCGTCATCTCGTGTCGTGAGTACGGTCACGGAGCGTGTACCCCCTCGCGAACGGAGTGGCGAGGAGTGTGGGCCTCGGTCGATCAGTCCTCGTCGTCCGTCAGTCGCCTGAGGGTGGTGTAGAGGATGACGAACATCACGACGAAGACGACGAGACCCTGTACGACTTTCGTGAGCCGATCCTTCTCACCGGGTTCGTCCTCCCCTCCGGTTGGCCTCTCCTCTTCCTCGTGTGGCGTCGTTTCCTCCTCTTCTGTCGTCTCGTCGACCGCCTCGAGGATCGAATCGCGCAACGGCGACTCCATGCCCGCTTTCACGGCCTCCCTGACGAGCCACTGGACGGACTCGCGTTCTAACCCCGACTCGTCGCTCGTCTGTCTCATCGGACCCGACCTCCGACCGTCGTTCGATTCTCTGTCATGAGGATCGGTCGAGGGTACACGATCCACGCGGATAACTGTTGTACCGGAATGGGAAATCAGACGAGCGGTCCCGGCGACGCGTCGGTACCCTCGCCCTCGCCGTCGCACACCGGATCGTTCCCCTCGAACAGGTTCGCCGACGAGTCGACCACGGAACACGGGCCGAGGCCGTTCTCCGGAAGCGAGTTACCCCGCACTACGTTTCCCTCCGAGTTCGTTAGCGCGAGGCCGTGTTCGTCGTTTCCGGTCGAGACGTTCTCCGCGATCAGGTTCGCCGTCGAGTCGAGGAGGTCGATCCCCGAGCGTTCACAGCCGGTGACGGTGTTTCCAGACAGCAGGTTCCGATCGGCCTCGAAACAGACGAGGCCGGTCGTCGCGTCGGTGACCGTGGTCCGCCGGACGGTCGAGTTCGAGGTCGCACTCACCTCGATCCCGGAGAGGCGGGGACTCGTGACGGTGGTGTCCACCACGGTGCCGCCCCGCACACTGTCGAACACGACCCCGGACCGGCTGTCGGCCACGGTCAGGCTCCTGACGACGACCTCGTGATCGAGGACGAGAACCGCTGGGTCGCCACCCGCGATGGTGTGACCGCCGCCGTCGAAGTCCACGGCGGCGACGTCGACGACGATGCAGAGCTCCCCCTCGGCAACCGTGACGTCACGCGTGAGGACGTACTCGCCCGGCTCCGTGATCCTCGTGGGACCGGTGACCGGCGTCGGATCGGCCTCCGATCCGAACCGATCCGCCCGCGCATCCGCGCCGGTGCTCCCGAGAACGCCGGTCGTGATCGCGCTCGCGGCGACGGACGCCGCCGATCGTCGCAGGTAGGTACGACGGGTCGTCCGCTTTCCGCAGGTTCGTTCGTGGTCCCCCGACATGGACGAAACACGTCCGGCAGCCGTATCAACTAGTGTCACTAGTGCTGACCTTCGGACAGTGTCGATCGACTGATCGGAGCGAGCCCAACCGAGATCCAGTCCCGACGCGGGTGACGGACCGCGAGCGCTCTCCGAGTCCGATACGTTTAGGCCGCCGAGCGTACAGGAGTATCCGATATGGACGAACAGGAGACGGTCGCCGCGTTCGTCGAGGCCCACGACATCGACAGCGACCCGGAGTACTGGATCCTGGATCTCGTCGCGGAGGTCGGGGAGGTCGCGAGCGACGCGACGAGATCCACCCGATGGGGCGAGGATCCCGATGCGATCGAGGTGAAACCCGACGAGATCGGCGACGCGTACTTCTCGCTGCTCGCGACCGCGGAGTCACTGGGGATCGACGCGAGCGAGGCGCTCGCCGAGTCGCTCGCGAAGTACGAGTCACGGGTAGAGGAGACCGGAAACGCCTCCTCCGGCGAGCGGTAGTCCCCCGGCCGGGCCGGGGTTCAGGTGCGTGCGGTGAGACTAAACGCGGAGCGGACGAGGGTCGAGCCATGACAGCGATCGGCTTCCTCAGCGTCGCACCGGTTCGGGAAGGAAGCATGGCCGGCGAGGTGGCGAAGGCCGTCGACGCCCTCGAGGCATTCGAGGTCGCCTACGAGACGACGCCGATGGGAACCGTGATCGAGGCCGAAGAGATCGACGAGCTGTTCGCCGCCGCACAGGCCGCCCACGAGGCGGTCGACGGCGACCGCGTGAGCACGGTGCTCAAGATCGACCACAAACGCGGCCGGGACGCGAGCGCGGCGGAGAAGGTGGAGGCGGTCGAACGCGAACTCGATCGCGAGGCCCGGAGCGAACGCTGACCGGCACGCACATTACACCCGCCAGAGAAGCGCCGACATGGACAGTCTCAATCGACTGGCGCTCGAACTGGTCGACGAGGCGATCGACTTCGCCGACACGCTCAACGTCGGCGTCGTCGACCTCGACTGCGGGGCGACCGTCCTCGACTTCGGCGTCGAGCAGGCGGGCGGGATCGAAGCCGGCCTGTTGCTCAGCGAGATCCAGACCGCTGGGCTGGCGACCGTGAGTTCGCGTCTCGGCGAGGTCGCGGGCGCGCCGATTCCGGAGATCGAACTCACGACCGACCACCCGGCGATCGCGCTGCTCGGATCACAGAAGGCGGGCTGGGAGGTGAGCGTCGACGGCTACGAGGCGCTCGGGAGCGGCCCCGCACGGGCGCTCGTCGGCGAGGAGGAGGAGTTCGTCCAGCTCGGCTACCACGACGCCTTCGAGTTCGCCGTGTTGGCGCTCGAAGCCGGCGAACTCCCGACCGACGCCATCGCGGAGCACGTCGCGGCGCTCGCCGACGTCGAGCCCGAGAGCGTCTTCCTCCCGACGGTTCCCACCGCGAGCGTCGCGGGGAGCGTCACGGTCGCCGCCCGGGCGGCCGAACTCGCGCTCTTCCGGCTGCTCGAACTCGGCTACGACCCGCTCGACGTGCTGAGCGCGACCGCGAGCGCGCCGGTCGCCCCGGTCGCCGCGAGCGAGCAGGAGGCGATCGGCCGGACGAACGACGCGCTCGCCTACGGTGGCCGCGTCCACCTGGCCGTCCGCGAGGAGAGCGA
The DNA here is from genome assembly GCF_036429475.1 of Halalkalicoccus sp. CGA53. Classification (GTDB taxonomy): domain Archaea; phylum Halobacteriota; class Halobacteria; order Halobacteriales; family Halalkalicoccaceae; genus Natronorarus; species Natronorarus salvus. Next base: position 3,055,319 of record NZ_CP144125.1, read on the forward strand.
CGTCTTCGCCGAGCTTCCCTCCACCGCGGCCGACGAGTACGGCCGGCCGTTCACCGAGGTGTTCGCCGACGCGGACTGGACGTTCTCGGAGGTGCCCGAGAGCGTCTTCGCCCCCGCGCAGGTGACCGTCGACGTCGTCGGCGGTCCGACGACGGTCCACGGCGAGCGGGACGAAGAGCTACTGGAAGCGAGCTTCGAACTCCGATGCGGCTGAAGGCGGTCCCACCGCCGCCACCATCGCACGACTCGCTGGCCGCGATCACCGAGGCGGGGCCGCTCGTCCCGGAACCGAGGGAGGCGGTCCGGTCGTCGCTATCCGACCGGGTAGAGTGGGTCTCGACCCGCGAGGGAGAGGCGTGGGTCGCGCTCGCGCTGATCCTCGGGCTGCTCCACGAGAGCGAGGAGGGGATCTACCGCCCGCGGGAACCGCCATCGGATGGGGAACTCCGAGAGCGGTTCGTCGCGGGCGTCTACGGGGCCAGGGAACTACTGGCGGCGATCCGTGAGGAAGGGCCGCTCGCCCCGACGGCGCTCGTTGAACGCGTCCCGATCCCGCCGTGGGAACGACGACGCCACGCCGATCCGGAAGCGGTCCACCGCGAGCGGATCTGCCGATCGATCGGGTGGCTGGATTTATATGACTCCGTGGAGTACGAAGGAGAAGAATATCATTTGACATTATGACGCCGATCCACGCCGTGCTCTTCGACCTCGACGGCACACTCTGTGAGTACCGCCGGAGCAACGACGAACTACTCGAGATCGCGTTCGGCCGTCTCGGCCTCAAGACGCCGTTTTCCGGAGAGGAGTACTACGACCGGTTCGACGAACTGTACCACGAGCGGGGGGCTATCGGCGACCTCGGGGCGTTCCGCGAGCGGTGTTTCGCCTCGCTCGCCGACGACGCGGGTCTCGACCCGGAGGTCGGCCGCGATGCCGCGCGCATCTACACCCGAGAGCGCGATCCGGGTAACGTGCGGCCGCTCTCCGGCGCACGCGAGGCGCTCGAACGGACGGCGAGACGCTACCCGATCGGCCTGATCACGAACGGCCCGCCCGACTCACAGGACAGGAAGCTCGCGGCGCTGGGCTTCCGCGACGCGTTCGAGACGGTGGTCTACGCGGGCTACGACACGCCCGCGAAGCCCGACCCGACGCCGTTTCACCGCGCGCTCGACGCCATCGACGTCACGCCGGAGCGGGCAGTCCACGTCGGTGACTCGCTCAGGGCGGACGTCGCCGGTGCACACGCCGCCGGTCTCTCGAGTACGTGGGTGTCGAACGGCTCCGTGGACGAACGACCGCCCGGTCCGATCCCCGACTACGTGATCCGGACGCCCGGCGACCTGCTCACGCCGCCGTGGAGCACCGAAAGCGACATTCGCAACGGCCGCTGAAATCGGGTGATGGGAGGGAGACGACGGCCCGATCGCGACGGCTCCGAGGGGCCGCTCGATGTCGAGGACGAGATGAACGTCTTCTCTCGCGGGCTCTCCCCGCTCGTTCCGGCACGCCTCGCCAGGGCGGGGCTCTCGGTCTCGGTCGAGACCGACCGCGAGGAGTACGCCGTCGGCGACGCCGTGGGGATCACGATCGAGATACGCAACCGACTCCCGCTGCCAGTCGAGGTGCCGACCGAGGGCCGTCGGATCTGGGGCTGGACGGTCGACGGGCTGCTCGCCGCGAGCGACGAGCCGTTGTACAGGTCGACTCGCCCGAACAGCGTCGAACTGCGGGCGAATCAGACGATCACGGTCGAACGCTCCTGGGACGGCCGGTTCAAGCGAAGCGGCTCGCCGACCCGCTGGGTGCCGGCGGCGCCGGGCGAGTACGAGATCGGTGCGTTCGTCGCCACGACCCCGCGAACGCGGGACTCGACGACCGTGCGACTCTACTCGCGGTGAAGGTGGCAGGCTGCGAAGTGTTCGCCGGCCCCGTACTCCGACTCGACGGTGTAGTGCGGCCTGCTGAGCGCACAGATGCTCGTCTCCTCGAACGTCCGCCGGAGCCGGTCGGCGGCCTCCTCCCACCGACCCTCGGCGAGCATCGCGGTCGCCTCGTCGATCACACGTCCGGGCTCGCCCGCCGGGCGCGTCCCGTCGAAGAACTCCCGGTCGACGACCGCCTCGGCCTCCGACAGCGGCACCGACTCGTCCTCGTCGATCCCGCCCTCCCGGATCGTGAACGACCGCCGGCGCACCCCCCTCGTGAACGCGAGCGTGTTCTCCCACTCCGCCTCGCTCATCTCGTACTCGGAGAGGGCGGCCTCTCTCGCCGCCTCCGGGAGCTCGATCCCCTCCAGATCCGCGGAGCCTGGCCGGATCAGCTTCGGACAGCGGGTCCGGAACCGACAGCCCGAGGGCGGGTCGATCGGACTGGGGACGTCCCCCTCGAGCGTCCCCCGGGCGTTCGCCTCCCGCGGGTCCGGCACCGGAATCGCCCCGAGAAGCGCCTCCGTGTAGGGGTGTTTCGGGTTCTCGAACAGCTCCTCCTTCTCCGCGAGCTCGACGATGTGACCCAGATACATCACCGCGACCCGATCCGCGATGTACCGAACGACCGAGAGGTCGTGGCTGATCACCAGGTAGGTGAGCCCGAACTCCTCCTGGAGCTCGCGCATCGTGTTCAGCACCTGCGCTTGCACCGAGACGTCGAGCGCGCTCACCGGCTCGTCACAGACGATCAGGTCGGGGTCGGTCGCCATCGCGCGGGCGAGGTTGATCCGCTGGCGCTGACCGCCCGAGAACTCGTGTGGGTAGCGGTTGTAGTAGTCCCGTTCGAGTTCGACGCGCTCGAGGAGGTCACGCGCCCGCTCGCGGCGTTCGGTTGCGTCGTACATGTCGTGGGCCTTCATCGGCTCCTCGATGATCGGCCCGACCTTCATCCGCGGGTTGAGCGAGGACTGTGGGTCCTGAAAGATCATCTGCATGTCCCGGCGAAGCGGCCGGAGCTCGCGGTTCGAGCTCTCGGTGAGCTCGACGCCCTTGAACCGAACGCTGCCGGCGGTCGGCTCGATCAGCTGGAGGATCGTCCGTGCCAACGTACTCTTCCCGCAGCCGGACTCGCCGACGAGCGCGAGCGTCTCGCCCTTCTTCAGGTCGAAGCTCACGTCGTCGACCGCCTCGACGTCCGCGGAGCCGAAGATACCCGACAGCAGCCCCGTGTCCGACTGGAAGTACTTCGTGAGCCCCTCGACTTCGAGCAGCGACTCGCCGCTCGCGACGTCCTCTCTCGCCTCGAGCGCGGAGCTCACTGGCGACCCTCCACGGGTTCGGCCTCGCGGCCCGGGAGCGGCTCGCTCTCCCAGTAGCCGACGTCGGCGTGTTTGATACACGCGGATCGGTGGTCCGGACCGACGTCGTAGAGCTCGGGTTCGATCTCCCGACAGGCCTCGCGGGCGTCCGGACACCGCGGGTGGAACCGACAGCCTGCGGGTGGGTTCATCGCGCCCGGCATCGTCCCCTCGATCGGGACGAGGTCGGAGACGGTCTGGTCCGGCCGCGGGATCGAGCGTAACAGCGCCTCGGTGTAGGGGTGTTTCGTGTCGTGGAAGATGTCGTCGACGGGGCCCTGTTCGACGATCCGCCCGAGGTACATCACGTTCACCCGATCACAGATCTCCGCGACGACACCCATGTCGTGGGTGACCCAGATGAAACTCGTGTCGAACTCGTCGACGAGTTCGGAGACGAGTTCGAGGATCTGGCCCTCGACGGTGACGTCGAGCGCGGTCGTCGGCTCGTCGGCGATGATCAGGTTCGGACGACAGCCAAGCGCCATCGCGATCAGCACCCGCTGGCGCATCCCGCCGGAGAACTCGTGTGGATAGTCGTCGTAGCGGTCTTCGGCCTCGGGGATACCGACCCGCCTGAGCATCTCGATCGCCTCCTCGCGCGCCTCCTCCGTGCTCATCCCTCGGTTCAGCTCGATGAACTCCCGGATCTGACCTCCGACGGTGTAGACAGGGTTCAGGCTCTCCATCGGGTCCTGGAAGATGATCGCGATCTCGTTTCCGCGGATCTCCTCGCGCATCTCCCGGTTCGAGAGCATCTCGTCTCTGGGGACGAGTTCGGGTCGGCCGTCGGCACCCTCGGCCCCGCTCTGCTCGAAGCCGACGAGCGTCCGATCCCGATAGCTCACCTCGCCGTCGATCACCTCCCCCGGCTCCTCGACCAAACGCATGATCGAGGAGGTGGTGACGCTCTTTCCGGCGCCGGACTCGCCGACGAGCCCGACGATCTCGCCCCGTTTCACGTCGAAGGAGACGCCGTCGACCGCGCGGACGGCGCCCCGCTCGGTGTAGAACTGTGTCTTCAGATCACGTACCTCGAGTAGTGTTTCGCTCATGGCTCTCACTTGATCCGCGGGTCGAGTGCGTCCTGCAGGCCGTCGCCGAAGAGGTTGAACCCCATGATCGTCACCAGGATCGCGAGCCCCGGCCAGATGCTCAGCCAGGGATCGGAGTGCATGTACTGATGCGAGATACGGAGCATCTCCCCCCAGTCCGGCGTCGGCGGCTGGGCGCCGTAGCCCAGGAACGACAGGCCGGCGACGATCAGGATCGTCACCCCGATCTGGAGCGTCGCCAGCACCAGCACCGGCGCGAAGCTGTTCGGGATCACGTGCCGACGGATGATGTCCCTGTCCTTGACGCCGGTCGCCCGTGCCGCCTCGACGTAGTCCATCTCGCGGACCGAGAGCACCCGACTGCGTATCAGCCGCGCGAACACCGGGATGAACGCGATGCCGACGCCGAAGACCGCGTAGACGATGTCCGGGTTACCACCGCTGACGAAGACGGTGAAGACGATGACGAGCACGAGCGGGGGGATCGCGTACAGCGTCTCGACCGCACGCATCAGCACGTCGTCGATCCAGCCGCCGTAGTAGCCCGCGACCGCGCCGACGATCACGCCGCCGACCAGCCCGAGGGTCGTCGCGACGATCCCCACGAAGTAGGATACGCGGGTCCCGTAGACCAGCCTGGCGATGTAGTCCCGCCCCGCTCGATCGGTGCCGAGCGGGTGCTGCCAGGAGCCCCCGTCGACGAACACCGGCGGCATCCTGCGTTCGGTCTCGCCGGGGTCGGGGTGGCGTTCGGGGTGGTACCAGATCGATTCCGCGAGCGCGAAGTCGTCGTAGCGCTCGAGGGTGATCCGCGAGAGGTTCGCGTCGATCGTCGTGACGACCGCGACGAACGTCACGACCGCGATGACGTAGAGGCCGAACCGGGCGGTGGTGTCCTGTTTGATCTTCCCGAGGGTGTAGCGCCAGCCGACGTCGGCCTCGAACTCCCCGTCGCCGCCGCCCTCGTCCTCTCTCGTCTGCTGCTCTCCGACCGCCATTTCAGCTCTCCTCCCCGTACTTCACGCGAGGGTCGATGTACGCGTACGAGATGTCCGTGATGATCACGCCGATGACGAAGACGAAGCCGATCACGACGGTCGTCCCCAGCACGAGCTGGTAGTCGTAGGTCTGGATCGCCTGGATCAACAGCCGACCCATCCCGTTGATCGAGAAGACCGTCTCGATGAGCACCGCCCCGCCGATCGCGCTCGTCAGGTTCAGCCCGACGAGCGTCACCACGGGCAGCTGTGCGACGCGAAACGCGTGTTTCCGCATGATCGTCCGCTCCGAGACGCCGTATGCGCGCGCGAGCTTGACGTACTCCGCGCCCAGCGACTCGATCATCGAGCTCCGCTCGACGCGCATGATCGTCGCCATCTGGAGCGTTCCGAGCGCGATCGTCGGCAGGATCAGGTGTCTGAGCGTCTGGTAGTAGAGCTCCAGGTGACCGGAGTAGCCGTAATGGACCGGATCGCGCCACGGGTAGACCATCCTGCCGGAGGGCAGCCAGCCCAGCTGTACCGAGAAGAGGATGATCAGCATGATGCCGATCCAGAACGAGGGCGTCGAGACGCCGAACAGCGCGATGATACGCGAGACGTGATCGGAGGGCTCGTTCCGGCGTTTCGCGGCGAGGACGCCGAGCGGGATCGCCGTCACGAGCGCGAACGCGAACGCCGAGAGCATCAACAGCAGCGTCGGCGGCAGCCGGGTGATCATCAGGTCCGTCACCGGCCGCTCGTAGTACATGCTCAGGCCGAGGTCGCCCTGGAGCAGCCCCGGTGGGCTGCCCGCGAAGCCGGGCACCCCGAACTGTGCGAGGAACCACGAGAAGCCGATGTAGTTCAGGAACTGGATGTGAAGCGGCTCGTCGAGCCCGTAGCGGGCCTCGATCGCCGCGATCAGCTCCGGGCTGGCCTCCTGTTCGGCCAGCATGATGTCGACCGGATCGCCGGGCATCGCGTTCATCAGGAGGAACGTGATCACGGCGATCCCGAACATCACGGGAATCGATTGCAGAAACCGGTTTATCGTGTATCGAAGGAGTCCCATCGTTTCACTGGCTGACGGTTGTCGTGGTTCGGGAGCCGGTGTCGTGGTACATCGAGAGCGTTCGTGGGTGGAAAAACTTCCGTTCTGTCTCCGATCCCGTTCAGCGCAGCGTCGTGTCCGGGACGTCCAGACGTGGGGTCGTGGACGTGCTCGTGTCGGGCAGGACGTTCTCGACGCGCTCTTCGTCGTAGGCGATCGCGCTGTCGGTGTTCCAGCCGGGGATCCAGACGCACTCCTCTAGGATCTCCTCGGTCACCTCGATGTAGAGCTCGCGCCGTTCGTCCTCGTCGACCGTCTCGCGGGCGTCGGCGATGTTCTGGTGGAATCCATCGTCGTCGTAGAAGTGACCCTGGGTCACGCCGGCGTTGTCCTCGTGGAACAGCTGGTAGTAGTAGACGTCCGGGTCGCCGCCGCCGGTCCACCCGAGCGAGTACGCGTTGAACTCGTCGGCGTCACCGCTCGAGTAGGCGGTGGTGAACGTGTCCCAGTCGAGGCGTTCGACCGTCGCGTCGTAGCCGATCTCGCCCAGCCGGTCGGCGATCAGCTCGACCCACTGCTGACGGAGGTCGTCCGGCGGCGAGATGAAGTGCAGCGTGTCGCCCTCGTCGATGGCGTCGCTCCCGTCGAGCAGCTCCTGGGCCTGGTCGGGGTCGAACTCGTACTCCATGTCCATCCACTCGTCGACCGGGAAATCCCACTCCTCGGCGATCGTCGGGCCGACCGGGTAGTTGATGTGCTGACCCGCCTCCCCGATGACGCCTTCGACGAAGTCCGAGGTCGAGTGACAGTGGGCGATCGCCCGGCGCACGTCCGGGTCCTCGGTCGGCCCCTCCTGGCAGTTGAACGCGAGGTAGAAGACGCCCGTGTCCGGCGTCTCCTCGATGCCGATGCCGTCTTCGGCCTCGATGTCCTCCCAGTCCGCGGGCGGGATACCCTCCATCACGTCGGTCTCCTGGGCGAGGATGCGCGAGACGCGGCCCGCGTCGTCCTCGGCCGGCTCCCACCGGATCGACGGGATCTGGGGGCCATCGTCGTCCCAGTAGTCGTCCCAGAGCTCGACGTCGGCGAACTCGCCGATCTCGGCGTCGACGAACTGGTACGGCCCCGATCCGATCGGGTTCTCCGTGTTGTAGGCGTCGGGATCCTCCTGACGCGCCTCCGCGTTCACGACGTACCGGACGAGCGTCAGGTCGTCGAACGCGCCGTACGGGAACTCGAGGTCGAACTGGACGGTGTGCTCGTCGATCTCCTCCGCGGACTCGATCATCGCCACGTCCGGCATGTTGTCCGTCTCCTCCTCGACTGGCGCCGTCCACGTGTGGATCACGTCCTCGGCGGTGACGGGCGTGCCGTCGTGGAACTCGGGCTCCTCGCGGAGCGGGACGATGAATCGCGTGCCGTCGTTCTCGATCTCCGGGGCGTCGGCAGCGATCTTCGGCTGTGGATCGATCGTCTGTACCTCGTACTCGTAGAGCCCGTCGTAGATCGTGTGGTACACCTGGGCGGAGTAGGCGTCGTTCGCCACGATCGGGTCCCACTCGATCGGTGCGACCTGCTGGGTGACGTTGAGCTGGTCGTCCGCGGGCTCGTCCGCGTCGTCGTCGGCAGGATCCGCGTCGTCGGCAGGGTCCGCGTCGTCCGCCGCCGGGTCGTCGTCGACGTCCTCGTCGGCGGGGTCGAGACAGCCGGCGGCGACGGCCGTCGAAACCGCTACACCGGATGCGAGCAGCCGTCGCCTCGTGATCGGATCGATCGCGTCCGAGCGGGTCTTTCGGGTCATGTCAACGTTTGCCGGTTATCGGGTGTCCGTATAAAATGTTTCGTAATGATTGTGCACGGCCGGGGGAGTTTATCCAACGGCTAAGATCCGTGCCGATCGGACGGGACCGGCTCACTCCACGTCGACGACCGTCCCGACGCCCTTCGAGCGACCCTCGCGGAAGACGAAGCGCTGTCCCGGCTCGACCAGGTAGGGTCGGAACTTGAACCGGACCCGGGTGCGACCGGTGTCGCCGGGGAGCAGCCGTCCCTCCCGCGGCGAGAAGACCGCGGCCTCGCTCACGGTCTCTAGGTGAACGACCGGCTCGTAGCCGTCGCCGATCCGCGTCGGATGGTTGAGCACCATCACCTCCGCCTCGAACTCCCGCACCGGCTCGACCGAACTCCCGCGCGGGACGAGCGCCATCCCGCGTTCGATCTCCTCCTCGCGTACGCCCTTGAGCGCGATGCCGACGATCCGGCCCGCCGAAGCCGCGTCGACGCGGTGGTAGTGCATCTCGATCGAGCGCACCTCGACCTCGCGGAACGAGCCGTCGGCCATCGGCCCCAGCAGCAGTTCGTCGCCGGCCTCGACGCTCCCCGACTTCACCGTACCCGAGGCGACCGCACCCACGCCCGTCACCTTGTAGCTGCGGTCGATGTACATCCGGAACTCGCCCTCGTCGCTCGCTCGCTTCGGGAGCCGCTCGAAGATCGCATCGAGCGTCGCGAGCCCCTCGCCGGTGACCGCGCTGGTCCGCAGGATCGGGACGACCGTCTCGTCGATCTCCTCGATCGCCGCCTCGACGCCGTGGCGTTCGACCGACAGCGGCGTGCGGCCGACGTCGCGTAGCAGCCGTTCGACCTCGCGGGAGACCGTCTCGACCCGATCGTCGGAGACGAGGTCGGTCTTCGTGATCGCGACCATCGTCGGGAGCTCCGTCGCGAGCAACACCCCCAGGTGCTCCCTCGTCGTCCTGGTGGGGCCGTCGTCGGCCGAGATCACGAGCAGACCGTAGTCGAGTTTCTGACCGACCAGCCCCCGGATCGTCGTCCGGAGCCAGGGTTCGTGGCCGACGGTATCGACGAACGAGATCAGTCGGTCTGCCTCGCGTACGACGCGTGCACGGTCGGTCTTCCGGTTCGGGTTGTCCATGTGGACGACCTCGCCCTCCCGGAAGCCGTAGACGCCGTAGGAGAGGTCCGCCGAGAGCCCCCGGTCCACCTCGTGGGGCTGGACGTCGAGGTACGCACGGGTGCCGCCCTCGCCGTCGTCGGCCTGACCGGTGACGAGACTCCCGACTAACGTACTCTTCCCGTGGTCGACGTGGCCGGCGGTGCCGACGACGATGTGGTCGTCGTCGGTCTCCAGAAGCGAACCGGCACGGATCGTCGCGACGCCGACGAGGCCGTACGATCCCGCGTCCTCGTCCTCGCCGTCGAGACCGTGGCCTTCGTTCTCGAGGCCGTCGGTATCGTTCTCGACCCGCCAGGTCTCGACGTCCTCGATCCGGGCGTCGGCCTCCTCGGCGAGCAGCGAGAGCACGTCCATCGACTCGGCGAACGCCTCGGGGGAGATGCCGGCGATGCCGCCGTCGTCGGTGACGCCGACGACGTAGGTCGCCTCGCCGTCACCGGAGAGCACCCGGTGTCTGAGCTGTGCCGCGAGGCTCTCGAACCGGCCGTTGCCGATGTGAAGCTCCTTCGAGAGCCGCTCTTTGAACTCGATGTGTCCACCGTCGCGCTCACCGTGGGCGATCGCGCGCCGCAGCGCGGCCCGGTCACCGCTCATACGCGGCGCTTAGGTGGGGGTACGTAAAACCGTTCCCGTCGTATGTGATCACGTGACACGATTCGGATCGGGCCTCATCCCCTCCGCGTGAGCCGATCGTACGCCGCCGCGACGCGCCTGAACTGTACCTCGTCGCCACCGCGGTCCGGGTGGACATCCTTGACTCGCTCCCTGTAGGCTCGCCTGATCTCGCGCTCGCCCGCACCCGCCTCGACGCCGAGGATGCCGGCCGCCTCTCGCGGCGTCGGGCCGCTCCGCGCCGACGGCGCGCTTCGGTACCGTTCTCGCCGGTCGCCCGCTCCCGTCGCACGGCCACCGAACCCACCGTTCGGGCCGACTCGCTCACGGTACCCTCGTCTCCGGACCCGGCGTCCGAGTCGGCCGGTGCCCTGGTACCAGAAGACGTAGGCGGTGACACCCGTCGGGGCGGCGACCGCGAGCGGTACCGGGGTCGCGAAGACGAGCGAACTGATCGTCGTCACCGCGGCGATGCCGGCGAAGACGGCGGCGAGCGCGATCAGGAGCCGCGAGTTCGACACGGACCGGCGTAGGTGGCGAGCCGTAGTAAATGCTGGCACACGACTCAAGCCGGTCGGGAGGGAACGAGGGGTATGAGCGTCGAAGGTGTCTGTCAGGTCTGTGAGTCGCGCACCGCCGACCACCAGTGTTCGCTCTGTGGCGCACTCGTCTGTACGAGCGACTTCGAGCAGTCAGCAGGCTGTTGCGTGCAGTGTGCGAGCGGGAGCGGCGGCGGGGATAGCCCGCTCGGGCCGACGGTCTGAGCCGCGTCTCAGAATCCGAGGACTCGCTCAGCCGCCCGAAGGGTCGTACGATCGCACGTCGTCGACCGACGGAGCCCCGACCGTGAGTACCTTGACCGACTCGTCCGCGGACTCGGGAACGAACGTCCGGTGGGGATGGCCCGGCTCGACGAAGAAGGCTCGCCCCTCGCCCACGACGAACTCCTCGTCCGGTGTCTCGACGTGGAACGTGCCGGAGAGCACGAAGAAGGCCTCCTCCTGCCGGTCGTGGGAGTGATATCGAAGCGGAATCCGACCGCCCGGCTCCGACCGCACGTGGTTCAGACCGAACTCCTCGAAGCCGACGTACCGAGCCAGATGGCGAAACGTCCGCCCGTCGCCTTCGAACGGGTCGACCTCCTCCGGATCGACGACCGAGTAGCCCATGGCGCCTCGTGCGAGCGGAGCGTGAAAAGGGTCGGGACGCGCCCGTCCGACCGTCCCGTCGAGCCCGGACCACTTCGAGTGGAAGAGCGCGAGGGCCGGTTACTTCGCCCAGGACTCGATGACCCGTCGGGGCGCGCCGAAGATCAGTTCGGTGAACGCCATCGGTTCGTCGTCCGCGCGGATGTGCGAGCGGACCCGCTGGCTGAACATCTCGACGCAGATGATGAGTACGAGGATCACCAGGATGGTCGCCATCATCTCGGTGTAGTTGAACAGCCGGCGCTGGTTGTCGAGCACCCAGCCGAGCCCCCCGGCGCCGATGATTCCGAGGCCGACGGCGATCCGGACGTTGATCTCGAAGATGTAGAGCGTCCAGGCGATGAAGGGGGTGAAGACCTGACTCAACATCCCGAAGGTAACGGTTTGGGGCTTGTTCGCGCCGGTGGTCTCGATCGCCTCGATCGGGCCGTCCTCGATCTCCTCGAGTTCGTCGGTGAACAGCCGGCCGAGGTTGCCGATCGTGTCGGTCGCGACCGCGAGCGTGGCGGTGATCGGGGTCACGCCGCCGAGCGGTACGTAAATGAGCACCCAGACGAGCGCGGGGATCGCGCGGATGCAGGACATCGTCCCGCGGAAGATGAAGTTGAAAGGGAAGGGGACGACGCGCTCGGAGCCGAGCACGCCGAAGAGCAGCGCGAGCGGGAACCCCAGAACCGTGCCCGCGAACCCGATCGCGAGCGTGATGCCCGCCGACTGGAACAGGTCGGGGATCGGGATCGTCTGGCCCGCGAGCGAGACCGTGTCGGGATCGGTGCCCAGGATGAACGCCCAGTACTGGACGACGTCGAGGAAGGGGATCACGCCGAAGACGGTCGTGAGCGGGAAGTAGTTCCGGAGCGCGTTGGCGAACTCGGCACGGTAGGCCCAGATCTCCGACGGCACGAGCCCGATCCGGCCGAGGGCGATCCAGAGCAGGATCAGGATACCGATCACGCCGCCGACGCCGAGTGCCCACGTGATCCGCTTCGAGCGCTTGATCTCGTCGTAGCGCCGCTGGACCTCGGTGCTGGTGCTCATACGTTCCCTCGCACGACCTCGTCGGTCGCGGAGCTTCCGGTCGCGACCTGCGCGTCGTCTCCCGGGTCGGGGTCGTCGTCGTAGCCGTGTTCGAGCGTGTCGTAGATCTCGTCGACGACCTCGAGGTCGAAGTCGTCCTGGTAGCCGTCGAAGAGCAGTTCGCCCTCCTTGAGCCCGAGGAAGCGGACGCCGAACTCGCGGGCGAGGTCGACCTGATGCAAACTGACGATCGAGGTGATGTCGCGGTCCTCGGCCGCGTCGCGGAGATAGCGCATCACGGTGCGCGAACTCGAGGGGTCGAGGCTCGCGACCGGCTCGTCGGCGAGCATGATCTTCGGCTTCTGGACGAGCGCGCGGGCGATCCCGACGCGCTGTTGCTGGCCGCCGCTCATCCGGCGGGTCTGTTGCTGGGCCTGATCGAGCAGGCCGACGGCGTCGAGCGCCTCGAGCGCCTCCATCTTGTCCTCCTTCGAGTTCATCTGGAGCGCGCTCCTGACGAAGTCCGTGCGACCCAGCGCGCCGGTCAGCGCGTTGCCGTAGGCGCTCATCTGTCCGATGATGTTGTGCTGCTGGAAGATCATCGCGACGTCCTCGCGCGGGCCCGTCACCTCCTCGTCGTCGATGTAGACAGCACCCTCGGTCGGCCGTGTCAGCCCCGTCATACAGCGGAGCAGCGTCGACTTCCCCGCCCCGGAGATCCCCAGCATCACGACGAACTCGCCCGCCGGGATCTCGAAGGAGACGTCCGAGAGCGCCTGGACGCTCCCGAATGACTTGCTCAGGTTCTCCACTCGTATCGTGCTCATAGGCGGTTGTGTTGCTCGGGTATCTCCCTGTTCGATGGTTTAGTGTGTCGGTTTTTTGCTACTCGACGTCGCCGAACTCGAGGCCAAGCTCCTCCTGGACGTCGATGATCGGCCGGAGGTCGTCCATCGAACCCTCGCGCACCCCGGTGAACCAGAGCACGTTCTCCGCGTCCTCGTCGGGGATGAGGTCCTCCTCCTCGGCGTCGAGCAGCGCCTGGGTGATCGCGTCACGCGCCGGCGACTCCCAGTTCGACCGGGCGACGATCGGCGCGTTCGGGATCGGGTCGGACTCGCCGAGCAGCCGGAGTTCGGGCTCCTCGGTGCCCGCGCTCTCCTCGTAGTGGGGCATGTTCTCGAAGAACTCCTCGGAGAACTGCTCGGCGGGGACGTGATCGACGACGGCGAACTCGCCGGTGCCGGCGGCCATCACGTCGCCGCGGTTGATCAGCTCCTCGCGGGCGGTCGCGTGGTCGGAGTAGGACGCATCGAAGTCGACCGGGCTGCCGACCGGCGCGTCGCCGATGTCGAGACCCGCCTGGCTCAGCATGTACAGCGGGTAGAGCCCGCCGCTGACCGAGAGGTTGTCCGAGAACGCTATCTCGTGGCCCTCCAGGTCCGAGAGCTCCTCGATCTCGCTGTCGGGTAGCGTCGTGATCGTCGAGTAGTAGACGTCCGAGCCGTAGGCGATCCGGATGCCGACGATGTCGACGACGTTCTCGCCAGCGATCGCGGCCGAGGGCGAGGCGTCTGCGATGTGTGCCTGGTTGTTGCGCAGCGCCTCGAGCGTCGCCGAGTAGTCCGACGTCGGCTGGAGTTCGATCTCGTAGCCGGTCTCGCTCTCGAGATACTCCTTCATCGGGCCGTACTCCTCTAAGATGTCCGTGTCGGACTCGGCCGGGTTCAGGACGTAGTTGATCACCTCGTCGTAGTCGTCGTCGCCGTCGTCCGCCTCGTCGGCGTCGTCGCCGCCGTCCGCCTCGTGGTCGTCGGCATCTGCCCCGTCGTCGGCGGGATCGTCGCCCGTATCGTCGTCGAGACACCCAGCGAGCCCCGCGAGACCCACCGCCCCCGTGAGCTTCAGGAAGGTCCGCCTGTTGCTGTCGTTCGCGCCGGTCTGTGTGCGCCGCATCACGTCGGTCTACTCGGCGTCTGTAATGAGAGTTTCTATATCCGATTCGTATAGGTATTGTTTCCGGCATAGTGCTATCGAGAGGTTCGGACCGGGCGACAAGTCCGACCCAACCTGCCGCGAGACGGCCCGTTTCCCCACTATGTCCGGCTTCCGGGATCGGGAATCCCCCCGCGGCGTTCCGGCGTTTTCGGGTGGTCGGTACCCGATCGAACATATCTGTCTGGAGGATACGATCGGGACGTGTCGCCCCGAGGACCGGTCGGGCGTGGGGACACACCACACGGGCTGAGTGATACCCTCGTCGGATATATAGCCCCGCGGTCAGACCGAAAGCGGCGCGCGCGCAGCCTCCAGTACCTCGTCGTGGACCGCGCCGTTCGAGGCGACGATCCCCTCGCTGTCGTGTCGCCAGCGCTCGCCGTGGACGTCCGTCACCCGACCGCCCGCCCGTCGAACGAGGTGCACTCCCGCCACGGTGTCCCACGGGTTCGCGTACCCCTCGTAGAACAGCCCGTCGATCCCACCGTCCGCGACATGCGAGAGCGCGGCCTGTGCGCAGCCGAACCGGCGCATGTCGCCGAAGCGCTCGACGATCGCCCCCGCCGCGGCGGTGTACTCCGCTCTGTGGTCTCTGTCCCACCACATCGTCGGGACGACGGTACAGCGCTCGGGGTCGGTGCGGTCGCTCACGCTCGTCTCGACGCCGTTTCGTCGGACCGTCCTCGCTCCGACGTACCGGTCACCGAGTGCGGGCATGACGTTCGCCGCGGCGACCGGCTCGCCGTCGATCACGGCTGCGACGCTTGTCGCCCAGACCGGGATCTCCCTGACGAAGTTGTTCGTCCCGTCGATCGGGTCGACGATCCACGCCGCTCCCCCCTCGGGCACCTCCTTCAGCGCACCCTCCTCCTCGCCGACGATCGCGTCGTCCGGGAAGGATTCGGTGAGCACCTCGATCACCCGTTGCTGTGCCCGTCGATCGGCCTCGGTGACGACGTCGGTCTTCTCGCCTTTCGTCTCGACGTCGATCCCCCGACGGAACCGAGAGAGCGCCACGTCGCCGCCCGCACGTGCCGCACGCTCCGCGACGGCGACCCGGTGTGCGCTGTCCTCGTCGTCCATACCGGGAGGCGCTCGGGGAGGGGTATACGCCCTCCGGTTCGCCGCGGGCCGACCGGCTTTTGTCCCCGCCTCGCAAAACGCTGTCATGCAGGCGATCAAGGACGCCGTCCACGACTACGTCGACCTCTGTCCGCTCGCAGCGGACCTCCTCGACACCCACCCCCTCCAGCGGCTGCGCCACGTCCGTCAGCTCTCGACCGTTGCGCTCGTCTACCCCTCGGCGAACCACACCCGATTCGAACACTCGCTGGGCGTCTACCACCTCGCCCGGGAGGCGGCAGAGCGCCTCGGTCTCGAGGGGGAAGACGCACTCCGCGTCCGTGCCGCCGCACTGCTCCACGACGTCGGTCACGGCCCGTTCGGCCACCAGACCGAACCCGTGATCGGGCGCCACCTCGGCAGACACCACGACGAGGTCGGAGCGCTGCTCTCGGGGACCGACGCCGCCGACGTCCTCGTCGACCACGGACTTTCGGTACCTGAGATCGCCGAGACGATCGCGGGGGAGGCCGAGTACGGCCGACTCGTCTCCGGTGACCTCGACGTGGACCGGATGGACTATCTAGTGAGGGACGCCCACCACACGGGCGTCCCGTACGGCACGGTCGACCACGGTCGGCTCCTCCGAGCGTTCCGGTATCGCGACGGACGGCTCGTCCTCGCGGAGGGGAACGTCGCGACCGCCGAGAGCGTCCTCGTCGCCCGGACGCTGATGAACGCGACCGTCTACCGACACCACGTCTCGCGGATCGCCGGCGCGATGCTCGACCGGGCGGCAGAACGCCTCCTCGACGACGGCTTCGACCCCGAACGGTTCGCACGGCTCACCGACCACGAGCTGCTCGTCGCGTTCGGGGAGCGAGAGGAGACCGCCGACACCGCCCGACGGCTCGGGGAGCGCGACCTCTACAAACGGGCGGGCTGGTTGACGTGGGAGGATGTCCCGAGGAAACTCGTCGACAACTCCTATCTCGACGTCCGGACGCTCGAACGGAAGGTCGCCGGCCTCGCCAGCGTCGACGAGCGCGAGGTGATCCTCGACAACCCCGGCCGGCCCTCGATCCCGGAGTCGGGGGTGCGCGTCGTCGTCAACGGCGAGGTCGAACGGCTGGCGGACGCCTCGACGCTCGTCGGCGGACTTGACGCCTGTGCGCGAGAGCAGTGGCGACTCGGCGTCTACGCGCCCGACGAACACGTCGGTGCGGTCTCGGAGGCCGCCGCGACGGTCCTCGACGTCGAGTAGGCGGGTGGGTCCTACCCGGAGAGCGACGCCCGGAACAGACGTTTCGGGTTCGCGAAACGCTCGACGCCACCCGCGCCGTACTCGATCGAGAACGCCTCGACGGCACCCGCGGGCGGATCGGCGAAGCGCTCGGCGAGTCGCTCTCGGCGCTCTCTCGGCGTCCCGATCCGCTCCACCCAGTCGCCGTAGACGAGCGGCTTCCACACCTCGATCGACTCCTCGATCTCGAACCCCCCTTCCGCGAGCATCGACCGCCACTCGGGTACCGTGTACGAGCGGACGTGCGTCGGGTCGCGCAGCCGTTCGACCCCGTTCAGAAACCCGTCGAGGACGGTCTCGGAGGGCACGACGTTGTCCTCGAGGATCAGCAGTCCTCCCGGCCGGAGCACGCGAGCGGCCTCCGAGACGAACCGCTCTGGCTCCGGGAAGTGGTGTGCCGCGATCCGGCAGGTGACCGCGTCGAACCCGGTCGCGAAGGGGAGTCGTTCGGCGTCGGCGACGACACCCTCGACCCCTCGGAGTCCGTCCGCCGTCGCCGCCATCGCCGGGGCGGCGTCCGCCGCGACGACCCGTCGGACAGCTTCGTCCGCGAGCGCACGCGCGGTGTGGCCCGCACCGGTCGCGACGTCGAGCGCTCGGTCAGCCCCCGCGCACCACTCGGCGATCCGCTCGACGTCCTCGCCCGTTCGGTGGACCCGAACCCCGACGTACTCGGACGCCGCGCGGTCGAAACTGTCGGCGGTCGCCCGCTTCCGCTCCGAATCCCTCATCGGTACCGGTTCAGCCGCTTCTTCAGCCGTTTCGCCGCCTCGCCCGCCGCGCGGTCGAAGCGCTCGCCCTCGCCCGCGAAAATGATCCCGCGTGAGGAGTTGACGAGACCGGTACCGTTCGAGAGGCCGAACTCGACGGCCGCCTCCGCGTCACCGCCCTGTACGCCGATTCCGGGTACTAAAAACGGGAGGTCCGGCACCTGTTCTCTGATGCGCTCGAGTTCCTCGTGGGCGGTCGCACCCACCACGAGTCCGACGTTCCCGTTCGCGTTCCAGAGGTCGGCGAGTGCGGCGACGCGCCCGTAGACGGTCTCGCCGGAGGTGAGTTCGAGGTCCTGGAGGTCCGCTCCCCCCGGATTGGAGGTCCGACAGAGCACGAAGACGCCCTTCTCCTCCCTCGCGAGGAACGGTTCGAGCGAGTCCCGGCCCATGTAGGGGTTGACCGTGATGGCGTCGGGAGCGTGGCCGCTGCCACGAGCGTGGCCGCTGCCACTGTCGTCGAGGAGTTTCGCGTACCGTCTCGCCGTGTTGCCGATGTCGGCCCGTTTCGCGTCCAGGATAACGGGGACTCCCCTCCCGTGGGCGTAGGCGACCGTCTCCGTGAGCGCACGCCAGCCGTCTGCGTCCTCGTAGAACGCTGCGTTGGGCTTGTACGCGGCGGCGTGCTCGTGCGTGGTGTCGATTATTCGGCGGTTGAACGCCCACCGGGGGAGGTCGCGATCGCGGAGGTGTTCGGGGATCCGGTCCGGATCGGGATCGAGTCCCACGCAGAGGACGCTGTCGACCGCCTCGATCCGCTCGCCGAGTCGCACGAAGAAGTTCATACACACGCGACTCGCGGCGGGGACCTGATACTGTCGACTGTGACTCGGTACGGACTCTCGCCGACACGGGGGCGAAGAGAACCGTCACATGGGTACGGCGACAGTATCGACGCTCCCGTTCGGGTAGGCTCAAATCCCCCGGGTGCGTAGGGGGGCTATGGCACTCGACGCGGTCGTGTTCGACCTCGATTACACCCTCGCGGTGGCCGAGCGTGACCGCCAGACGCTGCTCGACGAGGCCGCGGCCGCGACCGGTGCGCCGCCGATCGCCCGCGACGAGTACCACGACGTCCACCTCGCGAACCACTCCCACGAGACGCGCGCACCGATCTTCGCCGAGCTGATCGACGGGTCGGGAGCTGAGCCCGACCGGATCGCGACCGCCTACCGCGAGGCGATCGCCGCCTCGCTCACCCCGATCAAGGGCGCGGAGGGGCTGATCGAGGAGCTACGGGAGGAGTACCGCGTCGGATTGCTGACCAACGGCCCGAGCGTCGCCCAGCGCGACAAGCTCGCGACGCTCGGCTGGGAGGGGCTGTTCGACGCCGCGATCGTCACGGGGGAGATCGGCACCGGAAAGCCCGACCGCCGGGCGTTCGAGGCGATCTGCGAGGCGGTCTCGGTCTCCCCGACCGAGGCCGTCTACGTCGGTGACGAGGTCGGCACCGACGTCCACGGCGCCCGCGGCGCCGGGATGCACGCCGTACAGGTGCTCTACCCCGGCGGACCGGCGCCCGACGCGAGCGCGACCGCACACGTCGAGCGCTCGCACCTCCCGAGCGAGCTCCCGCCTGTCGTCCGCCGGATCACCTAGTGTGAGCGACCGATTCGAGAACGTCGGTCGCCCGCTTCACCGCCGCCCCGTTCTCGACGAAGACGAGCGTCTTCGGGGGCTCGACCGCCTTCGGCCTGACCCGTAACTCCGCCTCCAGCGCCGCCTCCGCCGCACGGTCCGGCGCGCTCTGGAACTCGATCCTGACCCGATCGGGCTGGACGAAGACGGCCGCGAACGGCTCGCCCTCACGCTCGATTCGGTAGGCGAGCGCGCCCTCGGTCGTCGGTTCGACCTCGGGGTCGGCGTCCGCGAGCGAGAGCCGGGAGAGAGGACCGTCTTCGCGGCCGTCGACCTCGGAGGCGAGCAGCTCTGCGATCCGTCTTCCATCGCCGATCCGTCGCTCGACCATCAGCGTTCGCGCTCCCCGGTGAGGATCTCCCTCGTCATCCGGACCTCCTCCCCCACGTCCACCCCGCGCCGGTGAGCGTAGAGAACCGCCGCGGTCTCGATCGTCACCCCACGCTCGGCCTGGAGCTCGTTTATGCCCGCGACCGCGCGCTGTTTCTCGATCCCGGTCGCGACGAGCGCGTCGAGCACGCGCTCGAAGACCGATGGCGAGGAGAGCAGCTCCTCGTCCGGCGAGAAACCCTCCGGGATCGTCACCTCGCTCGGCGCGAACGTGACGCGCAGCCCGTCCTCCGTGCGTTCGAGCAGCCCCTGTCCCACGGCGACGTCGATCAGGCGTTTCGACTGATCGGGCGAGAACCAGTCCCGATCGAGCGAGAGCGCGACGACGAACGCGCTCTCCTCGATCGTCTCGGTGCCCGCCCGCTTGTACGGGGCGGCGACGGCGACGCGCAGGCTCATGGCCCGCCTGCGCGTCCAGACGGCCTAAACGGTTCGTCTTCGATCCCGATAACGAGGCGTTTTTGTAGCCGCCGGCTCTCTCTCGCGCCATGAACGATCACGGCCGGTCGATCAGGAAGCGAACCGGTGGGCGACGACGCCCGATCAGAAAGCGCCGGAAGCACCAGCTCGGCGGCCACCCGACCGAGACGGTCGTCGGCGAGCCGAAGTTCAAGACGGTGAAGGCACGCGGCACCACCGAGAAGATCCGCGCGGTCTCGACCGACCTCGTGACGATCGCCACCGACGACGGCACCGTCAGCGCGACGATCGAGGACGTCGTCGAGAACCCGGCGAACCCGAACTACGCCCGCCGAAACATCATCACGAAGGGCGCGCTCATCGAGACGAGCGAGGGGCGTGCGCGAGTGACCTCCCGGCCCGGCCAGGACGGACAGGTCAACGCCGTCCTCGAGAACTAACGCGTCGTCTCCCCGTTCTCCCGTTCGCCCTCGCTCGATGCGAGACGAGCCATCGGATGCTACCTGTCCTCCCGATGGAGCTGTAGCGGCGTGCCGAACGGGACACGTGGCGTGCGGAAGTCCGAACGCGCGCGCGGACGACGAGCACGAATCTATTTCGGGCGTTCACATCCAGCGATCGTTTTTGGACGAACGTAGCAGATAGGCTGATTACACTAGGGAGTCTTATATAGCATATGGAGAGGAGAGATCAGTCCACCGAGTTTCGAACGAACACGTACGAATGCATGAACTGTGGCCAGAGATCCGAGGCTCGCCACCACCCGATGGAGTGTTCGAGATGTGGGGGTGAGATGCTGAACATCGGAAACTCCCGGGAGTGACGGGTCGGCGACCCGTATCCCGAGAGACCGGAGGCGACCGACGACCTCTTCAGGGGTCTCGAGGACCGCGGCGGGGCTCTCCCGAGCCTCAGCGCTCGGGCCGGGGCGCGGCGTTCTGTAAGGCGGTCTCGGCGATGTTGCCGCCGTAGTCCGCAGTGCGCGAGAGCGAGTCGACGATCAGCCCGAGGTGCTGTGCCTGGAGCGGGTCGTCGAGCCCGCGGATCCGCTCGTCGACCGCCCGGGTGTGCTCGTCGATCCCTCCGACGTCCTCTCTGGCCTGGTTTGCGAGTCGTGTCGCACGGTCACTCTCGGCCTCGAGGAAGGCGTCCATCGCGAGTTCGACGACCGCGATCGCGTCGTCGTGGAGCGCGACGAGCGGTTCGGCGACGTCCTCGGAGATCGGCTCGATCTCCGTCGAGAGGTCGGCGATCTTCGCCGCGTGGTCGCCGATCCGCTCGAGCTGTCTCGCGACCGAGTGGTGGTCGAAACAGGCCTCGCGGCCGATGTCGAGGTCGGCCGCCGCGCTCGGGTTCCTGAGCATCGACCGGAACACCCGCGAGACCATGAACCAGAGCCGATCCACGTCGTCGTCGCGCTCTCTAACGTCGTCGGCGAGGTCCGCGTCGCTCTCGGCGGCGGCGGTCACCGCGTCCGAGAGCATCGTCACCGCGATCAGGCGCATCCGCGTCACCGCGTTGTGGACCGAGAGCTGTCCCGAATCGAGGAGGTCCTGGAGCAGTACCCGGTCGCCGGTCTCCTCGACCACCTCGAGCCCGACGAGCGCCTGCGTGGCGTCTCTCACCGACCGGCGCTGGTCGGCGGTGATCTTCTCGGCCTCCAATCTGATGAGGTCGAAGCCGCTCACGTACATCGTCACGACCGCGCGGGTCAGGTCCCGCCCGTGGACGTCGTCGATCCCCAGCACCCCCTCGATCGGGTCCTCGTCGCGGCGCACCGAGAGTAGAAGCGAGTCGCCCTCGGGGTAGAACGTCACCTCCGAGCCGGCCGAAACCCCGTGATCCTCCGCCCACGTCTTCGGGATCGAGACGGTGAACGTCGAGCCGCCGGTCACCTGGACCTTTCGCGTCTCCATACCGTCCCTCCGGAGCCGACCACAATAAACGTCCGTATATCTATACTGTTCTAAATTCGACAGAATCCGACTCCGGGATTCTCACCGGTTGAATCGGAGGATCGACGAATCTGGGAGGTATATAGAGTCGACCGGTCGGACGAGATCGATCCCGGGACGTCCGAAATCCACACGAGACGCGAGAGACTCGATCGTTTGCTGTGAAATACTGAGTCCACAATAGCGAACATAGTAGGGTATTTAGAGGTCCGCCGAGGAGTGAGAGTGATGGCACGGTCCGGGTGGAACGGAGACGAGTCGGTGTCGCGTCGGGCGTTTCTGTGTGGTGTCGGGGCCACCGTACCAGCCGTCGCCGGCTGTGTCGCCCGGGGCGAGGACAGCGGGCTCTCGGGCGAGGTGCTCGTGGACGGGAGCAATACACTGCTCCCCCACGCCGCGGCCGTCGCCGAGGAGTTCCAGTGGCGGAACAACCGCGTGCAGATTCCCGTCTACGGCTCCGGGACCGGTGCGGGCTTCCAGCGCTTCTGTGCGGGCGAGACCCACGTCCAGAACGCGAGCCGCGAGATCCTCGACGACGAGGCGGCCCAGTGTAACGTCTCCGAGGTGGAGTACGTCGCGTTCGAGACCGCGCTCGACGGCCTCGCGGTGTTCGTTCACCCCGACAACGACTGGTGTGACTGTCTCACGGTCGAGGAGCTAGACGAGATCTGGGGGTCCGGGTCCGAGGTCGAGACCTGGGCCGACGTCAGGGACGACTGGCCCGACGAGGAGATCGACCTCTACGGCCGGGACACGGGGTCGGGAACGTTCGACTACTTCACCGAGGCGATCACGGGCGACATCGGGGCGGTCCGCTCGGATTACTCCGCGAGCGCCGACACGAACGTGATCGTCCGTGGCGTCCGGGGAAACCCCTTCGCGCTCGGCTTCGGTGGCGCGGGTTACTACTACGAGAACGAAGATGGGCTCTCGCTCGTCGGCGTCGACGACGGCGACGGCTGCGTCGAGCCGACGCTGGAGACGATCGAGTCCGGCGAGTACACCCCGCTCACCCGACCGATGTTCGCCTACGTCAGGGTGGGCGAGTTCGAACGCGAGGAGTTCCGCGCGTTCGTCCGCTTCTTCTTCGAGGAGGTCGACGACCGCGGCTACGAGATGGGTCGCGAGGCGGGGATCGTCGAGGAGGGTGAGGAACTCACCTGGACGCAGTGGGCGGCACGGCGCGTCGGCTACTACGCGATCCCCCCCGAAACGGTCGAGGAGGAGCGCGCTCGCCTCGAGGAGGTGATCGAGGACCGATGAGCGGGACCGACCTCACTCGATCCGCGACCGGCGTCGGCGGCAGGACGGACGCGGTCGTCAGGTACGTCTTCTTCGCCTGTGCCGCGCTCTCGGTGCTCACCACCGTCGGGATCATCGTCGTGCTGCTCGAGGGGTCGGTCGAGTTCTTCCGGACCGTCTCGGTGATCGGCTTTCTCACCGGGACGACCTGGTCGCCGCTGATCGAACCCCGGAGCTACGGCGTGCTCCCGCTGGTCTGGGGGACGCTCGTCATCACCGTGGGATCGGCACTGATCGCGATCCCGGTGGGGACGGCGACCGCGATCTACCTCTCGGAGTACGCCGACCCCGACGTTCGCTCGGTCGTGAAGCCGGTCCTCGAGATCTTAGCTGGCATTCCGACGATCGTCTACGGCTTCTTCGCGCTCTCGTTCATCACCCCGCAGATCCAGCGCGTCTTCCCCGAGACGGGGACGTTCAACGCCGCCGCGGGTGCGATCGTCGTCGGGATCATGATCGTCCCGATGGTCTCTTCGCTCTCCGAGGACGCGATGCACGCCGTCCCCGACGAACTGCGCGAGGGGGCCTACGGCCTCGGTGCGACCCGGTACGAGGTCTCGACGGACGTCGTCATCCCCGCGGCGGCCTCGGGCATCCTCGCCTCCTACGTGCTCGCGCTCAGCCGGGCGATCGGCGAGACGATGGCGGTCACCCTCGCCGCGGGGATGGCCCCGCAGTTCACGACGAGCCCCCTGGAACCGATCCAGACGATGACCGCCTACATGGTCCAGATCGGCATCAGCGACGTCTCGGTGGGGTCGATCGGCTACCAGAGCCTCTTCGCCGTCGGGCTGACGCTGTTCCTCATGACGCTCTCGATGAACCTCGCGAGCATGTGGATCCGCTCGCGCTACCGGGAGGAGTACCGATGAGCACGACCAACCCGTTCGCCGACGTCTCCGACCTGGATCGGAAACGGACGATCGGCCGGGTGTTCGTCGGCCTCTGTATCGCCTCGACGATGGTCGGGATCGTCGCACTCGTCACGCTGCTCGCGGACGTCGCCTACGAGTCGTGGGGCTGGCTCTCGGTCGAGTTCCTCACCTATCCGCCCTCGCGATTCCCCGAGAACTACCTCCCCGGCGGCCGGGGTGCGGGCATCTACCCGGCGCTCGTCGGCTCGGTCTTCCTGATCGCGCTCACGGCGCTGTTCACCGTCTCCATCGGCGTCGGCGCGGCGATCTACCTCGAGGAGTACGCCCCTGAGAGCAGGCTGACGAGCCTGATCGAGGCGAACATCGCGAACCTCGCGGGCGTCCCCTCGATCGTCTACGGCCTGCTCGGACTCGCGGTGTTCGTCCGATTCGCGGGGATGGGCCAGAGCTTGCTCGCGGGGGCGCTCACGCTCACGCTGCTCATCCTCCCGATCGTGATCGTCGCCGCCCAGGAGTCGCTGCGGGCGGTGCCCGACTCCCAGCGCGAGGCGGCCTACGGCGTCGGCGCGACGAAGTGGGAGGTGATCCGCGACGTCGTGCTCCCGGCGGCGCTGCCGGGGGTCATGACCGGGACGATCCTCTCGCTCAGCCGGGCGATCGGCGAGACCGCGCCGATCCTGATGGTCGGGGCGGCGACCTCGATGTTCGTCGCGCCCGACTCCCTTCTCGGGCCGTTCGCGGCGATGCCGATGCAGATCTTCGACTGGGCGAAACTGCCCCAGGCCGAGTTCCAGCACGTCGCCGCCGCCGGCATCGTCGTTCTCCTGACCGTGCTGCTCGCGATGAACGCCGTCGCGATCTACATCCGCTACCGCTTCGAGGCAGACCTCTCATGAGTGACACCCAGCCCACGATCGAGACGCGCATCGACTCCGAGACCGACACCGAGAGAGCCGACCCGGACGGGCCCGAGTCGCGCGCCGTGGAGACGGTGCTCTCCGCACACGACCTGGAGGTGTTCTACGGCGACGAGCGCGCGCTCCAGCCGGTGAACGCGGAGATCCCCGAGAAGAAGGTGACGGCGATCATCGGTCCCTCCGGCTGTGGGAAGTCGACCTTTCTCCGGTCGATAAACCGGATGAACGATATGATCGACGTCTGTCGCGTCGAGGGCGAACTTCGGTTCAGGGGCAAGAACGTCTACGACGAGGACGTCGATCCGGTCGCCTTGCGGAGGAAGGTCGGGATGGTCTTCCAGAAGCCGAACCCGTTTCCCAAGAGTATCTACGACAACGTCGCCTACGGCCTGAAGATTCAGGGGAGAGACGGTGACAGGGACGCACAGGTCGAGGAGGCGCTCCGGCGGGCGGCGCTCTGGGGGGAGGTCGAGGACAAACTCGACGCCTCCGGGCTCGACCTCTCGGGTGGACAACAACAGCGTCTCTGTATCGCCCGCGCCATCGCACCCGACCCCGAGGTGATATTGATGGACGAGCCGGCGAGCGCACTCGACCCCGTCGCGACCGCACAGATCGAGGACCTGATCGAGGAGCTCTCGCGCGATTACACGGTCGTGATCGTCACGCACAACATGCAACAGGCCGCCCGGATCAGCGACAGAACGATGGTGTTTCTCACCGGCGGCGAACTCGCGGCGTTCGACGAGACGACGAGCATCTTCGAGAACCCCGAGAGCCAGCGAGTCGAGGACTACATCACCGGCAAGTTCGGGTAACGAGTCCTCTGCGACCGCTCGTCCGAGGAGTCCGCCCGACCACGGGGTTAAAGACCGCTTCGGGGGTACTCCCACCCAGCGATGGCCCGAAAGGAGTATCAAAAGCGCCTCTCTGAGCTCCGGGACGACGTCCTCTACATGGGGGAGGTCGTCCAGGAGCGGCTGCGGATGGCGCTGTCGGCGCTCGAATCGAAGGACGACGACCTCGCGGAGGAGGTGATCGTCAGAGACAGCGAGGTGAACGATCTCTACCTCGAGCTCGAACGCCAGTGTACGGAGCTGATCGCCCGTCAGCAGCCGGTCGCGGGCGACCTCCGGTTCATCGCGGCCTCGTTCAAGATCATCACGGACCTCGAGCGGATCGCCGACCTCGCGACGAACCTCGGGAAGTACACGAAACAGGCCCGGCGGGACGTCTACCCCGACGTGGACGTCCAGGCGATCGGCGCGGTCGCACTCGAGATGATCGAGGCGGCGATGGACGCCTACGCCGACGAGGACGTCGAGGCGTGCTACGCGATCGACCGGCGCGACGACGAGCTCGACGCGATGTGCGAGCGCGCGAGCGGGACGGTCGTCCGCGACCTGATCGAGACCGAACTCGGGGCCGGAACGGACGAGGGGGAGATCGAACGGCTGCTGAGCGACGTCTCGCGCGTGCTGCTGACCGTGCGGGACTTAGAACGGATCGGCGATCACGCGGTGAACATCGCGGCGCGAACCCTCTACATGGTCGAGAACGACGACGAACTGCTCTACTGAACGTCGCTACAGTCGGCGAGCACGGCCGTTCGCCCTCGCCTCAGACGTCGGCGCCCGCTCGCGAGCGATAGACCAGCAGGACGACCACGCCGGGGACGACGCCGACGAGGGTCCCAGCGAAGACCGCGAGCGCCCAGACGGGCGCGCGCTCGTCCTCCCGATCTACCGCGTCGAGGTAGGTCCAGTAGCCCACGGTCCCGGCGAGCAACAGGAGCGAGAACACGGAGACGAGGACGACCTCGCCGGTGACCTGCGCGACCGCCCGATGAACCGACTCGAACTCGCTCGTTCGAAGGGGAGGACGCCGGGAAACGAGGGCGTTCTCCACCGTCACGTCAGAGCACCGACTCCGGGTCCTTGAGGTAGACGTCCTGCTCCGTGACCCGCTCGTAGACGCGATAGAGCGTGTCGATCTCCGCGTGGTCCGGCCGGAAGCGGATGTGCGGGGCGGTGTAGTAGGCCTTCGCGGTGATCAGGAAGAAGTAGAGCGTCCGGAGCCCATTCGGCGTGACGTCGACGACGCCGATCGACTCCCCGCCCAGGTCGTCGGAGAACGATCCGAGCAGCGACGCGACCTCGTCGTGGAGCCGTTCGTCCGGGCGCTCGAGCGTCGTCCCGAACGTCTGGTTGAGGAACCGGCTCGTCGCCGCGAGAAACGGGTTCGAGTCGATTCCCGTCGGGTCGACCGCCGAGAACGCGTCGTAGAGGTCGACGAGCGTCGAGAGCTCCTCCCGCGTGATCGCGATCGGCATCACCGGCTCCCCGGCCGGGAGCGAGTACTCCGGGAAGCTGTGGGTTCGGGGATCGGGCACCCGGGAGAACAGCTGGTCGAGACTCATACCCGACCCGTTCGTGGCCGTCGGTGAAAACGGTAGTGACGGTGAGAGCGACGACCGGCCGAACGGTCGGGCTCCGGACGAGCGCCCGGCTACCAGTCGACGCTGAGGGTGCCGTCGCCGTTCGGATCGGGCGAGATCTCCTCGTTCGTTCGGCGATCGACGACGTGGATCACGCCCCTGTCCTTCTTCGCGGGACAGACCTCCGCCGCCTCGACGTTCGCGTCGAGGTCCGCCTCGTCGATGAAGTAGGCTCTGGGTTTCGCGATCCCCGTCCCGAGATCGAGCTCCCAGTTGTCCGAGACCTCGGCACAGCGGCCCGCGCCGATGCACTTGTTCGCCTCGAAGACGATCTTGTAGGGCTTCTCCTCGACCGGCGGGGCGTTCGCCTCGCCGATCTCGCTCGGGTCGATCGGGCCGTCCGTGTCGCTCATGGATCGGGAGAGGAAGCGGTCCGGCTTTCGGGTTACGGTTCCGGTGAAGCGCCGTGGCGGGGTGGGCCGAACCGGCCCGTGACAGGGGTGGGTTCGCGGTCGTCTCCGGTCGAACCGGTTCGTCCGAGAGACCTACCGCGAGTCGATTTCGAAACCGAGTTCCTCGTCGGTACCCGAAAAGACGATCCACGGGTCGGAGAGACGGCGTTCAGTCGTGGACGGTGATCGACTCGATCTCGATCGGCGTCGTCGGCCTGTCGTTGCCGTCCGTGTCGGTCGATCCGATCTTGCGGACGATGTCCATTCCGTCAGTAACCTCGCCGAAGACCGAGTGGCGGTCGTCGAGGTGCGGGGTGGCATCGAGCGTGATGAAGAACTGCGAGCCGTTGGTGTCCGGACCGCGGTTGGCCATCGAGAGCGTGCCGGCCGAGTCGTGGCGGAGTTCCGGGTGGAACTCGTCGTCGAACGTGTAGCCTGGGCCGCCACGGCCGGTGCCCTCCGGGTCCCCGGTCTGGATCATGAAGCCCTCGATCACGCGGTGGAACGGGACGCCGTCGTAGAGGGCGTCCCCCCGTGTTTCGCCGGTTTCGGGGTCCTCCCACGTGGCCGTCTCCGGCCCGGGGTCCTCGCTCGCCGCCGGGTCGTGGTCGACTAGGTTTCGGAAGTTCGCGACCGTCTCCGGTGCCCGCTCGTCGTACAGTTCGACCTCGATGTCGCCTTCGGTGGTGTGAATCGTCGCGCTCGTCATGGCTCGTCGTTCGGGCAGGGGACGCATAACGGTGGTGATCGGACGACGAGCGGTCGGCTCGAGGGAGCCCTCGCTACCCCGGGTCGATCGGCGGGTTGACGACGACCGCGTCGAGGATCGTCGCGAACCCGACGACCGACGCGACGGCGAGCATCACGTGCGTCGAGAGGCCCGTCACCGTGGCTATCGACACCGCGCCGACGAACGCGGTCGGGATCGCCAGCAGCGTCAGATCGGGGCGGGCGACGGAGGCGAGAACGGCTGCGAGCGAGCCGAGCACGTCGTTTCGTTCGCGGGCCTGTGTGAGGAGGTCGCTCACTGTCTGATCGGGTGAAGGTGAGAACGCCAGCCGTAAAACGGCCGAGGCTGCACAGCACGCGTGCGGTAGCTTCATCCTCCCGCCCTCCACACTCCGGGTATGCCCAGTCCCGGATCGCACACCGCAGACCGCATCACGCTCGCCCGCCTCCCCTCGGGCGTCCCGATCGAGACGACAGTCCACACGTACAAGGGTCGCGACGCCGGCCCGACGCTCTACGTCCAGGCCGCCCAGCACGGACGCGAGGTCAACGGCTGTGAGGTGCTCCGCCGGCTCCACGACCGGATCGACCCCACGGAGCTGCGCGGAAAGCTCGTCGTCGTCCCGGTCGCCGATCCCCTCACGTTCGATCACGTCTCCTACACCACCCCCGAGGTCCTCGACTCGGTCAACCCGAACATGAACCGCGTCTGGCCGGGCGACCCGGAGGGGACGCTTCACTCCCGCATGGCCGCCCGGCTCTGGGCGTACGCGGGT
The DNA here is from genome assembly GCF_036429475.1 of Halalkalicoccus sp. CGA53. GTDB lineage: Archaea > Halobacteriota > Halobacteria > Halobacteriales > Halalkalicoccaceae > Natronorarus > Natronorarus salvus. The sequence continues at coordinate 3,084,535 of NZ_CP144125.1, forward strand.
GAAGCCGACGCGATCGTCGACCTACACACCGGTGGGCCGACGATGCTCACCCACGTCGTCTTCATGGAGGGCGACGACGACTCACGCGCGCTCGCCGAGGCGTTCGGGACGGACGTACTACTCGGCGAGGAGGCCGGCGACGAGGCCGGCGAGGAGTGGGGCCAGCGCAACTTCGCCGGAAAGCTCCGCGTGGCCGCGACCCAGGAGGGCATCCCCTCGATCACGCCCGAACTCGCGTACAACAAGTGGCTCGTCGAGGAGGCGATAGAGATCGGTCTCAGAGGGATGGAGAACGTGCTCGCGGACCTCGACATGCTCGATAGGTCGGTCGAGGAGAACGGCAAGAAGATCCTCGCGCGCAACCACCTCGGCCGGGTGCAGGCCGAGACCTCCGGCCTGTTCCGCGCGCACCCGGATCGGGAACTCGGCGAGCCGCTGCGGGCGGGCGATCCGCTCGGAACGCTCTACGACCCCGCGACCTACGAGGTGCTTCAGGAGGCTGAAGCCGACCGCGAGGGTATCCTCTACGCCATCGCCCGCGAGGCGACCGTAACCGCGGGCGACAGTCTCGGGAACGTCGCGCTCGTCAGGGAGAAGTAGCGTCGGCTCACTCCCCCTCGACGGGCGTCTTCACGATCGTCACCGGGCGCTCGGAGAGCGAGGCGACCCGTTCGGCGACGCTCCCCAGGAGACGACGGTACTCCCCGGACCGGTTCTTCGAGCCGACGACCGTCAGACCGACGTCGGCCTCGTCCGCGTACCGGAGGATCTCCTCGTGTGGGACGCCGTGACGGACGACCGCCTCCGTTTCGAGATCCGCCCGGCCGGCCGACTCGGCGATCCCTCGAGCGCGTCACGTCCCGCACGTTCGAGAGCGCTCTCGAGCCCCTCGAACTCGTGGACGTACTCGTCGCCGGGGTACGAGCCGTACGTGTCCGTATCGACGACGTAGAGCGCGTGCAGCGTCGCGTCGTATCGGCCGGCGACGTCGATCGCGTGTTCGACCGCACGTTCGGCGCCGACGCTCGCGTCGGTCGGTAACAGATAGACACACGGCGCGTTCGGGTCCGGTGATCCACGCCGGGGAGAAGGGCGTCAGTGTGATTACCCCGCGACCGGTTTCCCCGGTATGGAGATCGGGCTCACCGTCGGCGACTCGATCGACCGGGCGGAGGCGACCGCGGCCGGCTTCGAGTTCGTCGAGTTCGGCCTCGCGGAGGCCGCCGACGTACCCGAAGGGTTCGACGACGACCGGCTTCGTGGGGTGCTCGACGCGCTGGACGTCGACTTCTTCGTCCACCTCCCGTTCGAGCAGGACGTCGCGACGCCGGTCCCCGAGATCAACGAGGCGATCGTCGCCCACCAGCGCCGGCTCCTCGAGTGGGCCGGTGGGCTCGGTGCCCGGAAGGCGGTGCTCCACGGGGCTGTCCGGGACCCGCACGACACCGACCTCCGGCCGACGACCGTCGAGCAGCTGTCGGCGATCTCCAATATCGGTTCCGACGCGGGGGTGGAGGTGGTCGTCGAGAACGTCGGCCACCAGCGGCGTGGCCTCCAGCTCTCGGTGCTCGGGAGGCTCGCCCGCGAGGCGGGCGCGAGCGTCTGTTTCGACGTCGGTCACGCTTACATGGAGGACGGCGAGGACGGCATCGCCCGGTTCACGCGGGAGTACGGCGACCTGATCTCGCACCTCCACGTCCACGACGCGCGCGGCCGTGGGGACACCCACCTCCCGATCGGGGCCGGGGAGATCAAGTACGACGACCTCGGCGAGCGGCTCGACGGCTTCGACGGGACCGTCGCGGTCGAGGTGTTCACGGACGACGTCGCCATGCTCCGGGACACCGCCCGTCGGGCAACCGTGGCCCTCGGAACCGACTGGTCCGTAGATCGTTTCGAATCGTAAACGGGTCGATCAGCGCCGCCAAACGCCATCTACGGCCTATGACACCCCGAACACCGTTCGTTCGTGACGTTGGTATGGATCGACGATCCGGGGGTGTTCTGATAATGTCAAAATTATATATCAAATGTTGCGATAGGAAATCGCTACTCTCAGTCGAGCCGGAAACGACGAGTCAGAACGCCCGCAGGTCGTCCAACACGCCCGCCGCGCTCCCGTCGTCGATCGCGGCTCTCGCCCGCTCCAGCCCCTCTTCGATCGACTCCGCGCCGTCGCCCGCGTAGATCCGAAGCGCCGCGTTGAGCGCGATGGCGTCGGCGAAGCCACCCCCGCGCTCTCCATCGAGGACGTCTTCCGTGATTGACGCCGACTCGCCCGCGACGTCCGAGACCCCCAGATCGTCGTGCTCGAACGCCATCCCGTACTTCTTCGTCTCGATCTCGTAATCGGTGAACTCCCCGTCACGGAACTCGGCGACCTTCGTGAGCCCCGGCCGGATGTCGTCGTAGCCCTCCATCCCCTGGAACATGATGATCCGGTCTAACTCCTGGGTCGAGCGCTCGAACGTGTCGACGATACGCTTCGCGAACGGGAGGTGGTAGAAACTACCGAGGTGGACGTCCGCGTTCGCCGGGTTCGCGAGCGTCTCGATCGTGTTCACGAACGTCCGCACGCCCATCTGGTCGCGGCGGTCGCGGATCCCGTCGATACCGGGATTGAACCGCGGCTGGTAGTAGAAGCCGAAGCCGGTCTCGTCGGTCATCCGCGCGCTCTCGTCGGGGTCGATTTCGGTCCGTATATCCAGCTCGTCGAGGACGTGCTTGTAGGCGTCCTGTTTCTGCGTGGGCACCCGGTCGCCGGAGTGCGTGACGACGGGCACGTCCGCGGCGGCCGAGACGATCCCAGCACCGACGCCGAGGATCGCGGTCTCGCCCTTGCCGTCGTAGTTCGCCCCGCAGTCGACGGGATCGCAGTCGGGTTCGGCCGTGACGACCGACTCGCGCATCACGTCGGTGAAGGCCGCGAGCTCTTCGGGCGTGTTTCGCTTCCAGCGGTTCGCGAGCCAGAACGCGCCTAACGTCGTGTGGTCGGGTTCGTCGTCGAGGATCCGCCGGAAGGCTTCGGCGGCCTGCTCGTAGCTCATGTCGTCGGCGGACTTGTGTCCGGAGCCGACGACCTCGGTCATCAGGCGCTTCAACGGCCACTCGCCGTGGGATTCGACTGCCTTCGCCATGGTCGGTCGTGAGGGCGCTCGGGGCAAAAGCCTCCCGTTCGCGTGGGAGCGCGGTCCGCAGTCCGTGAGAGAACGAAAGCGATAGGCTCCGACGTTCCTAACGCGACGTAATGAGCAGCCTCGGGGGCGACTGGCGCGCCGAGATCGACGGGATCGACGCCGCGATCGTCGACGGCTACCAGAGCGGGTTTCCCGTAGAGGAGCGGCCGTTCCGCACGGTCGGCGTGGAACTCGGTATCTCGGAGGGAGAGGCGCTCTCGCGCGTCGAGCGGCTGTACGAACGGGGGGTCTTCCGTCGCTTCGGCGCGGTCCTGAACCCGCCGGTGATCGGCTCCTCTACCCTCGCGGCGATCCGCTCGCCCGAGGAATCGTTCGCGGAGCACGCCGAGATCGTCAACGGCTACCGCCAGGTGAACCACAACTACCGCCGCGATCACGAGTGGAACATGTGGTTCGTCGTCACCGCCAGCACGCGCGAGCGACGCGACGAGATACTGGCGGAGATCGAGGAACGAACCGGCTGCGCTGTACTCGACCTCCCGATGCTCACCGACTACTACATCGACCTCGAGTTCCCGGTCGTGAACGACGACCGCTTCGCCCGGGAGTCGGTGAGTGAAACCGAGGTCTCCGCGACGCGGATCTCCGAGGACGCCGCGGGCGACCTGAGCGAACTCGACGCCGACCTGCTTCTGGAGATCCAGGCGGGCTTCCCGCTCACCGCGACGCCCTATCGCGACGTCGCGGCGGCGATCGGTGCCGACGCCGAGGAGGTTCTGGAGGCGATCGAGCGACTCCTCTCGGAGGGCTGTATCAAGCGGATCGGCTGCGTCGTCAACCACGTCGTCACCGGCTTCGACGCGAACTGTATGGTCGTCTGGGACGTACCCGACGACGAGCTCGACGACCGCGGGATCGCCGTCGGTTCGCTGCCCTACGTCACGCTCTGTTATCACCGCCCGCGTCGGCCCGAGCTGGAGTGGGAGTACAACCTGTTCACGATGATCCACGGGCGGGAGGAGGCTGCAGTAGACGAGAAGATCGACGAGCTCGCGGGCGAGCACCTCCCGTACGACCACGAGCGACTCTACTCGACGGCGACGCTGAAACAGACCGGCGCTCGCTACGAGGGGCTCGTCGGCCAGTAGCGCCCGTCGCTCGTTACCCGTACTCCCACCCTCTCGCTCGTATGCCGAGGTGGATCCGGGAGACGAGACTCAGGAGCGGGAGTTCGAGTAGCGGGCCGATGACGAGCGCGAGCGGGATCAGCGGCTCGTGCGGGAAGGCGACGACCGCGATGGCGAGCGCCGTCGGCGAGTTGCGCGAGAGGATCGTGTTGTCGAAACAGACCAGCTCCCCGTAGGAAAACGAGAGCGCGCGGCCGACGCCGAGCCCCAGCAGCAGGTTGATCGCGTAGAAGGCCAGGACGGGAACCGCGAGCAGCGCGAGCAGGTCGGGCCGATCGGTCACGACCTCGCCCTGCGAGGCGAACATCGCGCCGATCGCGAGACAGAGGAAGACGACCTGGACTGGACCCAGTCGTGGGAGGACACGCCGCTCGAACCACTCCCGTCCTCTCGCCCGGATCGACCCGCGTCGTGCGAGGCCGGCGAATGCGAGCGGAACCACGAGCACGAGCAGGACGCTCTCTACGAGCAGGTCGAACGGGAGCGAGACGAGCGCGCCCGCGAAGACGTAGAGGTAGAGCGGGAGCAAGAGGAGCTGGAGGACGAGGTTGTACGGCAGCAACGAGGTGGCGAGCGGGACATCGCCGCCGGCGAGGTCGGTGAAGATCAGGTACCAGTCGGTACACGGGGTGACCAGCAGCATGATCAGCCCGACCCAGAGCGCGGGCTGGTCGCGGAGGAAGACCGCGCCGAGGCCGACGGCGAGCAGCGGGCTCCAGACGAAGTTCACGAGGAGGCTCGGCGCGACGACCCGACGGTTGCCGAAGGCGTCGCGGAGCCGCGAGAGCGGGATGCCCGCGAACGCCCCGAAGAGCATCACCATCAGGAACGGGAGGAGGAGCGCCTCCGCGGCGGCGGAAACCCCAGAGATCCGTGCCGCGAGCAGACCTCCGACGACCGCGCCGACGACGAGGACCGTCTGGTAACGCTCGACGACGTTCATGCATAGTACTGGAGAGGAGCCAAGGAGGGGAGAGAGGATGGAGAGGGCGTCGATCCGAGCGATCAGTCGTTGAACGTCGTGTAGAGGACGATGCCGACGACGAGCAGCGCGAGGCCGAGCAACTTCAGTTCGGCGCTGCCGCCCATCACGTCGCCCGGCGTGAGCAGGAAGATCACGCCGAAGAGTGCGACGTTGAGCGCCATCAGCTTGCGCGACAGCAGCAGGCTCCCGAGCACCGCGGCCCCGAACGCTGCCAGGAGGACGTGACCGACGTGGTACTGGCGGATGATGTCGTCGAGGAGTCCCAGCGGCACGAACTCGATCATACCGTGAGTCACACCGTCCGAGTAATCAAGATTCTCATTCGTCGCGCTCCCACTCGGGTCCGGTCGTCCCGCCCTCGTACTCCGGGCCGGTGATGTCGAGCGGGCGGAGCCAGACGTACCAGACGACGATCACCATCGAGCCGAAGCCGACCCCCCAGATGAGCTGTCCCAGCCCGGGCTGGTCGAGCATCGCGTTCGCGACGTACGCCATCGTCCCCGGCAGGGCGATGCCGACGGCGATCACGGCGACGAACGCGAGTTTGTTCCGTTCCATCAGGTCGCCACGTCCATGGCCGCTCTAGGGACTCGACGCTCCTGAATGGCTCGGTCGGAGCGTATTTGAGCGTGCGAACACGACGAGGGAAACGATGAGCGTGCGAACCGCGGGTGCCTTCTTCAGAGCCCACTGGCTCAGCCTCTCGCTGCTCGCCGGCATCATGGGGCTGTACTTCACGAGCGCGATCCTCCACGGCGATTACCTCTACGTGCTCGCCGGGGCGCTCTTCGTCGCCGCGGCCGTGGGCTTTCTCTGGTGGCGCTTCGAAGCGTAGCTATTACTCCGCGGGGTGCGTCGGGGGCCGTATGCGAGAACGAGACGAGATCAGGGCGCGCATCGAGCGTCTCGAGAGCCTCTACGACGAGCTCGACCCGCCGGGCTCGCCGCTCGAGGACGAGCGCGAGACGGTCGTGCTCCACGCGATCGAGGAGCTGGAGTGGGTGCTCGGCGAACGAGAGCGCGCGCCGTCGGTCGGCGATCGGGAGTAGCCGTCGGCCGCCGCTATCCGTCTACCGCCGGGTCGGTCCTGACGACGAGGACGGGGCCGACGGAGGCCGACGCCACGCGCTCGGGCTCGTCGCCGAAGACGAGCGAGGCGAGCGATGGCGCCTGCTCGCCCATCACGATCGCGTCGTGGCCGGGAACGGCCTCCAGCAGCGCGTCGAACGGGGAGCGGTCGGTCGAGAGCTCCCTCCGGACGGCGATTCCGGCGCCCGCCAGCCGGTCGGCCGCCCGCTCCAGCCGCTCCTCGGCGTCGGTCGCCTCCCTCGTGGCGAGGAGGAGCGTCACCTCGACGTCCCGTCCACCGATCAGCTCCTCGACGAACCCGAGGACGTGGTCGACGGCGACGTCGCCGGAGAGCGCCACGAGGAGGCTGTCGATCTCGCCGGCCGCCCCGGAGATGGCGAGCGCGTGCGAACTCGTCTCCTCGGCGACCCGATCGATCGTCTTCTCCTCGTCGTGAGTGAACACGAGACGGGTGTAGGCCTCCCCCCCGGCCGCACGAAAGCCCTCGGCCAGGTCCTCCAGCGCGCTCGTCGCACGCTCTTCGAACTGCATTCGGGCCTGGTCCGGGGGGGTCTGCTCGGGCAGGACGTGGTAGCCGAGGACGGTGACGTTCACGGTGCCGAGCAGCTCCATCAGCCCGGCCGAGACCGTCTCGCCCTCGAGCACCTCGATCGGAACGAGCACGTGTGTCATCTAGAGCGCCCCCTTGAGCGTCACGTCGCGGGCGAAATAAAGGTACCAGCCGGCGGTGCCCGCCATGACGGCCAGACCGATCAGCTGCGAGGCGGGCTGCATGAACCCGATGAGCGCGAAGCTCGCGAGCGCCCCCAGCACGGGGACGACCGGGTAGCCCGGCACGCGGAACGCGGGATCGTACCACTCGGGCTCGTTCCGACGGAGCGCGATCAGCGCGACGCAGATCAGCCCGTACATCAGCAGGTGGAGGAAGGAGGCGACCTCCGCGAGCACCTCGACCCGACCAGTCGCCGTCAGGACGAGGATCGGGCCGCCGGCGAGGCCGAGCGCGACGTGTGGCGTGCCGTACTTCAGGTTGATCCGGCTGGCCCACCGCGGTAGGATCGCGTCCTTCGAGACGGCGTAGATCGCCCGTGAGGTGCTCAGGATCGAGGCGTTCGCGCTCGACATCGTCGCCAGCAGGCCGCCGAGGACGATCGCGAGGGCACCCGCGGGCCCGAGGAAGTGGCGGCCGACCTCGACCATCGCCGTCTCGCCGAGCGTTGCCAGCTGCTCGCTGCCGAACGCGCTCGTCGCGACGAAGACCGTGACGACGTAGAGCACCCCCACGACGATGACCGAGCCGACCATCGCCAGCGGGAGGTTCCTGCCCGGGTCTTTCATCTCGCCGGCGACGGTGGCGATCTGTGCGAACCCCAGGTAGGAGGTGAACACCAGCGCGGCCGTCGTCAGCACCGGGAACGTCCCGAAGGGGGCGAACGCCTCCGGCGCGGTCGGTTCGCCGACGATCCCCACCGCGTCGAGGGTGCCGACCGAGAGGAAGACGACGAGGATCGACAGCAACAGCGCGACGATCCCGTTCTGGAGCTTCGCGGCGTTCTCGGTCCCCGTCACGTTCAGGACGGTGAACCCGGCGCCGAAGGCCAGCGCGAGCGGGATCACGAGCCCGGTGCCGACCGCCACCCCGATCTCCGCGAGCGCGTCGACGGCGTAGTAGCCGAAGCCGACCAGGTAGAACGCGGTCGCGAACACCAGCCCGAACCACAGCGACAGTCCGACGACGGCGCCGGCGAACGCGCCCAGCCCACGGGAGATGAAGTAGTAGCCGCCGCCGCTTTTCGGCATCGCGGTCGCGAGTTCGGAGGCCGGGAGCGCGACGAGCAACGCGACGACGGCGCCGATCGCGAACGAGGCGGCCGCGGCCGGCCCCGCCCGACCCGCCGCGATCCCCGGGAAGACGAAGATACCCGCGCCGATCATCGTCCCGATACCGATCGCGAGACCTCCGGAGAGCCCGAGCGTCCGCTCGAGTTCGCCCTCGTCGGTGTGCGTCGCCTCGTCGGTCTCGACGACGGTCTCGACGATCGGTCCCTCACCTTCGATGTTCCGACCGCCGGGCTCCTCGCTCATACGTCTCGGAGTGTGCCGGGCCGCCGACTTATGCGTGGTCCCTTCTCGGTCCGGGACCGATAGGGCTCCGATCCGGCCGCCCGGACGCCGGTTCGGGGCTACTCGCCGTCGAACTCGATCGCCGCGGAGTTGATGCAGTAGCGCTCGCCGGTCGGCTGCGGGCCGTCCTCGAAGACGTGGCCGAGGTGGCCCTCACAGCGCGCACAGACGACTTCTGTTCTCACCATCCCGTGACTGCGGTCGGGCCGGCGCTCGATCGCCGCCTCGTCGACCGCGTCGAAGAAACTCGGCCAGCCACAGCCGTGGTCGAACTTCGTCTCCCCGTCGAAGAGGACGGCGCCACAGCCCGCACACCGGTAGCTGCCGTCTTCGAAGTGGTCGACGTACTCGCCGGTGTGTGGCCGTTCGGTGCCCGCCTCGCGCAGGATTCGGTACTGTTCGTCGGTGAGCCGTTCGCGCCACTCGTCTTCTGAGTCGGGAAGCGACGACTCGGTAGTGTCGGGGTGTGTCATAAATCGGAGCCAGAGGTGAGTCCGGCCTCGCGTGGTCCAGCGGGCCTTAGGAGGGAGTGCGTATAACTGTACCCGTCGGAGGAGTGGCCGTCGGCGACCGGTAGCGCTCGCGTTCGGCGATCGGAACGCTGACGCCGTCGGTCTCGACCACGACGCGGGTCGTCTCGCCCTCCTCGACCGTCGAGAACGAGAGGTCACCGACCGTGACCACCTCGCCTGCCGCGGGGATCGGTGCGGACCCGGCGGGTTCGCCGTCCGTCTCGACCACGAGGTCGAAACCCTCCCGGGTCGGGACCACCTCGACCGCGTGGCCGTCGAGGTCCGCGCTCGCCCGGACCGGATCGGAGGTGAACGCGCGGGTCGTCCCCTCTTCGCTCTCGGGGGTGATGTCGACCGCGTACGCCGTCCCGGTGCCAAGGACCTCCCAGCCGGTGCGCTCGACGGTGACGCTCTCGCGCCAGCCGATCCCGCCGACGGTGACGGTCTCTCTCCCCTCGAACGCGAGTATCTCCTCGGTGACGGCGACCGTCCAGAGCTCCCGGTCGTCGCTGACGACGATGACGCCGCTCGCGTTCCCGCTCCCGGTGGCCTCCTCCCCGACGTCGACGATCCACTCCTGTCCGGCGGTGGCGTTCTCCTCGTAGGTCACCGCGTAATCGCCGGCCGTCACGGCGTTCGTCCCCGGCATCGCGTCGCCCCCGACGGCGACCAGCCCCAGCGGGACGCTCACGAGCGCGAGGACGAGCGTGAGCACCGCGAGGCAGACGACGCCCGCGGTACGACGGGAGACCGGCGTCGGGAGGATCCGATCGGGCAGCAGCGGCGGGAGTCCGGGGACCGCGAGGACCGCCGCGAGGAGCGCGAGGGCCACGACGGACACGACGACCGCCTCCCCGGTGACGAGCACGCCGGCGACCCCGCCGACGAACGCGAGGCCGACGAGCGCGAGCCACCCGTGGGCGAGCGTCCGCCGGGACGGCACGCGCCCGAACCTACCGAACGGGCGTGGGATCGCTCGCTCGCTCCCCGCACCGGCCACGGCGACCACGAGCGCGAGGACGAGCACCATCACCGCGCCGACCCCCTGGTAGAGGGCGTACTCGTTCTCCCCCACGGACCAGGCCAACAGCCAGAGCGACTGGACCGATCCGACGACGAGGACGCCGAAGACGAGCGCCCCGAACGACGGGTGACGCCGGCGGCGCGACAGCAGGGCGGCCGCGAGCAGGGCCCCGAGCAGGAAGCCGAGGAGGTGCGCGTGGAAGCCGATCCCGGCCCAACCGGGTGGGAGCGGCGGACCGACCTCGACCGTCTCGCGGACGACCGGCCGGGCGAACGCCTCGGCCAGGAACGAGACGGTCGAGGTGACCACGACGCCGACGACGGCCGAGAGGGGACGGAGGACGAGCGCGAAGCCGACGATGGCGAAGACTGCACCCGAGAAGCCCAGTCCCGGCCCGAGCGAGAAGACGGCCGTGAGGAGCGCGACCGCGAGCATGATGCCCGGGACGACGACGAGCGCGCGGATCCAGGGCCTGGAGAGGGGCCCCCGTCGTCCGCCGTCGGCCAGGTGTTCCGTGCGCTCGGCTACCGACCTCGTCCCCACGGTTCGCTCGGACCGGGGGTAGTGGCCCCAGGCGTGTTCGGCGATGGCCCCGAAGACGAGCGTCGCTACCATGTTCGAGAGGAGGTGGTCGGGACCGCCGTGGGCGAACCCCGCGGTGGCGAGTCCCGTCGGGTAGAGGTACGACCACGAGACGAACGCGAACGTGACCGGGTCGTCCCAGTGTCGGGCTCCCCCCTGGACGGCGAGGTAGAACGCGACGACGAGCGCGACGGTGAGGAGGGTCCCCCACGGGACGCCGTAGAGCAGTCGATCCGCGGCGGCCGCCCGCCAGCGCCCGCGACCGTCGACGTACCACGCGATGCCGACCGTGAGCGCGAGTGCGAGGGCGAAGACGACCTGTGTCGGCGTGACCGGCATCGTGTTGGTAGGGAGATAGCACGCACCGCCATAGCTCGGTCGGTACGTGCGGTGACGCCGATCCGATCTCGGTCGTCGGTTGGCCCCGCCGTTCCAGCCACGACGAGGACGCCGACGGAGGCGTCGATCAGGCGGTCTCGGTTTCGGGTTCCTCGGAGACCTGTTCGAGCACCTCGCCGGGCATCGGATCTCCCTCGCGTTCCCGGACGGTCCCGCCGACGACGATCGCGGCCGCGATCAGCACGAGGTTCTTCACGATGTACTGGCCCTCGAGCGTCGGTGCGTACGGGGCTGCGATCCACGTCACCTCCGGGAGGAGCACCAGCGGGAGGAACGTCCCCGGCATCTGGACGAACAGCAGGAGGACCCCGAGGCGGAGCAACGGGCGATAGAGCAGACAGAGCCCGATCGTCACCTCCCACCAGCCGAGGATCGGGACGAACAGCTCTGGTGGGACGACGTAGACCGTGTTCGCGACGAGGTCGGCCGCGGGACTCCTCCCGAGCGGTTTGAGCAGGCCGAACCAGACGAACGTCACGCCCAGCGAGTACCGGAGCAGTCGGAGTCCGTGACGGCGCATCCGTCGTGCGATCGTCCGGTCGATTCGCTCCGCGGCGTGGACGAGTTCGGTTCGGTCCATGAGGACGGTCCCGTCTCCACGTTCGGACCAAACCCCTAAAACACCTTCGTGACGGCTCTACGTTCGGGAATCCTCGGAAATCGGCAGTGACGATCACCCTGAGGAGTCGGGCCGTTCCGCGTACCGGATCGGGTCGCACACGCCGAGGCTCTGGAACGCCGCTGCCCGCGTCGCTAGAAGGGCGGTGCGGACCGCTTCGAGGCACTCCGTCGGCTGGGGGAGGCGGGAAGCTCGGCCGGTGGAGATTCGCGACGGCGACTCGCACCCGTCGAGCGGCAGTAGCGGGTCCACGCTACCCGAGGAGCGCGGATGCCCGGGCGGCAACCGTCGGACGCATCCGGGAGAGCGACGAATCGAGCGCCTCGACGAAGCGATCGACCTCTGATTCGTCCATCGGTGTCGAGAGACAGCCCATGAGCGTCGGCGCGAGACGGACGCCCTCCTCCATGAGTTCGTGGAACAGTCGGCGTTCGAGCGCACCGACACCGTCCGTATCGCGGAACGTCTCTACGGGATGGGGCGTCAGGTAGAGGGCGAACAGCGACCCGACCCGGTTGACCTGGAGCGTCATCCCCCGGTCGGCGATCACGTCACGGCTCGCGGTCGCCAGGTTCGCACCCAGCTCGTCGAGGCACTCGACGGCGCGTTCGTCGAAGCGCTCAAGGGTAGCCAGACCGGCCGACGCGGTGACCGGATTCGCGTTGAAGGTACCGGAGTGGACGACGGTCGAGCCACCACGCGGGTCGAAGGGCGCCATGAGTTCCTCGCGACCGCCGAACCCGCCCACCGGGAAGCCGCCGCCGACGACCTTCCCGTAGGTGACCAGGTCCGGTTCGACGTCCAGGGCGGCGTGGGCACCCCCGTACGCGACGCGAAACGAGATCACCTCGTCGAAGATCAGCGGGACGTCCTCACGATCGGTCCACTCCGAGAGCGTCCCGAGGAAGTCGCCGTCGATCGGGATCACGGCCGACCCCATGTACGGCGCGACCAGCACGCCCGCCAGCTCCTCCCGATGGCGGTCGAGCTTCTCGACGGTGGCCCCGGCGTCGTTGAACGGGAGCGCGATGACCTCCTCCCGTTTCGAGGTGGGGACGCCCGCCGAGTCGGGGACGCTCTCGGGGTCGTCGGCCGGTCCGGCCAGGTGGCGCGGGGGGTGAACGCTCACCTGTGCGTCGTCGTGGGTGCCGTGGTAGGCCCCCTCGAACTTGGCGATCACGTCGTTCCCGGTGTACGCACGGGCCGCCCGGATCGCGTTCATCGTCGCCTCGGTCCCCGAGTTGGTAAAGCGTACCTTCTCGACCGCCGGGGCGCGCTCGACGAGGTGGCGCGCCAGGTCGATCTCGTCCGGCGTCGGTCCGCCCGGGGCGCTCCCCCTGTGAACCGCGTCGATGGCGGCCTCGACGCTCTCGGGTGGGGCGTGACCGTGGATCAGCGACGTGTAGTTGTTGAGGAGGTCGAGGTACTCGGTACCGTCGGCGTCGGTGACGTACGCACCCTCGCCGCCGACGAGGTAGGTCGGGTACGGCTCGTAGTAGAGCACCTCACGCGTGTTCCCGCCGGGCAGGTACTCACACGCCTCCTCGTAGTGCGCTCTGGAGGCCTCCGTCCGCTCGTGGTATCGCTCGACGACCGAGCGCTCGCGTTCCGCGTTCGACTCCCTGGTCCGTTCTGCCATGGTCGGCTCTCGAGCGTCTCCGTCATAAAACGCCCCCCGACCCGGGCGTTTCGACGGGGCACCCGACCGTCGACGTTCACCGCCCCGGCGCGTCGTCCCACAGGTCGACGTACAGCCGCGGCGTACGACGAAAGCCACACTCCATCATCCGATTCCTGGTTTCGGCCGGTCGTTCACGGGTCGCGCCCGTCGTGACCCCCTCGTGGAAATCGCGATCGAACCGGCGTGGGAAGAGTTATGCATCCCGAGAGTAAAGCATGTGTATATGTCGAATGCCGATACCGGAACCGACGACGGCCCGGAGACGGTCCAGATCAACCTCCGACTGAGTAGAGCCTTCCTCGAAGACATCGACGCGACATGGGAGGAACAGGGGTTCAACTCCCGTAGCGAGTTCCTCCGCTATGCGGCCCGGGACGCGGTGAAACACCCCGAGTTCTCCCGGGAAGGATGGAAACAGATCGCCGCGAGCGAACACGAACTCAGAAGCGGTCGCGCGGAACTGGTTTCGCGGCAGGACGTCCTCGAGATGATGAACCGTAGCGAAGACGATGAATGACGAGGCGTGGACGTGGAAGCTCACGCCACGCGCAGCGAATCAGTTCGACCGGTTCGATTCACACGTTCAGGATCGAATCGTCTCGAAACTCGACGAGGTCGTGAACTCCGAATGGCGAGAACCGGGTGATTTCCTCGAACCCCTCACCGGTGGACCATTCTCTTAACTCCGCGTCGGCCAGTACCGACTCGCGCGTACGCTCGACCATGACGAATCAGTCCTCGAAGTACACCGGATCGAACACCGAAGCGGGGCCTACACTGCCGACGACTGGTCACCTCCCCGGCGAGCGGGTCGACGTGAAGCGGGGGGTGTACCGATAGCCCGTCTCGTGGGCGATCGGGCGGCACCTGCGCGCCGTCGCTTATCCGGGCGGCGCACCCAGATCACCCATGAACGTGAGCAAGGCGTTTCTGGTTCTGCTCGTCCTGGCGGTCACGTACGTCTCGGCACTGCTCGTCGAGCCGTTCCTCCAGTTCGTCCTCGCCGCGGTGTTGCTCGCGTACGTCCTCTTCCCGCTCCACCGGCGGCTCGAGCCGCGAGTCGGGAGCGCCATCTCCGCGCTCGTCCTCGTCGTCGGGGCGACGCTCGCGGTCGCCGTTCCGCTGGTCGTGCTCGTGGCGTACGTCGCGGCCGAGGCGATCGACCTCGCGGGGGACATCGACGAGGGCGACGTCGAACTCCAGGCGCTCGAGGAGGGGATCGAGGACCTGACCGGCTTCGACGTGAATCTCGCGGAGACGGTCTCCGGATCGGTCGAGACCGTCGTGGAACTCGCCTTCGGGAGCGCGACCGACGTCTTCGCCTCGTTCGTTCACACGCTGATCGGCCTCGGCCTCGCCGCGTTCATCCTCTTCTACCTGCTGAAAGACGGGGCGGCGCTGATGGACTGGCTCAGGGACAGGCTGCCGCTCCCGCCGACCGTGATCGAGGACCTGCTCGACGGGGTCTCGGAGATCACGTGGGCCGTGCTCGTTGGCCACGTCGCGGTCGCCGTGATCCAGGGTGTGATCGCCGGCGTCGGCCTGTTCGCGACGGGCGTCCCGAACGTCGCCTTCTTCACCGCCCTCATGATCATCCTCGCGCTGATCCCCGCGATCGGCACGTTCGTGATCTGGGCGCCGGCCGCCGCGTGGCTCGTCTGGACCGGCGAGCCGGTCCTGGGCGGTGCGCTGTTCGTCTACGGCACGGTCGTCGTCGGCATCTCCGACGAGTTCCTCCGCCCGCTGATCGTGGGCCGGGCGGACGTGAGCCCGAGCGTCATCATCGTCGGCGTGATCGGCGGGCTCTACCTGATGGGCTTCATCGGGCTCTTCTTCGGCCCGATCGTCGTCGCCTCGCTCAAGGTGGTCGTCGAGACGTTCGACGAGCACTACGACAGCCTGGAGCTGTTGAGCACCTGATTGTGTCGGCTGTAACTGGGTGAGGATTCTCGACACCACGGGTGGTCGATACTCTCTCCCGACGTACAGCCGACAGTACGAGCCCTACAGCTCCCGCAAGAGGTGGTCCGCGGCCACCTCGGCGTCGTCGCCGTCGAGCGCCGACCGCGCGAGCAGTCGGCCGCCGATCGTCGCGGGGCTGATCACCACGTCCGCGCCGGCGCGTTCGAGCTTCGCGACGTTGTTCCGGTCCGTGGCGGCCGAGACGATGTGGACCTCCGGATTGAGGTGACGCGCGGTGAGGATACACAGCGCGTCCTGTGCGTCGCTCTCCGTCGCGACGACGACCGCCCGAGCGCGCTCCAGCCCGGCACGGAGCAGCGGGTCGTCCTCGGAGGGATCGGCCCGAAGTCGGGGGTAGCCACGCTCTGCGAGCCCCTCGTGATCGCTCCGGGAGACGATGACGAACGGGACCCGTCCGTCGAGGTCCTGTACGATCGGTTCAGTGAGGTCGCCGTAGCCGAGCACCAGTACGTGGTCGTCGAGCGAGTCGAGGTCTGTGTCTGTCATCTTTCCGAGTGCCGTGGTGAACCGTGCCTGTATCGCCGGACCGAGCAGCGCGCCGAGGGCGACCGCGAAGCTGGAGGTACCCACTAAGAGCACCGAGAGCGCGAACAGGCGCGCGCCCTGTGCCTCGGGGCTCGCCGTCGCGTCGCCGAACCCGACGGTGCTCGCGGTGACGAGCGTGAAGTAGAAGGCGTCGAGCAGCGTCTCGACCCCGTCGAACTCCTCTCTGAGCGCGTAGGTGCCGAACGTCCCGTAGGCGAGCGATCCGACGAGCGCGAGGCCCGCCGCGATCTGGGCAGTGGTCAGATCGATCGACCGTCGGTACGCCCTCCGGGTCGCCCAGACGTTCGGGATCGCGAGCAGCGAGAGCAGTACGAGGGGGACCGAGGCCGGACTCGACTGGACGAGCCCCTGGAACGCCGTCATCGGGAGGAGGACGATGGACATGTACCAGCCGATCCGGAGGCGGCTGTGAAGGCCGTAGGCACCCGCCAACATGAGAAATCCCGTCATCGCGCCGGTGAACCCCGCAGTCTGTTGAATCCACCTCGGAACGAGGTCGAGGTCGAGCAGCGTCGTCTGGAAGACCTCCTGGCCGATGTTCGCGACGCCGGTACCGATCGAGAGCACCGCGACCGCCGAGACGAGCCCGACGGTCAGCCGCGTACCGGAGAACCCCCGTCGCCGAAGCCAGCCCATACGGGGTGAACGCGACTCGTGGCTAAACCCGTTACTCGAACCGCGTCGAGAGGTGGGCGAAGCAGACGATCGCGACGACGAACGGGAGCGCGAGCGAGAGTAGGAGGTAGGTCCGCGAGAGCGTGAGCGCCGGTTCAGCGCCCCCGGCGACGGTGAGCACGTAGAGCGTCTCGGCCGCCGCCACGAACGAGAACGGCTCGCCCGCGACCCACCCGACGGCAGCGAGGCTCACCACCGTCGATCCGATCACCGCGAGCGTGTGGACGCCCGCCAACAGCGAGAGCCGAAGCGTCCGTTTCCAGCCCGGCGACGGTTCCGTCCCGTCGCCCGCGACCGGTCTCGCGACGTCGCCGGGTCGTCTCGAGGCGTCGACACCCCGTCGAGGCTCGTACGCCGCATCGGGATCCCGGCTCTCGTTCCACGCGGCGTACCCGTCGGTCTCCTTCCGGGAGCCGATCCCCTCGTCCGGACGCGCCTCGCGCGAGGGGAGGCGGTCGAGACGGCCAGAACTCATCGGTACCGACTAGACGTATCAGGATAAATATCTGTCGGCCCGAAGAGGGCTCACTGTCCGGCCTCGGCCTCGCGTTCGACGCGGAGCTCCGCCCGGGAGACGTGGCCGTCTATCCCGGCCGGGCTGACGGTGTCCCGCGGGAGGTGGGAGGTGCAGTTCCGACAACGGACGAACGAGGGGCGGTTGAGCGACCGACAGAGCTGACACGGTCTGAGCGGGCACTCGCCGTCCCAGTCCTCGGGGACGAGTCCGCCCTCGATCGCCTGGCGGCGCTGTGTGCGGGCGCGTTCGATCTCGTCGTAGAGCCGGTCGTCCGCGGAGGCGAACATCCGGTGGGCGACGTAGAGCGCCGACAGCGAGAGGGCGAGGAGGAGGGCCTCGGGCGACATCCGGTCGACCGGAGGGGCGGTGGTATATAATCGGTTCGCTAACGCCGAGCACCCCCGGGGGGTCACCCCCCGCTCACCGCTTTATCTCCTCGCTCATCGAGGCGAAGCCCATCCGGTCGAACTCCAGGAGTTCGTCGAGATGACGCCTGCGGAGGCGCTCGCGGGCGGCGGGCTCCTCGGTGACCTCCCGGACGTGGTCGAGGAGGCTGTCGGCCGCGAGCAGGTCGGGGACGTTCACGTAGAGCGCACCACGCTCTACGAGCGCGCTCGCCTCCCCGACCGTGCGCGCGCGCAGGATCACGTCGGCGTCTGCCTCGAGCGAGAGGACGCGCTCGGAGAGCCGTGGCTGGCTGGCCGTCGAGACGACGAGCGACGCCTCCGAGACCCGGGCCTTCTCCCAGGTGTACTCGCTCATCGCGTCGCCGAAGACGAAGTTCCGGCAGTTGCGCTGGAGCGGGGAGAGCATTCCGGGGTCGTTCTCGATGACGACGTAGGGCACCGAGCCTGCCTCGACGGTCTCGACGAGCCGTCGTGCCTGTCTGCCGTAGCCGACGATCACGACGTGACCCGAGAGCGTCTCGTCGACCCGGCTCCGCTCGTCGGTCTTCACGTGAGGGGAGCGAAAGCCGACCCGGAGCACTAGGTCGTGGATCCGGTCGTCGTGTCTGCGGGTGTAGGTGGCCGTGACCATCGTGACGGCCGCGGCGAGAATCACCGCCTGGAACAGTTCGGGTGCCATCAGGCCGATGACGAACGCCTCGATGGCGATGATGAGCGCGAACTCGCTGACCTGATCGAGGCTCACGCTCGTGAGCGTCGCCGTCCGGCTCTCGTAGCCCTCCCAGAGAATCGTCGCGAGGGTGACCGCCGGCTTGACCAGCGCGGTGATCAGGATCAGCATGCCCGCCGTCGCGAGCACAGTGAGGTCGGGCGTCTCGATCAGCACGAGCGCGCCGATCGTGACGAAGAAGACCGCGACGAAGAAGTCCTTGATCGACTCGATCCCGTTGAGCATCCCGAGGTTCCTGGTGAAATCGCGCTCGATCGCCAGCCCCGCGGCGAACGCCCCGACGACGATCGAGATTCCGGCGAGTTCGGCCGCGGCGAGGAAGGCGATCAGGATCGAGATCGACCCGATCATAAGCAGCTCCTGCGAGCCGTCGGCGAGCCGCGAGACCGGCGTAAAGAGGTGGGCGTTGATCACGTACGCGACGGCGAGGAACATCACGCCGTAGCCGAGGCCGGCGCTGATCGCGTCGGGAGTGAAGGCGTCCGCGCTCAGCATCAACACGAGCACGATGGCGACGAGGTCCTGAACGAAGTGGATCGACTGGGCGAGCCGGCCGTAGACGAGGTTCTCCCGGATCTCCTCCTGGAGGAGACCCGCGCCGACGATCGTCGAACTCAGCGCGGCGGTAATCGAGAAGTAGAGCGCGTTCAACTCGTCGTAGCCGAGCGCGATGCCGACGGCGAAGCCGAGCACGCCGACGACGAGCAGCCCGATCCCCGCGACGACCTCCGCCTCGCGCACCAGCGTCCCGATCGAGCGCAGGTCGAGATGGACGCCGAAGACGAAGACGAGGAAGGCGATCCCCCACTGCGCGAGTTCGAGCAGCAGGGCAGGGTCGATGAACGGACCGGCGATCAGCCCCGCCAGAAGGAGAAACGGCACCGTCGGGAGCGAGAAGTGGTTCGCGACGATCAACAGAGCTCCCGCGACGACGAAGATGAGCGCGAGCGCGGTGAGAAGCTCACTCATCGCGGCTCACCCCTTGGCCGAACTCCTCGGGACCGAGCGACGCCCGTCCGTCCGGAACGCTCTCCTCGTACCGTCGAATCCGTCTGATGTCCTCGGCGACGATCCGAACGAACGCCTCTCGGTCCTCGAGATAGCGCTCGAGGTACTCGCTCATCCGCTCGGCGGTGAGGTGGGTGCTCATCAGCACGTAGTGTGCGCCGAGGTCGTAGAGGTCGCGGGCGTCGGCGATCCAGTTCGCCTCGACGAACACGGTGGCATCCTCGGGCACCTCCGAGAGCAGCGCCTTGTTCACCTCCGGCTGGACCGACGAGCTGAGGACGAACTTCGCCCGGCCCAGTCCGGCGGCCTTCCGGATCTCGGTGTGTCTGAAGTCGCCGTAGATAGCGTTGTAACCAGCCTCTTCGAGTTCCTCGACGTGTGCGGTCTTCCGGTCGATGACGACCACCTCGCCGAACGTCTCCTCGAGCAGGGGAAGCGCGTTCCTCGTGATCTCGTCGTAGCCGATCGCGACCGCGTGGTCGCGGTACTCGGGGAGGTCGACGTCGCGTTTCTCCTCGCTCTCGAACCGCTCGAACCAGGGTGCGACCCGTTCGTAGATCTCGTGGTTGAAGTTGATGATGTAGACGGAGACGCTCATCGTCAGGAGCGCCATCAGGCTCAGGTAGCCGAGGATCTCGTTGCCGACGAAGCCCTGGGCGACGGCGATCCCGCCGACGACCAGCGAGAACTCGCTGACCTGGATCATGTTGATCGAGCCGATGAAGGACGTCTCGACCGAGAAGTTCTCTCTATCTATCAGGTAGAACATGATCCAGAAGTTACCGACCATCAGGACGACGGAGGCGATCACTGCTTCGACCCAGTACGCCAGCAGGTCGTCTGCGGCGAGCCGAAGCCCGATCGAGGCGAAGAAGACGAGGATGAAGAAGTCGGTGACGGGGCTGATCCGCTCCTCCAACTCCTTGCTGTAGGGGAGCTGTGCGAGGCTGATCCCCGCGAGGAACGCGCCCACCTCGACGGAGAGGTTGAACTCCTCCGAGACCGTGATGAAGAGGAACGCCCACGCGAGCGCGACGATGAAGAAGACGTCCTTGTTGTCGGCGATCCGCCGGAACAGGGTCGGGAGGACGTACCGCGAGGAGACGAGCGAGAAGATCCCGATGAAGGAGATGAGGACGGTGATCGTTACCAGCGTGATGGCGATCTCGCTCGGGCTGTCGAGCGTGCCCGCCGAGAGCATCGCGAGGACGAATACTAAGTAAATGTCCTGGACGATCAGCACGCCGACGTCGATCTTCCCAGGTAACGCGGTGATCTCGTCCTTGTCGGTGAGGATCTTCACGATCACGGGCGTCGCGCCGAAGACCGTCGCGAGCGCGATGATGATCGTCTCGACCATCGAGAAACCCAGCGCGAACGCGATACCGAACGCGAGCGCCGTCTGGAGGACCGTCTGCCAGATCGCGATGTTCGTGATCGGCCGGAGGATCTCCCTGATGTCGTCGAAACGCATCTTGATCCCGAGCAAGAAGAGGAGAAAGCCGAGGCCGAGTTCGGCCATCAGTTCGACGAGACCCTCCTCGGTGACGACGTCGAGGAAGACGGGCCCGAGGATCAGCCCGGTGAGGATGTAGGCGATGATCGTCGGCTGACCGGTCTGCTTCGCTAGAAAGCCGATCACCGTCGCCGTGACGATGATGATCGCGAAGTCCGCGGCGAGCGCTATCTCTGTGGCCATTCTGTATCGTATCTGTATCGTCTCTGAATCGGTGGCCGTATAGGGGTTTTCGTTACGGCGAACGGTGTTGATCGGTGGTCGTCCCGACTTCGTCCGATCCCCGGAGTGAGAGCACCCGCCGCTCGAAGGCGCCCGAGTAACGCATGAACGTCGTGCCAAGAACGCTCATCACGAGGACGTAGCCGACGGCGAAGGCGTAGATCGTCCCAGCGGTTGCCTCCGTGAGCGCGAGACCTGCGCCGCTCGCAGCGATCGCGGCGATGATCAGCGAGAACTCCCCACGGGTGGTCATCCCGAGGCCGACCCGGACCGAGCGGCGGTCATTCAACCCGTAAACCTTCCCACTCAAGAAGCCGGTGACGAGCTTCGTCGGGGTCGTGAGCACCACCGCGACCGCGATCAGACCGGCAACCGCGGGAAAGAGCGCGGGGTCGGTCACGAGCCCGATCCAGAAGAAGAAGACGGCAGCGAACGTGTCCCGAAGTGGTTCGAGGAGATGTTCAAGATCGTCGACGTACTCCGTCGGGCTGAACGCCATGCCGACGAAGAAGGCGGCTACTGCCTCGCTCACCCCGAGCGCGAGTGCTGCGCCGGAGATCAGCACCGTCACGCCGATGGCACGCAGGACGATCATCTCGTTCGAGTTCGTCTGGAGGACACGCTCGAAGAAGCTGGTCCCGTAGGCGACGAGCACGAGCAGCCCGAGAATGAACGCCATCGCGACCCCGATCCCGCCCGCAGCGTCGGCGAGGTCGTCACCGCCGAGGACGAGCGCGCTCGCGACCGCGAGGTAGACGGCGATCACGAGGTCCTCGTAGACGAGCGTCCCGAGCATCGGCTCAGCCTCGTCGTTGGCGATCCACTCGAGGTCGATCAGCGTCTTTGTGATGATCGCCGATGAAGAGATGTACACGATACCGGCGACGAGGAACGCGGGGAGCAGCGATCGGAAGATCGCGAACCCGAGCGCCAATCCGACTCCGAAGTTCACGACGAAGTCGAGCGTCCCGACTTTACCGATTCGGTCTTTCGCCGCGAGGAGCCGTTCGAGGTTGAACTCCAGGCCGAGGAAGAACAGGAGGAGGACGATGCCGAGTTCGGCCCCGATGACGATGAACTCACCCTCCGTGATCGACGGGAGCGTCGGGCCGAGCGTCGCCTCCCCCAGTTCGATCGCAGTCGGCAGCTCGATCCGTCCGAGGACGAACGGTCCGAGCAACATCCCCGCGAGGATGTAGAAGGGGATCACCGACTGGTCGAGCCGTTTCGCGACGAATCCGACGACCGCGATCGCGGCGAACATTACGCCGACGTCGAGTAGCGCCATGCTACGGCGCCCTCCGGTCGGTCGAGACGACCGTCTGCCGGTCGATCATGGGCGAAACCTCGGAACGGCGTGACAAATGCGTTTCCCCCCGACACTGCCGACTCGAACGGTCCGAGAGGATTCGTCGCTCAGCCGAGTCGCTGAAACGTCACGACAGGAGGTAAGTACGTGGCACGCGAGGATCGACCTATGCCGTTCGACGTAAAGGAGACCAAACTCCCCGGGGTCGGAAGGAAGTACGAGGTCCTCCTCGACGAGGACCGGACCGTGGCGACCGTCATCCAGCCGAACGGAACCCGTCGCGTCCTCTACCGGGACGACCCGGACGAGGACTACGAGGAGCTATTCGAACTCACCGACTCGCAGGCACGCACGATCGGGCTCTTCCTCGTCGGGGCCTACTACCAGCCTGTCGCAGCGAAGATCGCCGAGGAAACCGCCGGAGGAGAACACATCGAGTGGTACTCGACCACCGAGGATTCCACCGTCGAGGGGAAGCGACTGGACGAGGTCGGCGTCGAGGCTGAAACGGGTGCGACACTCCTCGGCATCGAACGGGCGGGAAAGGTGCTCTCCACGCCGCCCGACGGGTTCGTCCTCGAGGCCGGCGATCGCCTGATCGTCATCGGCACGAGTGAGGCACACAAGCGGATGAACGTGTCACTCGGAACGGCGTGAGTCCTCGTTCGCTATCCGTCATCGATTCTGTGCGTATGACCGCCTCCCGATTTCCTCACGGTAGTGGAGTCGAGTTCTCGACCAAAGATCGGACACCTGATGTCGTCTCCAGTCAGCGCTCGCATCGGCGTAGTGCACGTTTTTGTCGAGGGGGCCGTTGTAATTACGAGTGCAGGTCGAACGTAAGAGGACCGGGATTGCAGGGGACCTCCTGTGGCCTCGGGTTGTGGGTCTCTTTTTCGCTCGAAACAGTCGATCACGTCTCCGGCGGGACCGCACGCCGACCGAACGGGTGTCCACCGTGAGCGCCACGGGAACGGGTGGGTGCCCATCTCGGCATGCAGAGGACCGCAAGACGTCCCAGGTTCGACCGAGTCAATACGGGGAGATTCGTGCGTGTGGGTAGCGACATTCCCCGACGTCCGAGTATTTCGGAGCGGATCTCGATCGGGACGCACCGAACGCGGTGAGTTCCCGTGAGCGGGGGCGACGGCGAACTCGCCCGCAATCTCGGCTTCGTGGAAGCGATGACGATGGGCGGCGGGACGATGATCGGGGCGGGTATTTTCATCCTCCCGGGGATCGCCGCCGAGGGGGCCGGCCCGGCGAGTTCGCTCTCCTTTGCGATCGGCGGGCTCGTCGCGCTGCTCGCGGCGCTCTCGCTCGCGGAACTCGCGACCGGGATGCCTATCGCAGGCGGCAGCTACCACTACGTCAATCGGTCGCTTGGCAGCTTCTTCGGCTCGATCGTCGGCTGGGGAATGTGGACGGGGCTGATGTTCGCGTCCGCGTTCTACATGATCGGGTTCGGCCAGTACTTCGTTGAGCCGCTCCCGTTCCTCGACGGGCGCTTTCTCATCATCCTCATCGGGCTCGCGGGGCTTTCGTTTCTCGTCGGGGTGAACTACTACGGCACCGAGGAGTCCAGCCGGTTCCAGAACGTCATGATCGGGAGCGAGACGGCGATCATCATCGTCTACGTCGCCGTCGGCTTCTTCTTCATCCAGCCGACGAACTTAGAGCCGTTCGCCCCAACCGGCGTGAGCGGGATAATCGCGACGACCGGACTCATCTTCGTCACGTTCCTCGGCTTCGAGATCATCGCCACCGTCGCCGAGGAGGTGAAGAACCCGGGTCGGAACATCCCGCTGACGATGATCCTCTCGGTCGTCTCGGTGACGATCCTCTACGTCATCGTTATGATCGTGAGCACCGGCGTCGTCCCGTTCGACACGCTGGGCGACTCACTCGTGCCGGTCTCTGACGTCGCGTCGGTGTCGATGGGCTCGGCCGGCGTGGTCGCGATCGTCGTGGCGGCGGTGATCGCGGCGATCTCGAGTTCGAACTCCTCGATCCTCGCGGCCGCACGCGTCGTCTTCGCGATGGGCCGGGACAACCTGATGAGCGACTGGCTCAACCAGACCCATAGCCGGTTCCGGACCCCCCACCGTGCCGTGATGGCGACGGGCGGTGTGACCGCGTTACTCGTCCTCGCCGGGCTGTGGGTCGAGGAGATCATCGCCGTTCTGGCGGAGGTGGCGAGCTTCAGCTTCCTCGTCTCGTATTCGCTGGTCCACGTCGCGATCATTGTCATGCGGCGGGCCGACCCGGAGGACTACCAGCCCTCGTTCACCATCCCCGGATTGCTCTACCCTGCGGTCCCGATCCTTGGGATCGTCCTCTCGCTGCTCATCGTCTCGCAGATGGAGCCGGTCGTCGTGCTGATCGGCTTCCTGATCGTCCTCTTCGGCGTCGCCTGGTACGCCCTCTACGTACGGACGCGCGACGTTGAGGACAGCCTCGTGGGCGATGCGATCGTCGGTCGACCGGGCGGGCCGGGCGAGCCGGAGGCCTACCGGGTCGTGGTCCCGATCTCGAACCCCGAGACACAGAAGGGGCTCCTCCGGCTTGCTGCCGCGAGTGCCAACACCCACACCGAGGAAGGCGAAACGCCAGAGATCGTCACAGTGAACGTCATCCAGGTCCCCTCACAGACGTCGCTCGAACAGCAGCTCCAGTTCGAGGAGGAGCGTGTCGATGTCCAGCGCCAGCTCCTCCGGAGCGCACGGGAGGCAGCCGAGGACATGAACGTCAGCCTAAGAACGCGTGCGATCGTCGGCCGCGATGTCGGACGGACGATCCTCGACGTGCTGGAGGAGGAACACGCCGATCAGGTGCTCATCGGCTCTGAGGGACCAAAGAAGACGCGCCAGCAGGTCTTCGGCTCAAACCTCGACGACGTTCTCCGGGACGCACCGTGTGAGGTCTCGATCGTGAACCTCAAGCGCGAGCGGATCGGGACGCCGGTCGCGCTCGCTGGCCCCGGTCCGCACGCGCAGGTGGCCGCCCGCCGCGCCTTCGAGTTCGCAACGATCGACGGGACGAGACCGACGCTCCTCAACGTCCAGCGACCGGTCGACGAGGATGACGCGCCGGACCCGGTCGACCGGGGGGAAGCGATGATCGAGGAGATCGCCGAGGCGGCGGACCTCGATCCGGAGGAATACGACGCGAAGGTCGTCGTCGACACCGACGTCGAGTCTGCGATCCTCGCACGGATCGAGAGCTACGACACGGTCTGTGTGGGCGTCTCGGAGCAGCGGTCGGTCTCGCGGCTCCTCTTCGGCTCGCTCGCCGAGCGGATCGCGACGGAGGCCGACGGGAACGTCGCGATGATCCGCGGGCCGTACGAGGTCCACCGGAGTGTCCGCGAGGCACTCGTCGAACGACTCTCGACCTGATCGACATCCGCCGATCGGGAGGAAGACGGGAGAACGGGATTCCGCGTCGTTCGAGGAGTCGACGGGAGGACGGTGGCTTGGGGACGAACGGGAACCGACGGAGTCGGCGTCAACGCGGAGTCAGGTCGGTCGATCACGCCTAACGACGATCACCGTGCAGTCGACCCTATCGAGGACTTTCCGAGGGAGATCGCCGAGGATCAGCGTCCGTATCGATGGCTTCGTCTCGCCGATTACGACCGCGTCGAACTCGGCCGCGACGGAGACGATCGTCCCGACCGGATCGCCCGAGCGCTCTATCCTAGTGTCGATCCGAGCGGGGTCGACGCCCTCCTCGTCGACGAGCCACTCCTTCGCACCACGGAGGAACAGGGTGGCTTGGGCCTCCCGACGGTCGTCGCCTGCCACGTTCAACAGCATAACCGAGAGGTCCTCCCGATCGGCCAACCGTGCGGTGACTTCGAGGATTCGGAGGAGGTTCGTGCCACCACGAATCGGCACGAGTACCCGATCGAACGAATCAGTCCTACCGGCGAACGTGATCGAGTGACACTCGCGGTCCGTGGCCACTCGCTCGATCGTCTCGGAGGGATCGGGCGTGAACACAACTACCGACTCGACTTCGACGCCGCGTGCGGCGAACTCCCGGGCGAGCGTCTCGAGGTGCTCACCGGCATCCTCCCCGAACGCCTCCCGGGCCTGTGCCGGCGGGGTCTGTTCGGGAACTGGGTAGTAGCCGAAGAGGACGACGTGGAGGGATCCCACGAGGTCGTAGACGGCCTCCGGAACCGTTTCGGCCGCCTGGAGATCGACCGGGATGAGCGTGGATCGTGTGGACATGTGCCGTTCACGTCTATCGAGGGCTCCGGCACGTATAGAACCGAGCGTCCGACTCGCCCAGTCTCTGAACCTCCGTACGGGAAGTCCGCTCGGGCTCCTGATTGACAGCACCGCCGAGAGAGGGCGTCGATAGACAGACCGATACCGGGGGGCGCCGAACGCCCGCTATGAAACTGGTCATCGTCGGTGCGGGCGAGGTGGGCTCGAGCATCGCCGCGGACCTCGCCGACTCCCACGAAGTGGTCGTCGTCGACCGCGACGAAGACCTGGTCGAGGAGCTGCAGTACAGTATCGACGTGCTCTCGATCACAGGAGACGGAACCTCGCTCGACACGCTCGATCAGGCGGGGGTGAGCGACGCGGACATGTTGATCGCGTGTACCGACGTTGACGAGACGAACATCGTCGCCTGTGCGACCGCTAGCGCCGTGGGCGACGCGTTCACCATCGCCCGGGTGAAGCGGCCGACGTTCCTCGGCACGTGGGAGCGGGCGGACGGCGCCTTCGGCGTCGACTACATGGTCTGTACGGACCTCCTGACCGCCGACACGATCGTAAACGTCGCGAGCCTCCCCTCGGCACACGACGCGGACTGGTTCGCAGAGGGCGCGATCCAGATCGCCGAGTTCGCCGTTCCCGAGGGGAGCGAGCTCTGTGGGCAGACCGTCAAGGAGGCGGACCGCTTCGACTCGCTGACGTTCGTCGGCGTGCTCAGAGACGGCGAGGTCGAGATCGCGAGCGGCGAAACGCTGCTCGAAGCGGGCGCATACGTTGTCGTGATCGGGACCCCCGCTGACGTCCTCGAGTTCGCGGCAGAACTCGTCCCCAAGGAGATCCCCGAGCGCGAGGACGTGGTCGTCGTCGGGGGCAGCGAGATCGGCTTCCAGTGTGCCCGGCTGTTCGAAGAGCGCGGGTTTTCTCCCCGACTTATCGAACGGGAGCGCCCGCGCGCCCGCTGGCTCGCAGAGGAGCTCCCGAAGACAGTCGTCCTCCAGAGTGACGCGACCGACGTAGAGTTCCTCGCACGCGAACACATCGACACCGCAGACGTCGTCGTCGCCGCGCTCGGCAGCGACGAGCAGAACCTGCTGATCTGTCTGCTCGCGAAACGCCTCGGGGCGAGTCGGGCGATCGCCATCGTCGAACACACCGCCTACGTCGACCTCTTCGAGACGGTGGGGATCGACGTCGCGGTGAGCCCGCGGGAGGTCACCGCCGAGCAGATCACCCGTTTCACCAGCGAGGGACAGATGGAGAAGATCTCGCTGATCCACCACGACCGCGCGGAGGCGATCGAGGTCCAGGTCGACGCGGAGAACGTCTTCGTCGGCCGGCCGATCAGCGAGGCGATCACCGACTTACCCACGGGCGTCGTCATCGGCGCGATCACGCGAGGCGAGGAGTACGTCACCCCGCGCGGTGACACTGTGATCGAGGAGGGCGACCACCTCGTGCTCTTCGCGGACCCCGAGCGGATCGGTAAGGTCGCGTCGCTGCTCTGAGGCGAACTCGGGGGAATGGGCCGTCGGCTTCGCCGCGGTAGGGAGCTGCCGGGGCCGTTCAGTCGTCGGTCGAGTGACGGGGAACGACGCCGTGTGCGTCGAACGTCATCGCGGGTTCCTCTCGGAGCGTCTCGGGGTCGTACTCGCCGTCAATTAGGCCCTCGAATCGTTCCTCGAGGCGGTCGGCCGCGAGCAGGTCCGAGATACTGACGTAGAAGGCGCCCCGTTCAAGGAACTCCCGCGCGCTCGTCCTGTCCTTTGTCCGGACGATCACGTCGATCCTGTCTGCAAACGAGACCAGGTGCTCGTTCACCGGACGCGAGTCGGCCGTCGAGATCACCATTCGCGCGTCGGTCAGTCCGGCCTTCTCGATGGTGACCCGTTCGATGAGGTCGCCGTAGACGTAGGCCTCGCAGTCCCGTTGGAGGTCCTCGATCAGCGCCGGGTTGCTCTCGATCACGACGTACGGCTGGCCGTGCTCTTCACATACCTCGACGAGCCGGCGGCCGTGGCGGCCGTAGCCGACGATTACGATGTGGTCGGCGAGGTTTTCGGGGACCGAACTCCACCGCTCGACGGTCTTCCCGTGATCGCCCAACAGGCCGTACTCCGCGAGCGTACGGTAGACACGCTCGTCGTAGTAGCGGGTGAAACTGGAGGTCACGAGTGTGATCGCGGCCGCGAGGATGATCGCGTCGAAGACCGGCCCCACCAGGACACCCAGGAAGAGGGCCTGAATGGCGATTATTAGGGCGAACTCCCCGACCTGATCGAGGTTGAACGCCGTCAGCGTCGCCGTTCGCCGCTCGTACCCCTTGTACATGAGCAGGACGATCGTGATTGCCGGTTTGACGATCCCTGCCAGAACCACGAGTACGAGGGTCTTCAGGACCACGTCGACCGTCGGCAGGGCCACCAAGGAGCCGACCGTGATGAAGAAAACCGCGGCGAAGAAGTCGTTCACCGACTCCAGGCCGTTGGTCATACCCGAGTACTCGACTGGGTCGTGATGGACGGCGATGCCCGCCGCGAAGGCGCCCACCACGATCGGGATTCCCACGAACTCGGCCGCTCCGAGAAACACGACCAACAACGCGACCGTTCCGATGAGCATCGGCTCGTCGGCCCCGCCGGAGAACCGACCGATCGCGCCGAAGAGGTGTCGGTTGATCACGGCCGCGAGCAACAGGAGTATGACGCCGTAGCCGATCTGATTCGCGATCGGGTCGAGGACGAACGTGCCCGCGCTCACGACCAGCAGCAAGAGAAGTCCCGCGAAGTCCTGCACGGAGTGGATCGACTCCGAGAGCTGGTCGTGGACGAGGTCCTGCTCCCCGGCCAGGAAAAGTGTCGATCCGACGATCGACGACGACAGCGCCGCCGTGATTCCCAGGAAGATCGCTTGGTCGTCTTGGAGACCCAACAGCAAGCCGGCTCCGTACCCCAAAGCCCCGGTGACCGCCAGCTGACCGAGCGCGACGACCTCGGTATCGGCGACCACGGTCTCTACGTCCGTCGTCTGAATTCTGGCGGCGAACGTGAACACGAGGAGGGCGATACCCAGCTGAGCGATCTCAAGCTTGAGCGTTTGGTCGATGAACGGACTGGCGGCCAGCCCGGCGACGATCAGCGCCGGGGCGGTCGGAAGCCGGAGGAAGTTACCGATCAAGAGAAACGGCCCGGCGACGATGAAGATGATCGCGAGGACGGTCAGGAGCTCGGTCATCGGAGTCGCCCCCATTCGGGCCGTGTCGTCGGGAACAGCTCGTTCGACCGCAAGATATCTATGTCCGCCATCCGAGCGTCCTCGAACTCATCCGGATCCGTCAGGTACGATTCGAGGTAGCGGCCCAGCTGGTCAGCCGAGAGCTGTGGCGCCATGACGACGAAGTCGGCCCCCCGGTCGTAGAGGTCGTCCGCCTCCTGGGGCCACTCGGCCTCGACGAACACCCTGGCGTCCTCTTTGACCTCGTTGAGGAGTACCTGATTGACATCGGTCTGGACCGACGAGGAGAACACGAAGTCGGCGTAGGCGACCCCCGCCTCCTTGCGGATCTTCCCGTACTTAACGTCCCCGAAGACCGCGTGGTATCCGGCCTCCTCGATCGCTTCGATCTCCTCGGCGTTCCGATCGATCACGACGATCTCGTCGTATCGCTCCTCCAGGAGGAGTATCGCCCGCCGTGCGATCTCGTCGAACCCGACGACGACGACGTGATCGTGGTAGCCGTCCGGCCCGTCGTGTCCCCCCTCGTCGCTCTCCCACCTGCCGAGCATCGGTCTCGCGCGCTCGAAAAGCGCCGAGTTGTAGTTGATGACGTACACCGAGATGGCCATCGTCAACAGTGCAACGAGGGTGAGAAAGCCGAGGATGCCCTCGCCGATGAACCCGCCGGCGACCGCTACGGTGCCCACGATCAGGCCGAACTCGCTGACCTGGATCATGTTGACGCTGCCGAGGAACGTCGTCTCCAGTTCGAAGCCCTGCCAGTCGAGCAGGGCGAAGAAGATCACGAACTTGGCCGGCATGAGGACGAGCGCCGCGATCACCGCCTCCTGCCAGTACGTGAGCAGCGCGGCGGCGTCGAGCTCGAGGCTCACCGAGACGAAGAAGACGAGGATAAACAGATCCGTGAGTGGGCTGACCCTCGCCTGGAGTTCCTTGCTGTACGGCATCTGTGCGATGGCGATCCCGGCGAGGAACGCCCCCATCTCGATCGAGAGGTCGAGCTCCTGGGAGACGTAGAGGAAGAGAAACACCCAAGAGATGGCCATCAGGAAGAAGACCTGTGTGTCCCCCGCGATTCGCTCGAAGATCGGGGGCAGTACGTATCTCGAGGAGAGGATCGCGACGATCCCGATGATCGCGACGAGGACGAGCACCGTCCCGAGGGTTACCAGGACTTCGACTGCGCTATCGGGTTGGCCGGCGGCCAAGATGGCCAGCAGGATCACGACGACGATGTCCTGCATCAGCAGGATCCCGATGTCGATCTTCCCGTGGAGCGAAGTGGCAGTACCCTTGTCGGTCAGCATCTTGATAATCACGGCGGTGGAGCTGTACATCACGGCCAGCCCGATCAGGATCGACTCCCAGAGCCCGAACCCGAGGAGAAGTGCCGTCCCAGTACCCACAACCGCGACGAGCGCCATCTGGGGGAGCGAGATCTTGACGATCGGCGTGATGACGTGCCTGATCTCATCGATACGCATCTTGATCCCGAGCAGAAATAAAAGAAAGGCCAGCCCGAGTTCTGCCATCGTCTCGGTCAGCGCTCCCGGCTCGACGATCCCGAAGACCGCCGGACCGAGGAGCAACCCCGTTACGATGTAGGCGATGATCGTCGGCTGGCCCGTTCGGGTCGCGAGGAATCCCATGACGGCCGCGGCGACGATGATGACCGCGAAGTTCGTCGCCAGGGCGATCTCGGCTACTTCGGTCACCATCTATATGACACCACTTGGACTAGGTCGGCAAATAAAGCATTGCGCTGCCTACCCCGCCGTTCGTAGCCCCAACGATGGGGCCTGCGTCATCTTTGTCAGTGCTGTACGGTTTCCGGCCTACATCGTTCCGGAACGTATACCCATGCATCCGGGACGATCGCGGGTGAACTACCCACCTGGAGCCGGTAGTGGGCAAAGGGATATGACGGTGTAGCGTACATCCGCGCCTATCCCGTTCGACATCAAGGAGGCCCACTTCCCCGGCGTCGGGAAACGGTACGAGGTGTACCTCGACGAACAGCGGAGTAACGCGGTGCTCATCGAGCCGACGGGTATACGTAAGGTCTACTGTCGCGAGGGCTCGGCCGAAGACTACGAAGAACAGTTCACGTTGACGGACTCGCAGGTGCTTACGCTCGGACTTCTGCTGGTCGGCGCGTACTACCAGCCGATCGCCGGGCAGATCAGCGAGGAGACGGCAGGCGGGGAACACATCAGGTGGTACTCCGTCACCGAGGACTCAGGACTCGCCGGAAGCCCGAAGGACGAGGTAGTGATCGAGGAGGAGACGGAAACGGTACTGTTCGGACTCGAACGTGACGGGGAGGTCAGGTGGGTCGTCGAGGACGACGTCGTCTTCGATATCGGCGATTGTCTCATCGTCATCGGCTCGGACGATGCACACCAGCAACTGGAGTTGCTCTTAGAGAGCCTCTAGGTGTCAATTGCTCGGTCGCGAATCCGGTCCGGCACCGGGGTCGACGCGGCTCCATTGTCGTATCCACCTGTTTCATTCTCGTGCCCTTCCCGCCGACAGTGAGCGAATCCGAGCTGGAACGTCCGCATTCAGACGATCGATCGTATCACGATCTCCAGAACGCCCGCGTGAACAGCACGAGCACCGGGATCACTTCGATCCGGCCGATCCACATCAGAAAAATCATCACGACTTTCGTCCCCGTCGGAAACACCTCGTAGGTGCCGAACGGGCCGGCGACGCCGAAGGCGGGCCCGATGTTGAGGAAGGTCGCCGCCGCCGCGCCCATCGCCTCGAACTCCGAGAGCGCGAGTCCGACCCGCGCCGCATCGGAGACGACGAAAATCGTCGCAAGGAAGAAGATGACGATGTTAATCAGCGCGAAGGCGTAGATGTCCCGGATCGTCTCCTCGTCGACGACGTTCCCACCGAGTCTGATCGGGCGGATCGCCTCGGGGTGGATTGCGGTGAAGAGGTCGCGTCTGAACGACTTTAGGACGACGAGCCACCGGAGTGCCTTGATCGAGCAGGTGGTGCTGCCGGCCATACCACCTAGGAACATACAGAGGAAGAGCATGTGTTTCGCCCCCGCGGTCCAGACGTCGAAGTCGGCGTTTGCGTAGCCCGTGGTCGTGACGATCGAGACGACGTTGAAGACTGCGTGGCGGACCGTCGGTTCGAGGCCTTCCTGGTACTCCGCGTCGGCGACGAGCAACAGCGCCGTCGCGACACCAAAGAACGCGAGCGTGCCGAGGTAAAAGCGGAACTCCTCGCTCGCGAGCAGCCGTTCCCAGTTTCCCTTGAGCGCGAAGTAGATCAGGACGAAGTTCGTCGCGCCGACGATCATGAACAGAACCGTCACCCACTGAACCGCTGGCGAGAACGCCGCGAGGCTCAGGGGTTCGGGTGAGAAGCCCGCAGTCGCGATCGTCGTAAAGGGGTGGGCCACGGCGTTGTAGAGGCCCATGTTCGGTGCCATCCCCACGAGGTGCAGCGCGTATAGTGCGGCGACGTTTGCGAGCGTGAGTCCGAGGTAGAGCCCTCCGAGGATGCGTGCGGTCTGGGAGATCCGCGGTTTCAGCCGGTTGACGTCCCGCGTCTGTGTCTCCGACTCCATCAGCTGTGCCCCACCGACGCCCAGCTCCGAGAGGATCATCGTCGCGAGCACGAGGATCCCTAACCCGCCGAGCCACTGGAGCACCTGCCGCCACATGAGGATCGACCGGGAGTGGTCGTCGAAATCCAGCAGGACGGTCGCACCGGTCGTCGTCACGCCGCTCATCGACTCGAACAACGCGTTCACCGGTCCCGCGATCGATCCCTCGCCGGCGACGAGAAACGGGAGCGAGCCGACCAGAGGTACCGAGAACCAGGTGATTGCAACCATGAGAAACGCCTCCCTCGGACCGAATCCGTCGCGTCTGTCGGTGAGCGACCCGAGGGCGAAGCCGAGCGCGAGACAGACGACGATCGTCACGAGGAACGGAGTTGGGTTCTCGCCGTAGACGAGTGCTACGACGAGTGGGATCAGAAGCGGCACGCTGAGCCACGTGAGTACCGTCCCCAGGAGGGCGACGCTGATTTTCCACTCGACGTTGGTCTTCATGTGTTCGGTTCGTTCGTCTCACCGTCGCCGCGAGCGTGTAGGTAGTTTCCGCCTCGGCGGCTGTCGTTTGGGGCCTCGGGAGGGTGAACACGGACTGTACCGACGGCGATCGGAGACATCGCTACTGCTCGAGGTCGTCCGTTCTCATAGTCGTCATGTGGCCCCGTTCGCAGATCAGAACGATCTCTTCGGTTTCAGCGCTTCCAATTCGGGCACTGATCAGGGCCGTACAGTCTGGCTCCGGACAGCACGATGAGTCGTCCACAGGCATGTTAAGTACTCGAGTATCGGTTCTCGATCGTCTTTATGAGTCGATCTTCTCTATCGTCTTCACTCTTGTGTTCTCGCCCCCGTTACGGACGCATGCGAGTGCCCGTTCCTCCCGATCCGGAACCGGGCAACGAGGTGCTCGTTGGCGCCCTCTTCGGGGGCTGCCTGTTCGGCATCGACCCGTTCGTCGTGGGAGTCGTTCGTCGTGTATTCCGGCTCAAACGAAATACCCCGTCTAGGTTGCTGCTCCGATATCGCGAGGAGGAGAGTGCTGATAGGGATCATCGTAGCCAACCGGATCTCTCGGGCGCACACGTCACCGGTGTCGTTCGATTCGCGATCGAGGAAGGATGAACTCCTCCGATGATCCCTATGAGACGTACGCAACAGGGATGGGGCTCTCACTCGCTCCCGAGGAACGCGTCGATCGTCTCCTCGCTCACGCCCCCCCGCGAGAACACCGTCACGATGTCGTCCGGGCGGATCTCCGTCTCGCCGCGCGGGGTCAACACGCTGCCGTCTCGTTCGATCGCGATGACGAGCGTCTCCTCGTCGAGAAACCCCTCCGAACCCGCGTCCTCCAGCCTGACACCGGCGAGCGGGGCGTCGGTCCGTACCGTCACCTCGATGACCTCCGATCCGCCGGCGAGGCTGATGAAATCGGCGAGCGTCTTCGCGGTCCCGCCCTCCTCGGGCCCGAACGGCTCGTAGGGGTAGAACGCCTCGTTCTGGACGAGCACCTCGTCCTCGATCTCGATACCGAGTTCGGAGAGCGAGCGGCCGATCCGACGGAGGTCGGCCGTGTTCTCTCCCACCGCGAGGACGTGGAGGTTCATCCGCCCGCCCATCAGTTCGCGCACGTTGACCACGCCGTCGATCGTCCGCACCCGTCCGGCGACCGTCTCGCGGTCGGCGAACGGGGCGTTACACATGAAGAGGTTCGTGAGCCGTCTGTCCGTCCGCTCGAAGTCGACGTCGGCGTGGTAGCCACGGATCACCCCGGCGGCCTCGAGCTGGTTGATCCGGTTCCGGATCGTCCCGGCGGAGACGTTCACCTCCTCGGCGACCATCGGGGCGGAGGTGTTGCGCGCGTCAGCCATAAGTGCGTAGATGATGCGTCGGTCGATTTCGTCGAGCCGGTAGTCGGCGTCCGCGTCCGTGGTGCTCATGTCACGGGCGTCGCCGTCGAACCAGTTAACCCCCGGTGGTTACGAAATCGGTCCGACGATTTCACGTCGCGTTCAGAACCAGCGAGGGTGGCCGCGTCGTCATCAGCGGGTTGGGCAGAGAACACCCCACCACCGTCTTTGGAACGTGGAGGAAACCGAACCGGACGAGGGAGGACGAACCCCACACCACGGGCATTCGAATAGGCGCTCGTCGAACCTTCGGGTGCGTGATCGGACGGACGGGGTGGCCGTCACCCGAAAACGCATAACGGTCGGGGTGAACGGTACCGTAGATGAGGATGGCAGGGGACGCCCGCAGGGCTCGCGGGAGACCCGCTCCGGACGACCGGAGGTCGTGAGCCCGGGATGGTCGACGCCCTCACGGTCGGCCTGCTCGTCGTCGCGATCTGTGCGAGCTTCTTCGCCGCGTGGACGATCGGCGCCGGCTCGACCGGCTCGACGCCCTTCGCGCCCGCGGTGGGGGCGAACGCGATCTCGATCATGCGGGCGACGCTCGTCGTCGGGATCCTCGGGTTCGCCGGCGCGGTGCTCCAGGGCGCGGCGGTCACCGAGACGATCGGGGCGGGACTGATCCGGGGGGTGTCGCTCTCGCCGCTCGGCGCGACCGTCGCGCTCACGATCGGGGCGATCTGCATCGCCGCGGGCGTCTTCAAGGGGTATCCGATCGCGACCGCGTTCGCCATCTCGGGCAGCGTCGTCGGGGTCGGGCTCGCGATGGGCGGCGACCCCGCGTGGGGGACGTACACGGAGATCATCGCCTACTGGATCGTGACGCCGATCGCGGTCACGCCCGCCGCGTACGCGACGACGAAGCTCCTCCGGAGCGACCGCGTCCGCGAGAGCGTCTCCGCCGGCGTTCTCGCGGCGGTCGTCGGCGCCGTGATCGCGAACATGGAGTTCCTCGTCCTCGGACCGCCCGGCGAGGAGGCGTCGATCGCGACCGTCGTCTCGGGCACCCTTCCGGGAACGCCGTTCGTCGGCCAGGCGGCCGTCACGTTGTTCATCGCCGGTGGGTTCGCCGCGGTGGTCGCGCGGGCGACCGAGAACGACCCCGTCCGGGCCCAGCGACGGTTCCTGCTCTCGCTCGGCGCGATCCTCGCGTTCACCGCCGGCGGGGGGAAGGTCGGGCTCGCCGTCGGGCCGCTGGTGCCGCTGCTCGGGGAGGTCTCGGCGTCGATCTCGATCGGACCCGTGCTGGTCTTCGGGGGGGTCGGCCTCCTCCTCGGGACGTGGATGGCCGCCAGCCGGATGGTGAAGGCGCTCTCACAGGACTACTCCGACCTCGGGCCGCGACGGTCGATCGGGATCCTCATCCCCTCGTTCGTCATCGCCCAGATCGGGATCTTCTACGGGCTCCCGATGGCGTTCAACCAGATCTTCATCAGCGCCATCGCCGGGACCGGCCTGGCGGTCGGGAGCGCCGGGGTCAGCCGGGAGAAATTCCTCTACACTGCCCTCGCCTGGGTCGCGTCGCTGGTCCTCTCGCTCGGCGTCGGCTACGGGCTCTACCTCGGTGCCAGCACACTGCTCGGCGTGCAGTGACGCCGACGTCACGATCCCGGTGCTCGTGGCCGCTCCGTCGACGCCCGATCCCGGTATGCGGGCGGATCGGTCCGCGAAAGGACTATACTGCACGTTACCGTCTCACACGATAGCTATGGCCCTTCCGTCCCCACGAGGGACCGACGACGACCCGGGTACCGGGCTTCGAGCGGTCGCACCCCACCGATCTCCCGCGGCAAGAGAGCTCCGTAGGGCCTCCGGTCGGGACGGTCGCACTCGATGCGCGAACCGAACGACGACGGTGGGACGATGAACGGGGAGCGACCGGAGGTGCTCGTCGCGGTCGGCAACCCCGACCACGTCGAACAGCTCACCAGGACCGCCGGGGACATCGCACGGGTCAGGGAGGCGGGGATTCGGATCGTCACCGTGGTGGTCAAATCCAGCACGTCGCCGGTGAGCATGTTCACCGACGAGACGATCGTCCAGGAGTACTCGGGCGACCGACGAAAGTTCCTCGAACGGGCGAAAGCGACCGCCC
Organism: Halalkalicoccus sp. CGA53; assembly: GCF_036429475.1. GTDB lineage: Archaea > Halobacteriota > Halobacteria > Halobacteriales > Halalkalicoccaceae > Natronorarus > Natronorarus salvus. The sequence goes on from NZ_CP144125.1 coordinate 3,121,841, forward strand.
CGAACGACATCCCGGTCGAGGGGGAGATCGTCGTGGCGCGCTCGGCCGCCCGGGGAATCCTCCAGGCGATCGACGAGGCGGAGGCGGAGGCGCTCGTGATCGGCTGGCAGGAACGGACCAGCAGGCGGGACGCGATCCTCGGGACGACCGTCGACGCGATCATAGAGCGCTCCCCGTGTGACGTCTACGTCGAACACGTGGGCCGGGTCGCCCGAAGCGTCGAGACCGTGCTCCTGCCGGTCGCGGGCGGCCCGCACGTCCGGCCCGCCGCGTCCGTGGCGAAGGCGATCGCCGCCGCGAACGACGCGACGGTGGTCGTCGTCTCGGTCGCGAGCCCGGACGACGCGGAGGAGGCGAGCGAGTCGATCGCCGCCGCGAGCGACGCCCTCGTCGAGGCGAGCGGGCCCTCGGTCGATATCGAGACGGAACTCGTCGAGTCGGGGGACGTCGAGGACGCCCTGGTCGACCTCGCGCAGTCACACGACGTGATCGTCTTCGGCACGACCCGCCACGGCGCGCTCCGCCGGCGACTCGTCGGCTCGATCCCACGACGGGTCACCGAACGGACCGACCGGACGGTGATCCTCGCACGCGCCGCGGAGGGGGCGGTCCGAAGGCGTCTCACGAGCCTCTTCGGTCAAGTACGGAGGTAACGATCCCCCCACTCGCTGCGGATCGACTCCGGAGGGTCAGTCGCGGTCGGCGACCGGGAACGAGATCACCGGACAGCGGTCGTTGGTGACGAGACGGTAGGCGACGTCCCCGCCGAGCAGCGCCGCGATCCGCGATCCCTCGCGGGGCGTGATCCCGACAGCGCTCGCGTCGATCTCGACCGCCGTATCGACGATCGTCTCGACGACGTCCGTGCCGTACCGGAGTTCCGACACGACGTCGATGTCCCGCTCGCTCAGTCGGGTGTGCATCGCCTCAAAGGCCTTGTCGGCCTCCTCCTCACGCATCTCAACCGGCGCCTTGTCGGGCGCGCCCCCGGCCTTCTCGACGACGTGGAGTACGACGACCTCGTCTCCCGTGTGGAGGTAGGGCGAGACGGCGTCGGCCGTCGCTCGCGCGTCCTCCTCGTTCGCCACGGGGAGGACGACCCGTTCGAGGAGTTCGCGGTTCATCGCCGTCCACCGTCGGCGTCGAGCGATCTCGTGGTCGACAGCGCAGCCTGCGAACCGGTCGTCCAGACGGACTGGGGGGTCATCGTACGCACGGGTAAGCGAGCGAGGGTAAAGAACTCCCGCCTCCGGTCACCGGATCCAGTCACTGTGATCCCCCGCTTCCGCCCGGCGGACTCACCGCTCGAAGAGCACGCGATCGATGACCGGCTCGAGGAACGTCGACCGGCGGGTGCGCCGTGAGTGGACGAGCAGGACGGGCTGGTCGAGTCGCGTCGCGATCCGATCCGAACGCTGGCTGAACAGGAGGTCGGGCAGCCGTCTGTGGGTGACCGTCGTGAGCATCACGAGGTCAGCGCCGGCCAGTTCGGCCACGAGCTCGTCGACCTCGCCGGACCGGAGGATCGTCCCCTCGACCGGGACCTCACACCGGTCGTCGAGCTCGTCGTGGTACGCCCGGATCGTCTCCTCGGCCCGGTCGGAGGCGTCCCCGGCGGCGTAGACGAACCTGAGACGGGCGCCGGCTGCGCTCGCGATCGCATCGGCGAGTTCGACCTTCAGCGGATCGTTGAACGGGCTCCGGTCCGTGACGATCGCGATCTCCTCGATCGACTCGAGCGCGCCCTCCTGGACGAAGACGATGTCACAGGGGGTGTGCTCCATGATCCAGTCGGTGTCGCGTCCGAAGAGCGTTCTGAGTCGACTGACCGGATCTGCGCGCGTGATGAGGAGGTCGACGCCGGCCCGTTCGGCGTAGTTGACGACCGCGTGTTTCGTGTCGTGGCTGACGATCTCGCCGACCGCGACGTCCACGTCGAGGTCGGCGACCAGCTCGTCGGTCCGGCGCTCGAACTCGACGTCCGCGGCCGACTGCTCGGTCGCCCACTCCAGAGGCACCTGGTCGGGAACCTCGTCGAACCGGACGATCCGGATCCTGCTCTCCCGGGTGCGTGCGATCGGGGCCGCGAGCTGGAGCAGTCGGTTCTCCTCGAGCAGGCTCGCGTCGCGTCTGAGCGCGATCATCACCTCCTCGCCCTCCTCCGAACCGGCGAGCTGGCGTTCGGTCTCGCGGACGAACTTTCGGCCCGCCTCGCGGCGGACGGCGTCGACGGCGACCCCCTCGCGGTCGACCCGGTCGCTCGCGTACCAGAGGTACCAGCCCGTCCCGAGCACGGTGATCCCGACCGCGCCGACCAGCGGCAGGGTGTCCATCTGTGAGATGACGTAGACGCCCGAGACGATCCCGAACAGCTGGAGCCAGGGGTACGCCGGCGATTCGAAACTGGGATCGTACCACTCGACGTTCCGCTCGCGGAACGCGATCAGCGCGGCGCAGACGAGCACGTAGACGAGGATCTGAAACGCGCCGGCTGTCTTCGCGATCTCCTCGACCGGGAGCGCGACGATGATGAACAGCATCGCCCCGCCGGTGGCGAGGATGGCGATCGTCGGGGTGCTGAACCTCGGGTGGACGTAGGCGAACCCTTTGGGAAGGAGCTCGTCCCGGCTGAGCGCGAGCGGGTAGCGCGAGGCGGTGAGGATACCCGCGTTCGCCGTCGAGACCAGCGCCAGCACCGCGGCGACCACGATCGCTGCCACCGCCGGGGCGCCGAGGCCGGGGATCGGCTCGACCGCGTCCGCCATCGGCACGTTCGTCCCGGCGAGCTGGACAGGGTCGATCGTTCCGACGAGCACGAAGACGATCAGTGCGTACAACAGCGCGGTCGAACAGAGCGAGAGCAACAGCCCGAGCGGGAGGTTCCGACCCGGGTCCTCGATCTCCTCGGCGACCGCCGCGATCTTCGTGACGCCGGCGTAGGAGACCAGTACCATCGTCGTCGCGCCGACGAGTCCGGAGTAGCCCGCGGTAAAGAAGGGCTCGTACCGGGGGCTCTGCACGTGGGTGATGCTGAGCGCGACGAACGCGGAGAGGATGATCACCATCACGACGACCATCAGCGACTGGAGCCGCCCGGTCTGTTTGACGCCGATCAGGTTGACGCCGATCAGCGCGGTACCGAGAACGACGGCGGCGGCGGCGTGACTCGGCAGCCAGAACAGCAGGTCGAGGTAGAACATCCCGCCGACGAGCGCGAGTGCGCCCTTGAACATCAGCATCAGCCAGGTTCCAAGACCGGCGATCGTCCCCGCCACGGGGCCCATTCCGCGTTCGATGAAGACGTAGTCGCCGCCGGCCTCCGGCATTGCGGTCCCGAGTTCCGCGATGCTGATCGCCGCCGGGACGACGAGCAGGCCGGCGACGAGGAACGCGAGGATCACCGCCGGGCCGGCCTCGGCCATCGCGAGCCCCGGGAGAATGAAGATCCCGCTGCCGATCATCGCCCCCATGCTGATGGCGATCACCGGGACGAGACCGAGGTCGCGCTCAAGGTCCTTGGTCATTATCACCCTGACCGAGAGCCCGTGATTTAACCGGTTCGGTCCACTCCGGCTGGCCGATACACGTCCCCCTCCGCCCCGGGCGTCGCGCGCCCGGCGATCGCGCTCTCGTTCGTCGTCGACGGGGTCATCGCGCTGTTGACCACGACGACGACGAGAGTCTCGGCGAGTTCGTCCTCCGGGGTGTGTGACCGCCTGGAGGGAGACGGTCTCGACACGTAATCCATCGACTGGGCACAGGAGCGGTCCGAGGCCCGACGACGAGCCAGGTGAGCGAGGAGTTGAGCCACACGGGTCTCGTCGTTCGGGGCGCGTGAGCCGCGCGTCCTGACCCCCGAGGGTTCTCGTCGCCGGTCAGCGTCGTCTCGTCGAGCCGTCGTTCGGAGAGGAAGACGGGATCAGTCGTCGCTCGCGGTCGCCCCTTCGGAGGTGCCGCTGCCGAACAGCCGCTCGCGAATCGTACGTCCGGACGGTCGTTCGGCGAGTAGCACCGAACACTCGACCTCGTCGACGACGTCGAAGACGAGCGAGCCGCGGACCAGCCGCGAGAGCAGCCCACGCTCGGTCGCGCCGATAATCACCAGCGTCCGACCCGCGGCGGCCCGGGCGATCGCACCCTCGACGTCGCCGGAGTCGTCGATCAGGATCTCCGCGTTCGGCAGGCCGTGCTCCTCAGCCCATCCGCCGAGGAAGGCGTGGCCCCGGGCTCGTTCGTCCTCGCCGTCGACGACGTGCAACAGCGCGACCTCCGCGCCGACCTGGTCGCGGAGGACGGCGGCGACCTCCGCAGAGAGTTCTGAGTCCGGCCCGCCCGCCGTCGGGACGAGTACTCTATCGGTGGCGAACCCGCGGTCCTTGAGGATGAGGAAGTCACACGGCAGGTCGTGGGTGAGCTCGTCGATCGGTCGCTGGGCAGTCCCCACCGCCCACGGCCGGTCCACACCCCAGCCCATGACGACCCGATCGGCGTCGAACCGGCGGGCGGCGTCGAAGACCTCCTCGAACGAGCGATGCGAGACGACGGTCGTCGTCTCGACGGGGACGCCGAGCGTCTCGGCCTCCCGTTCGGCGCGCTCGAGCAGTTTCCCGGACTCGGCGTCGATCCGGTCTATATGTTCCGCGCCCCGGTCGAGCGGGATCTGATCGGGCACCTGGACGATGTGGACCGCGTGGACGACCCCGTCGTTGGCCTTCGCGATGGTGGCCGCGAGCGAGAGGAGCACGCCCTCGGTTCGGGGGTTCGAGATCGGCACCATCACGCGGTGTTCGCGCGAGACGTCCGGCTGCGCGACCTCGGCGGCGGTCACGGCGGCGTCGGGCAGTTCGTCCGCCCGTGAGAGGACGTACTCGCCGAGTATCCCCTCGTGGAGCGTGTGTTTCCGGGCGTAGAGGAAGTACCAGGCGAGCGCGGCGACGACGAACAGGACGCTGAGGAGGATCTCCGCCGTCGCCATGAAGCCGATCAGCCCGATCGAGAGCACCGCGCCGAGGATCGGCGTGAGCGGGTAGAGCGGCACCGTGAAGTCTGGGTCGTACTCCGGGAGGTCGGCCTGTCGGAAGACGATCAGCGCGACGTTCGTGAGCGCGTAGACGATCAGGTGGAGGACGCTCGCCGCCTGCGCGAGGATCGCGAGGTCGCGGCCGAGCGCGGCGATAAAGAGGACGATCATCGATCCCGTCACGAGGATCGAGCGATAGGGGGTCGCGAACTTGGGGTGGATCTCGTTGAGCCAGTCGGTGACGATCTTGTCCCGGCCCATCGCGAAGTTGATCCGGGCCGACGAGAGGATCGAGGCGTTCGCGGAGGAGGCGGTCGCGAGCAACGCGCCAAGCGTCATCACGGTCGCCGCCGCGGTCGCGATCGCGGCGGGGAACGCCACCTCGGCGGCCTGTGCGACCGGCGCGTCGAGGTCGAGGTCGGGCCACGGGACGACACCGAGCATCACGGTGACGAGGATCGCGTACAGCACCGTGACGAACCCGACGCTCCCGAGCACCGCGAGCGGGAGGTTCCGCCCGGGGTTCTTCAGTTCCTCGGCGACGGTCGCGATCTTCGCGTAGCCCAGAAACGAGACGAAGACGAGCGCCGTTGCGGGGAGGATCGCGCCGTAGCCCTCGGCCGTCGGTGCCCAGCCCCCGTCGCCGACGAGCGTCGCGTAGTCGAACGCGAGCCAGCCGGCGAGCGCGAACACCGTGAGGATCCCGAGCAAGATCAAGACGATCACCGTCTGGATCCCGCCGGTCTCCTTCGCACCGATGTAGTTCACGCCGACGAAGATCACCCCGGCGATCAGCGCGCCGACCTGGATGTCGTTGAGAAAGAGGATCGAGGGCAGCGGGGCGAGCGTCGCGAGGTACTGGCCGAAGCCGATACAGTAGAAGGCGCTCGCGAACGCCAGGCCCATCCAGTCGCCGAGGCCGGCGATCGACCCGAAGGAGGGGCCCAGCGAACGGTTGATCCAGTAGTACGCGCCGCCGGCTTTCGGCATCGCGGTGCCGAGTTCGCTCACCGCGAACGCGTTGATGAACGCGATCATGCCGCCGATCACGAACGAGGCGACGACGACCGGGCCGGCCTCCTGGGCGGCGATCCCCGGGAGGACGAAGATCCCCGCGCCGACCATCGTCCCGATCCCGATCGTCAGCGCCGAGAGCAGCCCGAGGTCCTTCGCGAGTTCCGCGTCCTCAGCCACCTTCGGCCTCCCGTTCCGGGATCACGATGACCGGGCGGTCGGTGTCGTTTACGAGCGAGGGCATCACCTCGCCGGAGAGCATCTTCATCCATCGGCTCGCGCCACGCGGGGTCACGACGATCGAGGTCGCGCTGGCGTCCTCGGCGACCGCTAGGATCGCGCGTGCGACATCGGTGTCGTAGACGACCCGGGTCTCGACCGGGACGTCGGAGTCGGCGAACGCCGCCTCGACGGTCGCGAATATCTCGTCGGCCCGCATCCGGGCCTGTTCGACCGGCACCTTGTCGGGAGCGCCGCCTGCCTTCTCGATGACGTGGACCACGAGCACGTGATCGGAGGTCCCGTCGAGGTAGGGACGGACCGCCCTCCCGGTCGCCTCGGCGTCCCTCGGGCTCGCGAGGGGGAGTACTACCGTCTCGGTGAACGTTCTGACCATGGGGAGAACTCGATTACCGGGACGCACCGCGTCGATCGTTCGGAGGGCGAGCCGGGTCGTCGGTCCTGCCGGTCGCTGCGTCCATACTGGGGCAATCGTCCATCGGGCCATAAGCGGTTCGGTTCGTCGACTTCCCGCACGATCGACGGATATCCATCGTGTTCGATCGTGTGTTTTCTGACGTCCAGCAGGATCTCGTCACCTTGCTGGACGAATGGACGAATCAGTCGTCGCCGGCGGCCGCTCGCTCCGACGGCGCGGCTCGCCCGAGGATCCGTTCGCGAATCGTACGTCCGGACGGTCGTTCGGCGAGTAGCACCGAACACTCGACCTCGTCGACGACGTCGAAGACGAGCGAGCCGCGGACCAGCCGCGAGAGCAGCCCACGCTCGGTCGCGCCGATAATCACCAGCGTCCGGTCCTCCGCCTCGCGTTCGATCGCGCCCTCGACGTCGCCGGAGTCGTCGATCAGGATCTCTGCGTTCGGCAGGCCGTGCTCCTCGGCCCACCCGCCGAGGAAGGCGTATCCGCCGGCGCGCGCGTCCTCACCCTCGACGACGTGGAGGAGGCTGATCTCCGCGCCGACCCGGTCGCGGAGGTACCGTGCGACCTCCGCCGAGAGGTCCGAGTCCGGTCCCCCCGCGGTCGGCACGAGCACCCGTCGGGTGTCGAGACCGCGGTCCTTGAGGATGAGGAAGTCACACGGCAGGTCGTGGGTGAGCTCGTCGATCGGTCGCTGGGCGGTGCCCGCCTCCCACGGCCTGTTCGCGCCCCAGCCCATCACCACGGTATCGGCGTCGTGACGCCTGGCCGTGTCGAAGACCTCCTCGAACGAGCGATGCGAGACGACGGTCGTCGTCTCGACCGGTACCCCGAGGGTGTCGGCCTCCTCCCGCGCGCGCTCAAGTAGTTTGCCTGACTCGGCGTCGATCCGCTCGATATGTTCCGCGCCCCGATCCAGTGGGATCTGATCGGGCACCTGGACGATGTGAACCGCGTCGACGATCCCTTCGTTCGCCTTCGCGATCACGCTCGCCAGCGAGAGCAGGTCGCCCTCGGTTCGCGGGTTCGAGATTGGCACGAGGACCCGGTATGGTTTCGCGCGGTCGGGTTGGGTGGCCTCGGCAGCGGTGACGGCGGCGTCGGGCATCCGCTCGGGACGCGAGAGGACGTACTCGCTCAGGACCCCCTCGCGCTCGGTGCGCGAGCGGGCGTAGCCGAGGTACCAGAGGACGGCGAGGCCGACGAACAGCGCACAGAGCAGGACGACGACCGGGTCGATGAACGCGATCAGTGCGAACGAGAACACCGCGCCGAGGATCGGCGTGATCGGGTAGAGCGGGATGGTGAAGTCGGGGTCGTAGCCTGCCGGCTCCGCCTCGCGGAAGACGATCAGCGCGAGGTTCAGTAGGCCGTAGACGACCAGGTGCAGCACGCTCCCCGCGGTCGCGAGCAGCTCCAGGTTCCCCACCACGATGAACACCAGGATCAGCGCGCCGGTGACCCCGATCGATCGGTAGGGCGTCCCGAACCGCTCGTGGATCTCGTTCAGTGCCGGCGAGACGATCCCGTCTCTGCCCATCGCGAAGTTGATCCGCGACGACGAGAGAATCGACGCGTTCGCCGACGACGCCGTCGCGAGCAACCCGCCTATGAGCATCGCGACCGCACCGATCGGCCCGATGAGCACGCTCGCCACCTGGACGACGGCCGTGTCGTTGCCGGCGACGAGCTCGTTC